>CBFHWI010000008.1:60181-61589 GCA_965659475.1 Methylophaga sp.
TGCAAACGCCGCGATTAACGGTGAATGATCGGAGAGTTTGTTCCAGTTGGCACGTGGCGGCCGTTCACATATCACCGGCTCAAGCCCTCGAAAATAAATCCGATCCATTTTCAGGACTGGCATCCAGACTGGCCAGGTGCGGGCATGACGTTTGTGAAGCGTGCGATAGGCTTCTTTAAGGTCCAAATGCTGATAGAGATGTTTTTCGGCTTGCTCGCCCCAGTCATTAAAATCACCAGCAACAATCAGCGGTGCATCATGCGGCACATGTTCATCAATCCGATCACATAACTGCACAAATTGTTTTTTGCGTTCACCGCCGGTCAGGCCCAGATGAATACAGATAATATGCAGTTCGTCAGTACTACCGGGCAGATGAATCACGCCATGCAAAATACTACGACTAGCCCAGCTGTAGGGTGAGATATTAATGTTTTCCCAACGAATCAGCGGATATTTGCTGAGAATAGCATTGCCATGATGGCCGACGTTGTAAACGGCATTTTTGGCATAGGCAAAATGCGGCCAGACATCACGGGCGATAAACTCGCAATGTGGGCAATCCGGCCAATGTTGATGGTTCTGCTGGTGGGTCAGATGCTCGCCCTGAATTTCTTGTAACAGCATAATATCGGCATTAGTGTGCATCAGTTCATCACGCATTTCATGCAAAATAAACTGCCGGTTACCGGCATTAAAGCCTTTGTGCAGGTTGTAAGTCAGGATGCGGAGCTGGTTATTTCCCATATGGCCTCAGCAAGGTGATAAAGCAATACATTAGCATTTTAGCCTGATTGCTTCATGACAGAAAAAAGCAGCGGAGCACATGATGGCCAACGGCTGCTTTTATTGTGGCGGAGCCATCTTACAAGTCGTTTAAAGCCAAATTGACATCACAGTTCGGTTCAACGGTATTTTTTTCAGCGGAACTGACCAGCAGTGATTTATCAAGGTAATTACGGCCAACCAGGATAGGGAAGGTCATCCGGCTGCGGTCTGCTAGTGTAAAGCGAGTTTTTTTATAGTAATCACCGACGCATAAGCCCATTTCGACTACATAGCGAGACTGTTTGCCATTTGCTTGCTTAACAACGGTTTGAGCAATTAAAGGGCGAGTCATTTCATGCACTTCATTATTGTGGTCAATGAAGTTAAAACGAACATATTGTTTGCCGTTTTTTTCAATGACTTCAGCATCGACACCATGCAAGGAGTTGGTGGTGGCACCCGTATCAATCCGTGCTGGGATTTTAATATTACCCGGGAACAAACGTGCTTTTTCTTCATAGCCCACGACTGATTGATTGTTGGTTTTGGGGCGCTCGGTGGTGTCTTGTTGATTGGCACTTACCGTCAAGCTGGCAGCCATTAAGCAACTCATCATTATCAAGCGCATGCTGTCTTTTCC
>CBFHWI010000008.1:62054-66716 GCA_965659475.1 Methylophaga sp.
ATTACCGATAACGGCGTTGGCATGACTCGTCAGGAAGTTATCGACAATATCGGCACCATTGCCCGCAGTGGCACCAAGGCGTTTTTTGGCAAACTGACTGGTGATGAGGCCAAAGACTCGCAGCTGATTGGTCAGTTTGGTGTTGGCTTTTATTCAGCCTTTATTGTTGCCGACAAAGTGACTCTGAAAACCCGCCGCGCCGGATTAACTGCAGAACATGGCGTTATCTGGGAATCGGCTGGTGAAGGCGAATTCAGCATTGAAAATGTCGATATGCCAAGCCGTGGTACCGAAATCACCTTGCATTTGCGTGAAGATGAAGACGAATTTTTAAATGGCTGGCGTCTGCGTAATGTGATCAGCAAATATTCCGATCACATCAACCTGCCAATCGTTATGCAAAAAGAGCCTGTGCCGGATGAAGATGGCAAGGTTGATGACAGCGTCATCGAATTTGAAACCGTCAACAAAGCGACCGCTTTATGGACGCTGTCAAAAAATGACATCACAGAAGCGCAGTACCAGGAATTCTACAAACAAGTTGCCCATGACTATGAAGATCCACTGACCTGGAGCCATAACAAAGTCGAAGGCAATATCGAATATACTTCATTGCTGTATATCCCATCACGGGCGCCATTTGATCTGTGGGATCGGGATCGCATGCATGGCATCAAGTTGTATGTGAAACGTGTATTTATCATGGAAGACAGCGATCAGCTGATGCCACGTTATCTGCGTTTTGTTCGCGGCGTCATTGATACCAATGACCTGCCGCTGAACGTGTCGCGGGAAATTCTGCAAAGCAGCAAAACCATCGACACCATTCGCGCTGCGTCAGTGAAGAAGATCCTGTCTGAGTTGAATAAAATGGCTGAAAACGCGCCAGAGCAATACAGCAAATTCTGGAAAGAATTTGGTCAGGTCATCAAAGAAGGCCCGGGCGAAGATTTTGCCAATAAAGAATCCTTGGCCAAACTGCTGCGCTTTGCCAGCACCGAGTCTGGCACTACTGATCAAACGGTGTCATTGGCCGATTACGTCAGCCGCATGAAAGACAAGCAGGATAAAATTTATTACATCACTGCTGAAAGTTTTGCCGCTGCCAAAAACAGCCCGCATCTGGAAGTATTCCGTAAAAAAGGCATTGAAGTCTTGCTGCTCACCGACCGCGTCGATGAATGGTTGGTTAACTCATTAACCGAGTTTGACGGCAAACATATGCAATCAGTGGCCAAAGGCGATTTGGATCTGGGTGACTTGGAAGACGAAGCAGAGAAAAAAGTCCATGAAGAAGTTGAAAAAAACTTCGAAGATCTGGTCGAACGTGTCAAAAAATCACTCGATGAAAAAGTCAAAGATGTACGTATTACCCATCGTCTGACTGATTCACCGGCTTGTCTGGTTGCCGATCATTACGATATGAGCGGTAACCTGGAGCGGATGTTAAAAGCTGCCGGCCAACCTGTTGAGGGCAGCAAACCGATTCTGGAGTTAAACCCAGAACATCCAATGGTCGCCAAACTGAAAGATGAAAGCAGTGATGACAAATTCGCTGACTGGACCTCGATTATCTTTGACCAGGCTTTACTGGCGGAAGGCGGTCAGCTTGATGATCCGGCCAGCTTTGTTAAAAAGCTCAATGCTATGTTGTTGCAACACGCTTGAGTTTTGTCCCAGCGTCGACAGGTCAGGTCTGCGCTGGGGTCAATAAATAAGTTAAAATGCCGGTTAACCATGCCGGCATTTTTTTGCCCGTTCATTAGCTAATACCAGGATTTACCATGCAAGACGACGCCCCACAGGCAGATCATCTCCAGCGTTTTATGTTTGACAGTGCCGCGGTGCGCGGTGAATGGCTGCAATTAAAAACCACCTGGCAAACGGTCAAAGCGCAACGTGAATATCCGCCGGCTGTGGCCAAATTACTGGGTGAAATGCTGGCAGCAGCGGGTCTATTGGCAGAAACCGTGAAAATGGATGGCCGGTTGGTGTTGCAATGTCGTAGCAGCGGGCCGGTGTCGTTGTTGATGGTTGAATGCACCAGTGAACATACCTTGCGTGGTTTGGCGAACTGGAGTGGTGATATTGCCGATGATGCCACCATGCAGGATTTATTGGCCGGCGGTACGTTAGTGTTAACCATCGAAAATGCCAGCGCCAAACAACCGTATCAGGGTGTGGTCAGTATTCATGGTGAATCGATTGCCGAAGCGCTGGAAACCTATTTTGCTCAATCCGAGCAATTAAATACCCGGATTTGGCTGCACACTGATGATCAAACGGCCGGTGGCTTAATGTTGCAGCAATTACCGGATCAAGATCCGGCTAAACACGATGAAGACTGGCAACGGTTGGGGCATTTAGCAGCAACTTTGACCAGTGAAGAATTGTTAGGTCTTGATGCTGTGACCTTATTGCATCGTTTGTTTCATGAAGAAACGGTGCGTTTATTATCAACGACACTACTAGAGTTTGCCTGCACCTGTTCTCGTCAGCGGGTTGCTGATACCATCAAATTACTGGGGCTGCAGGAAGCCGAAGATATTATTGAAGAACGCGGTTTTGTCGAGCTGGCCTGTGAGTTTTGTAATACCCATTATCAATTCGACCCGGTCGATGTTGCTGGCTTGTTCAGCGATCCGATGACCATTCAGAGTGATTCCAAAACGTTGCATTGATAGCCGCTTGTGCTTTGTTGATAACGCGATTCATTATCAACACTGAGCCTTGTTAAAGCCTTGCTGCTCAAGCGTTTCAGCGTAATTGCTGGCGCAGTTAATAACCACCGCATTGGCTGTAGGCAGCCATTTGCTACCTGAGAAGTCAGGAATATCCCCGTTTTCAATAGGAATTTTTCCTAGTTAAGAACCAATGCTGATGGGCTTTGTCCTTTGAAAATAAGCTTTTACGGCCAGTTCGGTGGATTACAAAGGCGTTGGGCAAAACCTGGCAAAGTTCACTTTACTGTTCGGCATGGGTTAAGCTGCATGCTGCAAATTGCAACAGCACGCGTACTTCAGCTGAAGTACTTTTAACAATAACAACTTATGACAGGTGTTTTATGGTTGATGGTCAAAATAAATCACATCTGCCGCATTGGGCCAGTATTCTGGGCGTTGTGGCCATTGTGCTTGGGGTCTTTTTGACGGCAATGCATGGTACTGAGTGGATGAAACATTCGGTGATTTCCACCCACATGCCAGAATCCGGTGTGATGCCGGCAGCTGACTGTCCGGAAGAAGAATTAGAAGAAGAGGGTATTACGCTCGCCCAATGTGAATTCCTGGTCGATTATGTGGCAGGTTTTGTTGAATCTGCACCGGAAGGTTTCTCTGACTCAATGAAAACGCTCGCTTTGATCGGCACGGTTCTGGCGTTTGTATCGGTGATCATCGGTGGCGCGCTGGTGAATTACACCGCGTGGTCTGCGAACGCATCAATTGCGGTATTTGCGGGGCTGGCACTCATTGATTTGCTGCAATTTTCGGTTGTAGTAGGCGCTGGGCCGCTGATCCGGGACTTCTATCTGTGGAGCGTCTTACTATGGCTGATTTTGCATGCCATGTTGCTGGTAGGTGCAATTGCCGGTCGGCAATTTGAAGCCGCCAAAGCCTGATAGACGTTCATTTTCATCTGATAAATATTGGAAGCAGTTATGCAAAGAGAAGGTTTCAACAGAACATCCGTTATCGTTCACTGGTTGATTGCCGTGTCGATTTTTTTCCTGTTTATTTCCAGCTGGTGGATGATGGGATTACCGCTGCCATCAAAAGAATTGCAGTTCCGGGCATTTCCTTTCCAGCTGCATAAAAATATCGGTATTACGCTTGTGATTTTGCTGGCAGTTTTACTGTACATGCGACTCAAATACCGTCCTGCCAAGCCAACTGCTTATGACATGAAGCCGTTTGCTTACAACATGGCATTGTTGGCACATGTGGCAATTTACCTGCTGATTCTGGGCGTGTGCGTAACCGGTTATATGTCGTCTGCGCATACACGATGGGATACCACCTGGTGGTGGCTGATTGATTTCCCGCGTATTGCGGCACCCGATGAGGAAATGAATGAGTTCTGGGGCGAGTTACATACATACTTCGCTTGGGCATTACTGGCATTTATTGCTGCGCACATCAGTGGTGCGATTTATCATTCTTTCCGCAACGACGGTATCGTCCGCCGGATGATGCGTTGGTAACAGTCGTTAACGTTAAATGTGATGAAAGTGGGCCGCTATTGCGGCCCATTTTTTTGGGCGCTGATGAGTGCTGCCCACAGCAAACTCGTCAGCCAAACCACCAAGCTAATAAACAGCACCATAATAATCAGCATGGCAATAAACAGGTGGCTTTCAAGCACGGAGTTACGATAGGTTTCTTCAGGTTGCTGCCGATACCCGGCCAACAAGTTGGCAATTTGTTTGTTGGCTTTCCAGACAAAATCAAAAATATCACCAAGCAATGGAATGGCGCCAACAGTGCTATCAATCAGCATATTGATGACCATGCGCATTAAAACCATTCGCGGCACGCCAATCTGATTGGCTTTATAAATCAACACACTGGACAGCAAGCCACCGATAAAGTCGCCGATACCGGGAATCAACCCAATAAAACCGTCAAGGCCAATTCGATAAACGCCGGGCAATGAAATGCTGTC
>CBFHWI010000009.1:0-65983 GCA_965659475.1 Methylophaga sp.
TTGTCAATCGCTTATGTAGAATAACTACACAGCGCGATTTCCGCCTTGCCGGACACAAAAATAGCCGCCAGCAGTGGCGGAGATGAAAGATAAACAAGCCCTAGGCTGAAGCCGCTAAATCGGCAGGTACCAACTCCGGAATTTGTCGCATCACGGCTTCGACTGTGTGAAATGAACCGAAAATCAGCAAACGATCACCAGACTGCGCATTTTGCATTGCCTGATGATAAGCCTGCTCCACTGTTTCCTGCGTCGTGAACCTCGCACCCGGCACGGCGTTTTGTAAACTGCTAGCCAGCATTTCTGCGCTTTGACCGCGATCACCATTGAGGCCGCCCAAATACCAATGACCAACTGAACCGGCCAGCGCTGTAAAAACCGCTGCACTGTCTTTATCCCGGAGCATGGCGACTACCGCCAGCGTTTGTCCCTGGCATGGGGTTTCATTCAAAACCTTGGCTAAATTCTCAGCGCCCTGATGATTATGTGTGACATCAAAGATACGTTGCACTGGCCCTGCCAAAATCTGAAAACGGCCGTTGAGCTGGACGTTTTGTAAACCGTCACGAATAGCTGATTCATCAATATTCAACATGCCTTGCTTCGCTAGCAGTTGCGCAGCCATCAGCACCGCAGCACAATTCTGCAATTGATAGCTGCCGTGTAACGTCGGCATTGGCAAAGCTGTATATTTCTGCTGGGCAGATTGCCATTGCCAATGATCGTCAACGACCTGAAATTGAAAGTCACGTTCAGCAATCAATGCCGGCACATTCAGATTTTGAGCGGCAGTTAATACACTTTGCGGTGGTTGTGATTCAGTGCATACCAATGGCCGTCCGCTGCGCAAAATACCCGCCTTTTCAACACCAATCTTTTCGCGGTTATCACCAAGCCACTGCATATGATCCAGACCAATCGGCGTAATCATCGCCAAATCAGCATCGAATAAATTGACCGCATCCAGGCGACCGCCCATGCCGACTTCCAAAATAGCGATATCAATATGTTGTTCGCTAAAAATAATGGCAGCCGCCAGCGTGGCAAATTCGAAATAAGTCAGTGATATATCTTTTCGTGCAGCATCAATCTGGGCAAAAGCATGACAGATTTGCATATCGCTTGCCGGCACGCCATTGACGGCTATGCGCTCGTTATATCGCAGTAAATGCGGTGAGGTGTAGCTGCCAATTTTGTAGCCAGCAGCGCGCAGGATGGCTGTTAACAAAGCCACCGAAGAGCCTTTTCCATTGGTACCGGCGACGGTCACCACTTTAAACGGCAATGGTTTATTAGCAGATAAACGCTGCCAAACAGCTCCGATGCGGATCAGGCCAGGGTCGATTTCAGTAAAGTGCAGTTTTTCTTGCCAGGCCAACCATTGTGGCAAGCTATTAAATCGCATAAATCAACTAAGTTCAGGCCACAGCGCGCTGCTGCATCATGCTCAGCAGGTTGTGCAAGCGATCCCGCATTTGCCGGCGATCAATGATCAAATCAATGGCACCGTGATCCAATAAAAACTCACTGCGCTGGAAACCCTCCGGTAATTTTTCCCGCACTGTTTGCTCAATAACGCGAGGGCCCGCAAAACCAATTAAGGCTTTAGGTTCCCCGACGTTAATATCTCCAAGCATTGCCAAACTGGCTGAAACACCGCCCATCGTCGGATCGGTCATCACCGAGACAAACGGTACTTTAGCATCGGCTAATTGTGTCAGCACCGCACTGGTTTTGGCCATTTGCATCAACGAAAACAGCCCTTCCTGCATCCTGGCACCACCACTCGCTGAAAAACACACCAGCGGAATATTTTTGGCAATAGCAACTTTGGCGGCCCGGACGAATTTTTCACCGACTACCGACCCCATCGAGCCACCCATAAAATTAAAATCAAAGGCAACGACCACTAATGGCAGGCCTTTTAAATTCCCTTGCATCGCCAATAAAGCATCGTTTTCGCCGGTGCTTTTTTGTGCCTGAACAATGCGATCTTTATAACGCTTACTGTCCTTGAAACGCAGCGTATCGACTGGTTTGACCTCAGTCGCGATTTCCTGACGGTTGTTTTCATCAAGAAAGCTTTGCAAACGGGTGCGGGCGTCAATTCGCTGGTGGTGATCGCATTTGGGACAAACCATCAAATTGCGTTCCAATTCGGCCCGGTACAGGACATTTTCACAGGCAGGACATTTGCACCAAACGCCTTCTGGCACCGAACGGCTTCGGCCCGTAGTGCGGATTTTTGATGGGATTAAGCGTTCAAACCAACTCATTATTACTTCCTCAAAACTCAGGCGCTTGCCATATCACGGGCATTAATTGCATGACGCATTTCTGCTAGCAAACTCGCCACAGCCGCTGGTAATTCCTGTGGCCGATTGGCATGTTCTTCAATGCACCGCACTAAGGTACTCCCGACCACCACTGCATCAGCAACTTCAGATACCGCAGCGGCAGATTTGCCATCGCGAATACCAAAACCAACACCTAACGGTAAATCGGTAAATTCCCGTAACTGGCTTAGTTTTGTAGCAACTTCATTAACATCAATGGCCGCCGCACCGGTAACGCCTTTAATCGACACGTAATAAATAAAGCCTCTGGCAAAACTGGCAATCATTTTCATGCGCTCAGGCGACGTGGTGGGTGCCACCAGGAAAATGGTATCAATATCATGGGCATCCATAATCGCACGGAATTCTTCAGATTCTTCCGGCGGCATATCAACAGTTAATATCCCATCGACACCAACTTTTTGCGCTTTTTCAGCAAAGGCTTGATAACCGATAGCTTCCAGCGGGTTGGAGTAGCCCATTAATACCACGGGCGTGATTTTATTCTTATCGCGGAATTGTTTGACCATATCCAACACATGGTTAAGCGTTACATCATTCTGTAATGCTCGTTCACAAGCTTTTTGTATCACCGGGCCATCTGAGCTGGGATCGGAAAAAGGCACGCCCAGTTCGATAATATCAGCACCGGCATCCACTAAGGCATGCATCAACGGCACCGTTACCCAAGGTTCAGGATCACCGGCGGTGACATAGGGGATCAATGCCGTTTGACCATCTGCTTGCAAATCCTGAAAACACTGACTAATTCGACTCATTTAAAACCTCAAAAACTCAAACCGGCCATTGCCGCAACCGTGTGCATATCTTTGTCACCACGACCCGACACATTGATCAGGATACTCTGATCTTTACGCATTGTTGGCGCCAGTTTACTGGCATAAGACAATGCATGACTGGTTTCCAGGGCCGGGATAATACCCTCAGTGCGGGTTAAATCATGAAATGCTGCCAGCGCCTCATCATCGGTCACCGAAACATAGTTAGCGCGGCCAATATCTTTCAGCCACGCATGTTCTGGACCTACGCCCGGATAATCAAGCCCAGCCGAAATAGAATGGGTCTCAATAATTTCGCCAGCGGCATCCTGCATTAAGTAAGTACGGTTGCCATGCAAAATACCCGGTGTACCGGCAGCTAAAGGCGCTGAATGTTTACCGGTCTCAATGCCAAGACCGGCACCTTCAACGCCATACATTGCTACAGATTTATCTTCAATAAACGGATGGAATAAACCAATCGCGTTGGAGCCACCACCAATGCAAGCCAGCAAGGCATCTGGTAATTTACCGGTGCGTTCCAGCATTTGTGCACGTGCTTCACGGCCGATTACCGATTGAAAGTCACGCACCATGGCAGGGTAAGGATGCGGTCCGGCAACGGTACCGATAATATAAAAGGTGTCGTCAACATTGGTGACCCAGTCACGCAATGCTTCATTCAACGCATCTTTCAGCGTTTTTGAACCTGAGGTCACCGGCACCACGCGCGCGCCAAGCAATTTCATCCGGTAAACATTTTGCGCCTGCCGCTCAACATCTTCTGCGCCCATATAAACCACACATTCCAATCCCAGACGTGCGGCAACCGTGGCACTGGCTACACCGTGCTGACCTGCGCCAGTTTCAGCAATAATGCGGGTTTTGCCCATACGTTTGGCCAGTAATGCCTGACCAATGGTGTTGTTTACTTTGTGTGCACCCGTGTGATTGAGATCTTCACGCTTCAGATATATCTGCGCACCGCCCAGTTTCTGCGTCCAGTTTTCAGCCAGATATAACGGTGATGGCCGGCCGACAAAATCAGCCAAATCTCTGTCCATTTCTGTCAGAAAATCCGGATCCTCACGGTATTGCTGATAAGCCTCTTGCAGTTCGGTAATCGGGCCCATCAGGGTTTCACCAACAAATCTGCCGCCATACGGACCAAAATGGCCTCTGGCATCAGGGTAATGTTGATAATAATCTTTGCTCAAATTCTCAGGCATTGGCTACCTCTTGCATGAATGCACGTATTTTTTCATTACTTTTTATTCCTTTAGCAGATTCCACGCCACCACTGACGTCGACGCCATAAGGTCGTATTTGTCTAATTGCTGTTGCAACATTTTCTGCTGATAAACCACCGGCTAAAATCAGCGGTTTATCAATTTGTCTAATCATTGACCAGTCAAACGTTTGACCAGTTCCACCGGGTACTCCGGCTTGAAAACTATCCAGTAATAATGCGTTGGCTTGCTGATAGTTTTTCACCGCCTTTTGTAAATCTTCTGGCTGTTTCATACGCACAGCTTTTATAAACGGCTTGTCAAATTGCTCACAGAACTGTGATGATTCATCACCATGAAACTGCAATAAATCCAGCGGCACCCGTTTGAGAGTCGCATTAACTTCTGCCGGTTCAGCATTAACAAACAAACCGACTAAGCTGACAAAAGGTGGCAATCCGCGACAAATTTCTACCGCTTGCGCGATGGATACGGCTCGCGGGCTTGGCGCATAAAACACAAACCCTAACGCATCAGCGCCCATTTCTATTGCAAATTCAGCATCTTGGCGACGGGTAACACCACAAATTTTGACACGGGTTCTCATGCTGGGCCGCTTAGCTTTGACTATCAACTGATTACTTTACCAGAGCACTGGAAAAGCCGACACTGCTGGCAACGAATATTCTGCTGGGTAACGGACATCGACAAGATACAAGCCTTGTGGTGGGGCGGTCACACCGGCCTTATCGCGATTTTTACTGGCCAGTACTTCAGTTACCCAGTCAACAGGCTGTTTACCCTCACCCACCGCCGTCAACACACCCATAATATTGCGGACCATGTGATGTAAAAATGAACGGGCGACAACATCGACGGCAATGCAATCATCACGACGACTGATGTGAATGGCATCTAGCGTTTTAATGGGGCTTTTAGCCTGACATTCACGGGCACGTAACGCAGAAAAATCATGATGGCCGATCAACAAATCGGCTGCCTGTTGCATTTTATCGATATCCAGCGATTTATAAAACCACCACATCCGCTGTTGTTGAATAGCACTCCGACTCAGGCGATTCAATAGCAGATAGCGGTATTGGCGCTGCTCAGCGGAAAATCGGGCATGAAAATCATCTGTCACTGGCTGCGCCCAATTGACCGAAATATCATTGGGCAAATTAGAATTTATACCCAGCATCCAACTGCGTGCAGTGCGTTGTGCATTGGTATCAAAATGCACCACCTGATTGAGCGCATGGACACCGGCATCAGTACGGCCGGCGGCGTTCACCGTTATTGGCTGGTCAGCGACTCGTGAAATGGCTTTTTCCAGCGCACCTTGAATGGTGCGTTGTTGCGGTTGCGACTGCCAGCCATTAAACAGACTACCGTCGTATTCGACGCCCAACGCAATTCGCATACCTTTGCCTTCAGGTTAGCGAGTCGAGCAGTATCTGTGCCCGCTGTTTTTGTTCTTCTGTGCCTTCACCGAGCACTTCCTGCAAAATACCACGCGCACCATCCGGATCGCCCATATCGACATAGGCAGCGGCTAGATCAAGCTTGGTTTCTGCTTCATCAACTTCATCGAAGCCACTAAGGTCAAAGTCGAGATCGTCTTGAAGATCATCAACATCGAGCGCTTGCATGGCGATTCTTTCAGCTTCACTGTCCACGTCACGTTCTGCATTGTCATCGTCGTCCAGTGAAACAGTTTGTGCTGATTCATTGTCTTCTGATTGCCAATCTGCAAAATCGCTGCCGTTATCATCAAGATCCAAATGAATAGGCGCTAAATCATCTGCAGAGACTGTTTCGTCCAATTGATTGCTGCGACCATCATCAAAATCCGCTGCTGATAAACCGTCAGTTTCATCAACTGATGGCGCTACAGTTGGTTCGTCAGTTGAATTGTCATCCGTTTGATATTGCGTGACATCAAAGTCGATTGCTGAATTAGCATCAGCTTGTAAGTCACTGATAGCAAAGTCGGTTAAGTCAGTCTCTGACACTGGCTCTAAATCTGATTTTGACTGAGTATGCTCAGTGGCCGCTGTAATGTCATTGTTGGGCGACTCAGTCTCTGTCAGCTGTGCTTTAAAACGGGCAACATTGGGCATTAACGCCAGCCCCCAGCCACTGACATCAGACCACTGACTGTCCGCTTCATTAATATCGCTTTCTGCCAACACACTATTAAATTCAGTCGCTTTATTTTGTTTGAATAAAACAAAAAGTAACTTCACGGCAATGGCTTTATTTTCTGGTTCTAATTGATGAGCCTGCTCCAGCGCAGTGCGCGCTTGCACATAGTCGGCATAACCAACAAACATATCTGCTTGTTCAACCAGCTCATCAACTGTTTTTTCCGGCTGTTCAGGATTAGCAACAAACTCAGAGACTTCAGGCGCGACCATGTTGTTGCTGTCAGCATCATCAAGATCGGCCTGTTTATTATTATCCTCATAACTGTCAGTACCTACTGCTTCTTCCCAGGTTTGTTCCTGACGACGATGGCGAACAATCAACCAAACCAATAGTAAAAACAGTAAAAAGCCGAGCAGTATTTCCATTAGATACTTATTAACAAAAGATTTTGCCACATCAAGATAATTAGCGGCTGCGGGCTTATCAGCTGATTCCTCAATGGCTGTATCAGTGAGGTCGTCATTACCCACGGCAGCAGTATCATTGCTGTCATCCGCTTGCGGCGTTTCATTATCAGTGTTTATAGCCGCTAATGGTTGGGATTCCGTTGCCGTTTCGGAATCATCTTCCAGCATCGATTGCAGGCGGGCCATATCCTCATCTTTCAGAGACAGCAAACGACGCATGGTTTCCAGCTGCGCTTCCATGGCATCCATACGGGCTTTAAAATCAATATTTTCCTGATTCTGAGCTTCGATCGTTTCCTGAGCCAGGGTCAATTGCTTATTTAATTCCTGCACATCCGGATCGCCCAGCTGCGCCGGATCTGCTTCAGCATCACCATCATCAGCGGCCGCGACTAATTGCAAACGGGAAGATTCTTCTGCCGGCTGTTGTTCCGGTGAAGCATCAACAGCATCATTATCTTCATTGATTACATTTGCTGATGACTCAGCCGGCACCTCAGCGGTTTCCGGGTCAGTTACAACAACATTGCTGACCGACTGATTACGATTTTGCCATTGTGCAAATTGTTCATCGACCGCAGCATTGGCCTCGGCAGATGATAATTGCCGGATGCTGGCCGCGTCTGGAATTTGCAATGTGACATCAGATCGCAGGCCATTGATATTATTGCGTTGGAACGCATCGGGGTTAGCCGCCAGCAGCGCTATCATCATTTGCTGCGTGGTAATGTTGCCGGCTGGCCGGCTTTGTTGGGCGATTTCCCAGAGCGTATCGCCCTTACGTACCTGATAACGATCGGCAGTCATACCGGGCCGGCTTAATGGCTGTGATGTTGTTGAAGCTTGCTGGGAACGTTTGAAAACGTCTGAGGGCGGGTCCAATAAAACAGTATATTCACGCAACATACGACCATCACCGGCCGATGCTGTTATCAAAAAGTCCAGAAACGGTTCTTTGATTGGCACTTGCGAAGTGATTTTGACCCGCGCTGATGCACCCTGCTCAATAACTTCAAAACGCAGTTGTGTCAGTAGCAGACTGCGATCCAACCCAGCCCGGTCAAAGTCATTGAGCGATGCCAGTCTGACATCTAAATTACCGCGCTCAGTCGCGCGAAGCGAGGTCACGGGAATTTCGGCTTCAAATGGCTGATTAAGTGCCGAGTTAACACTGATCTGGCCAAGGCCAAAAGCATAAGCACTTAACGGACTGAGCAGCCCTAGGGCAGCCACCACTGACAAGCTGACAATGCGTTTTTGTGTCATTTACTCTGTCCTTCCATGCACAGCCAATCGGCTATAAATATTTTTCTACCAGAACTTCAGCGATCTGAACACTATTTAATGCAGCACCTTTACGCAGATTATCGGCAACCACCCACAAATTCAAACCATTGGGATGCGAAATATCTTCACGAATCCGGCCAATATAAACCGGATCCTGCCCCGATGCTTCTGTGACTGCGGTTGGATAACCGCCATCATTACGATCATCTAACACTACAATGCCTGGCGCTTTTTCATAAAGTGCCATTGCTTGTCCTGCGGTAATTTTGTCACGGGTTTCCAGATGCACGGCTTCCGAATGACCGAAAAATACCGGTACCCTAACAGCAGTTGGATTCACCTGAATACGGGCGTCACCCATAATTTTCTGGGTTTCCCAAACCATTTTCATTTCTTCTTTGGTGTAGCCGTTATCCATGAAAACGTCAATTTGCGGCAACACGTTAAAAGCGATTTGTTTTGGATAAACGTCAGCTTCTACCGGACGACCATTCAGCAGCGCCGCAGTTTGTTTGGCCAGCTCATCCATAGCCGGTTTGCCACTGCCAGAAACGGCCTGGTAGGTACAAACATTGATACGGGTAATACCCACCGCATCATAAATCGGCTTGATAGCTACCAACATTTGAATGGTTGAACAGTTAGGGTTGGCAATAATGCCGCGTTGTTTATAGCCAGCAATCGCTTCAGGATTAACTTCTGGCACGACCAGCGGCACATCGTCGTTATAACGGAACTGTGACGTATTATCAATGACCACACAGCCAGCTGCCGCCGCTTTCGGCGCGTAGATTTCCGAAACGCTGGCGCCTGGTGAGAACAACCCTACTTGGACTTTGGAAAAATCAAATTCAGCCAGATCTTCGACAATCAGTGATTTGTTGCCAAACTGCACAGTGCTACCGGCACTGCGCTCGCTGGCCAGTGCATAGATTTTGCCCACCGGGAAATTACGCTGATGCAAAATTTCCAGCATGGCTTCACCGACTGCGCCAGTGGCGCCGACAACTGCTACATCTACTTGTTTAGTCACAATTCACCTTTGTTAATCATAGCGCTGCCACGACGGCATCGCCCATTTCAGTGGTAGAAACTTTACGCATCCCCGCTGAGAAAATATCGGCAGTTCTCAGCCCTTGATCTAATACTTTGCTGACCGCCTGCTCAACCCTGTCAGCCATCGCTGGCTGATTCAAGGTATATCTGAGCATCATAGCAGCTGACAAAATGGTTGCCAGCGGATTGGCAATATTTTGGCCAGCAATATCTGGTGCACTGCCATGAATCGGCTCGTACATACCTTTGCGATTGGCGTCCAGGGATGCCGATGGCAGCATGCCAATGGAACCAGTCAGCATCGACGCACAATCTGACAAAATATCGCCAAACATATTAGTGGTCACCATGACATCAAACTGTTTTGGTGCCCGCACCAGCTGCATCGCCGCATTATCAACATACATATGGCTGAGCGCTACATCCGGATAATCTTTACCAATCCGGATCAGGGTGTTGCGCCATAATTCAGTTGATTCCAGTACATTGGCTTTATCCACCGAACACACCCGTTTGTCACGCTGACGGGCAATTTCAAAAGCAACACGACCAATACGTTCAATTTCACTTTCCCGATAAACCAGCGTGTTATAGCCTTCCAATTCACCATTTTCCAAAGTACGAATACCGCGTGGCTGACCAAAATAAATGCCACCAGTCAATTCGCGGACAATCATCAGATCCAGACCAGCAACGACTTCAGCTTTTAATGTCGACGCATCCGCTAACTGTGGATATAACAATGCAGGACGTAAGTTGGCAAACAGCCCCAATTCTGAACGAATGCCCAGCAGTCCTTTCTCGGGACGCACACTGATATCCAGCGACTCCCATTTATAACCACCTACGGCACCCAATAAAATAGCGTCGCTTTGTTTGGCCAGCGTCAGGGTTTCGGCTGGCAATGGTGAGCTGGTTTCATCGTAAGCCGCGCCGCCAATCAAACCATCTTCAAGACTGATATCCAAGCCATATTGTTGTAATGCATTTAACACCTTAACGGCTTCGGCGACAATTTCCGGGCCAATACCGTCACCGGCCAGAACAGCAATTTTTTGGGTCATTTTATTATCTTTATATTAAATTCAAATCAGTTAAACAGCCACGGTGCTTCCGTTTGCCGGTGCGCTTCATAGGCTTTAATTGCATCAGTATGCTGCAAGGTCAAGCCAATATCATCGAGGCCTTCCAGTAGACAATGCTTTTTGAAACTATCAATGACAAAGGGGATTGTTTCATCATCTGGCAGACGGATTTCCTGGGCATGCAAATCAACGGTTAGCTGATAGCCCGAATTCGCTTCAACAATGGCAAATAATTTATCAATTATGGCCTCATCCAGCGGAATCGCCAAAATACCGTTTTTGCTGCTGTTGCTGAAGAAAATATCGGCAAAGCTCGTGGCAATAATCACTTTAATCCCGAAATCGGCCAAGGCCCACACCGCATGTTCACGACTAGAGCCGCAGCCAAAATTTTCCCGCGCCAGCAAAATGGTACCCCCCTGATAACGCGGCTGATTCAGGACAAATTCAGGGTTTTTGGGTCGATTATGACAATCCTGACCCGGCTCACCATGATCTAAATAACGCCATTCATCAAACAAATTGGGGCCAAAACCGCTGCGTTTTATCGATTTTAAAAACTGTTTAGGAATAATGGCATCAGTATCGACATTGGGTCGATCCAATGGGATAACAATACCGGTTTCTATAGATATTTTTTGCATTTTTTCCTCAAGTTCTAACGGACGGTTATTGCCCTGCCGGCTTAACTTCGCCGTCAATTTCTTCGTATTGTCGACGAAGCGCATCAATGGATCTAGTCGTTGCAATTTCGCCTGCCGATTTCAACACAACAATTTCGACTCGACGATTCTGGGCGCGATTAGTAATATTGTCATTGGACAATAACGGCTGGGTATCGGCATAACCGTCAAACATAAAAACGCTCAGCCGGCATTACGTTATAGCTCAGTAATTCATGAACAACCGACGCTGCCCGTGATGTCGATAATTCCCAATTGGAACGATAACGTGCCGTTTTGATCGGTATATTATCAGTGTGACCGGCAACGGCAATCAAGCCATCTGTTCCAATCAGTACATCGTGGAGAGTTTTTAGAATCGGCACAAAAGCCTGATTCAATCTCGCGTCACCCGACGGAAATGAACCCTTTTCGCCGATCCAGATAACAATTCGGTTTTGCTGATTTCAACCTCAACCAGGCCTTCTTTAATTTCTATTTTCAGCGCTTTCTTAAATTCTTCCGCCTCTTCTGCGGTCTGACAGGCCACTTTCTGAAAGGCCGCTTAAGTATCCATGTTAACTTTCAGTACTTGTCTGGGAACAGACATATTCGACAACATTTTTACCAAACCTATAAGGGTACCAATCAACCCCATCGTCGGCGCAGCATCACCACCGCAAAGGTGCCGCCAAACACGATAAGAAACGACGGTATATTGAGAAAGGTACTGGCAGCGGCGCCAAAAGCAATGGTTGCAACAATCAATGACCAGGCAATTAAAAAACCCAATAGCGTCGCTAATTCGACAGTTTCTCACTCCTTAAGTCAAGCCCGACAAAGTCCGCCATTCTAACCAATCATGCCCAAAACCAACAGCTGTACCAGCCGCTTTAAAGCTACTGATATTTGCGCCGATAATATAATCGCCATGCTGGAAGCAGTGCCAATAACAAAATCAGCCCAATCGACCACAATGGCCACCAAACTGGTGAATTCCACTGCGCCTGCAATTTATTACGTAACGACACATCAATGCGCTGATATTTCATAGTGTTATTGGCCATCAGATGGGTTTTGATATTTTTATTCCAGGCATGAAACAGCGTAAATCGTTTGGGGTGGAAGCCCCAGATCCACGGCGCGTCATCACGGGCAATTTCGACCATTTGGTCAATAACCTGCTGGCGCTTATCGCTATCCGGCAACACACGCATTTCTTCAAACAGCGCATCAAAATGGGGATTTTGGTAATTGGCGGCATTTTCGCCACTAAACAGACTTTTGCCGTTGGGCCCATAGAGCAGAAACAGAAAGTTCTCCGGATCCGGATAATCGGCATTCCAACCCCATTGGAAGATCTGCGCCGTGCCGCTACGCATTTTTTCCTGAAACCGATTGTAATCAGTGCTGCGCACCACCAGTTGAATGTTTAATTTTTGAAACTGTTTACGTACCCAGTCAAATTGGGCTTTGCTGTCCGGTCCCCTATTGGTGACATCAAAATATAGCACCAGAGGTTCGCCGGTTTTAGCATCCCGGCCATTGGGATAACCGACATCAGCCAGTAATTGTTTTGCCTCGCTAATCGGTTTGGTGCGCGGCGCATCCCCCTGCCAATCATAGACAGTGTTATCGATACCACTTTCATCATCCTTGTAGCCAAAAATGCCCGGTGGAATCGGCCCCTGCGCCGGTATCCCCTGACCATTGGCAAAAATGCTGATGTTTTCTTCCTGATCAACGGCTATGGCAATGGCATGACGTAATTTACGTGCCCGCTCGGTATAACCGCCAACCACTGGGTCCAGCATATTAAAGCCCATGTAATAAGTGGTAGTGCCAACCGCCGATTGCAGCGCTATACCCAACGCTTTCATGCTGTCACTGAGACCGAAATCACCCGATGCAGAGATATTGATAGCCTGATCAAAACTATCTGAGGTTAAGGCGCTGAGGTCGTAATAACCCTGCAGAAACTTATTCCAATAGGCGGTACTTTCTTTTTCCAGTGTAAACACAATGCGATCAATAAATGGCATCGTTTTGCCAGCATCGGTTAGCAGTCCCGCTGCCTCATCACCGTCTTCGCCCTCGCTCGGATAACGCTCACCATGAAATAATGGATTACGTAGCAATGTCATACGCCGGTTAGGATCATTTTCCAGTAAATAATAAGGTCCTGTGCCGACCGGATACCAGTCAAGGGTAATATTTTTTTGTTGTAGGCCCAGCTGTTGATAAAAGTTTTCAACCTCCCAGGCGATCGGCGCAAAAAATGGCATCGCCAGCCAATACTTCAGCTGCGGATATTGACCATAAACGGTAATTTGGTAACGGTATTTATCCAGCGTTTTGACTCCGCTGAGGGCAAAGTCACGCAAGTCAATTGCTTCACCGTCGGCAGATTGCTTACTCACTGTTTCTGAAAATTCACCAAGCCCGACAATATATTCACTCATCAAACCCAAAATCGGTGAATGCACCGCAGGATGCGCCAGCCGTTTGATCTGATACACATAATCCTGCGCCTGTAATTCACGGCTGCTGTGCTCAGCAAAATCGGCCAGCGTGTCGATTTCGTCAATTTGATATTCCGTTAACTGGTGATAAAGCAGATTACCATTGTCATCACGGGCAAACGCCGGATGTGGTTGAAAAGCAATGCCGGGCCGGATGGTGATGGTGTACTGACTGAAGGCAATCTCGCGGGCATCGGCATCTTCCGGTAGCGGCTTACCCGCACTATCCAGAAACACCCGTTCAGGCATTTTTTCAGCGGTCAATGGTTCGAGTTGGTACGGACGCTTCAGGTAATGATATTGCAATGGTGGCTCATACACCTGACCGGTAATCTGGGTTTCATTTGAGCTGTAAGAGCGTGCTGGGTCCAGATGTTTCGGACGCAGATTAAACGAGGTATATAAAACCGCCTCATCGTCATCAGCAGCAGGATATGGTGAATTTATCGCTTGTTGATCACAGCCACTGAGCCACATCAGGCAAGTTATCAGGATCAGGACCGTGTTGCGCATGCTTCTCCATCAATGGGCTATCAACACTTGAATTATAGCCAGATTACGCCGACGTTGCCTCTTCCCGTTACAGGCAAAATCGGGTAAGTTAATCGCCTTTATAAAACAAGGAGACACCCATGGGATTTTTACAGGGCAAACGCATATTGATTGTCGGCGTCGCCAGCAATCGTTCTATCGCCGCCGGTATCGCCCACGCCATGGCCCGTGAAGGCGCTGAACTGGCGTTTACTTATCAAAATGACAAGCTCAAATCCCGTGTTGAAAAAATCGCTGCTGAATGTGGCGCTAACCCAGAGTTGTTATTCCCCTGCGATGTCAGTTCTGATGAACAAATCAGTGCCGTTTTTGATGGTTTAGCAAAGCATTGGGATGGTCTTGACAGTATCGTGCATTCAGTAGCATTCGCACCGCGTGAACAATTACAGGGCAGCTTTGTAGATAGCGTCACCCGCGAGGGATTTTCTGCCGCTAACGACATCAGCGCCTATAGCTTCGCCGCACTGGCCAAAGCCGGTAAAGCGATGCTGGCTGGCCGTAACGGCTCTTTATTGACCTTAAGTTACCTGGGCGCAGAACGGGCCATTGATAACTACAATGTAATGGGCGTTGCTAAAGCCGCATTGGAAGCCACCGTTCGTTATATGGCTTACTCAATGGGGCCAGATGGTATTCGCGTTAATGCCGTCTCTGCCGGTCCGATTAAAACGCTGGCCGCTGCCGGTATCGGTGATTTTGGCAAAATGCTGGCTTATGGTGAACGTAATTCGCCGTTACGTCGTAATGTCACCATCGAAGAAGTCGGTAATGTCGGTGCGTTTTTATGTTCAGATTTAGCATCGGGCGTGACCGGTGAAATCACTTATGTTGATGGTGGCTACAATATCGTCGGTATTGGCGACAAATAAGTAACAATGGCAGTTTAAGATTACAACAGGGCATTTCGGTGCCCTGTTTTGTATTCAGGGTTTTACCCGTATATTAAGGACTTTTCATGTCACCCAAACTCGCGACCCGTTTATTGATTGGCATCATTATTGGCGCTGTCGGTGGTGTTTTGACTGGCTGGTTTTTTGCCGATTTCAGTCAGCAGATCAGTTGGCTGGGGACGCTCTTTCTCAATGCGCTGAAAATGACCATCGTACCGTTGATTCTAGCCGCGGTTATCAGTGGTATCGGCTCGCTGGGGGATGTCCGCAAAATGGGCCGTCTCGGCGGTTTAACGGTCAGCTATTATTTAATTACCAGTGCCCTGGCGGTATTGATTGGTTTGCTAATGGTCAACTGGATTTCACCAGGCAGTGGTATCAGTCTGGGTAACCCCGAAGTACCGGCACATATCCTCGAAAAACAAGATACCGGCCTTGCCGATATTGTACTGTCGATGGTGTCTCCAAATTTGATTGCTTCGGCGGCGGATATGCAATTGCTGCCATTAATCGTCTTTGCCATTATTTTTGCATTGGCACTGAGTACATTAGGCAGTCGGGGCCAGCCGGTATTTGCATTATTTGATGGCATTAATGAAGCGATGATGAAGCTGGTCGTCTGGATCATGTACCTTGCGCCCATAGGCATATTTGCGTTGATTGCCGCCCGTTTGGGACAGGCTGGTGGTGGACCGGAATTTTTTGCTGAAATCAAAGCGGTTGGTTTACATGTGCTGACGGTTTTGTCTGGCTTATTGGTGCATTTTCTGGCGCTGTGTCTGATCCTCAAACTGCTAAGTGGTCGGGGACTATCGTATTTAAAGGGCTTGAGTCAGGCGCTTGTTACTGCATTTGGTACGGCCAGTTCGACTGCGACCCTGCCACTGACCATGGAAAATAGCCGTCAGCAAGGCATTGGCGATCAATCGGTTAAATTTGTGCTGCCATTGGGCAGCACCGTCAATATGAATGGCACAGCCTTGTATGAGGCAGCCGCTGTTTTATTTATTGCCCAGGCCTATGGCATCGATTTATCGTTTGCTCAGCAGTGTATTGTCTTTATTACTGCAACGCTTGCAGCCATTGGCGCCGCGGGTATACCAGAAGCCGGGCTGGTCACCATGGTTATTGTCTTGTCGGCTGTTGGCTTACCCCTTGAAGGGATTGCCTTGCTGCTGTCGGTTGACTGGTTTTTAGACAGGTTCCGCACCGTGGTCAATGTCTGGGGCGATACCGTGGGTGCCGCCGTTGTTGACCGTCAGATGAATAAAAAAGGCGCTTAACGCGCCTTTTTCAATCACCAAAAGTCAGGCTTATTCCGGCGTTCTGGATATACGGTCTTCAAAAATCTCAATATCCGCTGCTTCTCGCAGACTGGCAATAAAAGCCTCTATTTCAGTATTGGCATTCAGGCGTATCAGATTGTCGCTTAAGGCCTGTTTTTGTTCATCAGTCGCGTCATCATCAGCACCATCTTTTACTGCACTCAGCACCACCACAATGTAATTACCATTTTCAGCGGTAAAACCGCTAACGGTTTGTTGCTGACTGCGTGGCATCGCAAAAGCATGTTGCAACACTTGATTGCTGATTTCATCGCTATCACGACTGTAAAATTTTGCGGCTTGCCATTGGGATTTATCAAATACGCTATCGACCGCCGAACCATTATTGATTTCAGCAATCTTGGCTTCACCATCTTCAATGGCTTTATCAATGGCAGCTTCGTAACGTAGTTGCTCTTCAATGGCAGGCCCTACCGAGTCATATGACAACGTTTTAGCAGGGATATACTGATCTTTTCTAATCACCACCAAGTCAGTTTCCGAAAGGTCTATGGTCGGACTGTTTAAATCCTGATTCAGGACATCATCGCTAAATGCCGCTTCAACCACTTTAGGGTCGGTACTGATACTGTCGCTACCACCATCACGGGTAAATAAGCCCGTTTTCTCAATCGGCAACGATAGGGCTTCTGCAGCAATGTCCAGACTTTCTGGATTTTCATAAGTCAGATTGGCCAGCTGATCAGCCATATCAAAAAATTGCTGGCGAGCTTTCTGGCGACGATATTGTTGTTCAATCACATCACGGGCATCAGCAAAGTCAGAACCGACCGGCGAATCAATCTCCGTCAACTTAATCAAGTGATAACCAAATTCAGTTTGTATGGGTTCACTGATCTCTCCCACTTCAAGATTAAAGACTGCTGTTTCAAAAGCCGGATCCATCACATCACGCTGAAAGAAACCCAGATCGCCACCAGATTCACTCGAGCCTGGATCTTGCGAATGGATTTTCGCCAATTCGGCGAAAGCAGCACCGCCTTTCAGCTGCTGTGCCAAATCGTCAATTTTCGCTTTGGCTTCGGCATCACTTCCTTCAATCAAAATATGGCTGGCGCGGCGTTGCTCCGGGCCAACAAACTGTTCACGGTTGTCTGCATAAAACGCTTTCAGCTCACTATCATCCACTTGTATCGCGGCTGCCAAGTTATCTGCTGATAACCGCAAATAACTTACAGAAACTTGTTCAGGAGCGGTATAGGCTGATTGGTTAGCCTGGTAATACTCACGAGCAGCGTCGGTATCAACAGCCACATCTTTTAAATAGCGGTTGATTGATAACACACCATAACCAATTTCACGTTGCTGGTTTTGAAGGCGCAGCAGTCGTTGTAATTCATGATCTGAAACTAAAGCACTGCGCGCAATGTATTGCGTCAATTGCTGTGTCAGCAAATCATTACGTAATTGCGCTTCATATAGAGATGGCGTAAAGCCTGCACGGCCCAGAACCATTTGATATTGTTCCATATTAAACTGCCCATCAGCCTGAAAGGCTTCGGTGCTACGTATGAATTGTGCAATTTGACCATCCGGCACACGCTGGCCCAGTTGTTTTGATGCATTCAGGATCAGTCGTTGTTCGATCAAATCATCGACAATTGCCAATCGAATGGCACTGCCTTGAAACACTTGCGGATCGAAATCGTCACCGAGATTATTACGCATTTGATCGCGATATTGCTTTAATGACTGCTGCAAATCCGTTTGATTAATTTCATCGCCATTGACGGTGGCGATGACGACATCGTTTTCGCCGGTTAAATAGGAATCAAGGCCCCACAGCGCAAAGGGAATACTAATTAGACCGACAATCAGCCAGGCGACCCAGCCCTGTGCTTTCTGACGAATGTAATGCAACATAGCAGTGAACCTTCAATAGTGAACTTGCGTTAATTTACGCAAAAAAAAAGGCGCAATGAATGCGCCTTTCTTTTGTATTGGCGGAGCGGACGGGACTCGAACCCGCGACCTCCGGCGTGACAGGCCAGCATTCTAACCAGCTGAACTACCGCTCCTGTTATTCCTGGTGGGTGCTGAGGGGTTCGAACCCCCGACCCTCGCCTTGTAAGGGCGATGCTCTCCCAGCTGAGCTAAGCACCCCAAGAAAAACGACTAGTTTACAGCATCCTTGAGGGCTTTGCCAGCCTTAAATGCAGGAATTTTAGCTGCTGCAATTTTAATTTCTTCACCGGTGCGTGGGTTGCGACCAGTACGCGCAGCACGCTCACGAACAGAAAATGTACCAAAACCAACCAGAGTGACCTGGTCGCCTTGACTCAGTGCTTTTGTAACAGCAGAAGTTACACCGTCAACAGCTTGCGCTGCTTTTGCTTTAGAGATATCCGCAGCAGCAGCAACTGCATCGATTAATTCAGATTTATTCACAGCTTAATTCCTCATATCATTTATATAATTATTTCGTCGTATCCCAATCGCCGCCAAACCACGCGCCTATTGGTTGTGTGTATCTAACTACAGCAAAATCAGCGTGTCAAGACAGCGTCAATCGTCTACCAGCTTAATTAAAACGTTTTTTGTGAACAAGGTCCAAACACCAATTTTGCAGGCGTTTAGTTTGCTCACCATGACAAATCGTCGTTTGATTCTTACTGGACAGCCGAAACTTCACGAGTCAATTGCACAAATTGTTCAATAGTTACAGTTTCCGGACGCTGTTCCGGCACGATGCCTACACTTGCCAATTGTTCGACAGTTACCAATTTTTTCAGGGTGTTAGCGATGGTTTTTCGGCGCTGACTGAAGGCTTGAGTCACCAGCTTACTCAATTGCACACTATCCACTTTCCCACCTAAGGGTTCACGGCGCGGTTGCAAATATATAATGGCTGAATTGACTTTTGGCGCCGGATCAAATGCTTCAGGTGGCACATCAAATAAGGATTCTGCCGCACATTGGTATTGCAGCATAATTGTCAGCCGACCATATTGTTTGCTGCCCGGCGCGGCGCAAATGCGCTCGACGACCTCTTTTTGCAGCATAAAACACATATCGTCGATAACAGCCGACTGGTCGAGTAAGTGAAATAACAAAGGCGTAGTGATGTTATAGGGCAGATTGCCGATGACCCGCAACTTTTTGCCATCATCCGCTAAAGGTAAATAATCAAATTGCAATGCATCCGAAGTGTGTAACGTCAGATTATTCGCCGATTGAAACTGTGCCGCCAGCAGCGGTGCCAAATCACGATCGAGCTCAATAACGTCCAGTCTGGCACCCGATGCCAGCAAAGGTCCGGTTAATGCGCCACGGCCAGGACCGATTTCAACCAGATGTTGGCCAGCTTGCGGACTGATCGCCGTCACAATGGCATCAATGACAGAATCATCATGCAGAAAATTTTGCCCAAAACGCTTGCGCGCCTGCGGATAAGGATTGTTTTGCCGACTCATGATGGTTGCTGCTGAATCATTGACTGCGCCATGTTAACGGCCGCCAGCAGGCTGCCAACTTGCGCTTTGCCGGTCGCCGCCAAATCTAACGCTGTGCCATGATCCACCGAGGTCCGGATAAATGGCAAACCCAGGGTGATATTCACCGCATCACCAAACCCTGAATGTTTCAAAACTGGCAGACCTTGATCGTGATACATCGCTAATACAACGTCATATTGTGTCAGACGGCTTTTGACAAAAATGGTATCGGCTGGCCATGGGCCGCTGACAGATATGCCCTGCTCCACCGTTGTTTTAATAACCGGTGCAATGACATCGATTTCTTCTCTACCCAAATAGCCACCTTCTCCAGCATGCGGATTTAAACCACACACGGCAATTTTTGGTTGTTTGAGGCCAAATTGCTGTTGCATACTTTGCTGGATAATCTCAATAATCTGCAACAACTCGGGCTGGTTAATGGCTGCACTCACCGCATTAAGCGGTAAATGCGTTGTCGCCAGAGCAACTCTGAGTTGCGGCGTGGCCAGCATCATGACCACTTTGGCGACACCGGCACGCTCAGCAAAAAACTCGGTATGACCGCTAAAGGCGGTACCTGCATCGTTAATAACACCTTTATGCACCGGCGCGGTAATAACCGCTGCAAATTGCCCTTGCAGGCAGCCATCAGCTGCGATGGCCAGAGATTCCAACACATAATCGGCATTGGCCGGATTGAGCTGACCGGGGATAGTTTTAGTTGCCCGTTTCACTGGCATATAGCAGAGCTTTCCGGACTGGCTGGGTATGGGGGACCGGCTGAAATCAACCTGCCGGAATTCAACGTCAATGCCCAACAGCACAGCGCGTTCTTGTAACAACACGGGATCGGCTATCACCACCAACTCATGATCAAAATCCGATTGCGACAACATGATCGCCAAATCCGGACCGATCCCCGCCGGTTCACCGGCAGTCACGGCCAGGCGCTGTGTTTTAATCAAGAGTCGCGGTACTCGACATAAGCCTCATCCCGCAGCGCTCGCAGCCAGCTTTCAAGCTCTTCTTCAACTTTACGTTGACGTAATTGTTCTCGGGCTTTGTTACGGTTAAATTCTTCTGCCATATTTTGCTCGCGGCGATCTTCCACTTTGAGCAAATGCCAGCCATAACGACTTTGAAAAACATCGCTAATTTCACCCGCATCCAAAGCATTCATTTTTTCTTCAAATTCCGGCACCATCACACCCGGACTTGCCCAACCAAGGCTGCCACCTTCAATCGCTGAGCCGGTATCATCGGAGTGCGAACGAGCCAATTCTGCAAAATCTTCGCCATTCACCAGGCGTTCACGCAGTTGTAACAAGCGTTTTTCGGCTTCCTCATCGGTGACAACTTCATTGGTTTTGATCAGGATGTGGCTGGCTTTTGTTTGTTTGACCAGATGGGTTTCTTCGGTTTTCTTTTCAGCAACCCGGACGATATGAAAACCGCTGCCGCTACGTAATACATCACTGACTTCACCGTCAGCCAGCATTGGCACCACATCAGCAAATAAAGACGGTAATTCGCCTTGCGAACGCCAACCTAACTCACCACCTTCAAGCGCATTCTGGCCATCAGAATACCCCGCGGCAACTTCAGCAAAATCACCGCCATCAGCCAATAATTTCTGAACAACGGCTAACTGCTCTTCAGCGGCTTGAACCTCTTCAGGTGTAGCGGCTTCTGGCAAACTGACAAGGATATGCTGTAACCGATAAGAGGCTTCGGCATCACCTTGTAATGTTTGTGTCGCGAGAAAATTATCAATTTCACGATCAGAAATCACAATACTGTCTTCAACTTGCGCCTTGCGCAGCCGGGTAATGATCATTTCTTCGCGGATATTTTCCCGAAAATCAGTAAACGCATAGCCATCTTCTTCGATAACATCGCGAAATTGGCGTAAGGTCAGATTGTTGTTCTGCGCAATCTGTCCCATCGCTGCATTCAATGCATCATCGCTGACCCGAATGCCACTTTGGTCAGCCCGTTGCAATTGAATCCGCTGTATAATCAGACGTTCCAAAACCTGACGACGCAATATATCTGGCGGTGGCATAGCGCCTTCACGCTGGCGGATTTGCTGACGCACCGTTTGCGTCATTTCATGAAGCTCACTATCCAATATAACATCGTCGTTAACGACTGCGATAATTCGATCCAGAGGCGCGGCCAAAACACTGCCTGCAAACAACAATCCAGCGATTACATACTTAATCATGAAAAATTCTGTACCCCGTTTTGGATTCGGATTTTAACGTGCAGCACTGACAATTAGAGGTTGCCAACCGCATCGTATAATTTGACCGGACATCATACCGAAAGTTGAGTTTATTCGTAGCCGATTATGCTTTCCTGCAACAAATTATCGGTTTTATTGCCAAAGCTGCCCAGTCCTTTTAGCTGAACTTCGATGAAAAATGCCGTGTTGCGCTCATCACTGTTTATGTCATTTATGTAGTCACGAAACACCAAGCGAGTTGCCCAGCAGCAGCTGTTATATTCAAAACCGGCTAATGTTTCCAGCGTCCGTTGATCATACAAAGATCGGTAGTAACGACCAATCACGCTCCAGGTATCGTTAAGCGGCAGGCTGGCGGAAATATCGACTTGTTCCAGACCGATAATATTACTGAACTGCGTATCCAACTCACCTTCACGGCGGTAGCGGTGCGAAATATTAAATACGCCACCATTATCACCCCGGTAACGCAGCTGTGTACTGCCAAATGAAGTCCGGTTATTCTCCGGATCCCATTGAAGCTGCGCGGCAGCTGTCCATTTTTCAGTAATACTGGCAATCACCTCGGCAATATAATCAGAGTCACTGCGCTCTTCTTCGGGCTGATTCTGACGCAATGTTACATTGCGATTGGCGTAGTACTGAATTTGCCCTAAGGTAACGGCCAGACGTTCCCGGCCGGTTTGTTCGTCAATAATGCGGCTGGTTAATGCCAAGGATAACTGGTTGGCATCACCGACTCTGTCAGGTCCGGTAAAGCGATCATGGCTGAACAAACTGCCCATGGTAAAAGTACGCAGATTGGTATCAAACAGCGGAATATCACTTTGGTCCCGTTCCGGAATATATAAATAGAATGCACGCGGTTCCAGCGTCTGGATAAAGCTACTGCCCGCAAATTGTAGCGGCCGTTCAAACACTAAACCACTATCCATACTCAGGATTGGCACGGTACGGTTAATTGAGCTCTCCTGAAATTGTGACTGACGCTCCAGATTATCCAGCGAATAATAACTTTGCTTTAATGCTACACGCGGTGTGACAAACGCACCGGCATTGCCCCAGGGCAAACTGATAGAAGGCTCCATATCCAGGCGCTGGCCGGTGACCCGTTCATTACTGTCAAAAACGGTAAACTCACTTCCCAATTCATAGGTCAGGCCCAATTTCTGATCCGGCAAAAAGCCACGCAGCGTCAGCTTGGGTAATAACTGATATGGCTCAACACCATTCAGCAATAAACTCTGGTAGCCCTGCGCCCTTGCATTAAAACGCCAGATATCGCCGCTGTAATTTACCATCGCTAAACGATTGAGATAGGAAGTACTGCTGATACTCAGATTGCCACTGAAATCTTCCAGATAATTCCGATCAGAGACGTAGTTGTAATCTACATAATTGGACCAGCGAGAAGTAAAACGTCCCTGATGCTGCCAGCTGAAAAGTTTACGATCTTCCTGGTAATAGGGGTTAATCTCATCACCATCACGACGCAAGTTATCACTGCCCAAAAAGCCGGCACTCAACATGCCATTGGAGTCCTCAGTGAGATAACGATACTCGGCATTTAATTGCAAACCGCGATCCGACATGTACCGTGGCGTAAGGGTGGCATCCTGATCCGGCGCAATATTCCAATAGTACGGGGTGCTCAAATCAAAGCCCGTTTCATCGCTGCTACCGATGGATGGAATCAAAAAGCCGGATTTACGCTGATCATTCAACGGGAAGCTAATATAAGGCGTATAAAAAACCGGCACATCTTTAATCCGTAACACGACATCTTCTGCTGTACCGACTGCCGTATCGTGATTCAAATTGACTTCATCGGCTTCTAAAATCCAAAACTCATCATCCACGGCGCAAGTCGTGTAAGTGGCATCATTTAAGTCAGTTTTGCTGGTGCCTTGCCGAAACACATATGACGCATTACCACGGGCATTTTGCTGACGAACACGATATTTGGCATTAATCATCGCTCCCTGGTCATCAAGCATAGACCATTCGGCCTGCTCGGATTCAATGAGGATTTCACTGTCACGCAATTTGACGTCGCCCTGAGCCGTGACTTGCTCATGTAAACGATTATAAGTAGCGCGATTGGCATTCAGTTGTTGATTACCACGTAACACTTTTACATCACCGGTAAAAACCGATGTGCCATTTTCAACAATTTGCGCATCGTCGGCATCGACATTAACTTCACTGTTGTCGGGATCTAAACCGGCGGGCAGGAAAAAACCCGCATCCGGGCGGTCACATCTGGCAGGGATAATAGTATTGTCAAAGGCAAAGCTGCTATGGCTGTAACAGGCGAATATGCCAACAGTTAATATCATCAGTTTGCGCATATGCATCCTCAAGCAGCTGACACGGCTATGAAAAACGCCGCCCTTGTTCAATAATTAAGCCTTAATTTATCGCATACTCAGGGGCATTCATCAAATATCCGCACGAACATTATCTGTTGGCTAATGAATTCATCCAAGACATCAATAACTTAACAATTAAACCGAATTATAAATTACCGCTAAGCCGCCAGCCAATGCCGCCCGCCATGAAGTTTTTTTCAAATATTGTGTTGACAGCTAAAAGCCAAATCCCTATAGTGTGCGCTTCCTTTCGGGGGCTATAGCTCAGCTGGGAGAGCGCCTGCATGGCATGCAGGAGGTCGGCGGTTCGATCCCGCCTAGCTCCACCAAAGTCCGAAAGAATCGTTTTAGGTCCCCATCGTCTAGAGGCCTAGGACACCGCCCTTTCACGGCGGTAACAGGGGTTCGAATCCCCTTGGGGACGCCATATCAGCCGGATTACGGCACATTAAGGCGCTGCATTGCAGCGCCTTTTTTGTTTCTGCGGTTTACATCCTGATGCTTCTGCCCAATAATCCTGAGTAGTTTTTTCAGGATAATGCTATGCGTCTCTATAAAGTGTTCTTGCGTTTCTGGCAGCTGCTGGCGATGACCAGCATGGTTTTGATGAGTCAAACCTTGCAGGCTGAACAACCAACCAGTGATTTAAAACAAGTGACGGCTGATAATTTGCCGGTGTTTGTCAGTCAGCTGAGTCATGATTATTACCAACAGCTGGAATCATTAGTTAACTACTATCAGCTATATCAGCAAAAACGCGATCCGCGGGGCTTTAATGTTTGGCATTTACGTGGCTTCTCACCTGCTTTTAGTGCGCAGCAAAGCTATTATCAAGGTTTGCAAGACAGTGCTGCATCAGAAACGCAGCAGACGGTAGCCAGTCTGGTTGGGATATTTAATGATTTAGACACCATTTCAACACAACTGATGGTGTCTTTCAGAGACAGTGATGCAGATGCTTACCAACAAGCGAAAACACTGGCCAGCGACAATAATGCTTATTTAGCGAAACAACTTAAAGCGTATCAATTGGACGGTGAAATCCGGGATATCACGCTTAATTAGCGTACCCGCCGTAGCATCCATATCCCCAAAGCGGCAAATAAGATGGTCGGCAATGATGCTGCCAGCCAGGGCAAGACGCCAAATACCAGCCCGATGTGCTGAAACGTCTGGTTAAACAAATGAAAACCGATACCCACCAGCGTACCCGCCAAAATCCTTGCACCGACTGGCGAGCTTCGTAGCGGACCAAAAATAAATGGCACCGCCAGAAACACCATAACTGCCGAGCTTAATGGCATCATGACTTTGCTCCAGAAAGCCAACTCATATTGACTGACCGCCTGATGGTTTTCTTTCAAATAGCTGACGTAATCAAGCAGGCTCCACACCGGTAAAAATGCCGGTGGCACGACAACAACGTTGAGCATGCCCGGGTTAAGTTTGGAGCGCCATTTGGCGCGCTCGACGACGCGCACTTCAATACCTTCTTCGTCAATTTCACTTTGTACGACATCACTTAATTGCCATTCACCTTCCTGATATCGGGCAGTGGCCGCATGGGTGACCATCCGCAATTGGTGTCTGTTATCAAATTCATAGATTTTGATGCCTTCAAAACGGCCATCACTGTGAATACGTTCGATATGATTAAAATGCTGGCCATCACGCGTCCAGAAACCATATTCAGACTGGCTGCCTTCAGTACCGGTTTTAGCGGTATTTTGAAGTGCCAGTGCTTTTTGTTCGGCGATGGGCCTCAGCACTTCACCCAGCAATACCGCAACCACCAATAAAATCAATGCAACCAGCATCACCGCTTTATTTATCAAGGCCACCGATACACCGGCGGCACGCATGGCAACTAATTCGCTCTGACTCGCTAAGGTGCCTAAACCCAACACACTGCCCAACAACGCAGCAATAGGCAGCAATTCATACATCCGCTTGGGCATCGACAGCAATAGATACAACATGATTTGCGACAAGCCATAATTGCCTTCGCCGAGGTCATCAAGCTCAGCAATAAAATCCATAAAGGTATAAAGCGCCAATAGCACCAATAACACCAATAAGGTACTGTTGATGACTGTTTTGGCGATGTAGCGTTGCAGGATCATGTTGCTGATTGTCCTTTTTGTCGCCATTTACGACTCAGCGACTGACGATTGCTGAGCAACCACCACACCCCTAACATCAGCAAATGAACCCAGACCATGCCCAGTAACGGCGCTATTTCGCCTTTTTCGACCCAGGCACGCGTTACACCAAGCAGATTGCTATAAACAATGTAGACCAGCACTGCCGGCAGCAGGCCGGCATAGCGTCCTTGCCGCGGACCAGCATGGGCCAGAGTCATTGCCAGTAAGCCGAGAATCACCGTCATCACCGAACTGCTGATCCGCCACTGAATTTCGGCTAAATCCTCATTGCTGCCTCGCTGCCAGAGTAACGACGTTGCCGTCGCTTTGGCTTTTTCACGGTATTGTTGCTGACCGCCCTTTTCCACCAATAAACTGTGGCTGGCATATTCGGCAATGACAAAATCCAAATCGCCGGCATCACCTTCGTAGCGATAACCATCCTCGAGGATCAGGTATTTATCACCAGAGCGCGGATCCACCTCAAAATGACCGGTTTCCGCGCGAAATATATAAGGTTTTGGCTGGCGTTGTATTTCGATAAAGACATTTTGTAATTGGCCGCTTTCCGCATCGTAACCTTGCGAATAAAAGGTCCAGTCGCCACTCTGACTTTCTTTAAAGGTACCCGCAACCAGACCCGTGGTATTGGCGGTCACTTTGGCTTTTTGTTCGAGCTGATATCGTCCGGACAACACATCTGGCACAATCACTAAGGCCAGAATAGCAACGATTATCGCCATGAAGCCGGTAAATATCAGTACATTACGGCGGATCCGGTTGCCAGCAATGCCGCAGGCGGCAATTACGGTTAATTCGTTATCAGCGCTCATTCAGCCTAAACCGAGTAATACCGCCAAAAATGTCGCAATCGGCAATAACACCGATAAAGCGCCCAGAGAATTAAGCCACAATAAACTGAAAATCACATCAGCCGGCAAATTGCCAACCGCGGCATCGGCGAGATAGCGGGCAAAGCGCGTAGCCACATATATCAGCCATAGCACACCCACCACGGCGATGAGGTTAATAAAAAACTCCCGCAACATATAGCGGTCTATCAAGCTGAACTTAGCAGCAATTAACTGACGAAGCGCGGGCATTATTGGCTAGTCTTGTTTAGAATAGGGTCACGAATGGCGGCCATAAGAGCGCAGTCTAAACCATCTACACCGACAGGAGAAATTCATGCAGTATTTTGTAAGCAGCGATGTTTTATCAGCCCAGGCAACCGACTGTGTCGCCGTTGCCGTTTTTGAAGATGGCAAACTCAGTGCATCCGCAGAAGCATTAAACAGCGCCAGCCAGGATAAATTAAACAGTTGCTTTGCCCGCGGTGATATCACAGGCAAAGCCGGCCAACTTTTATTACTGCAAGATTTACCGGGCATTAACAGCCCACGGGTATTGCTGGTGGGTGCCGGCAAACACGGCGAAACCACCGAAAATGATTTCAATAACGCCGGCACCGCCATGGCCAAGTGGTTCAATGAATCTGCTGCGCAATCAGCCATCAGTTGTTTAGCCGAAATCCCCGTTGCCAACCGCGATGATGCCTGGAAAGTACGGCAAACGGTTATTAATACTGAAACGGCGCTCTACCGATATAGTCAGACCAAGAGCCAATTCAAACCCGTCGACAAGCCACTCGAAAACCTGGGTTTTCTGGCCACCGCTGCCAATCAAACAGATTTAGAGCAAGCTGCGAAAACCGGTGCCGCAATTGGTCATGGTATGAATCTGGCCCGCGAGCTGGGCAACCTGCCTGGTAATATCTGCACACCCACTTATCTTGCTGAACAAGCCATCAAACTGGGTCAAGAGTATCCGTCAATCAAAGTGGATGTGCTTGAAGAAGAAGATTTGGCCGAACTCGGTATGGGCTCTTTCTTATCAGTTTCACGCGGCAGTCGTCAGCCGGCCAAACTCATCACCATGAATTACGGTGGTGGTGGTGACAGCAAACCAGTGGTGCTGGTCGGTAAAGGCCTGACTTTTGATGCCGGCGGTATTTCATTAAAACCAGCTCAAGGCATGGACGAGATGAAATACGATATGTGCGGTTCTGCCAGCGTACTCGGTACGCTGCAAGCCGTTGCCGAGTTACAACTGCCAATTAACGTTATTGGTGTGGTGCCAAGCTCGGAAAACATGCCCGATGGTGACGCCAACAAGCCCGGTGATGTGGTTACCAGCATGTCTGGCCAGACTATCGAGATTCTGAATACGGATGCCGAGGGCCGCTTGATTCTCTGTGATGCTTTGACTTACAGCGAGCGTTTTGATCCCGACACAGTCATTGATATTGCCACGCTGACCGGTGCCGTCATTGTTGCCTTAGGTAGCAATGCCACGGGTTTGATGGCTAATAATCAGGAGCTGGCTGATGCGCTGCTTAAAGCCGGTAATGATAGTTATGACCGCGCTTGGCAGTTACCGATTTGGGATGATTATCAAAAACAGCTGGACAGTAATTTTGCCGATATCGCCAATGTGGGTGGTAAAGAAGCCGGCAGTGTCACCGCCGCCTGTTTCCTGTCGCGCTTCACCAAAAAATTCAAATGGGCACATCTGGATATCGCCGGCACTGCCTGGAATGGTGGCAAAGAAAAAGGCGCTACCGGCCGGCCCGTCACATTGTTGATGCAATATTTGCTGAACAAAATTGGCCAATAACGTTAAATGACCCGGGTCAGTTTTTACATCCTCAAAAGTCAGGATCCGCAAAGCCGGCAGCAATTTGCCTGCCGGCTGGCGGAAAAAGCCAGGCGTGAAGGACATCAGGTATTTATTTACACTGAAAACGCCGATCAATCCGCAGCCATGGATGAAGCGCTTTGGGCTTACCGGCCGGAAAGTTTTGTGCCGCATGAAATCATGTCAGACGCTTCGGCTGTTACAGCACCTGTTCTGATAAGTCATGACAACACCCCGCCGCCCCGGTTGATGGATGTATTAATTAATCTTAACGATGAACAGCCGATGTTTTTCAGCCAATTTGAACGACTGGCCGAAATCATCGACAACAATGAACAAATCAAACAACAAGGCCGGCAACGTTACAAGTTTTATCAGGATCGCGGCTATCCACTGGAAACCCACACCCTTTAAGCCAACGCAGTCATGACCAGCCAACCATGAAGCGGGTATAATGCCCGCTTTCTTTTTGCCAATAACGCGACAAATAATCCATGGATAAAACCTACACGCCCGACGCCATCGAACAACGCTGGTATCAATTCTGGGAGCAACGCGGTGAATTCACACCCAGCGGTGAAGGCGCGCCCTACGCCATTATGCTGCCCCCACCGAATGTCACCGGCAGTTTGCATATGGGTCATGGTTTTAATAACACCATCATGGATTTACTGACCCGTTACCACCGCATGAAAGGCGATAACACACTTTGGCAACCGGGCACCGATCATGCCGGTATTGCCACGCAAATGGTCGTTGAACGGCAACTCAATAGCGATGGCAAAACCCGTCATGATCTGGGCCGCGAAAAATTTATCGACCGCGTCTGGGAATGGAAAGAAGAATCCGGTGGTAATATCACCCGTCAGCTACGCCGTTTGGGCTCGTCGCTTGACTGGTCACGTAACCGCTTCACCATGGACGATGATTTATCAGAAGCCGTCAAACAAGTCTTCGTAAAACTCTATGACCAAGGCTTAATTTATCGCGGCAAACGGCTGGTGAACTGGGATCCGGTGTTACATACCGCGGTGTCCGATCTCGAAGTTTTATCCGAAGAAGAAAACGGCTATTTATGGCATTTCCGATATCCGCTGACCGATGGCAGCGGTCATCTGGTGGTGGCCACTACCCGCCCGGAAACCATGCTGGGTGATAGTGCCGTTGCCGTACATCCCGAAGACGAACGTTATAAGCATTTAATCGGCCAAACTATCACCCTGCCTTTGGTTGGCCGTCAGATCCCGATTATTGCCGATGATTATGTTGATCAGGAATTTGGTACTGGCTGCGTCAAAATCACCCCGGCGCATGACTTTAACGATGCCGAAATGGGCAAACGTCATAATTTAGAGATCATCAATATCCTGACCATTGATGCTGCCATTAACGACAATGCGCCGGCAAAATATCAGGGTCTGGATCGTTTTGCAGCCCGTAAACAAATCGTTGCTGATCTGGATGCACTGGGTTTACTGGACAGTATTAAAGACCACAAATTAATGGTGCCACGCGGTGATCGCAGTGGCTCTGTTATTGAGCCATTTTTGACTGACCAGTGGTATGTCAAAGCCGATGTGTTGGCGGGCCCGGCTGTTGACGCCGTTAAATCCGGCAAGGTTAAATTTGTCCCTGGTAACTGGGATAAAACCTTCTATAACTGGATGGATGGCATTCAGGACTGGTGTATTTCACGGCAGATCTGGTGGGGTCATCGCATCCCGGCCTGGTATGACGCTGACGGCAATATTTATGTCGGTGATGATGAAGCTGCGGTGCGTGAAAAATACCAGCTGCCTGCCGATCTGACCCTGAATCAGGATGAAGATGTACTCGATACCTGGTTCTCATCGGCTTTATGGCCGTTTTCCACTTTAGGCTGGCCGCAAGATACCGATGCGCTGAAAACCTGGTATCCGGGCAGTGTGCTGGTCACCGGTTTTGACATTATTTTCTTCTGGGTCGCCCGAATGATGATGATGGGCATTCACTTTATGGATGATGTGCCGTTTAAAGAAGTGTATATCCATGGTCTGGTGCGTGATGCCCACGGCCAGAAAATGTCCAAATCCAAGGGCAACGTACTGGATCCGATTGATATTATCGACGGCATCGATCTGGAAACGCTGGTCAGCAAACGCACCAGCGGCATGATGCAACCGCAGCTGGCTGCCAAGATCGAAAAAGCCACCCGCAAGGAATTCCCTGATGGCATCGCACCGCACGGCACCGATGCGTTGCGTTTTACTTTTGCTTCACTGGCTACCACCGGTCGTGATATCAATTTTGATATGAACCGCATCGCTGGTTACCGCAATTTCTGTAACAAATTGTGGAATGCTGCCCGTTACGTGTTGATGAACACCGAAGATCAGGATACCGGCATTGATAACAACAATGTCGAACTGAGTCTTGCTGATCGCTGGATTATTTCGCTGCTGCAACAAACCGAGCAAACCGTCATTAAAGCCATCGACAGCTACCGCTTTGATCTGGCGGCGCAGGCGATTTACGAATTTGTCTGGGATAACTACTGCGACTGGTATTTAGAATTATCAAAACCGGTGCTCAATAGTGACAGTGCTTCAGATGCTGCCAAACGCGGTACACGCCGGACATTGGTACGGGTGCTGGAAGCCACGTTGCGCCTGGCACATCCCATCATGCCGTTTATCACCGAAGAAATCTGGCAAACCATCGCGCCGCTGGCCGGCAAATCTGGCGATACCATCATCAATCAGCCCTATCCGCTGGCGGATGAAGCCAAAATTGACAGCAAAGCCGTGGCCGATATGGAATGGGTCATGCAGTTTATTACCGGCATCCGCTCGATTCGCTCGCAAATGAATATCGCGCCGAAAAAAGCCGTGCCGGTATTACTGAAAGATGCCGCCGAACTGGACCAGCAGCGCCTGCAACAAAATCGCGATTTTATCAGTAAGTTGGCCAATCTCGAATCGGTTGAATTATTGACGGGCGAAGCCCCGGCCGCTGCCACGGCACTGGTTGGCAAAATGGAGATCTTGATCCCGCTGGAAGGCCTGATCGATAAAGACGCCGAGATTGCCCGGCTTGATAAAGAAATCGTCAAACTCGATAAAATCATCAAACAATCGAGCGGCAAACTAAGTAATGAAAACTACGTCGCCAAGGCGCCAGCTGACGTGGTTGCCAAAGAACGTGAGAAGCTTGCTGAACTTGAACAAGCCTTATCTCAGCTGACACAGCAACGTCAGGCACTGGGCTAATCACCACACGCTCAGAAACCTTGTAGTAGCCAGTCAGTCAATAACAATACAGTCTGCCGGTGTTATTACCGGCAGCATTTTGTTGTAATGGCGGCTATGACTATACCGACAGATATCAATCCCAATGACACCCGCGGCGAAGCACTGCTGATTCTGCACTTCAACAACCGCTTCGTCCGTGAGCTGCCAGCTGATCCGGACACCGAGAATGTCCGCCGGCAAGTTCAGTGTGCGTGTTATACCTTTGTGGCACCAACCCCTGTCGCAGCGCCCTATCTGATTGCCTATTCAGCGGAAATGGCCGCTGATATCGGCCTCAGCCCGCATGATTGTGACGCCAAACAATTCACCAACGTATTTTCGGGTAATGAACAATTACCCGGCATGCAGCCGCATGCCATGTGTTACGGCGGCCACCAGTTTGGTAACTGGGCGGGGCAGCTTGGTGACGGTCGGGCGATTAATCTCGGTGAAGTAGAAGATCGCCACGGCGAACTGCAAATGCTGCAACTTAAGGGGGCCGGTGAAACGCCCTATTCCCGCAGTGCTGACGGACTGGCGGTTTTACGCTCATCAGTTCGTGAATTTTTATGCAGCGAAGCCATGTTTCATCTGGGCATCCGAACCACCAGAGCTTTAAGTCTGGTGGGTACCGGCGAACAGGTGATGCGCGATATGTTTTATGATGGTCGCCCCAAAGCCGAGCCCGGTGCTATTGTTTGTCGCGTCGCGCCGTCGTTTTTACGGATTGGCAATTACGAGTTATTTACCTCGCGTGACGATATTAAAAACCTGCGGGGTCTGGTCGACTTCACTATCCGCCATCATTTCCCGCATTTAGGCGAGCCGAACAAAGACACTTATCTCGACTGGTTCCGTGAAGTTTGCCAGCGCAACGCCAAGCTGGTGATTGACTGGATGCGGGTTGGTTTTGTTCATGGTGTACTCAACACTGATAACACTTCAATTCTTGGTCTGACCATTGATTATGGCCCTTATGGCTGGATTGATAATTACGATCCGGACTGGACGCCCAATACCACTGATGCCAGCGGCAAACGTTATCGTTTTGGCCATCAGGCGCAAATTATTCAATGGAATCTGTTGCAGCTTGGCAATGCCATTTATCCGTTGATTGAAGATGCCGAACCACTACGTGAAATCCTCAATGATTATGTCGATTTTTATAATGATCATTGGCAGCAAATGCGTGCCGATAAGCTGGGACTCAAGCAGTTTGTCGAAGTCACCGATCAAGAGCTTAATCAGGAACTGCAACGAATTCTGCTGCTGACCGAAACCGATATGACTATTTTCTATCGTAAATTGGCCGAGCTCCCCTGCGAAAACGATCAGCAATCCGATGAAGACTTATTAGCGGTGTTGCAGGATGCCTGGTATGCCCCGGAAAGCTTAACGAAAGAAGATAAAGCGGATATCGTTGCTTGGCTGCGCCGTTACCAGCATCGCGTTCAACAAGATGCCACCAGCGATGCCGATCGTAAAGTCGCGATGAACCGTGTTAATCCCAAGTATGTACTGAGAAATTACCTCGCCCAACAAGCCATTGATAAAGCTGAAGATGGCGATTTCAGCGAAATCTGGACGTTGTTAGACATCATGCGCAGCCCCTACGACGAACAACCTGAATTTAACGGTTATGCTGGCAAACGACCCGACTGGGCGCGGCAAAAGCCTGGTTGTTCAATGTTATCTTGTAGTTCATAACAGGAAGGAGTCAGTGATGAAAATATGCCTGAGCTTGCTGGCTGTTGTCCTCAGCACGCTTATTGGTTCGCTGCAGGCAACGCCGTTAGAAATTGCTAAGCTGAAAGTCAGCACCATTGCTGGGAATCTGGGCACACCATGGGGTATGACCTTTCTCAATCAGAACCAACTATTGGTCACTAATAAAGGTGGCAGTTTGAACCGGGTGGATATTACATCCGGCGATAAAACCCGCATCAGTGGTACACCTGACGATATAGTCATCAGCGGTCAGGCGGGCTTTATGGATGTGGCTTTGTCACCTGATTATGCTGAAACCGGCTGGATTTATTTTACCTACAGCAAAGACATTGACGAACAAGGTGCGACCACGTTAGCCCGCGCCAAACTCAATGGTGATGCTTTAACCGACTGGCAGGATATATTGGTCACCGACTCGCGTACCGGCAAAGGCCAGCATTACGGCAGCCGCATAGTTTTTGATAATGATGGCCATGTGTTTTTCGGTATCGGTGATCGTGGTGTGCAAGATCAGGCTCAGGATTTGTCCCGCCATAACGGCAAAATCCTTCGTCTGAAACTCGATGGCAGCGTGCCTGATGATAATCCATTTGTCGGCCAAGAGGATGCCCATCCGGAAATCTGGAGCTACGGCCACCGTAACCCACAAGGAATGTTTTATAACCGCCAAACCAATACCCTCTGGGAGATTGAACACGGCCCGCGCGGCGGTGATGAAATCAATCTGGTTGAGCCCGGTAAAAACTACGGCTGGCCAGAAGCTTCACATGGAAAGGAATACTGGGGCCCGGTCGCTGTCGGTGAAAAAGAAGTCGCCGGTATGGTAAATGCCGAAAAAGTCTATGTCCCGTCGATCGCCCCCAGCGGTCTAGTGCAATATCAGGGTGATGCCTTTCCAGATTTACAAGGCGATTTACTGACCGGTGCTATGGCGTTGCAGCATCTCAATCATATCGAAATGGATGGCCAGAAAGTCGTCGATGAACATCGCTATTTTGAAGACAATAATCAACGCATTCGTAATGTTATCGAAGGCCCGGATGGCTTTTTGTATTTAGCAAATGACGGTGGTGAAATCTGGCAAATAAAACCAGCACAATAATCTGTAATTAGGCCGGCAGATGATTCAGCTGCCAGTTTTTTATGCTTGTCACTTTTGTATTCTGCAGATTAATTTAGCTAAACCATTGATTTTCCAATTTAGCTGCATCGCGTATATGATTGCCTTTTTAAGGTCTTGCCCACTACAAACTTAAACTTCATTCGTCACAAGGAGCAGTTATGAAACTCGAAACGACGGCAATTCACGGCGGCTTTGCCGGTGATCCTGAAACCCATTCGGTTGCAGTCCCTATCTACCAAACCACCAGTTATTATTTTGATGACACCCAGCATGGTGCCGATCTATTTGATCTTAAAGTGAAAGGTAATATCTATTCACGGATCATGAATCCGACCAATGCCATTCTGGAACAACGCGTGGCCGAAATGGAAGGCGGCATTGGCGCTTTGGCGATGGCGTCAGGCATGGCCGCGATTACCGCAACCATTCAAACCGTAGCCCGCGCTGGCGATAATATTGTTTCAGTCAGCCAGTTATACGGCGGCAGCTATAACTTTTTTGCCCATACCCTGCCCCAGCAAGGTATTGAGGTGCGGATGGCACCCGGCGAAGATCCGGCAGCATTGGAAGCCTTGATTGATGACAACACCAAAATGCTGTTCTGCGAGTCGATTGGCAACCCTGCCGGCAACATCGTTGATCTGAAAAAGCTGGCTGACATTGCCCACAAACATGACATTCCGCTGGTTGTCGACAACACCGTGGCGACACCGGTTTTATGCCGGCCAATTGAATACGGTGCCGATATTGTTATTCATTCGTTGACTAAATATATGGGCGGTCATGGCACCACAGTGGGCGGCATCATCGTCGATTCGGGTGAATTTCCGTGGCTGGATAATGCGCGTTTTCCACAATTTAATGAACCCGATCCCAGTTATCACGGCGTGGTTTATGCCGAGGCGCTGGGGCCAGAAGCTTTTATTGGCCGGGCCCGTGTGGTGCCGCTGCGTAATATGGGTGCTGCACTCAGCCCGTTTAATGCCTTCTTAATCCTGCAAGGCATTGAGACTTTGTCATTGCGCATGGAAAGACACTGTGAAAATGCCCAAAAAGTCGCGGAGTTTCTGACAACACATAACAAGATCAACTGGGTTAATTTCGCGGGGTTACCAGCTGATAAATATCACACACTGGCACAGCAATATATGAATGGCAAACCATCGTCGATTCTGAGTTTTGGTATCCGGGGCGGTGCTGAAGCCGGGGCAAGATTTATTGATGCTTTGCAGATGATTAAACGTCTGGTCAATATCGGTGACGCCAAGTCACTCGCCTGCCACCCGGCCACCACCACACATCGTCAGCTTAATGAAGAAGAGCTTAAAAAAGCCGGTGTACCGGCAGACATGGTCAGGCTCTCCGTGGGCATCGAGCATATCGACGATATCCTCGCCGATATTAAACAGGCATTGAACGAGGCGTGATGGGAATCAAAGAATTGGGGCAAAATCGACTCTGCCATTGACCAATCCCCATGAAATAGCGAATAAAAATTGGTCAGGGCCAGAGTCGATAAATTTCCTATGCCTCTTGCATCATTAATTGAGTCCAGCGGATAAGCAATAAAACACACTTAATATGGTACAACTCAAGCCAAATTCACAAATAAAATTGTTGTAACTTCATAGTAGCGAAGAACTTTGGAGATCGAGGGAAGTAGTCTTAAGCAAAATTTTTTAGATGTTTGGCAGATGTTCAGTAAAAAATCGCAATAACAAAATATTTTTTACGGCCATCGGCAACATGAATCACCACTTCGTCATCAACAGTTTTGCCAAGCAGTGCCCGTGCCAGCGGCGAGTCGACGCTGATATTGCCTTTTTCGTGATCAATTTCGTCGGGGCCGACGATACGGTATTCAACTTGTTTGCCATCATCGGTTTCGAGCTTGATATAGGCCGCGAAGAAAACGCGCCCGGGATCATCGGGCGTGTCGTGGATAACTTTCAGATCGGGGATCCGTTTTTGCAGATAGCGGATGCGCCGATCTAATTCCCGCAGTTCTTTTTTACGGTAAATATATTCGGCATTTTCACTGCGATCACCCTCTGCCGCTGCCGCCGCCAATGCTTGCACAACGACACGGCGGCGCTGCCAACGCTTGCTGAGTTCCTGATTCATCAAGAACATGCCATTAGGCGTGATATAGGGTGAACTGGCCATCAGGCGGTGTGTAATGTCGCTTGCAGTTTACTTTCATCAACTTTTGCTTGTAGCCGTGCAGCAATCAAGCGCATATCGGTTTCGGCATTTTCCAAACAGCTAGTGCCGCCCGGTGATGGCGTCATATTAAAGATAATGCCCGTACCAGGATTGATTTTGGCTTCGCCGAGCATCAACTTGGCGTTAACCTTATCAATCAGCTGCGGCCGCACGCCACCGTAGCCTTTAGCAAATTGCACATCTTTGAATTGTAATGACGGCACGATTTTACGAGCATCTTTTAAAAACAACCAACGACGTAGCAGCGGCACTTCAAACAGGAAGTTTTTGAAAATATAGTTGCGGATATCTTTAACCCGGAACAAATCCCAGAATACTCTCAGCACTCGGTTATCTAATTTTAGTACTCGTAAGAATTCGAAGAAGGTACTGCTGTTATAACGCTCCAGCAATGGCAGTAGTAACGCTGTCGGTCCAAAGCGGGTTTTGCCTTCTACCAATACATCTGGGTCGCCATGCACCGCAGCAAACGGCAGCTTGTCGTTTTGTACGGTATAGACTTTGCCGTTGAGTTTTTGCGGTGTGAAGTAAAAACTGCCGGCGACCGGCAGGCAGGAAAACTCTTGGCCATAACCCATTTGCTGGGCCAGCAATAAGCTGTGACCACCGGCTGATACCACGACGCTACGGGCTTTAATAACCTTATCTTTGGTGATTATTGAAAACACACCATCCTGTTCAACGATATCTTCAACATGACTATTAAATTGCACACTGAGTTGTTTATCCGTGTGTTTTTTGGCTTCGTGAATAAACGCTTTTGACAATTGTTGGTAGTCGACGGCACTGTAATCATCCAATACTGCAAGTGCCACACAAGGCTCCGGGCGCATACTGCCGTTAACCATCACCACATTGGGCTCAATGACACCGATATCGGATTTTTCCAACAGTTTGAGCTCTGGAAACACATCGCGGAAAGTCTGGTAACGCTGGCGCAGCTGGCGGCATTCGTTTTCGCCGACACCGAGCACCATCTTCGGGTATTTAAAAATGATCTTGTCGACATCAGACAAACGCTTGGCAAAATTGACCAACATTTGCGCGGACGCTTTGACCTTGGTGGCTTTTTCCAAAGAGTAGTTGGTTTCGATATCGCCGTAATGGATGGTCTGGCTATTATTACGGCTGTGTGAATTCACTTTAGCAACGGCACCGTATTTTTCGAGCAGAACGATATCGTTAATATCCGTGTATTCGGCCAGCATATATAGCAATGCCGTACCGCAAACGCCACCGCCAACAACGGCGACCTGATGAATCTTTTCTGTCATAGGAAATCCAGCTTAGGTCAGCTGGAAATTTTAACAAATTGCTGTCGATTGCGTGGAAAAATACACAAACAAATTAGCTATGGCCATCTTCACGTTTACCACCAAAGCGTGGAATATGTGACAGGATTTGCTGTAAATCCTGCTGGCCTTTTTCGGCGACCGGTTTGAACTCGGCAGTTTGCTGTAATTGCCGCACTTCCTGCATCAATTTATTAAGCAAGGCATTGTCCGGAAAAGCAAGGCTGCTGCGGCTTCCAGACGCGCTGCGTTATCGGTGTTGTCGGCAACCTGGCGTTGCAAATCATCGACCTCTGACATTAAATCGTTGAGCTCATCTTGCTGTGGTAGCGGCGGTTGCCAGACTTCTTCAAATTTGGCCATTTGCAATTCGGTTTCTAATCGCTCTTGCTTGGCCTGCGCCTGCTCGGCGACTAATGCTGCCGCAAAATCATCTGTGGATGTTGGCGCATCAATAGCTGGTGCATTTGCTACAGATGATTGGTCAGCAGGTATTTCTGGGAACTCATCTGTATGTTCTGAATTTTCTTCGCTATCAAATGATGTTTGGGTTTCATTCTCCATCGCCGCCATTTTTAAATCAGCAGCTTCATCCAACGCATCATCAAAATCGGTTACTGCTGACTCAGTTGCTTAGGTCCTTTCTGGCTCATCAGCGGAAACTTCCGGCGCAATTGCTTGAATTTCCGAAGAGTTTTCTTCATCGTTTATTGGTGCTTCGGCTTCCGGCTCAAGCAAGCTATCTTCGCTGTCTTGAGTTGGCTCGCTTTCGGTTTGTTGGGTAACAACTTCTGCATCGTCCTGAATTCACTCTTCCGTAATATCGGGCTGATTTTCTGCAGCGGTATCAGTATCCGCGGACTGTTGATTTTCATCTTCTTCAGAAATCTCGGGTTGCGGCCAATCAGCACTGTCAATAGATGACGCATCATCAATCTCACCGCTGTCTGCTTCGGCGCTATCCTGAGTTTGATTAACATCGTTAGTGGATTCTGCCGGTTTGGTTAATGACGGTTCGACTGCCGGTGCGACGGGAGTTGTATTTGACGCCTTAAGTGCTGCTGTTTTTTCACCTAACCGCTCGCGTAGTCGGGTCAGTTCATTCTGTTAATCAACGATTGCTTCTGTTGCAGAGGGCTCCAATTCAACAGCTGTTGGCTCTGGTTCAGGTTCCTGCGCCACTTCTGGCTCTGGCTCGACTCCTGGCTCTGGATAGGCTTCAGGTTCTAGCTCGGCTTCTGGTACCGATGTCTCCATTAAACCTTCATTATCAACAATTGATTGCTCGGTGATAATGATGATTTTTCAGACGACACATTGACCGGTTCAATAGTGTCGTCTGTTTCAGCGGTTGTTGGTACCTTAATGTCGGCAACATCAGAATCAACTGAAATCATTTGTTGATCATCTTTGATGGCCAACGTTTGGGTTTGCAAAAAGACGTCACGCCCGGCTGGCGTCAGTCCGCGAATTTGCAGTGACAATTGATATTCGGTTTGCGGTTGAAGTTCTGTCAGAGTCAGCTGCCAGTGGTTATCATCCTGATGCATGACGTTATAAGAAAACTCTTTACCATCAGCAGCACTTAATAACGCAGTGATTTTCAGACTGTTAATATCTAAAAGCGTACTATCTGCAGTAATACTGAGCCGGTGACTAAGTTGCTCAGCATCTAGTTGATTAACTTCAATATCCAGCGGCACGGCAACTACATTGATCGACTGCCGGCGTTGCTGCTCAAAGGTGGCGCTTTTGGCAGTGATAACAATGTCATTGCGACCGGCGGAAAATAACTGGCCAAGTTCTGCACGATAAGCCGTCTGACTTGCATCACGTTCCAATTGACTGGTTAACATTTCGCCATTGGGATCTTGTTGCTGTAACGTCGTTTCGACCAACTCAAGAAAGTCTTGCCGTTCAATCGTCTGGTCGTTTTTGTCAAAGTCGCTGACATATCAAAACGCTCACCGACCAACACATTATTCGGTAATTCATTGGTTTGTAATTGCAGATCGGTGACCACCATCACCCGATTGTCGGGATCCAGTTTGGCGTCAATAAACCAGTCCCCCGCCATTGACTGCTCTATAGTGACCAGGTCGTAATGTTTTTCATGTTGCCAGCGAATATTGTCACCGCGATTTGCCTCAGTGAGCGCCTGTTGATCAGGTTGAACCAGCGTTGCGGCAGCTGAATCCGCCTCGCGAAATACCAGTACCGTCATTTCATCAATGCTTTTATCGATGCTGAAATAATTATCTTTGATGGGCACACTATCGCGCTGCGAGGCCTGCTCAAACAGATGCAAGAATACCCGTTCGAGCTGGTCCGCCGTGTCGACCTGACGATACCAACCATTGGTTTTCAATGATAATTGTTCGAGCAATTCATGATCGGCGTTTGCGGATAAGGCGATGGTATGCACTTTAAACTGGAGTTTTTGCAGTTGCGGCAATAATTGGTCAATGATGTGTTGCCGGGATTGTTGGCTGGCTCTGTCACCAGCCTTTAAATCCACCAGACCGTCAGATAACAAAATAATGCTGCGCGGCCGATCGCTCTCAGTTTTAGCGTTGGCATGGCGTCTTTTAAAGCCTGTTCAATGTTAGTGAATAGACCATGCGAATGAATTTTTTCGGATTGGCGATTGGCGCTGTTACGCCAGTTATTATCAACTTCTTGCCAGCGCACCAGCATATTGACCTGAGGCAAAGGTCCAGACACCGGCAGCACTTTCTGGGGGTAATAAACCACTGAGCAGTCGTAAACCGGGCGCCCGTAAATTTTGCGGATCGTTCTGTTTCATACTGCCCGAAACATCGATCACCACCCGGACGTCGGATGTCGCAGCACTTACCGATAACGATAACGGCGCCGATAACAAACACAAAATCAAACAAATTGGCCGCATAAAAATGGTCCGTTTGCAGAATGTCCCCTAGTTAGTGAGACAAAATTCTGACATTAATTAATGTAGGAACCGAGGCTGTGCAGAATTTGTGCCGGTTTATCAGCTCATGACTTCAACCCGTTAGAGTAAATCCAGTCCGCGCTGCAAATCTGCCTGAATATCGGCAACGGATTCAAGGCCCACCGAAAGCCGCAGCAAACCGTCAGATATCCCTGCTTCCGCGCGGGCTTCCGGCGTTAACCGGCCATGGGTTGTGGTGGCCGGATGAGTGATAGTTGATTTGGTATCACCCAGGTTTGCCGTGATCGAAATCCACTGCGTCGCATTAACCACTTGCCATGCACTGTCACGTCCACCGGCAATTTCAAAGGCAATAATGCCGCCAAATGCCGACTGCTGTTTTGCCGCCAATGCATGTTGCGGATGGCTTGGCAAACCGGCGTAAAACACTTTGCTGACTTTAGGATGTTGGTCCAGCCAGGTAGCAATTTCTAACGCTGCCGCAGAATGTGCCCGCATCCGTAGGTCCAACGTCTCCAGCCCTTTCAGAAAGGTCCAGGCATTAAACGCACTCATAGTGGGGCCGGCCGTTCGCAAGAAACCGTAAACCTCTTCACCGACAAGCTGTGCATCACCGACGACAGCACCGCCAACACAACGTCCCTGCCCATCTATATATTTAGTGGCGGAATGGATAATAATATCGGCACCAAAATTCAGCGGCAGTTGTAGTGCTGGCGTACAAAAACAATTATCGACAATCAGCAAACAACCATGTTGTTTCGCCAATGCCGATAATGCCGCCAAATCTGCGATTTCATTGAGCGGATTGGACGGTGTCTCCAGAAACAACGCTTTGGTGTTGGGCTTGATGGCCTTTTCCCAGGCAGCCAGGTCGGTCAACGGCACATAATCGGTTTGCAGACCGAACTTGGTCAAGTATTTATCAAATAACACCCGGGTGGTGCCAAAAATACTTCGCGACGAGACAATATGATCACCCGCGGCGCATAACCCCATAAACGTCGCCAGGATTGCAGACATGCCGGAAGCTGTGGCGACACAGGATTCGCCGCCTTCCAAAGCCGCTAAACGTTGTTCAAATGTACGTACCGTCGGATTGGTGAAACGCGAATAAATATTGCCCTGCTCTTCGCCTGAAAAGCGTGCAGCCGCTTGCTCTGCGCTGTCAAAGACAAAGCTTGATGTGGGAAATATTGGCTCGGATTGCTCATTTTCTGCTGTGCGTATATGGCCGGCGCGCACCGCCCGGGTGGCAAATCCTTTATCGCGAAAATCTTCAGTCATGATGGTTCTTTAATTCACAAAATTATCTGATTTTACCGGATAGTGGTGCATTCCGCCTAGAAACACACTGCTGCTTTTAATGTCCCGTCGTTTGACAAAGCGATCAACGCCTCCTATAGTCTGCGCCTTGTTTCAGGTGCGTCTTGCTTAGCGAAGACGATAATCGGGAAGACGGTGCGTTTTTAGACAATGCCGTCACTGCCCCCGCAACGGTAAACGAGTTTGCCGCTGTCATCAGCCACTGTGCATTTGCATGGGAAGGCGACAGCGTTGATTGGCAAAAGCCATCACTCGTGAGTCCGGAGACCGGCCTGTAACAATCTTCATGTCGCGGCGGGCGTACAGGAAAGTTGTTCTGATTGTTTCATGCAGTCGGAAAGCGCCTTGCTGCACATGTATTTCAGCTATCGCTATCGGGTTGGATAGCGCACTACAGGCGTTTTATTATGATTTCCCACCGCACTTCTCTCTTAAGCTTGCTGATCGTGCAGGCCGTTTTTAACCCCGTATTTGCAGAGTCAGACAATACCGAACTGGATCAACTGGTTGTTACAGCCTCAAGACTTGACGATATAAGTCGTCAACCGGCAAATATTACCATTATCTCTGAGGCCGACATTAAAGCCAGTCCGTCTCAAACTTTAGCTACTTTGCTTGCAGAGCAAGCAGGCGTGAACTTAAGTAAACAATTAAACGAACATCCAAACGGTGCTTCAGTCGATATACGTGGTTTTGGCGAAACTGCCGGCCAGAACACGCTTATTCTGCTTGATGGTCGTCGACTTAATGATGTTGATTTATCAAATGTTAATTACGCCGCTATTCCAACGGCAAATATTGAACGTATTGAAATTAGCCGTGGTAGCGGTGCCGTACTTTATGGTGACGGCGCCAGTGGCGGTGTGATCAACATAATTACCAAAAATCCGCAGCAAAGTGATGATATGGCCATTGTTAGCACTAAATATGGCAATGACAATTTACGCGAACAAAATGCATTTGGCAGTTTTAATACCGGACAATTGGCCATCAATGCCAATATTAATCACCTGCGCACTGATGGTTTCCGTGATAACAACCACTTTGAACAAGACAGCGGACAGATTGATTTCCGTTTGCCAATTGAAGACGATGAAATTTATCTCAAATTAGGCGCCTTCGATAACGATACCGGCTTGCCAGGTGAGCGAAAAGTGAATCCTGGTACTGGTATTAATCAGCTTAAAACTAACCGCCGCGGAACCGACTTCCCAAATGATTGGGCCAAAGAACGCACTGAGTATATGACGCTGGGCTACACCTATGAAATTAGTGATGGAGATTATTTAATTTTTGATGCCGGTTACCGAAATCGTCAGCAAAAAGCGCAATTTTTCAGGGATTATGGAGATAATTATCTCGACACTACGCTTCAGACCTTTTCTTTGACACCAAGACTGGTGATGAATCGTACCCTGGTTGAAATGCCGCTCCGACTGTTCACTGGTATCGATTTGTATGATTATGATTATGATTCAGACCGCAGTAACCTTCGTACCAATGTTAATCAGCCATTTCGTCAGCTTGATGTACAACAAACAAGCCTAGCATTTTATGGGCAAGCAGCACTGTCTTTAACGGATAGAACCAGTTTGACAGGCGGGCTACGAACGCAACGAGTCCGTTCGCGTGCCAGAGACACTTTTGACTTATCTGCCAACGGTGCTGACAGCTTCAGCAATGAAGCCTCTCCGTTCAATGATCAAGAACGCGAAAATAGCTGGGAACTGGGTATTAAACAAAATATCAATGACCACTGGTCGGGGTTTATTCGTGCTGATCGCAGCGTGCGTTTTGGTATCGTTGATGAATTATTTCAGTTCGCAGACATGGGACAAGAATTTTCCAATATTAAACCGCAAACTGCCAATGGTTATGAAACTGGTGTTAGCTATCAGGCCAGTGGCTTTAACGCCGACCTGACTTTATTTCAACAAGAGCTAGAAAATGAAATCCGTTATAATCCAGTGGCCTTCCAAAATGAAAATTTGGATGACACCCGACGCCAAGGCATTGAATTTGCCATGGGTGCCGACGTTACCGACTGGTTAAAATTTATCAGTCATTACACCTACCTGAATGCCGAGTTTCGTGATGGTCTATATGAAAACAACGCTAATCCACTTGTGCCAAAACATGCTTACCTGCTCGGACTTAGAGCCACATTACCAGCAAAAATTAAGGCTTCGCTCAACTGGCAACATGTTAGTGCAACATATTTTGCCAATGACCTTACTAACAACTTCAATCAAAAAATCCCTAGTTACCAACGTGTGGATTTAAAAGTCAGCAAATCTTTCGATAAACTGGATATTGCACTATCAGTAAACAATGTATTTGATGAAGAGTATTTCAGCTATGGTGTGAACTCTACCTCTGGTAACAATTACAACGCTTACCCTCTTCCTGAAAGAACTTTCTCCATTAGCGCAGCTTATCAATTCGATTGACAATTTAGGCGCTCACAATATTATGAGCACTGTTTTTTTTGAGGAAATACGCATAATGATTGATGCTAACACTCGCCACCAAACAAGAATGCAACGTCAAAAGGATATTGTTGATAGCCAGATCCAACAGGCAGATAAAGATAAAGGCTTATTACTGTGCATAACTGGCAATGGTAAAGGCAAAAGCTCCTCAGGATTTGGCATGATTGCCCGCGCGCTGGGCCACGATATGCAGGTGGGTATCGTGCAGTTTATTAAAGGCGCAATGAGTACCGGTGAGGAAGCCTTTTACCGGCGTTTTCCGGAGCAGGTCAGTTATCATGTGGTCGGTGATGGTTTTACCTGGGATACACAAAATCTGGAGCAGGATAAACGTTCAGCAGAAAAAGGCTGGGCGATTGTTAAAGAGATGTTGGCTAACCCCGACATCAGTGTGATTTTGCTCGATGAGTTAAATATTGTCTTAAAAATGCATTATCTGGATACCGAGACCGTGTTGGCTGACTTAGCCAATCGCCCTGCTATGCAACACGTCATTATTACCGGTCGTGGTGCACCAAAAGCTGTTATTGATGCCTCTGATACGGTGAGTCGCATTGATGATGTCAAACATGCTTTTCGTGATGGTATCCGAGCTCAAAAAGGCATTGAGCTGTAAGGCTTTAACAGCGACTGTAACCTTACTGTAAAGTTACTCACATTTTCTGTGGATAAGTCTGTGTTTAAGTTTAGAGTTAGGCGCTAAGTTGTTCAAATTGCAGGGTTGGTCACAAAATGGTCAAAATTTGAGCAATTAAAAAAGATTATACTTTTCAGTGAGTTACAGTCAACCATTGTAGATCAAGCAGTTAGCGATAGATGTTGCACGGCATTGTGAAGATTTTGTAAAACAAGTGCATAACTTGCTTTGAATACGGCCCATTGCATCAGCATATTCTGATGAATCAATCACGACCGACAGTCGTCTGAGTAGTAGTCACTACCCAGGCGACTTTAAACATCAATTCAGACCGACTCGGTTTCGTTAATAATTTCCAAATGCAGCTCATTATCTTTGAGCAACACCCGGACATGTCCGCCTTCGCTAAGCTTGCCAAATAACAATTCATCAGCAAGTGGCCGCTTGATTTTTTCCTGCACCAAACGCGCCATAGGCCTAGCGCCCATTTGCACATCGTAACCATGTTCGGCAAGCCACTCACGGGCATCATTATCAATTTCGATAGTAACGTTTTTATCCTGCAACAGCATTTCCAATTCCAGCACCGATTTATCGGCAACCCGTAAAATGGCATCCGGTGTTAACGGTTTAAATTGAATAATGCCATCGAGACGGTTACGAAACTCCGGTGTGAAAGTGCGTTTCAGCGCTTCTGTGCCATCGCTTTGATGCATTTCTTGTTTGGTAAAGCCAATGCCCGCACGGTTCATTTCTTGCGCGCCGGCATTGCTGGTCATCACCAGCACCACATGGCGGAAATCAGCTTTGCGGCCATTATTATCGGTCAGTGTACCGTGATCCATGACCTGTAAAAGCAGATTAAAGACATCCGGATGGGCTTTTTCGATTTCATCGAGCAGCAATACAGCATGGGGTTGTTTGATAATGGCATCAGTCAACAGACCGCCTTGATCAAAGCCAACATATCCAGGCGGCGCACCGATTAGACGCGATACGGTATGGGATTCCATATACTCAGACATATCAAAGCGGATTAGTTCAACGCCCAAAACATGTGCCAACTGACGGGTGACTTCGGTTTTACCAACACCGGTAGGGCCGGCAAACAAGAAGGCACCGGTTGGTTTTTCCGGATGGCCTAAACCAGAACGCGCCATTTTGATAGCTGAACTCAGCGCTGAAATTGCTTCATCCTGACCAAAAATGACGTGCTTCAGATTGGGCTCTAAATTACGCAGATTGTCTTTGTCGGCATTACTGACGGTCTTCGCCGGAATGCGGGCAATTTTGGCAACAATTTGCTGCACGTCGCCGACACCGATCATTTTTTTACGGCGTGATTTTGGCAAAATACGTTGTGCCGCACCCACTTCATCAAGCACGTCAATCGCTTTATCTGGCAAATAACGATCGTTGATATGCCGCGCGGCAAGTTCTGCAGCCTGGACAATCGCCGCAGCCGAATAACGCACATTGTGATGCGCTTCCAGACCGGGTTTCAGGCCTTTAAGAATTTCAATTGTTTCTGGAACAGATGGCTCAGGCACATCGATTTTCTGGAAACGCCGGGCCAGCGCCCGATCATGTTCAAAAATGCTGCGGTATTCCTGATAAGTGGTCGAACCAATACATTTCAATTCGCCATTGGCCAGCAAAGGTTTCAGCAAATTGGCGGCATCCATAGCACTGTTGCCCGCACTGCCGGCACCAATCACGGTATGGATTTCGTCGATAAATAAAATCGCGTGTTCTTTTTGTTTGATTTCGCGCAGCAACGCTTTTAAGCGTTTTTCAAAATCACCACGGTATTTGGTGCCGGCGACCAGTGCGCCCATATCCAATGCATAAATCACCGCATCTTCGAGCACTTCTGGCACATCGCCATCTTCAATACGCTTGGCCAGCCCCTCAGCTAAAGCAGTTTTACCAACGCCGGCTTCGCCGACAAACAAGGGATTATTTTTCCGGCGGCGACACAATACCTGCAAGGTACGCTCAATTTCATGGGCACGACCAATCAACGGATCAATGCGACCCAGTTTGGCTTCAGCATTCAAATTAGAGGCATATAAGGCCAGTGCACTTTTATTTTCGGCGCTGCCCTCACCCTCTTCACCCAAAGGCTTTTCGACTTTGGTCTCCTGACTGACTTCACCGATGCTGCTATGGCTGATAGCATTGACCACATCAAGACGGGTAACATCTTGTTTCTGCAATAAATATACTGCTTGCGACTGCTGCTCGGAGAAAATCGATACCAATACATTGGCACCGGTTACTTCTTCACCACCAGATGATTGCACATGCATGACTGCACGTTGCAAAATCCGCTGAAAAGCTAAGGTCGGTTGGGTTTCGCGCTCGGTATCTTCCGGCAAGGTTGGCAAATTATCGGCAAGAAAGTCGGTCAAATCCTGACGCAAAGCGGCAATATCCACCTCACAGGCCTTCAAAACTGCCAATGCCTGGCCGTTTTCCAGCAGGGCCAGCAGCAAATGCTCGACGGTCAGAAACTCATGCGAACGTTGCCGGGCATAATTAAAAGCCTGGCTCAGCGTGTGCTCTAATTCTTTACTTAACATACGTCATTTCGCCTGTTGTCTTGCCGCCACGGTTATTCTTGCTCCATGGTGCACTGTAAAGGATGCCCGTGATGCTGGGCATAACTGTTGACCTGTTCCACTTTGGCCTCAGCGATTTCAAAAGTAAATACCCCGCATAAAGCCTGGCCTTCCGTGTGCACCTGCAGCATGGTGCGTGTTGCCCGTTCACGCCCCATATCAAACAGTTTTTCCAATACTTCGATGACAAAATCCATCGGCGTATAGTCGTCGTTCAGCATAATCACCCGGTACTTGGGTGGCTGTTTCAGTTCGGGCTTGGACGGGGCAACCGCAAAGCCATGTCCCGTGGTCCAATCTGGTGCCGATTTTTCAGTCATCGTTTAAATTAGCTCGCTGCATCTACCAGTTTTTTGAGTTCACCTGATTCGTACAGTTCCATAATAATGTCACATCCCCCCACCAATTCACCGCTAATGTACAACTGTGGGAAAGTCGGCCAGTCAGCATAACGATGCAAATTAGCCCGTACATCCGGATCCGCCAGTACATTGACATAAGCAAATTCCGAACCACATGCTGCCAGTGCCTGAGATGACCGGCTGGAAAAACCGCATTGTGGAAATTCCGGTGTGCCTTTCATAAACAGAATCACAGAATTGCCTTCAATTGCCTGTTTGATCCGCTCCATAATATCAATTTCCATACTTTTACCTCTTTGATTGATTCGTTGTGCAGATGGGGTTCATCTGCTGATAATTCAAGATTACGCCTGTGTTGCCGGGTGCTGCAAGAGGCCTAAAACGCCATCCAGCCCAGAATGATTTAATGCCGTATCGGCCTGCTGTTGCACGGTTGGCTTGGCATGATAAGCAATGCTTAAACCGGCCTCTGCCATCATCAATAAATCGTTGGCGCCATCACCCATCGCTATTGCTTGCGATGGCTTGATCTGCAGGTCCTGACAACGGGCCAGCAGAAAATCCGCTTTGGCCTTGGCGCCGCACACCGCGCCCACGACTTCACCGGTCAGTTTGCCGTCTTTTTCAGCCAGAACATTGGCTTGGGTAAAGTCTAAATTCAGCCGTTTTTGTAAACGCTCAGTAAAAAACGTAAAACCGCCGGAAACCAAAGCCGTTTTAATGCCCAGCTGTTTTAAACCCGCCAGCATCATTTCTGCCCCCGGATTGAGCTTGAGTCTTTCGTTGTAAACGGTTTCCAGCATAGCGACCGGCAAACCGGCCAGTAACGTCACCCGTTGACGCAGTGATGCTTCAAAATCCAGCTCACCACGCATCGCAGCTTCGGTTATCGCAGCAACCTGCGATTTGATGCCCAGACAATCAGCGATTTCATCAATACATTCGATGCCTATCAGCGTCGAATCCATATCCATCACCAGCAGCTTGCATTGTTTAGCATCAAAATCTGCGGGCAACAGGTTGATATCTAATTGATAGTTGTCACGTAGCAAGCTGATTTCCGCCGGCAGGATATTAGCTTCAATTTGTGCAAAACTGTCATACCAGCGCAGTTCACCATGCACTGTTTTGGCAATGTCTGCAGCGGCCATCTGCGCTAGCAGCGGCCCGTGAAGGATCAATGTCGACATAAATTGCTGCCTGAAAATACACAAGCGGCGAGTCTGATCTGCATCAGCCCGCCGCTGGTAAGGGTTAATAATGGCTTAAAATTTTGGCTTAACTGGTGCGGATTTAAAGCTTGCAACACTGTCATTAATTTCCTGCATGGCTGCGGCTTTGTCTTTCCAGCCATCAATTTTGACCCATTTGTTTTTTTCGAGATCTTTGTAGTGCTCGAAGAAATGCGCCAATTGTTCCAACAAACGGCTGGAAACATCACCGATATCGTTAATATCGTCATACATTTTATCGTGCGGCACCGCCAATACTTTGGCATCTTCACCGGATTCATCGGTCATTTTCAGCATGCCTACCGGGCGGCATTGCACCACAGAACCACTGATCAATGCATAGGGGCTAATCACCAGTACATCAACTGGATCACCATCATCAGACAAGGTATGTGGCACATAACCATAGTTGCAGGGATAGAACATCGCTGTGTTCATAAAACGATCAACAAATAAGGCACCAGTTTCTTTATCAACTTCGTATTTCACCGGATCCGAATGTGACGGGATTTCGATAATAACGTTGATATCTTCAGGTACATTTTTGCCAGAACTGACGCGGTCCAGATTCATTGATTAAGCGCTCCCCATGCAGATAGTTAAAGCCGCCTATTATAAAAGAAAAGACTTATTTATTAAACTGATATCGGCTTTTATTCTGGCAGCGGTAACATATCAAAATCATCTTTGGCGGCACCGCAATCCGGACACTCCCAATCATCCGGAATATCCGCCCAGGCGGTTCCCGGCGCAATCCCCTCTTCCGGTAATCCAATCGCTTCATCGTAGATAAAACCGCAGATTTGACACTCCCAACGTTGCATATCAACCTCCGTCATTGACTGAAGAAAAATAATGCGACTGCAAATAAAGCAATAGAAAACAATTGCCTGAGTAATTTATCCGGCAGTCTTTTTGCGAGTTTAACACCCAACGGTGCATAGATGCTGCTGGTGATGGCGATGGCAATAAATGCCGGCCAAACAATATAACCAGTTTGCCACTTAGTACTGCTATCCGGTGCCCAGACAATAAATCCAGCCACTGCTGATACGGCAATCGGCAAACCACAAGCGGCAGCACTACCGATAGCCCGTTTAATCGGCAAGCCTGCCAACAATAGATAAGGCACCACCAATGTACCGCCGCCAATACCGACAAAGGCTGATACCACGCCGGTAACACCCCCAAAAAAAGTCGCAGTGGCCGGTTTTAATAATTGTGAATAACCGCTATGAGATGATTTAATCCAGACGCGGACGGCCATCAATAAAGCAAATACTGCAAAAAATAGCTGCAACACTTCGCCAGGTAATTGGCTCGCCAGCCAGGCGCCAAAAAAACCACCCAGCACTAAACCGAAAATCAATTTCTTAACGGTTGGCCAGTCAATATTGTGATGGCGATGATGGGCAGTCAGTGAGGCCAGCGCCGTCACACAAATCGCCATCATCGATGTGCCAATCGCCATATGCATGATCTGCTCGGCAGCCATGCCCTGCCAGCCAAATAACACCACTAGCAACGGCACAACTACCAGACCACCGCCTAATCCCAGCAATCCGGCAATGAGACCGGCAAAACTCCCGGCAATCGCAAAACTCAGCCATTCCATTTATAAAAATCCTGTTTGGGGCTTATCTGTGGCTGACTTTACAGCCTGAAGTGTTAAAGGTATAACCGAATTTCCATACCAAGAGCGTGTTTTTTAAATGTAAGTTAAATTCTAAGACAAAGAGGTCTGCCTATGTGGTCAATGAATGCAGTTCCAGTGTTTCTGGGTATTTTCGGACTCACCTGTGCTTTACTGGTTTACAACAAAGTCAAAGCCTCGCCGGCGGGCAGCGGTAAGGTGGTTGAGATAGGTAATGAGATTCATTTGGGTGCGATGGTATTTATGCGCGCCGAATATTCCAGGCTAGCGATTTTTTGTTTGATTTGCATTATTGCCCTCGGGCTTTCTGATTTAGGCTGGCACACTGCGCTGGCCTTTTTTGTCGGTGCCATTGCTTCAGCAACCGCTGGTTTTATCGGCATGTATGCCGCGACCAAAGCCAACGTTCGTACCGCCGTGGCGGCTCGCGATCAAGGCGCTTCCGAAGCTCTGACCATTGCCTTTTTCGGTGGCTCCATTATGGGGCTGACCGTTGCTGCGATGGGTTTACTGGGGCTAGGCTTTTTATATCTGCTTTATGGCGCAGATCCCCATACGGCGCATACCATCCATGGCTTTGGTATGGGCGCGTCTTCGGTCGCCCTGTTTTCTCGGGTCGGCGGTGGTATTTTCACCAAGAGTGCGGATGTCGGTGCCGATTTGGTCGGTAAAGTCGAAGCAGGTATCCCTGAGGATGATCCCCGTAATCCGGGGGTAATTGCTGATAATGTCGGTGATAATGTCGGCGATGTTGCCGGTATGGGTTCCGATATTTTTGAATCCTACTGCGGTGCAATGATTGCCGGTATTGCCATTGCTTCAACGATGACAATGATGACCATTAACGAGCTGGGTGGTGGCAATCAGCAAACGCTGATGTTTATGCCATTAGCCTTATCGTCATTGGGAATTTTGTGCTCGATCGCCGGTATTTTAGCCGTCAAGCTGTTTTCGGCAAAAAGCCCGGGCGATGCATTACGATTTGGCACCCTAGGCGCATCGGTGATTTTTATCCTGCTGTCCTATCTGTTGATTCAAATGCTCGGCGCCAGCAGCAATATCTGGTTTGCGGTACTGGCGGGTGCAGTTGGTGGCATTATTGTTGGTCTGGTCACTGAGTATTACACCGGTGGCGCGCCAGTACGTAAACTGGCTAGAGACGGTGAAACTGGCCCGGCGACAGTTATTATTGGTGGCCTGGCGTTGGGGATGCAGTCAGTTGCCATTCCGGTATTAACAATTGCAGCAATCATCTTTGTATCCAGCTATTTTGCCGGCCTGTACGGCGTGGCAATCGCCGCCGTCGGTATGCTGGGTACTGTCGGTATTACCATGGCGATTGATGCTTATGGACCGGTCGCTGATAACGCCGGTGGTATTGCAGAAATGTCAAAAATGGGCAAAGAAACGCGCGATATTACTGACTCGCTGGATTCTCTCGGTAATACCACGGCGGCGATTGGTAAAGGCTTTGCCATTTCAGCGGCGGCATTGGCGGCGCTGGCGATCATCAGCGCCTATATCGAAACCATTAATGCCGAAAGTGGCGGTAATTTGCAGTTGTTGATTACCAATCCGATCGTGCTGGTCGGGATGTTTATCGGCGGTATTTTCCCATTTTTAGTCAGCTCGATGACCATGACGGCGGTTGGTGATGCCGCCTTTGATATGATCCATGAAATCCGCCGCCAATTCCGTGAAATACCCGGTTTGCTGGAAGGCACCGGCAAGCCAGATAACGCCCGCTGCGTGGAAATCGCCACCAAAGCAGCTTTACGGAAAATGATTTTGCCGGGTACTTTGGCAGTGTTAGCGCCAATTGTGGTGGGCTTTGGTCTGGGGCCGGAAGCGCTCGGTGGCATGCTGGGTGGTGGCTTACTGGTCTGCGTGCTGATGGCGCTGATGATGGCCAATGCCGGCGGTGCCTGGGATAATGCCAAAAAGTATGTTGAACAAGGCAATCTGGGCGGCAAAGGTTCAGAAGTGCACAAAGCCAATGTCGTTGGCGATACCGTTGGCGATCCGCTGAAAGATACTTCTGGTCCATCGATGAACATCTTGATCAATGTGATGGCCATTGTCAGTCTGGTCATTGCCCCGCTGTTGGTCTGAGTTCACTAAAATGCTCAGTAAAAGGCCATCTTCGGATGGCCTTTTTATTTGACTGGCCGGATAATTTGCCAGTCTCCGTAAACTAAGCGATACCGACTCAACTAGATGTGAATAATTTTTTGACTGATTCCGCAATTTCTCACCGTCAAATCTGGCTGATCGCCGGGCCAATGATTCTCGCCAATATTTCCACGCCGCTTTTGGGTATGGTCGATACTGCGGTGGTCGGACACTTATCGTCCGCGCATTATCTCGGCGCAGTCGCCATCGGCAGCATGATTTTTACCTTTGTGTTCTGGGGCTTTGGTTTTTTGCGAATGGCGACCACGGGTCTCAATGCTCAGGCATACGGCCGCGAAGATCTGGTTGCCATGCAGGCCGTGTTGTTTCAGGCGATTTGGCTGGCTATTTTAATCGCCACAGCGCTCCTGATAATACAAATACCAATCCGTGATTTGGCTTTTTGGCTGGTCAGCAGCTCTGCCAATGTCGAACAATACGCTGCCATTTATTTTGATATCCGGATCTGGAGTGCACCAGCCACGCTGATGAACTACGCCATTCTCGGCTGGCTAATTGGCCGTGAAGCTTCAAAAGCTGCTTTATTGATGGTGCTAATTATTAATATTGCCAATATCGTGCTGGATTTATTACTGGTCAATGGTTTGGGAATGCATGTTGATGGTGTCGCCTGGGCGTCAGTGGCGGCGGAATATCTGGGTCTATTGACTGGTATTTTTTTGCTAACACGCTATGGCGTCAATTTACAGGCCTGGCAAATGGCACGGCGCTGGCAAAACTTCCGGGCTGGCTTACGCGGGTTGGAGGTACATGGTAACTTTATGATCCGCACCTTTGTGCTGATCCTCTGTTTTGCTTTTTTTACCAGTCAGGGTGCCCGGCAAGGTGATAACGTGCTGGCTGCCAACAGTGTTTTGTTGAATTTCATTACCTTTATGGCATTTGTTTTAGATGGTTTTGCCAATGCCACTGAAGTATTAACCGGCAAAGCACTGGGACGCAAAAATCAGGCTGAATTGAAACGCGCTTTGTGGCTGACCGGCATCTGGTCATTAATGATGGCATTAATTTTTATGCTGATTTATGCCCTGTTTGGCCAATCCATCATTCGTCTGCTGACCAGCATAGATGCGGTGGTGATATTGGCAGATCAATATTTGATCTGGGTGGTGATTGCACCGATATTCGGTGTCTGGTCTTATTTGTTCGATGGTTTATTTGTCGGTGCTACCCGAAGTCGCGAAATGCGCAACAGCATGCTGTTTTCGGCATTTCTGGTGTATTTACCGGCATGGTATTTATTGCAAGATATCGGCAATCACGGCTTATGGGCGGCGATTTTATTATTTTTACTGGCCCGGGGGGTCAGCCAAAGCCTGTATATCCCGAGAATCATACGCCTAACAACTTAAATCGGAGTGTCGCTGCCCCAATGGTTGTCAGCTGCACCACGCCGCTCTTTAGTATTACGGCGATCATTCTTAGTTAAGTCAAAACGAAACATTTCCCGCCGGTCATGCCCGCTGCGGCGAATATCTTTTCGGCGCTCTGGCTGACCAATACGTTGATGTTCGGTTAAGGGAGATGCAGTTGTTTTATTGTTTTCGCTCATCATTCTGCTCCAGAATATGCTTTTTCTGAAATTACGCCAGGCGATGTGGCTTGTCAATCAATGAAAAAGCCTGACGCTGTCGGGTCAATGGGCAATCAAAGACTAAAGAAACCGCCTGTAATTGCAAACCGGCAGGATCGGCCTTGCCATAACGACTGTCTCCCACCACCGGATGACCGATTGATGCGCAATGCCGGCGAATTTGGTGTTTACGACCACTATCAATAGTGACCTGTAAAAATGACTGGTTGTTATCGGGCCTGTAATCCAGCAGCGTTAATTCCGTACTGGCTGTTTTGCCATCCAGCGGCTGGTCGATTGTGACTATTTTATTGGGGAGTCGCCCGACGACACTAACCCGATAATGCTTCTCAACCTGACGTTTTTGAAATAAATCAGATAACGCCGCAGCGGCCTGTTTGTCATGCGCTATCAACATCAGGCCACTGGCTTCACGGTCCAGCCGATGCACCAGAAAACTCTGTCTGGCCGGTGTAAAAAACTGCTCGGCAAACCGCAGTAAACTGCAATGGTCACCCCACATTGTCCCCTGTGCCAGCATGCCAGACGGTTTAAGCCAAACACTGTAGCGTTTTAAATCGGCGATTAAGCTGGCCTCGATCACCGGCTGCGCTAGAATCTGCGGATCAAAATACAGATGTATTTGCTCGCCTTTATTAAGCACTTTTTTGACCCGTCGCAGCCGTTGTTGCTGTTTGCCTTTTTGTAACCAGACAGCGCCTTTGGCCAGACATTGTTTGATTTGCTGTTTAGAAAGCGTTGTCTGTTCGGCAAGACAATCCAAAACCGTAACACCGGGCTGATTCACGGTATGATGAAGTTCTGTACGAGGAAGACTTTCTGACATTTGATGATGATACGCTTTGGCGTAGAATTAGCTTTTATTTAGAGGGATCGGTCATGGTTATACCGCATTTGCGTATTTGCTGTCTTGCCCTGCTCTGCAGCCTGCCATTTCTGGTACAGGCCGAAATTTATAAATGGACTGATGAAAATGGTCAGGTAAATTATAGTCAAGAGCCGCCTGTTGATCGTCCTGCCGAACAAATCAAGGCGCCACCACCGCCGCCGATTGCGCCTGAGAAAGCGAAACAACAAGTCGATAAACTGATCGAATCACAAGACGCTGAAGCAGCAGCCGAAGCTGAGCGGCAACAAGCTGAGCAGGCAGCCGAGGAAGCCGAACAAATTCGTGAAGAGAACTGCCAGACAGCGCGCAATAATCTTCAGCAATATCAGGATAATCCCGGTCGCCGCGTCATGAATGCTGACGGTGAAGTGACCCGGCCCACCGAAGAAGAACGTCAAGCAAAAATTGACGAATTTCAAATGCAAGTCGACGAGTTTTGTAATTAAAGGAGACAACCTTGCCTTATTTAAATATTGTCACAAACCAAACCATTGCTGATGAAGCTGGACTGCTGAAAGCTGCCAGTAAAACCGTTGCTCAGGTCAGCGGCAAACCAGAAAGCTACGTGATGATTGCCATCGAACAAAAAGCCAGCATGTCATTTGGTGGCAGTACCGAACCAACAGCAATTCTGGATTATCGATCGCTGGGACTACCATCGGATCGCAAAGCCTTTTCTGATGCAATGTGCACTATGATTGAACAACAAATCGGTGTCAGTGGCAGCCGCACTTATATCAGCATGACGGATAGCGAACGCCAGAACTGGGGCTGGGATCACAGCACGTTTTAATGACTACACCGGCTAACCGGTAACATCAAAAAAATAACAATTAACAGGACTTTAACTTTTACATGCGTACTTCCAAGCTGCTTATTTCGACCTTAAAAGAAACCCCGGCGGATGCCGAAATTGTCAGCCATCAGTTGATGCTGCGAGCCGGTTTAATCCGCCGGCTGGCTTCCGGGCTCTACACCTGGCTGCCACTGGGACTGCGCGTGTTACGCAAAACTGAAGCCATTGTCCGTGATGAAATGGATAAAGCCGGTGCGCAGGAAGTATTGATGCCATCCATACAACCGGCCGAGCTTTGGCAAGAAAGCCAGCGCTGGGAGAAATATGGACCGGAACTGTTACGCGTCAATGATCGGCATCAGCGTGAATATTGTTACGGCCCAACCCATGAAGAAGTCATCACCGATCTGGTGCGTCAGGAAATTCGCAGCTACAAACAATTGCCAGTGAATTTTTATCAGATCCAAACCAAATTCCGTGATGAAATCCGGCCGCGGTTTGGTTTGATGCGCGCCCGCGAATTTTTGATGAAAGATGCCTATTCTTTTCATGTGGATCAGGCATCGCTGCAGGAAACCTATGAGCAAATGCATGCGGCTTACTGCAATATATTTAATCGTATTGGCCTGAACTTCCGCCCTGTTCAAGCTGATACCGGCAGTATTGGTGGTAATGCTTCGCATGAATTCCATGTTTTGGCGAGCTCCGGTGAAGATGCGATTGCCTTCAGTAATGGCAGTGACTATGCCGCCAATGTGGAACTGGCTGAAGCCGTTAAACCCACTCAGCTGCGTCCAACACCATCTGCTGACATGCAAACAGTCGATACACCACAAAAACATTCGATTGAAGATGTCAGTACCTTTCTGAAAGTACCGGCCAGTCAGTGTCTGAAAACGCTATTGGTTGAAGGTGCTGAGAAAAACAGCGTTGTCGCGTTAGTGCTGCGCGGTGATCATGAGCTCAATGTCATTAAAGCTGAAAAACATCCTTTAGTTGCAGCGCCTCTCACCTTTGCCACCCCGGAGCAAGTGCTTACCGCCTGTGGTGCCAATATCGGTTCGGTGGGTCCGGTCGGTCTGGAAATTCCGGTGATTGTTGATCATGGCGCAGCCCATACCGCTGATTTTGTTTGCGGTGCCAATAAAGATGAAAAACATTTGACCGGCGTTAACTGGGGGCGGGATTTACCGGAACCGGATGCTGCTGATATTCGAAATGTAGTGGCCGGTGATCCGAGTCCGGATGGCAATGGCACGTTGGAAATCGCCCGCGGTATTGAAGTCGGCCATATTTTCCAGCTGGGCGAAAATTACAGTCAGAAAATGAATGCCGTCGTGCTGACCGAAACCGGTCAGTCAAAAGTTATCACCATGGGTTGCTATGGGATTGGTGTATCGCGTGTCGTTGCTGCGGCGATTGAGCAGCACAATGATGATAATGGCATCGTTTGGCCGCAGGCAATTGCCCCGTTTGCAGTGGTGCTGGTGCCGGTGAATGCCCATAAATCACAACGAGTACGAGATAAAGCTGAAGAAATTTACCAGCAATTACTGGCCGCTGGTGTTGATGTATTAATTGATGATCGCGGTCTGCGTCCCGGTGTGGCTTTTGCTGATTGGGACCTGATTGGTATTCCGCATCGGTTAATTCTTGGTGAGCGCGGCTTGGATAATGGTGTGATTGAATATAAACATCGCAGTAGTGGCGACAGCGCCGAATTCAAACTGGAAGACACGCTGCAAGCCATACGGGCGAGATTGGAATTGTAAATATGACAGTAATTCGCGAACAGGATCTGGTTGATAGTGTCTTTGCGGCATTGCAGTTTATTGCCAACTACCATCCTAAAGATTTTATCGACGCAATGTATGCCGCCTACCTGCGTGAACAATCGCCGGCTGCCAAAGATGCCATTGCCCAGATCCTCGTCAACTCGCGGATGTGCGCAGAAAACCAGCGCCCCATTTGCCAGGACACCGGCATCGTTAATGTCTTTGTCAAAGTCGGCATGCAGGTGCAGTGGGATAGCAAGCGACCACTTGCTGACATCATTAATGACGGTGTGCGCCGTGCCTATCAGCATCCCGATAATGTGCTACGCGCCTCGATTGTTGCCGATCCCATCGGTAGCCGCAAAAATACCGGCGATAACACCCCGGCTGTGGTCAGTGTTGAACTGGTTGCCGGTGACAAAGTGGAGATTGATATCGCTGCTAAAGGCGGCGGCAGCGAGAATAAAGCCAAATTCACCATCCTTAATCCCACTGATAGTCTGGTCGACTGGGTATTGGATACCGTGCCGAAAATGGGCGCTGGCTGGTGTCCACCGGGCATGCTCGGCATTGGTATTGGCGGCACCGCTGAAAAAGCCATGCTGATGGCCAAACAAAGTTTGATGGATGAAATCGATATTCAGGAGCTGATTGATAGAGGCCCGCAAACTGCGGCCGAAAAACTGCGGGTTGAGCTCTACGACAAGGTCAATAAACTCGGTATCGGCGCGCAGGGTTTAGGAGGTATGACCACAGTACTCGATGTCAAAGTTAAGGATTTTCCAACCCATGCAGCCTCTTTACCGGTGGCCATGATTCCCAACTGTGCAGCCACCCGCCATTTACACTTTGTATTGGATGGATCAGGCCCTGCTGAGTTTACACCGCCGTCATTAAACGACTGGCCGGAAATCACCTGGCAGGCCGCTGAAAATACCCGACATATCAATCTCGATACGGTGACTGCTGATGAGATTCAGCAATGGCAGCCGGGCGACACGTTATTGCTGACCGGACATTTGCTGACTGGCCGGGATGCCGCCCATAAAAAAATTGCGGATTTAATTAGCAACGGTGAACCACTGCCAGACGGCCTCAACTTTCATAACCGTTTTGTCTATTACGTTGGCCCCGTGGATCCGGTGCGCAATGAAATTGTCGGTCCGGCCGGCCCGACCACGGCAACACGTATGGATAAATTTACCGAAACCATGCTCGCCAAAACCGGTTTGCTGGGTATGATAGGGAAAGCCGAGCGTGGCGAAGACACCGTTGAACTGATTAAAAAATACCGTTCGGTGTATTTAATTGCCGTCGGTGGTGCAGCCTATCTGGTCTCCAAAGCGATCAAGTCTTCCCGATTGGTGGCATTTGAAGAACTGGGCATGGAAGCAGTTCGCGAATTTTATGTTGAGAATATGCCGGTTACCGTGGCCGTTGACAGTCAGGGTCTATCGGTACATCAATCCGGCCCCAAAGAATGGCAGCAACGCATTGCCGGCATTCCGATCAAAGTGGTTAATTAAATAAAGGAAAACATTATGGGCATTGCTGTAAGTTTGCATTTACTAGCCAGCGTTATCTGGGTGGGAGGGCTGTTTTTCGCCTTTATGTTTTTAAGGCCTGCTGCGGCAACCATGTTAACACCGGAGCAGCGTTTACCGCTTTGGCTTAATATTTTCAGCCGTTTTTTTCCATGGATTTGGGCCAGCATTATCGCCCTTATTATTACCGGCACCGTGATGATTGTCATGCTCGGTGGCTTTGGTGGCATGGATGGTGTAGGCCCGCATGTGCACGTTATGTTGCTGCTGGGTATTGTGATGATACTGCTGTTTATGCATGTGTTTTTTAATCCCTATCGCAAATTGAAATGGGCTGTTGCTGAACACGACTGGATCGCTGCCGCTGATGCACTGGACAAAATCCGTAAATTTGTTCGCGCAAATATGATTCTTGGGCTGGTGGTTATTGTGATTGGCAGCAGTGGCCGTTACTGGTAGAGAATGATGCGTTTCTGGATGCTGATATTGCCTGCCATATTCAGCACAATGTTGCTGGCAGATCCCATCCGCCAGGTGACCAATGATGATGGCAGTATTGAGTTTACCAATGCTGATTTACCGGCCAGCAAAACGACCCGTACCAGCCGGCAAACCATTATCTACAAATCGATAAATAATGCCGGTAATGGTGTGACATTTTCAGATCAAAAACCACTGACCGGCGAGTTTGAAGTACTGCGCTACGATTGTTACGCCTGCAATCCCGATTCGCCAATTGACTGGTATTCAATTGCCCTCAATACCAATGCTTATCGCGATGAAGTCAAACAACTGGCCAGTAAATATCAGGTCGATTCGGCGCTGGTGCGCGCTGTGATTCATGCCGAGTCGGCTTTTAAAGTGAATGCTTTATCCAATAAGGGCGCGCAAGGTTTAATGCAATTAATGCCCGGCACAGCAAAAGATATGGGTGTTAACAATGCCTTTGATGCCCGGCAAAATCTCGAAGGTGGCGTCAAATATCTGGCATGGTTGCTGGAAACCTTTAACGGTGAAATAAAGCTTGCAACAGCCGCCTATAATGCCGGTCCAAGCGCCGTCAAACGCTACAAAGGCATTCCACCCTATGTTGAAACCGAAGTCTATGTCGAACGGGTGGGTATTCTGCATCAGCGTTATAAAAATGCCAGCTAGTCAGTTTTGCTCAGCAGTAACAACACTTTCTTACCGTGCCGGATATTCATTAATCAAACCACTGCTGAGTTCAGCAAGTTTGCTTCACGACTATGCAAATATTTTTGCCAAAAGTTGTCAGCCGTCGCTATCGGTATCGTCAGTTGCTGATTTGCAGCGGGATCAGCGTTAACAGGATAAATGCTTAACAAATCAGCATGATTCGGTTTTTTATCTGGTTCATTCAAAAGCCATCAGCTAAAGCGGTAAAAGCAATTCATTAAATGCTCTTATCCCCTTTCAGCACGGGCACTGTCAAGCAATTGCGCCACAGGAGCGACAAGAATTTCAATCGGTCACAATCAGGGTAGCGCCCAAACTTTAAGCGTTTGCCCGGCGGGAAAGCCAAACAACTTGTTACCACCTGCAGCAACAGCCACATATTGCTTACCATCGATTTGATAAGTAATAGGCGGTGCATTAACACCCGCTTGGGTGTCAGCTGACCAGACTTTTTCACCATTATCGGCATCAAAAGCCATTAATTCGCCTTTGCCTTCCCCGGTGAACACCAAACCACCCGCCGTGCTCAGTACACCACCAATCAGAGGATTATCCGTTTTATGTTGCCAGACAATTTTGCCGGTATCGATATTGATTGCTGACAACAGACCATAACTTTCAGACTTGTCCAACGGCGCCATCGAAGAATAGCGAAGTGCGGGGTTGCCATCTTCTGCTTCACGTTCGTGCAACTTATATTCAACTGGCCAGTGAATAGCGGCAATATAAACTTGGCGTTTTTTAACATCCAGCGCCACTGGCGACCAGTTAGCGCCGCCTAAAACACCAGGGTAGATAACATTGCCCGCTTCGGTGGGCAACGTAAACATATTGTGCTGCGGCACAAAGGCTTCGCTTTTATAAAGAAATTTGCCGTTACGCCGATCATGTACGTAAAACCAGCCGGTTTTACCGGCCTGACCAATCACCGGCACTGGCTCACCGCGAACACTGATTTCAAATAACACTGGTGGGCTCGCCACATCATAGCCCCAGCTATCATGCGGCACTTGCTGATAATGCCACCGATAGGCACCGGTCGCTGCATCGACGGCCACCAGCGAACTGGTATATAAATTATCACCGGGCCGTGACGATCCTTCCATTTGCGGTGACGGATTACCGGTGCCGAAATGCAAGATCCCGGTATTTAAATCGATGACGGGGGTACTCCAGGCAGAACCACCACCATAACGCCAGGCATCTTTGTGATTGCCAAGCGCCGCTTTCTCAGCAGCAATATCACGCGGCAATTCAACGCCATCGGCTGTTTTCTGGGTAAAATCGCCTTCCCAGTTGTCATGGCGAATAGTGTCAAATTGCCAGACTTGCTCACCACTTTCGATATCATAAGCCGCCAGAAAGCCCATACGGCCATAATTACCGGCAATGCCCACGACGGCACCCAGTGGCGAATCTGATTCAGGTAAATCCAGATGCAGGCCATAACCGACGCCGGTAATACCGACAATGACTTTATCCTGATAAACCACCGGCGCCATATTGATACCGGCACCGGAAGCCCCAGAGGCCTCACCAAATTCGGCACTGATATCATCGGCATCCTCCTGGACGCCGCTATCATCTATCGATACGACACTGCGATCCCAGATTTTTTTGCCGGTTTTGGCATCCAGCGCAATCAAACGGGCATCAATAGTCCCCATAAAAACCTTGCCATTGCCTAATGCCACACCGCGATTCGCTGGGCCACAGCAGATGGGATATGCTTCAATCAAATCATGCTGATAACGCCATAACTGTTCACCTGTTTCAGCATTCAACGCCACCACATGGTTGAACGGCAGAGACAAATACATGACGCCATTTTGCACCACTGGCGTAGATTGAAAGGTTGAATCCGTACCGCCTTTAAATTGCCAAACCGGCCGTAATGCCGAAATATTATCAGTATCAATCTGCAATGCAGGGCTGTGACGGTGATGAAATTCATTACCACCATAAACCGACCATTCAATATCGGCCGCCGGGACTGATATCGGTAAAATCAGGGCCAGCGCGGCAAAAAAACGGGTCATGTTCATACAATTCTCTCAAAATCAGGCCGGTAAATCAGCAACGGTATCGACCACTGCAGCATATAAATCACGCGTGGCAGCAATCGCCCCATCTTGAACTTGTTGTGCCGGCACTATTTTGCCATGTGCGGCTATTAAAGGTCGGGTTGCTGTGGTACTGGCCACAATCGTGGGTTTGTAGCCAAGATTAAAACCACCATGCGCTGTTGAATTGACACACATATGGGTCATAAAGCCAGCCAGCACAATATTTTCAACGCCCAGTGTTTTTAATCGTTCATCCAGTTCTGTTAGCACAAAGGCATTGGGAAAGTTTTTGGTGATCACAATCTCGCCGTCTATTGGCGACACTTCATCCGAGATTTGCCCAATATCGGTGGTTAAATCATAGGGGGATCCTTCTCCACCATCATGGCGAATATGAATTACCGGGATCTGCATGTCTCGCGCCCGTTGCAGCAATTTTTTAGCCTCGACAATGGCCTGCTCAACGTCTGTCAGTTGCATTACACCAGTGCGATATGTGTTCTGGCAATCAATCATGATTAACGCTGAATCACCCAGTTTTGCTGGCGTATGGCCGAGGCCGACAATATCGCGCAAACTGTTGGGGGGTTGGGTCATAACATCTCCTTAATTTTTAACAAAAATCGCCAGGAATCACTGTTGCTGATAGCAACAAAAGCTGTTGACCAGCTTCATTGCATGATTAATCCATACGATGTTGAAAACTCACAGCATAAGCGCCGGGACGGGCCAGTAAAATGGGATCTTCCGACGCGGCAATGCCTTCCGGCAAGGCCAACGGATTAAACATGGTGGCTTTTTCGTAAGCAGCAACATCTTCATGCATGGCAGTCAGTCGCAAAACGCCCAGCTCAACCACCTGCCTATCATCGGGCCAAATCACGGTTGCATCATTAACAACGTCGTCAGCATCAGCAATTTGGAGTGATAATCGCATCACTACGGCAGAACTTTCTAAACGATCTGGCAACTCTTTCATCAAATAATCAGCATCCTGCTGTTTGCCTTCAGCTTCGGATAAATTAGGCTCATCAATGGCCGGGCTGACAATATAACGGCCAAAGACCGATTCACCGTCAGCATTAGTGAATTCAAAAGCGTTGATGCCGTGATATGACAATGTGGCAAAGCTGACCGGATATGGTTTGGGATAACTGACAAATTCTTTCGCGGCTGGATGCTCACTGAGGAATTTTTCAATTGGCTTCGGCAAGGCTTCACTGTTGGCAGAATCACGCACTGCTGTCAGCATTTCTAAAAACTTTTCAGGCGTGGCCACCGGAAATCGTGGCACTGAGCTCAGCACCAAATCATGGTGATACGCATCCCCCAAATCAAAGCGAATAGCCATACCTTTAACCAGCGCTTTAGGGTTATTGTCAGCTATATCTGGAAACCCCGTTGAATTTGAAAACCGAACGGTGATAGGGGTTGACCCATCCTGAAAATGACTCGCTGTGGTAACCGTGTGAGCATCTGTTGCCGGTACAAAGCTGCCAGTCACAACAGTGCCTTTGGTATGATTCGAGCGCACACCCTGACGAGGTCCATCAAATAAATCGTGCTGCACATCGACGATTTTTTCAACGACTGTTGATTCATTGGCTTCATCTGCCATCAATAACGGCGAAAAACTGGTAAACAGAATGGTTGTTAATACGACTGTCAGTTTTCTATTCATCGTCTGTTTCTCCTATCTTAATCATGAACGATTGCCAGGCCATTAGCAGCAAAGCCTATTACTGCCTGCACCTACAGCATAGGCTAAATAA
>CBFHWI010000010.1:0-45454 GCA_965659475.1 Methylophaga sp.
CAACACGTGACTTTTGGCCGCCGTCACAAACAATGACCAGCGGTTGATCAGTTTTTTTCAATTTGCCCAGATGATTGTCCATCTCGGCCTGAGGTACATTTATAGAATCGGCAATATGCGATTTAGTAAACGCTTCGCTGTCACGAATATCGACAAAGCAGCCTTTTTGCTGATTGACGAGGGTGACTGCCTCATTGACACTGATCGCTTGTACGCCGCTTAGCTTGCGGGTCAGCACATCCGAAAACACCAGATATAACAACAGCACAAACAGTGTCGACAAGATCCAGTGGTTAATAATAAATTCGCCTAAATTTTCCATGTTTAACGTTGTTCCGCCTACTTACTGCAAAATAGATCACACATCATGTTGACCAGCTTTAACGTGCGCGTATCACCAACCCGATAGTAGATTTTATTAGCATCCCGCCGGCAGGTGAGGATTTGTTTGTCACGTAATTTTGCTAAATGTTGCGACACATTGCTCTGTGTTGTGCCCACTGCGTCGACGATATCCTGCACCGTCAACTCTGCATCCGCCAGCGTGCACAGGATTTTTAGCCGCAATGGGTGCGACATTGCTTTCAGGGAGATTGCCGTTTTTTCAATATCCCCGTCCAGCGTCACCAAAGCAGTATTGGCTGTCTGCATTTACCTTACCTGCCGCGACGATATCTGTAATTCGTCACAAAAGGCCATATAATACACGCCATTGTCGTCGATTTGCAGGTATTGCTGTTTTTGACGTCCGGAGGCCGCCGAAACCGCGATTAAAGGAAAATAACATGAGTCAACCACACCGCCCTCTAGCCCTGATTATTCTGGATGGCTGGGGTTATAGTGAAGATGCCAAACACAACGCCATTATGGCTGCCGACACGCCGGTTTGGGATCAGCTCTGGCAACATTATCCGCATACGCTCATTAATGCCTCGGGGGCCGGCGTTGGTTTACCCGGTGAGCAAATGGGTAACTCCGAAGTGGGGCATTTGAATATCGGTGCCGGCCGCGTTGTTTATCAGGAATTTACCCGCATCGGCCAAGCCATCAAAACCGGCAGCTTTTTTGAAAACAGTGCTTTAACCAGCGGCGTTGATGCCGCGGTCAAAAACGGCAAAGCGGTACACATCATGGGTTTGTTGTCTGATGGTGGGGTGCACAGCCATGTTGAACATATCCAGGCAATGGTTAAGCTGGCAGCACAACGTGGTGCGCAGCAAATTTATGTACATGCCTTTCTTGATGGCCGCGATACACCACCGCGCAGCGCCCATTCGTCGCTTGCCGCCATGGAAACCACTTATGCCGAATTAGGTATCGGAAAAACGGTCAGCATTATTGGCCGCTTTTATGCCATGGATCGAGATCAACGCTGGAGTCGGGTGGAGCAGGCTTATCGCCTGATTAGCGAAGGTGAGGCCGAATTTCATGCTGATTCTGTTCAAGCTGGCCTTGATGCCGCCTATACGCGGGATGAAAATGATGAATTCGTCAAAGCCACCGTGATTGGTGACGCTGTGAAAATGCAGGATGGCGACAGTATATTTTTTATGAATTTCCGCTCTGATCGCGCCCGTGAACTTAGTGAATGTTTTATCAAAGACGATTTTGATGCGTTTGCCAAACCCCGGCAGATTGTTCTCAGCGCTTTTGTCACATTGACTGAGTATAAAAAAGATTTCACGGCAACGGCCGCCTATCCACCGGAAAAATTCAACAATCTGCTTGGTGATTACGTCTCACAGCTTGGCCTGCGCCAACTTCGCATCGCCGAAACCGAAAAATACGCCCACGTTACGTTTTTCTTCAATGGTGGCCGGGATCAGCCCTATGAGGGCGAAGAACGCATTCTGGTACCATCACCGAAAGTCGAAACTTACGATCAGCAGCCCGAAATGAGCGCGCCTGAAGTGGCTGATCAGTTAGTCAAAGCCATTCACAGCAACAAATTTGATCTGATTATTTGTAATTTTGCCAACGCTGATATGGTCGGCCATACCGGTAATTTTGCCGCCGCCGTCAAAGCCATTGAAACAGTGGACAATTGTCTGGGTCGGATTTGGTCAGCTTTAAAAGAAGCCGGCGGGGAAATGCTGGTGACGGCTGATCACGGTAATGCCGAAAAAATGCAGGATGATGAACAAGGTCAGGCACATACCGCGCATACCAGCAATGTTGTGCCACTGTTATATGCCGGCCGGCCCGGCCAATGTGCGCCACAAGGCAACTTATCTGACATTGCACCGACTATGCTCAGACTGATGGATTTACCGATTCCAAATGAAATGAGTAAGCACTTACTGGTGGAATTAAACTGATTAACCCAATCATGTCACGTGTATTTTTATTAACTATCGGTCTGCTGGTGAATGTTCCGGCATGGGCTGACGAACCAAAAAAAGAACTCGGTGAAGTTCGCAGTCAGATCGATAAAGTCAGTGAATCGCTGTCTGCAGATAAGCAAAGCAAAGACCAGCTTTACCAGCAATTACACCGACAAAGCTTGAAAGTCTCTGAAATCAGTCAGGCACTGAAAAAAACACAGTTGGCCATCGATGCGCAGGATCAAAAAGTTAAACAATTAGAACAGCAGCTCGGTCAACAAAAGTCTGAGCAGCATGCACAACTGGATGATTTATATAAGCAACTGCGAGCGGCTTACATGCACGCACAGCCCGGCTATTTAAAAATTTTGCTGAATCAGCAAGATCCGGCATTAATCAGTCGCCACCACACCTACTACAAATATTTTCACACAGCCCGTCAACAACAACTGACCGAGATCGACAAGCTGCTAGCCAGCCTCAGTGATGAGCAAAAAACTGTATTTGCCGCCCAGAAAGATTTACAACAATTGCTGACAGAACAAACCACTCAACAAGCATCGCTGACTGCTGAAAAACAACAGCGCGAAGCAACACTGGCGGCTCTAGATAAAAAGATAAGCTCACAGACCGCACAGCTTAACAGCCTAAGGCAGCAGGAGCAGGCGCTGCAAAAATTATTGGCTGAGTTAAATAAAAAATCGGTTGCCAAACCGCCAATGAATAAACAACAGCAACCTTTAGCGAATTTTTCGGGTCTCAATGGCAAACTATTATGGCCATTACAGGGCAAGCTACTGGCGCGCTATGGTGAGCCCAGAAATCTTGGTAAACTCCGCTGGAAAGGCATCATGATTGCCGCTGATGCTGGTAATGCCGTTCGCGCCAGTGCTGCAGGCAGAGTGGTGTTTGCCGATTGGATGAAAGGCTTTGGCTTGTTGCTAATCATTGATCATGGCGATCAATTTATGAGTTTGTATGGTAATAACGACAGTCTGCTAAAGTCCGTCGGTGATATTGTTGAAACCGGTGACACCATTGCACAAAGCGGTAACCAAGGGGCCCGGCAAATGTCCGGCCTGTATTTTGAAATTCGCCACAAAGGCAGTCCGGCTGACCCGCTGAAATGGCTGCAAAAGCAAAGCTAAGCTGCTAAATAAGGAATCAATATGAAGTTTGTGAAACGCGATGTAAGCCTGTTAACTGCGGGTGCTTTACTGGGCATGACTTTGATCTTCGGGCAGATGGTGTTTGCTGATCGCAGCCCGACCGAACCCGATTTACCGATTGATGATTTGCGGGCTTTCTCGGAAATCTTTGGCCGCATTAAAAGCAGCTATGTTGAGCCGGTAGAAGACAAGGAATTAATTGAAAATGCCATTCGCGGCATGTTGTCAGGATTAGACCCACATTCCAGCTATCTGGATTTGGATGGTTTCAAAGAGTTGCGAGAAGGTACCAGTGGTGAGTTTGGCGGCCTCGGCATCGAGGTTTCCATGGAAGATGGCTTCGTCAAAGTGGTTGCTCCGATTGATGACACACCAGCTGCCAAAGCCGGTGTTGAGGCTGGCGATCTGATTATCCGTCTCGATGATAAACCGGTCAAAGGCATGTCGTTGAATGACGCTGTCGATATTATGCGCGGCGAACCAGGCAGCAAAATCGAACTGACGATCATCCGCCAAGGCCAAGACAAACCACTGGTATTGGAATTGACCCGCGCCATCATTAAAGTCAAAAGTGTTAAATTTGAAACGCTGGAAGAAGGCTATGGTTATCTGCGTATCTCTACCTTCCAATCACCGACCAGCCAAAGCGTCCGTGATGCGATTAGCCAACTGAAAAAAGATAATGATTTGAAAGGTCTGGTGCTGGATTTACGCAATAATCCGGGTGGGGTACTGGATGCGGCCGTTGAAGTTTCCGATGCTTTTATTGATAAGGGCCTGATTGTTTACACCGAAGGCCGTATCGATGATGCCGATCAGAAATTCCACGCCAAGCCAGGCGATATGCTGAATGGCGCACCGATTATTGTCTTGATCAATGGTGGTTCGGCGTCAGCGTCAGAAATCGTTGCCGGCGCCCTGCAGGATCATCAGCGGGCAGTAATTGTCGGCAGTAAATCCTTTGGTAAAGGTTCAGTACAAACGGTCATGCCACTGACCAATGATACGGCCGTTAAAATGACCACCGCGCGTTATTACACGCCAAATGGCCGCTCCATTCAGGCAGATGGTATTGAGCCCGATATTGCCATTGAAGGCATTCAGGTATCTGCACTTGAAGAAAATGGGTTCACGCCGTTGCGTGAGGCCGATTTGACGCGTCATCTGGAAAATGGCCAAAAACCGGAAGTCGATGAGAAAATTGACGCTGATGCTGTTGATTCGCAAGCCACTGATGTCAGCGAAGAAGATATCGAAGATCAACCATTAGCAGTGCGTGACTATGCTTTGTCTCAAGCATTAAATCTGCTGAAAGGCATGACCATTTTGCAAAGCAAACGCTGAGACAATATCAATGAGCAAAGTGCTGATCCCGCTTGCCACAGGCTGTGAAGAGCTGGAAGCTGTCACGCTCATTGATTTACTGCGCCGTGCCCAAATAGACGTGATCTCCGCCAGTCTGACAGCAGACTTGGCGGTGACAGCTAGCCGGGGTGTTACCTTACTGGCTGACACCACGCTTGATGCAGTACTAGAAGATGATTTTGTCATGATCGTGTTGCCCGGCGGCCAGCCGGGTACTGATAATCTCAATGCGGATCCACGTATTCATCAATTGTTAAAGCGCATGGCCGCCCAAGACAAATGGCTGGCGGCAATTTGTGCGGCACCGCTGGTGTTAGCCTCAGCTGGTTTATTAAATGGCTTTCAGGCCACCGCCTATCCCGATGTGTTAGACGCAGAAAGTTGGCCACAAATAAAGTTGCTGGAAGATGCTGTCGTGATTGATGGCCGTCGAGTTACGTCTCGCGGACCAGGAACTGCGATGGATTTTGCGTTAACGCTTATTGAACTATTGATAGGTTCAGCAAGGCGTGAGCACATTGCGCTTAGTCTAGTGCGGCGTTAATTTTTGGCTTACGTTCAATGTCAGTGAAGCTGAGTTGTCGATCTTACTGGTGGTGACTGATCTCAATATGCCGATATGGATGGGCAGGCGCTGACCCAATACATCCGCGGCGAAATGGTTAATACTTTTATGCCGATTCTGATGGTGACCAGTGAGCAAAATCAAACCCGGTTAGGCCAGGTGCAACAGGCCGGTATTTCAGCATTGCTCGACAAACCGTTTGAGCCGCAATCGATTCGCGAAACGCTGTCCCGCGTGCTCGACAAAACTATCTGACTACATCTTATGAAGGCGGCTCAGGCTGATAAATTCCTGAATATAGTCAATATTGGTATCGGCCTCGCGGATCGCGGCAAACAGGGTTTTGGGCAAGCCGTCTGAGCCCAGACGGCAAATGGTCACCGCTTCCTGAGTCGCGACTTCCCGTGCTAACCAATCGGGCAACACCGTGACACCCCGATTTAAAATCACCATTTGCAGCATGATTTCCAGCGACTGGATCTGCTTGTTGACCGGTAAAATCCCTGCTGGCTGCAAAAACTGACTGAACACATCCAAACGCTCCGGCGCCACCGGAAAGGTCAGTAATAAGCTATCAGCTAAATCTTTGGCGATCACATAAGACTTGCCCGCCAAGGGATGGTCATTGGCCACCATCAGCACCAGTTCATAATCAAGCAAAGGCGCGTATTGAATGCCTTGTGTGATCAGTTTGTCGGGCGTCACCAGCAGATCAACATGCTGATTAAGCAGTGCCTGCATTCCCGAAAATTGGAACTGGTGGCGGATATCGACATCCATCTCCGGCATTGCCCTAAGATAAGCGCCCAGCACGCCTTTAAGCCATTCATAGCAAGGATGGCACTCAACACCCAACCGCAAAATCCCGGCCCGGCCACTGGCATAAGCCTTCAGGGTTTGTTCGGTTTGTTCAAACACCGGCAAAACTTGTCCTGCTACCTGCAAAAGTAACTCGCCAGCCCTCGTCAGCCGTAGTTTGCGTCCTTCACGCTGCCATAGCGGGATTTCTAATTTACTTTCCAGATAGCGAATTTGATGCGACAAAGCCGACTGGGTAACAAATAAGGCATTGGCAGCGGCGGTTAAGCTGCCATTTTCAGCCAAAGCAGCAATGATTTTCAGGTGGACGCGCTCAATCATTTATGAATATTTCTCATCAAAAAGTAAATTAATATCATTATTACTCATGGGTTAGCCTAACTACAATGGCGCTTTTTAAAAGGAGCGTGTTATGGCACTGATTCATAATTTGGGATTTCCCCGTATTGGCCGCCAGCGGCAACTGAAGTTTGCCCTGGAAAAATTCTGGCGTGGTGAGCAGGATGCCAGCCAATTGCTGGAAACGGCCACCGGTTTGCGCCATGAACATTGGCAGTTGCAGCAACATTTAGACTGGCTGCCGGTCGGGGATTTCAGCCTTTACGATCATGTATTGGATGCCAGTGTTATGGTCGGCAATTTGCCGGCGCGGGCACAGCAGGGAGATAGCTTGCAGCAATATTTCCTGGCGGCGCGAGGTCAGGCCGATGAACAGACGTGTTGTGGTCGGACGGCCGCAGCGGCCATGACCAAATGGTTTAACAGCAATTACCATTATCTGGTGCCTGAATTCAGCGCTGATACGCAGTTTTCGGCGAATCCGGAGAACCTGCTCAAGCAATGGCAGGAAGCAAAAGATCAGGGCATTAACGGCAAACCAGTGATCCTCGGCCCGCTCAGTTATTTGAAATTAGGCAAGGCCACCGATAACAGTGATCGGCTGGATTTACTGCCTGCGTTATTGGCCAGCTATCAGGAGATTCTCAATCAACTTGCTGACGCCGGTGTGACCTGGCTGCAAATTGATGAACCTATTCTGGTCACCAACTTGGATCGGCGCTGGCAGCAGGCCTTTGAACTAGCTTATTTTCAGCTCAGCAAATCACCGGTGAAATTGCTGCTGACCAGTTATTTTGGTCAGCTGGGTGATAATCTGCCGCTGGCTTGCAGTTTGCCTGTTGCCGGCTTGCATATCGACGCCGTCAGCAGTGGCGGTGACGAAATCATTAAAGTTGTCGACTGGCTATCCACACATCAGGTGGTCTCGCTGGGCATTATTGATGGCCGTAATATCTGGAAAACCGACTTGCAGGATTGGCTGACCGTGTTGCAGCCCATACAGCAACGCCTTGGTGATCGTTTATGGCTGGCGCCCAGTTGCTCTTTATTACATGTGCCGGTGGATTTAGATGCTGAAACAGGCCTGGATCCGGAAATAAAAAGCTGGCTGGCTTTTGCCTTACAAAAACTCGACGAATTAACCCTGCTGAAACAAGCGCTAAATAACGGTGTGGAAAACGTTGCTGATGAATTAGCAAGCCATCAACAGGCGATTAACAACCGGCGTCAATCGGTACGTAATCATGATCCCAAAGTGCGGCAACGCGTTGCGGCAATTACCCCGCAAATGCAACAGCGTCAGAGCCCTTATCCACAGCGCGAACGCCTGCAACAAGCCAAGTTAAATTTGCCGTTATTGCCAACAACAACTATCGGCTCGTTTCCACAAACCACTGATATCCGGCAAGTCCGCGCGCAGTTTAAGCAAGGCAAAATCAGCAGCGAAGAGTATCAAATCGCCATGCGCCGGCAAATTGCCGAGTGTATTAAGCTGCAGGAAAAGCTGGAGCTCGACGTACTGGTGCACGGCGAAGCGGAACGCAACGATATGGTCGAATATTTTGGTGAACAACTGAGCGGTTTTGCCTTTAGTCAGCAGGGCTGGGTGCAATCCTATGGCTCACGCTGCGTCAAACCACCAATTTTATTTGGAGATGTTGCACGGCCAACGCCAATGACTGTCGATTGGGCAAAATACGCACAAAGTCTCAGTGATAAACCGGTTAAAGGCATGCTGACCGGCCCAGTCACTGTTCTGAATTGGTCTTTTGTCCGTGATGATCAACCGCGCAGCCAAACCTGTCAGCAAATTGCCCTGGCGATTCGTGATGAGGTGCAGGATTTGGCCGATGCTGGTCTGGCGATTATTCAAATTGACGAAGCAGCTTTACGCGAGGGGCTGCCACTGCGGCATAAAGACTGGCCGGATTATCTGGATTGGGCGATTGGCAGTTTCCGGCTGACGGCCAATGGCGTCGCTGATGAAGTGCAGATCCACACCCATATGTGTTATTCGCAGTTTAATGACATTATGCCGGCGATTGCCGCCATGGATGCTGACGTTATTACCATCGAAACCTCTCGCGGTCAGATGGCGTTATTGCAGGCTTTTGATCAATTCCGCTATCCCAATGCGATTGGGCCGGGTGTTTACGATATTCACAGTCCGAATATTCCTGATCCACAATCTATTGAAGCGTTGCTTGAGCAAGCTTTGCAATTTATCCCGGCACAGCGGTTATGGGTCAACCCGGATTGTGGTCTGAAAACGCGGCAATGGCCGGAAGTCACGGCCGCTTTACAGGCGATGGTTAAAGCTACTAAAAAGCTAAGACAACAGCAGCTGGCTAAAGCTGGTTAAAGCGTCTCTTCACAAAGCTGCGCTGGTGCCTGTGGCACTGGCGCAGCCAATTTATCAACCAACTGTTTTGCGGCCGAAATAGCCAAATCCTGCTGGCGCTGGCGCTGTGGACAGAGCGCACTGCGAAATCCCAGATAATCGGCACCCAGCGGTTTTAAAATGGCAATATCCTCAATACGCAATGCACCGGCAAGACCACACAATCGTTGCCGGGATTTAACGCTATCCACAAAAAGCTGCAATTGCTCTGGGCTCTGATGATCCAATAAATGCTGACCATTTTTATTGGCCGTATCCAGCATAACTCCAGAAAAACCAGACACTAAAACATTAGTGAGTACTGACTTACAATATTGCTGATCAGCAAATAATACGGCTATGACCGGCGTATTAAATGACTGAAGAAACGTCTTTAAATCCCGAAGACACTCGGCTAACGCCGGCTCATTAAATAAGCCAACTTTCAGATAGTTGACGCCGGATTGTTGCATCTCAATCAAAGCCGTTTGTATCGGCGCTGCCTGCATAGGCAAATCACCAATGGTAGCGCTGCTCTGGCAACGACCGGCCAACCAGTTAACTATTTGCTTTACCGTGGCAACGGGCAGGGCACCGAGTGCGCCCTCAGCAGGATTTTTCATATCCAGCAGATCTGGCAAATAGTCGTTTAATTGTTTGGCTTCAGACAGAGACTGCACACTGGCCAGCCAGCGCTGACGTTCAAATTTCAATGCCAGCCTCCCGAATTTTTGTCATTAACCAGCCCCAGGCTTCTAACTCGCGTTCGCCAGCGGTTTTGTCGATGGCAATCGTCAGATAAGCTAATTCATTACGGATTTTTTCAGACGATAGCATTTGCAGCCGGCTCACTAATATCGACGCTTCAACCACAGCACTTTGTGCCCGGTTAAAGCCCCGAAACGGTGCATGATTCATTTCATGCTTAACTTCGGCAGCAAACGTGGCACGCGGATCGGCATCATCCATATCTACCACCTGTAACTCCGAGTGCGCCAAAGCCTGCTCAAGGTATTGGCCATCAATCATCTGACAGGGCAAAGACGGCCATGATCGACGTCCCGTCAGGGCCCCGGCAAACACCCGCACATCATCGATATAATTAATGCAGCACTGGCCGCTGCGCTTTAAATTATCGTAGGTGGCTGATGGTTTAAATGGCTTAATAAGAAAGTGACCATTCACTTCAGAAATCCCCATGGGGGCATGATGCGGCTGACCCTCAGCAGTCAATGTCGTGACAATCACCTCATGAATTTTACTTTTTAGGCGGTCCACATTGGCTCCGTTTGCGTGGTTTTCTGCTCGGCTTTTCCGGGGGCCCGCACTGATTCTGCTTACGCAGCGTGGTGCCTTCTGCAGTTTGTTTAATTAAATCTTCTTCGCTGAATTGCACTGCCGTGCCCCAGCGTAACGGTTCATCCTGGTTATAGCGTTTACCCAGTTGCCAGGCAATTTCGGCGCGCGCCAGTTCAACCCCAAGATAAAAGGCATGACCGCTATCACCATCAACATTCAGATGCGGGTAAAAAGCAAAGGGATCGGTTTCTTGCCATAACCCGTCTCGATTAAATAAAGATACACCCGTCGCGCTAATTTTGATCCGATAATTGGGGTCTTTAACCGTTGCCGATAAATCGCGGATTTCGGCATCACTGTCCGGAAATGGCCGGCGATCATGATGAATTAACAAGTCACCGGTAATATCGCGTGGCAAACTATTATCCTGCTGTGCAGCGTACATCATGCGCCGGGCAATATCGGCTTCGCGGATGGCATTACGGGCATGGGGACTGACTTCTGTCGCCAGCACATGGGTAATATTCAACTCAGAAATAATGCCAAATAAAATCGCGTTAATACCGCTGGTGTCGGCATCGGTCAGTTCAGTTAAATTGCCAACGCCCATCATAATTGGTGCATCAGGATACTGCTGCCGTAACGCATGATACCGGGTGATTGATTCCGCAAAACCAAAATGAATTGGATCCAAAATCGGATCAGCAATCCAGGGTTTACCGAGCTTTTCCATGGCCTCAATGGCCCGCGCTAAAGAGGCTATCGAACCAGAATGGTTGGGCGACGGCACTAAAATCGGCACCGCATCCGTTTCTTTGGCTAAATCGATAGTGTCTTCACTGAGACTGAGCAAAAAGTCGGCACCAGCGTTCGCTCCACGGCGCAGATCTTCAATTGATAGTGAGTCTACACTTACCTTAAAACCATTGTCATGTAGTGCCCGGATAGCCTCTTCCATTTGCGGAAACGGCTCTTCCGGCAGGCAGCCAATATCAATGACATTGGCGCCGTTATCGCCATAATAACGGGCACGTTCTACAATGCTATCAATACTCCGTTGTGGCGCATCGACGATTTCGGCAAAGATTTGTACTGCGTACTGACTCATATCCACCGCTTTTTTGGCGCGGCCAAAAAATAATGGCAGATCTTTTATTTCTTCCGGACCACGCTCAACCGGTTTGCCCAGTTGGGCACTCAGTTGCGCTAAATCACCGCGACAACGGCCAGGCACGATAATGCGGTCGCAATCCTGATAATCCTCAGGTTGTAAACGCCGGGCAATCATTTTATCTGTCATCAGCGCCGCTACTGACACACCAAGCTGATGCACCCGGTAATCAAATGGCAAAGGCTGAATTTGTTGCAAGACTTTATGCACGCTGGGCTCTGCCAGCTTACCGGTAAGGAACAGAATTTTTTCAGCCACGGGCTGTATTAACTTCGTCCAGGCGGGCTTTGAGAGCCTGTTTTAACGCTTCAGATGATTCAACCACGGTGGTGGCCTCAAATTGCTTTAAAGTCTCGGTATGCGCTAAATCTATCTGTCTGGGCCATAGTCTAACAATACGATCCGGGGCAGGGGTATCGACTTCGCTTTCTGCATCACAAGCCAACACAATACTGGGTACCTGGCATTTACCTGCCTGAGCGAAAACATTGGTCACTAATGAGTCGGAAATACCCACGACCATTTTTGCAACAGTATTGGACGTCGCTGGTGCCACCACCAGCGTATGGTAATCACCGCGATAGAACAGGCCGACCGGGGGGGCACTGGCAGCACGATCGTGATAATAGCGGCTATTGGCATTCAGGGCCTTGGGATCATGGCCATACATGCGTAGCACCTCTTCGCCGGCGCGGCTGTAAAACAAATCTACGTCATCCAGCCCACGGATAATTTCCAGACATTCGTCAAGATAATGTCCGGAACCAGTCACCGCCCAGGCGAGACGGGGTCGATCAGGGCGTGCTTGCATGCGGGTATCTCATTACGGTTAAACATTGAATTTTGCCAGACTCGGCACACTGAGTAAAAATTAACGTAGGTGCTGAAAACTGAATACGTTAGAATGAGGACTAATAAATCATTGCAACGGATTGATTGGAGTCTCAAATCTATGTCAAATGCTGTTCCTAAAATTGTCGTTGTTGGCGGCGGTGCGGGCGGTCTCGAACTGGTCACCAAGCTTGGCAAAAAACTCGGCAAGAAAAATAAAGCACAGATAACGCTGGTTGATAGCACTCATACGCATATTTGGAAACCGCTACTACATGAGGTCGCTGCTGGCACATTAGATTCACATGAAGACGAAATTGAATATCTCAGTCAGGCAATGTGCAGTGGCTTTCGCTTTCGTTTAGGTCGCATGGATGGTCTGAATCGTGAGAAAAAACAGATTTCGCTGGCACCGACCTACAGTGAAGATGGTCTGGAAATTATTCCACGGCGTAGTTTTGACTACGATTATCTGATCATTTCCGTCGGCAGTATCAGTCATGATTTTGGCATTAAAGGTGTACGTGATCACTGTCTGTTCCTGGACACCACACAACAAGCTGAAGCCTTCCAAAAACAACTGCTGCAATCTTATTTGCAAGCCCACACCCAAGGCCGGCCGCTTGATGAGGGCCAATTGAATATTGCCATTGTTGGTGCAGGTGCCACCGGTGTTGAACTGTGCGCCCAGTTGCATGAGGTCTCACATCTGTTAACAGCTTATGGCTTGGATGAAGTAGACCCACATGACGTTAAACTGACATTAATTGAAGCTGCCGATCGTATTTTGCCGGGCTTGCCGGAAAATATTTCTGGCGCTGCCGTTAAAGAACTTCGCGAATTGGGTGTTGAAGTATTGGCCGGCGAGCGGGTTATTGAGGTCACTGAAGCCGGCATTAAAACGCAGAGCGGCAAAGATATTCCATCTGCAATTAAAGTCTGGGCAGCTGGTATTAAAGCGCCTGAATTTTTGAAAGATATCGATGGCCTGGAAACCAATTGGATGAATCAGCTGGTGGTTCGGCAAACGCTGCAAACCAGCCTGGACGATGATATCTATGCCATCGGTGATTGCGCGGCCTGCAAATGGGTAGGGCAGGAGCAAAACGTGCCGCCACGTGCCCAGGCAGCGCATCAAATGGCATCTTTGGTTTACAAATCGATTGTTAACCGCATGTCAGGTAAAACCATTCCTGAATATCATTATCATGATTATGGCTCACTGGTGTCTCTGGGGCGCTACGGCACCGTCGGAAACCTGATGGGTAACCTCAGCCGTGGCAGTATGATGATTGAAGGCCTGATGGCACGGGTAATGTATTTATCTTTATACAAAATGCATCAAACCGCATTGTTTGGTCCGTTCCGTGTCGTAATGCTATCTTTATCGCATTTGTTCCGGCGCAGTGTGCATCCGAAAATCAAATTACATTGATATCGTACCCCACAAAAGAAGGCCCTTCCGGGCCTTTTTTATGTCGTTATTCAGCGCATTAGATATCTAAATTAGAAGCCTGCAGCGCATGTGTTTCGATAAACTCACGGCGCGGTTCGACATTATCACCCATCAGGGTGTTAAAGGTTTCATCAGCAGCAATGGCATCGGTGATCCGTACTTGTAATAAACGACGCTTGGATTTATCCATGGTGGTTTCCCACAATTGCTCTGGATTCATTTCGCCCAAACCTTTGTAGCGCTGCACATGCTGACCACGACGCGCCTCAGCCAATAACCAGCGTACCACCTGCGCAAAATCACGAATCGGTTCTTCCCGCTCACCACGGACAATCCGCGCGCCAGAACCAATTAAGCCATTGATTTTATTGGAAAAAGAAAGGATTTTAGCATATTCGGTACTGGCAAAAAACTCACCCGGGATATGGTAGTCCGTGCTGATGCCATGACGGCTGAAGCTGACATTAATATGCGGTAACGGCTCATTATCGTGTTTGGCGATATTGAGCTGATATGTGGTACCGGTAGGCATACCATGGTTGAGCCGGGCATTGATTTCAACCAGCCAGTCACTCATTGCTTTTTCTTCGTCAAATTTTGGTATCGCTGGCTGATACAGTAGTTGCTCCAAAAACGCCGGGTAATAGTGATTCGATAAGCGGCGCACAATGGCGGTAATGGTTTGATATTCCTCAACCAACAGACCCAGTGCGCTACTTTCGATAGGCGCGGCATCAGTACTTGGATACAGACTGGCATTGCTGAGTGCTACCTCCGTCAGATAACGTTCCATTTCGGCGTCATCTTTCAGGTAGCGCTCCTGCTTGCCTTTTTTGATTTTGTATAACGGTGGCTGCGCAATATAAACATGGCCACGCTCAATCAACTCCGGCATTTGCCGGTAGAAAAATGTCAGCAGCAGGGTACGGATATGTGAACCGTCAACGTCGGCATCGGTCATGATGATAATGTGATGATAACGCAGTTTTTCCGGATCATATTCATCGCGGCCGATACCACAGCCCAATGCTGTGATCAGCGTGCCTACTTCAGCAGAACTAATCATCTTGTCAAAACGGGCACGCTCGACGTTAAGGATTTTACCTTTTAATGGCAAAATCGCCTGCGTGCGCCGATCCCGGCCTTGTTTGGCGCTACCGCCGGCTGAGTCCCCTTCCACTAAAAACAATTCTGACTGCGCAGGGTCACGCTCCTGACAATCGGCTAACTTACCGGGTAAACCGGCAATATCCAATACGCCTTTACGGCGGGTTAATTCACGAGCCTTACGGGCGGCATCACGGGCGCGGGCCGCTTCGATCATTTTGTTGGCGATCAGCTTGGCATCATTAGGATGCTCCAGCAGAAAATCACTGAAATGTTCGTTGACCAGCGACTCAACGATCGAACGGACTTCAGATGACACCAGTTTGTCTTTGGTTTGCGACGAAAACTTGGGATCAGGCACTTTCACTGATAATACCGCCGTCAAGCCTTCTCGGGCATCATCACCACTGGTTTCAACTTTGGATTTTTTGGCCAATCCTTCTTTGTCGATATATTGATTTAATGTGCGGGTTAACGCGGCACGGAAACCGGCCAAATGGGTACCACCATCACGCTGTGGAATATTATTGGTAAAGCAGTAAATGTTTTCCTGGTAGGAATCATTCCACTGCATTGATAACTCAACCACCACATCATCGCGGGTACCGGAAATATCAATAATACTTTCGTGTATGCCATTTTTGTTTTTATTTAGATGTTGTACAAAAGCGCTAATACCGCCTTCGTAATGAAAGACCTCACTACGCTCGTCACGTTCATCGGTCAGTACAATGCGTACACCGGAGTTTAAGAACGCAAGTTCACGAATCCTTTTCGCCAGAATTTTGTAATCGTATAAAAGATGGTTGGTAAAGGTATCTTCGCTGGGCCAGAACTGAATTTTGGTACCGGTATGATCGGTTGATTCAAAACCTTCCAGCGGTGCATCAGGTACACCATGCGTATAGCTCTGTCGATAAATGGTGTTGTTGCGATGAATTTCCATGGTCAGTTTTTTCGACAGTGCATTGACGACCGAGACGCCAACGCCGTGCAAACCACCAGAAACTTTATAGGAATTATCGTCAAACTTACCACCAGCATGCAGCACCGTCATGATAACTTCTGCGGCTGACACACCTTCTTCTTCATGAATGTCGACTGGAATACCACGGCCGTTATCTTCAACAGACACCGAATCATCGGCATGAATACGAACATTGATTTCGGTACAGTGTCCGGCGAGCGATTCATCAATCGCATTATCAAGAACCTCAAACACCATGTGATGTAAACCGGTACCATCATCGGTGTCACCGATATACATGCCGGGACGTTTTCTGACCGCATCCAAGCCTTTCAGTACTTTGATATTGCTGGAATCGTAACTATTATTATTGTCAGTGGTCATAAATCTTCGCTTCCTGTACAACGCGTGGTTTAACTTACTATTCTACTATGTATCGACTCTCGGCGACAGGTACAGTGACGCTTACCAGTTTGCCTTGTTTCACGTGAAACACTGCTTGCTGTTCATGCTCAAATAACTGATCTGATAACGCCATATTGGTACTGGAAATAAAGCTCTGTACCGGCATTTCTGTCAACAGTGTTAAAACAATTTTCTGATGTTGCTCATCAAGCTCTGAGCTTAAATCATCAATCAATAGCAGCGTTTCAGTTTGTCTTCGCTGCATGAGTAATTCAATCTGCGCCAGACTCAAAGCCAAATAAAATAGCTTTTGCTGACCACGTGATAACATTTCCGCTGGATCAGCGCCATCCATTCGTAATGACCAATCTGCAGCATGTGCCCCCGATCGCGTGTATGCTAAGGCGCGATCCCGCTCCAGTGTTTGACTTAAAACATCGGCAAACAAATGATCTTTGGGCCAACCAGAAAGATATCGGAGCGTAAATTGGGTCTCTGCCATTTCAGGGCAAATGCGGCAAAAAATTGGTTTAAATACTTCCAGCAATTGTTGCAGATACGCCTGACGTAACTTATTTAATTGCTCCCCGTGACGGACCAAATGCGGATCCCATAATTGGATTTCTGGATCTGATTTATGTTGGCGTAGACCAGCATTACGTTGTTGCAGGCATTTTTTATACGACTGCCAATGGAACAAAAACTCTTGTTCCACGTGAAACAATCCCCAATCGACCAGCTTGCGACGAAACCGGGGACCCAGCTCAAAAAACTCATGGCAATTAGCGGGAATAAATTGCAAAGGCAAATGGCTGGCTAATTCAGACAGTTTTTTTAAGGGTGCATTATTGAGTCGAATTTGTACGCCATGCTGCAAGTCAAACTGGAAGCCAACCGGGGTTCTGCCTGCAATTTTACCGATTACCTGACACTGTGTGCTGTCATATTCAACAATATTCTTTAATTGCCTGGTTCGAAAAGATCGCCCCAAGCCCAGCAAATGAATTGCTTCTAATAGACTGGTTTTGCCGGCACCATTTTCGCCCAAGATTAGATTTACCCGCGATGCTGGTGACAGCAGTACTTTGTTTAAATTGCGAAACTGGAGAATTTGAAGTTGGCTAAGCACTCGTATGCTTTTTTAAAAGATAAAAGGGGGATGGGGTAAAAATTTATTTTTAGAACAAAATGCGCAGACCAGCAATCTGTGTCCGTGCCGTGTTGAATACTGAAATATTTGGTTATTAAATTTCAATCATCTCAAAATCACCTTTACCAACACCACATTCCGGACATTCCCAATCTTCTGGAATATCATCCCAAGTCGTGCCCGGCGGAATGCCATCCTCTGGTAAGCCACGAGCTTCATCATAAACAAACCCACAAACGACACATTGCCACTGACGCATAAACACTCCTCATTAATCAAATCGTATGGCTAGTTTAAGTTTTGTGCTAACGTATGTCTAATAAATTATTAAACGTTAAATAAGTGGATTTTTCGATTTATGCGCATGCCAACACTTCGTCAATTGCAATACCTCTCCGCGGTGATTGAAGAAAAACATTTCGGCAAAGCCGCTGATAAATGTTTTGTCACGCAATCTACGCTTAGCGCCGGCATTCAGGACCTGGAAGACTTACTGGAAACCGCGCTTTTGGAGCGGACAAACCGTAAAGTGCTAACGACACCCATGGGCGAAGATATTGCCCAACGTGCCAGGCAAATATTGTCGTTAACTGATGATCTTGTGGACTTGGCACACTCCGCTAATAATCCGTTAGCGGGCCGTATTCGTATTGGTGTCATTCCGACTATCAGCCCGTTTTTATTACCACGCGTTTTACCTGCCGTCCGAAAAAATCTGCCACAACTTGAAGTCTTATTGATTGAGGATCAATCTGACCGCCTGTTGGATCAAATTGAAGCCGGCACCTTGGATGTTGCCGTGCTGGCATTCCCTTTTAACACCCGAAACTTAACTGCTCAAAAATTTGCTGAGGAGCCTTTCTGGGTAGCGTTACCGAAATCACATCCTTTGGCAAAATTTGACTCGCTCAATCCCGATCAATTGCCGATTAGCGACTTATTATTGCTGGCCGAAGGTCATTGCATGCGTGAACATGCCTTAAGTGCCTGTCAATTACCTGTTTCGACGCAGCGCAGAAGTGTACAGGCCACCAGTTTGTATACGCTGATTGAAATGGTTGCCAGCGGCCTTGGCATCACGCTGATTCCACAAATGGCCATTAATTCCGATATGGTGCGTCATGCTGAAATTGAATTACGTCCACTGCAAGGCGAACAACAAGCACGGCGAGAGATTGGTCTGGTTTGGCGGCCCAGTTTCCGGCGTACCAGCGTGCTCGAACAATTATCGACGAGCTTCAGCCAGGCATTAGCGCAAAATCCTATTTAAGCGCCATTGGCAAATTCCTGACGCAATTGTAGATACAACTGCTGTAAACCGGCAGACGTGAGCGGTGCCCGAAATCCAGCCTGCCAGTGACCATTGGGATCAATTAAAAACAGCGACGCTAATAACGCACCGGCTCCTTGTAACTCAACAAAAAACTGTCGTAATGGCCGTTTACCATCAGGGTCATAAATAATCTGGACATTGTCGTGCAAGTCGGGGGGCCCGCTCAATAACTGTTACTGCTGACTGGCATCAATCACCCAAAATCCTAATTGCTGACCGGCATAGCGATCTGCCAGATTACTCAGTACCTGCCAAATCGCCGTAAAGTGAGGCTCACAAGCACCATCGTAAAAATAGATAAAATGCCAGCGACCACGCAGATCGGCATTGGTATACAAACGCTGCTGCGCGTCGCGTAATAAGAAGTTCGGCAAACTGGCTGACGTCTTTAATTGATAGGTTCCCTGCGCGATAGGTTCAAGCTTACCATCGTTTTCAGGAGAAGTTTGCTGGGCCATATAAACCACTAATAAAAACGCCACCACAGCGAGATATATCAGCAGAAAACGCTTAGAATGCATATTTTGAATTAAGTCTTGCATCAGCCTCATCTAAATAATTGGCTGGGCGATAACTCGTGGATGCCCATGAAAGAAAAGCTGTTTCAGTCTACGCTGCTTGTCAGCCTGATGACATTTTTATCACGGATCATGGGGTTTATCCGTGATATTGTTATTGCCCGCTTTTTTGGTGCAGGGGTTGGCGCTGACGTCTTTTTTGTCGCCTTTAAAATACCTAATTTTTTGCGTAGGTTATTTGCCGAGGGCGCCTTTTCGCAAGCTTTTATCCCGGTACTGGCCGAATATCGTGAACGCGGCGACAAAGACTTACAAAGCCTGATTGCCGCCACGGCGGGCACCTTATTTGGTGTGCTGTTTTTTATCACCCTGATTGGTGTTCTGGCGGCGCCGGTCATCATCATGATTTTTGCGCCAGGCTTTTTGGATGAGCCAGCCAAACTGCAACTAGCAGGTCAGTTGTTGACGATTACTTTTCCGTATTTGCTGTTTGTCTCGCTGACCGCATTAAGTGGCGCCATACTCAATAGCTTCGGCAAATTCGCCATCCCGGCATTTACCCCGGTGTTTCTGAATTTATCGTTAATTGGTGCCGCGATCTGGCTGGCGCCATTACTCGATGAACCGGTTAAGGCACTTGCCTGGGGGGTATTTGTTGGCGGCCTGGTGCAATTATTGTTTCAGATACCGTTTTTGCAACAAATCGGCAGTTTGCCAAAACCCCGATGGGCCTGGCGCAACAGTGGCGTACAAAAAATTCTGACGTTGATGATCCCGGCCATTTTCGGGGTATCGGTCGCGCAAATCAACCTATTACTTGATACCTTATTGGCATCTTTTTTAATTACCGGCAGTATTTCCTGGTTGTATTACTCAGACCGCCTGGTTGAGTTTCCACTGGGCGTATTTGGCATTGCACTGGCCACTGTAATCCTGCCTAACTTGTCGAAAAAACATGCCAGTGCTGCCGGTGAAGCCTTTTCCCATACGCTCGACTGGGGCCTGCGCTGGGTGTTTATAATCGGCACGCCAGCAATGCTCGGCCTATTGATATTGGCTGAGCCTTTGTTGTTAAGTCTGTTTCAATACGGCGAATTTACCCCCCATGACGCCCATCAGGCATCTTTAAGTCTGATGGCATACAGTCTGGGTTTGTTGCCGTTTATTTTTATCAAAGTGCTGGCGCCCGGTTATTTTGCCCGTCAAGACACTAAAACGCCGGTAAAAATCGGCATCATCGCCATGGTTGTTAATATGGGGCTGAATATCATTCTGATGATCTATCTAGCGCACGTTGGCCTGGCTCTTGCGACGGCTTTATCAGCGATGCTGAATGCTTTTTTACTGTATCGCGGCTTACGGAAAATTAATGTCTATCAGCCCGGTCATGGCTGGTTAGGCTTTTTTGGCCGGCTGCTGCTTGCCAACAGCCTTTTACTGCTGATATTGCTGTATCTGACACCCGAGATAAGTGTCTGGCAGCAAGCTTCGGTATGGTTGCGGGCACAATGGCTAGCGATGTTAATCTGCGGCAGCGCATTAGCCTATTTCATGGCATTACGGCTTTGTGGCATTAAACTCAAAGCACTGATTAAACCGGCTGACAGCTTGTAAAAAAAGGCCCGCTTAACGCGGGCCAAACTGATCGGTGGACAAGATCAGAGAGAGGACTTAAAAACGACGGCCGATACCCACGCCAAATACCCAGGGATCAATATCAGCATCTATTTTCGCGGCGCCGACAGCAGTATTTTTAAAGTGCGCAGTGGTGTCGATATCCAGATATTTCAAATCGACATTGATAAACCAGTCTTGATTGATCGCCACATCCATACCGGCTTGCACAGCAAGCCCCCAGGAACTGTCCAGTTTGACGCTATCGCCACTAGCCGGCAAAACTGAACCCGCCACTTTTTCATCAAAGAAATAGGTGTAATTGACGCCAGCGCCCACATACGGACGGATATCAGCGTTTGGCCGGAAGTGATATTGCAAAGTCAGCGTCGGTGGCAGCACTTTGGTGTCAATAACATCACCTAGCGTCGTCCAGCTTTTTTCACCTTTAACGGTATGCTCCGAGTAACCCAGAATCAGCTCCACACCCCAGTGTGGTGTAAGCATATAAGTAATATCGAGCTCAGGGACCGTGTCACTATCAACTTTGACACCTTTGGTACCTTGATCAACACCGTTGAGGGACAGCGTGCCACTGCTATCATTCGGACTAACATTGATAACACGGCCACGGACCAGCCAATCGCCGGCTTCATAAGCGAACACCGGTAGCGGCAGCAACACAGGGACAACAAGGGTAGCAATAGTAATTAAAGATTTCACAGCAGCACTCCAACATAATGTTAAGTGCATGATAGAAAGCACTGGGCTATGTCATCTTGATCCAGGTCAAGTTCACTGTAATCGGTTGTTAACTACACAACATTTTTAATTTTGGTTTATCCAGCAACGCAATCATTTTGCCCTGACAATTAATTAGGCCATCGTTGCTCAACTGGGTCAGTAAACGGCTGACGGTTTCTATCGCCAGTCCCAGGTGATTGGCAATATCAATGCGTGACATCGGTAACTGGAAGCGATTGGCTGCATATCCCCGTTCTTCGAAACGCCGTGATAAAGCCATTAAAAACCCAACCAGCTTTTCCATGGCCGTTTTTTGGCCAAGCGCCATCAGTAATTGCTTGTCATTAGATAATTCTTTGCTGAGCCGATTATAGATTTGCTGCTGCAATGCGGGGATCGCCTGGCTCAAGTCCTGCAATCGGTCATAAGGCAGACCACAAACGCTGCTGCTGGTCAAAGCCGACGCGGTTGCCTGATATTGGCCGACATGAATAGCGTCCATGCCAATCAAATCACCCGGTAAATAAAATCCGGTGATTTGTTCACGACCATCAGCGGCAGTTAATGTCGTTTTAAATGCGCCGGAGCGCACCACATACAAACTATCAAAGTTTTCAGCCATTTCATAAAGCGCCTGACCACGCGCTAAAGGCTTACTGCGCTTAATAATACTGTCCAGCGTTTCCAGATCATTGCGATGTAAACCCAGCGGCAAACACAGGCTGTATAAAGCACAAGAATCACAGGTCAGTTGCAACTGATGCTCTTGTCGGGCGACATCCTTGAGCAAAGGAATTATGGTGGCATTTTGTAACATCACGGCTCCCAGTGGACAAGCTTGTATGATAACGCTTTAAACCACGGCCTCAAACGGTTATTATTTGTTTTTAATTCAATCAACTTCAGGAAATATCATGGCAGCTCGTAGCGCAAACATTGCGCGTAACACGCTGGAAACCCAAATCGAGGTTTCTTTGAATCTGGATGGCACCGGACAATTCCAAGCGGATACCGGCTTGCCTTTTCTGAATCACATGATGGAACAAATCGCCCGCCACGGCTTGTTTGACCTCAGTGTCAAAGCCAAAGGCGATTTACATATAGACGCCCATCACACCGTTGAGGACACCGGCATTACTATTGGTCAGGCGCTGAAACAGGCACTGGGCGATAAAAAAGGCGTGGTCCGTTATGGCCACGCTTATGTGCCGCTGGATGAAGCTTTATCTCGTGTGGTGCTAGACTTATCTGGCCGTCCTGGTCTGGAGTTTGGCGTCACCTTCACCCGTGACAAAATCGGCGAGTTTGATGTCGACTTGTTTTATGAATTCTTTCAGGGCTTGGTCAATCACGCCGGTATGACACTTCATATCGATAATCTCAAAGGCCGTAATGCCCACCATATCGCTGAAACTATTTTTAAAGCGTTTGGCCGTGCCTTACGTATGGCTGTGACGCTTGATGAGCGGGCACTTGGACAGCTGCCATCGACCAAAGGCGCCTTGTAGACCTGAACCTTTTCAGGATTAATTCGGATTCGATATGTCTGACATTGCAGTGATTGATTACGGCATGGGCAATTTACGCTCTGTTGCCAAAGCACTGGAAACGATCGCCCCACAGCAGTCAATCTGTGTCACCGCGGATCCACAAAAGATCCGCGCGGCGGATCGGATTGTCTTTCCGGGCGTCGGCGCTATACGTGATTGTATGGCAGAAGTGCAGCGTCTGGATTTATTGCCGGTGTTGACTGAAGTTGCGCAAACAAAGCCTTTTTTAGGCATTTGTCTGGGCATGCAAGCTTTGCTGGAACACAGTGAAGAAAATAATGGTATTGCGGGCATTGGTTTATTTGCAGGCAATGTCCGTTATTTTGATGACGCCGCCAAAGCCGGACTGAAAGTACCACATATGGGCTGGAATCAGGTTCGACAAAGCCAGAATCATCCTTTATGGCAGGATATTGACGATAACAGCCGTTTTTATTTTGTGCATAGTTATTATGTAGCGCCATCAAACCCTGCCGATATTGCCGGCGAAAGCAACTACCCTGAAGCATTTGCGGCCGCCCTGGCGCGTGATAATGTGTTTGCCGTACAGTTTCACCCGGAAAAAAGTCAACACGCCGGACTGCAATTACTGAAAAATTTTGTGCAATGGGACGGCCAGTCCTAAATAACCGTATGGAGAAAGCGTTATGTTGTTAATCCCTGCCATTGATCTGAAAGAGGGTCACTGCGTTCGGTTGCGTCAGGGACGCATGGAAGATAACACCGTATTTTCGGAAGACCCGCTGGCGGTTGCCGCGCGCTGGGTGGAAGCCGGCGCCAAACGCTTGCATATGGTCGATTTGGATGGTGCTTTTGCCGGCAACCCGGTTAACGCCGAAGTGATCCACGAAATCTGCAAAGCCTTTCCGGATTTGGATGTACAGGTCGGCGGCGGTATTCGTGATGAAGACACCATTCAAACCTATCTGCATGCCGGTGTCCGTTTTGTCATTATCGGCACCAAAGCGATTAACGCACCCCATTTTGTTGGCGATGTTTGCGCAGAATTTCCCGGTCATATCATCGTTGGTCTTGATGCCAAAGACGGTAAAGTCGCTATCGATGGCTGGTCAAAACTGTCCAATCACGACGTCATTGATATTGCCCAGCAGTTTGAACAAGACGGCGTAGAAGCGATTATTTATACCGATATCAGCCGTGATGGCATGATGCAGGGCGTCAACCTTGAATCAACCCGGAATCTAGCCCGCGCGATTAATATTCCGGTGATCGCCTCCGGTGGCGTCACGGACTACGACGATATTAAAGCCTTATGCCACTATGAATCTGAAGGTGTTATGGGCGCTATCGTCGGCCGCGCGATTTATGAAGGCACTATCGATTTGGCTGAAGCCCAGAAAATGGCTGACCAGCTTAATCCGCCGCTGCAATTCTGATGGCACTAGCCAAACGCATTATTCCCTGTCTTGATGTTGACGCCGGGCGTGTTGTTAAAGGCGTGCAGTTTGTTGATATTCGCGATGCCGGCGATCCGGTAGAAATTGCCAAACGCTATGACGCGCAGGGCGCCGATGAACTGACCTTCCTCGACATTACTGCCACCCACGATAATCGTGACACCATGCACCATGTGGTGGAAGCCGTGGCCAGCCAGGTATTTATTCCATTGACGGTTGGTGGCGGTATTCGCACCGTGGCCGATATTCGCAAAATGCTTAATGCGGGCGCCGATAAAGTCGGCATTAATTCGGCGGCCGTCAAAAACCCGGAATTTGTCCGCGAAGCTGCTGAAAAGTTCGGCTCACAATGTATTGTTGTCGCCATTGACGCCAAACGAGTATCTGCTGATGGCGAAACACCACGCTGGGAAATTTTTACCCACGGCGGTCGCCAGCCGACCGGTATTGACGCCGTCGAATGGGCCAAAAAAATGGTGGCTTATGGCGCCGGCGAAATCCTGTTGACCAGCATGGATCGTGATGGCACCAAGTCTGGTTTTGATTTGGAACTAACCCGCGCGGTCAGTGATGCCGTGGTAGTGCCGGTGATCGCTTCCGGCGGTGTCGGCAAATTGCAGGATTTAACCGATGGCATCAAACTCGGTCATGCCGATGCGGTGCTGGCCGCCAGTATTTTTCATTTTGGAGAACATACCGTCGATGAAGCCAAACAACAAATGGCTGAGCAGGGCATTGAGGTGCGACTGTGAGCCACTGGCTGGACCAGGTTAAATGGAATACTGATGGCTTGACACCCGTTATCACACAAGACTTTAAAAGCAAGCAAGTACTTACTCTAGCTTGGATGAATCGCGAGGCATTACAGCTGACGGTGGAAACCGGTCATGCCGTTTACTGGTCTCGATCCCGGCAAAAAATCTGGCATAAGGGCGAACAATCCGGCCACCAGCAAATCATCAAAGCGATCCGGTTGGATTGCGATAATGATGCGATCTTGCTGGAAGTTGAACAAGTAGGCGGCATTGCCTGTCACACTGGCAGAGCACATTGTTTTTTCCAACAGCTGCAGGATGGTCAGTGGCAAACTGTCGAACCAATGATCAAAGATCCGAAAGAGATATACTCATGAACGATATTCTCAAGCAGCTTTATCAGGTGCTGCAACAGCGCAAACAAGCCGATGCCGATAGTTCTTATGTCGCTAGCTTGTATCAGGCGGGCACCGATAAGATCCTCAAAAAACTGGGTGAAGAAGCGACCGAAACGGTCATTGCCGGTAAAAGCGGTGATCGTCAGCAAATTATTTATGAAACCGCCGATCTGTGGTTCCACTCCATGGTTTTATTAGCGCATAATGATATTGAATTGCAGGCTGTGCTCGATGAACTGGATCGGCGTTTCGGCCTGTCAGGTCATGAAGAAAAAGCCCGTCGGAGTCCAAAATGAGCGACTGTATCTTTTGCAAAATTGTAGCCGGGGACATTCCATCCAGCAAAGTCTATGAAGATGAACAGCTGTACGTCTTTAAAGATATTAATCCAAAAGCCGCGGTGCATTTGCTGGTGATCCCAAAACAGCATATTGCCAGGCTGGATCACGCCGACCAGAGTCACGGCCCGTTACTGGCAACCATGCTACTTAAGCTTGCTGAACTTGCTGAATCGCAAGGACTGAATGATGGTTTTCGTAGCATTATTAACACCGGGCCCGGCGGCGGTCAGGAAGTTGATCATTTACATATTCATTTGCTGGGCGGCAAAGGCCTGCCCGGCTTTCACTAGGAGCAGATTATGGGATTCGGTGGCATCAGTGTCTGGCAGTTACTGATCGTTCTGGTGATCGTAGTATTGTTGTTCGGCACCAAAAAAATACGCTCACTGGGCGGCGATCTGGGCAGTGCTATTCGCAGCTTCAAAAGCTCGCTGAAAGATGGCGAACAAGATAAAGATGACCAGCAGCTCAACCATGACGCGGACGACAATCTGCATAAAACCACTGCCCATAAAGAAAAAGACACTGACAAAAGTTAATTACCGTGTTTGACGTCGGGTTTTGGGAGCTGATTCTGATCGCAGTGGTCGCGTTGCTGGTGGTCGGCCCTGAAAAACTGCCGCGACTGGCACGTATCACCGGTCTTTGGCTGGGCCGTGCCAATGCCCAATTGCAAACCATCAAAAATGAAATTTCTGCTGAGTTGCGCGCTGAAGAACTCAAGCAAGCATTACGTGAACCTGACGATTTACCGGATTTGAGCGAGAAAATTGATCTGGATTCGCCAGCAGACGCACCTAAAAAACCAACCACTGAAAACAACCCAGATGAGCAATCCGATGCAAAACGCTGAACAACAGCCGCTTATTTCGCATCTGGTTGAACTGCGGGACAGGCTGCTGCGCGGCATTCTGGCTATATTAGTGATCGCCGTTTGCTTATTGCCATTTGCCAATGATTTGTATCTGATTTTATCGGAGCCACTGCTCAAGCACTTGCCCGAAACCAGCAGTATGATTGCCACCGAAGTGGCCTCGCCATTTCTGGCACCATTCAAATTAACGCTAACGGCAGCAATGTTATTAGCGATGCCGGTCATGCTCTATCAGTTTTGGGCATTTATCGCGCCCGGTCTCTATCAACATGAACGGCGTATTGTGTTTCCGTTAATGTTTGCCAGTACTTTACTGTTTGCACTGGGGATTTTGTTCGCCTATTTTGTGGTATTTCCACTGATGTTTGGCTTTTTAACGCAAGCCGCCCCCGAGGGCGTGGCGGTGATGACGGATATTAGCCACTATCTGAATTTTGTCCTGAAATTGTTTTTTGCATTTGGCCTGGCATTTGAAGTACCGATCGCAACGTTATTATTAATTTGGACTGGTGCCAGCAGCGTCGAAAACTTAAAAGAAAAACGCCCTTATGTGATTGTCGGCGCTTTTGTTATTGGCATGGTCCTGACACCGCCGGATGTGATTTCACAAACCTTGCTGGCGCTACCGATGTGGTTGTTATTTGAGTTGGGATTATTGTGCGCGCGTTTTTTACCCAAGAAAACCGACAACGAAGACCCTGAATCGCCGGCAGCTTAAGCGCATTAATTGCGATAGCGCATTCGGGTGCCGTGTTGTAATGATAAGTTGATTTCTTCCGGGCTCAGCGCTTTGGGAAAATAGGCACCGGAAATTTTGGCACCATGAATACTGGCGCCCTCCATGCCTTTACATGCCTGAAAATCTATACCTCTTAAATCGGCTTGCCGGAAATAGCAATTAGACAAATCCAACTTGTCAGCGATAAGCCCCCGCAAATTCATATGCCGGAAATCACATCCAGTTAAGTCGGTGACTTCGCCGGATTTAATACGCTGGTTAAATTGCTCAATTTGTCCGTCACGTAATAGTTGATACAACGGATCGTGTGAAATAACAGGCTCAGTCATGATCAATCAAGCCGTCAGATCAATGGTGCCAACGGGGTTCTGCGGATTAAAGCCTTCCTCTGCTGTTTCCGAGGATTCATTCACTACCTGTCCATTACTCAACGCTGAAGCGGGCCGATCTTGAAACAACGTGGTGTTGCTGGTCTCCGCCATTTGCTGATGGCCGGTTTGCTGTCCCGTTTGGCGACTATCGTTACTTAATGGATTGGTCAGCGTTGGCTGCCCAGCAAAGGGGGCAATACCTGGAATGTCCATATTCAGCTCCTTAATAAGGTTTGTTTATCAGTACTGTATTAACTAACAGTACCTACTATGCAACGCATTGCATTAGCAGTCAAACCAGCTGATTTTTAATACTTTTATAGTACGCGCATTAACGCTGGTATGGCTGTTTTTTTGTGATATTGTTGAGGCTAATATTGATATAAGCTTTATTTTTCGCGGATTGCCGTTAATGCGCTTATTTAAACGTTGGCTGTGGGCCTCAAGACATTATCTGCTGCTCACAGCCGGTTTGTTGATTATTAGCTGCCAACCTACTAGCGAGCCCCCACTTCGGGTGGGCAGTAATGTCTGGGCAGGTTATGAAGCCCTGTATTTAGCCAGGGAACTGGGCCTGTATCCTGATAATACCGTTGCCTTAAAAGAATTGAGCGCCAACACCGAAACTTTACGCGCTTTCCGGCAAGGACAACTGGATATCGCCGCAGTAACGCTGGATGAATTTTTAAGGCTGTCTGAACAAGTCGAAGATCTGCAAATACTGTTGGTCACTAATATTTCCGATGGCGCCGACAAAATTATCAGTCGCTCGGAGATCATTGCTCTTTCTGAACTCAAGGGCAAACGCATCGCCGTTGAAGAAAGTAGCGTCGGCAGCTATTTTCTCTATCAGGCATTACAGAAGGTGGGCTTCAGCCTTGATGATGTAATCATTCGACCCTCAACTATCAATCACCATTTACAACTGATGCAAAGTAATCATGCCGACGCAGTAGTTACCTTCGATCCCACCGCCCACAAGCTACAACAACGTGGCTTTAAAGCGTTGCTGGACAGCTCACAGATTGATGGCAAGATTGTTGATGTTCTGATCAGCCGGAAAGCATTGATGGATGAGCGTCCTGAAACGGTATCACAATTAATAGACACCTATTGGCAGGCCCATAATGTGCTGGTCAATGAGCCTCAAAAAGCCTATCCATTAATCGCTCAACGGTTAAATATTGATCAGTCTGCACTGCCAGCGATTTATCAACAACTCATCATGCCGGACAGGGCGATGAATGCAGCACTGTTATCCTCAGATTTAATAGCAATTATCGATGATACCGGCACATTTTTGCTGAGACAGGGACTATTAAAAAAACAGCCTGACGCTAAAGCGCTGCTCGGTGAAAAAGCATGATGAAAAGCATGCATACCTATCGCCTGACATTTTGGATCCCAGCGATTGTGGTTAGCCTGTTTCTGATTCTGTTTGGTATTCAGGTTTATAACGAGTATTTAAAGCGGCAGCAAATCGTCATTAAGCATGCCCAAGATAGCTTGAATGATGCGGCGCTACAGTTGGCCCATAATCTTGAATATGCATTGGCCAACAATGATCAGCAGCAAGCCCAAAGCCATATTGCCCGATTCAGCCTGCGCCGTGATGCCAGCTTCGGTATCCTCGTTAACCATCAACAGCAAATTGCTTACGCTTCACGCTTTGCCTGGATGTCCAAACCAACCAACAACCTGTTAAATCATCAGCAACTAAAACTGATTAATCAGGCAGCCGATAAACAGACGATCCAGCAACACTATGCCGAAGGCATTTTGAATATTGCCGTACCGTTAACGTTGACTGGCAGGGGCTTATTTGCAAACGGGGAAAATGCACCGGTGTTGTTTCTAGAAAGCAATATCGTTTATCAACTGAACCAGGTCAGTCAAAATTTATGGCGAGAGTTGTTGCCTATGTTGCTATTATTTTCACTGGCAACATTATTATTGATCGCCATTACCCGGGGGATTGTTCTCAAACCGCTCTCAGCCCTGAAAGATCTTGCCAATCAACTCAGTCAGCAACAGTTTGACCTGCATAATCCGCTACGCGGTCATACCGAACAAACAGCCATTGCCGAAACGCTGGTCAATGCGGGTCGTCAATTTAAACAATATATTGCTGAAATTTCCGATCGGGAATACCGCCTTAACCTCACTTTACAATCCATTGGTGATGCCGTGATTGTCACCGATTCTGATGGCTTAATTACCCAAATAAACAAGACAGCTTGTCAATTAACCGGCTGGTCTGCGCAACAGGCACTAGGACAACCCTTATTATCAGTTTTTGATATTTACCATGCGTCCACCCTTGAGCCGAGGCCAAACCCCGTTAAAAAGGTCCTGGAGACTGGTAAAACCGTAGCGTTAGCCAACCATACTGTGCTCTATGCCCGCGATGGTGGTCGCTATTATATCTCCGACACTGCTGCACCCATTCGCGCGCAGGATAACCATGAAGCGCCGATTCTTGGCGTCATTCTGGTCTTTCAGAATGTGACCCAGCAATACCAGCTGCACCAGGAATTGCGACAATCGGTAGAATTTTTGCAGAATATCCTGCGGGTTACCCCCAGCGTGACGTATGTATTGGATCTGCTGCCCGGTAAGACCTTCCAGTTGAGTTACATCACTGAATCCGTGGATGCAATGACCGGCGACAATGCTGAGTATTGGCTGGCAAATTCACTTAACTGGTTAAGCCGTGTGCATCCCGATGATGTTGGGGGTGTTCAGGCCACTCTGAAAAAGGCGCTAACCAGTGACAAACCTGTTAGCAATATTTTTCGCTTCCAACACCATAATGGTCATTATATTTATGTTCAGGATCACCTAAGCGCTACCTACAGTGACGACCATAACGGGCATCGCCAACAAATTGTCGGGGTGGTGACGGACATCAGCGAACAGCGTCATGCTGAGGACGCGTTAAAACTTGCCGAGATGGTTTTTGAAAATAGTAATGAAGGCATTATCATCACCGATGCCGACAACCAAATTATCCGTGTGAATCCGGCGTTTACAATGATAACGGATTACCAAGAAGTGGAAGCTATTGGTCAAAATCCATCGTTACTGCAGTCGGGTAAACATGACTGTCATTTTTACCAGGAATTATGGTCGGCGCTGGACAGTAAAGGGCGTTGGTCTGGCGAAATTCATAATCGCCGTAAAAACGGTGAGATCTACCTGCAATGGTTGTCCATCACCCAGGTCAATAATCTGGCGGGGCAACGGCAAAACTATGTCGCTATCATGTCTGATATCAGCAAATTCCGTGAAGCAGAGCAACGGATAAGCTTTTTGGCACATCATGATGTACTGACCAAACTGCCTAACCGGGCATTACTGAGCGACCGGATTCGACAAGCGATTATTACCTGCGATCGACACCATCAAAAACTGGCATTACTGTATATGGATTTGGATCGCTTTAAATTCGTCAATGACAGCCTTGGTCATGCGATTGGCGATCTTTTGCTGATCGCTGTTGCCGGTCGCCTGGTTGAGCAGACGCGCGAACAAGACACAGTTTGTCGCACCGGCGGTGATGAATTTATTATTTTGCTGCCCGATTCGGACGCCGATGGTGCCGCCCATGTCGCTCAGAAGCTGGTCGAAAAAATGACCGAACCTTTTGACATCGAAGGCAACCAACTGTTTGTCAGTTTATCCATCGGCATCAGTATTTATCCCGATAACGGCAGCGATGCTGAAACCCTCAATAAACACGCCGATAGCGCCATGTACCGGGCTAAACATGGCGGTCGGAATCAATATCAGTTCTTTACTGAAGAAATGCATTCGCAGATTGTTCACAAGCTGGAATTAGAACATGCACTGCGGTTTGCGCTGGCCCATGACGAGTTATATCTGGAGTTTCAACCGCAAATTGATGTCAGGGCCAATCGCATCACTGGTGCCGAAACCCTGTTGCGTTGGCAACACCCCAAACTGGGTCATATTTCACCCATAGAATTTATTCCTGTTGCCGAAGAAACCGGCATGATTAATCCGATAGGCCAATGGATCCTTGATAATGCCATTGCTCAGTGTAAACAATGGTGCGATGCAGGCCACCAGGACATTGTCATAGCGGTTAACCTTTCAGCAGTGCAGTTTAATAACCCGACGTTGGTCGGCAGTATTGTCGATATACTCAAGGCCCATCAATTACCAGCGGCCAATCTGGAGCTGGAAATCACCGAATCAGTCGCCATGCTCAATATTGAACTGACTATCAAACAACTGCGCTCATTGGCTGATGCCGGGATCCGTTTGTCACTCGATGATTTTGGTACCGGCTATTCTTCACTCAATTATTTAAAAAAATTTCCTATCGACAAGCTGAAAATCGATCAAGGCTTTGTCTTTGATATGCTTGATGACGAAGATGATGCAGCGATTGTCGATGCGGTCATTACTTTGGCCCGTTCGCTGGGCTTAAAAACCCTGGCTGAAGGCGTCGAAACCCATGCGCACTTGCTAGCATTACAGGAAAAGGGTTGTGATCTTATGCAAGGATTTTATTTCAGCCAGCCCGTTAGTGCCGAACAATTTATCAATTTATTAAATAAACGCCCCTTACCATGAGCTTCACGCTACACTGATAAAAACGATAAAGGAGCCACCATGCAACAACAACAAATCGACCAAATCGAAGTGCTGCTGCACTTTAACCTTGACACTACCTTGCAAGGATTAAAGATTCATCATGATGCGCGACCAGGCCTTATCAGCGCGGCTAAACAGTTACACGGATTGGGGCTAATTACCGAACATGATGGTGGCTATTTAACTGATTTAGGTCATGAAGCAGCTGAACATTTACAACTCGCGCTGCAAATAATGAACCCTATTAGCTAAGCCGCTGATAAATTTCAAAACGGTAATCAAACTGGTTTTTGGCATCTGCTGTATGACTTTCCTGCGACAGTAGTTGCCATTGCTGCCAGTTGATTTCCGGAAACCAAGTATCACCATCTAGCGCCGTTAACACCCTAGTTAAATACAATTTGTCAGCTTTGGGTAACAACTGCTGATACAACGAAGCCCCTCCCATCAACATTACCTCTGTTTCATCAGCACATAAGGCCAGAGCAGCATCCGGATCCTGAGCCAATTCACAACCGACTGCTGGCTGATAATCCGTTTGACTGGTGACGACAATATTACGTCTGCCTGGTAATGCACGACCTATCGATTCATGGGTATTACGGCCCATGATTAACGGTTTACCCATCGTCGTGCGTTTGAAAAATTGCAGGTCGGCAGATAAGCGCCAAGGCAACTGGTTTTCTTTACCAATCAATCTATTTTCATCCATTGCTACAATTATCGATAACATTCGCTCTTCCCCAGAAAAATGCCGCAACAGCATACCAGTTATGCACCGGCATCCACCAAATTAAGCCTTTAATAAAACATCTTCCAGCGAATTCAGTAGCGTATAAAACGGCTCTGCAAGCACTGACGTGTTCTTTATATTGTTATTACTTACAATAACTTAAAAATAAACCACAGCTTGTATAAGGTCTGTACAGGATCGGTATGATTGCTAGCACAGAGGGGATCATAAGCTGTGGATAACTATGGCTGTGGATAACTGCACTATTTATCCACAAGTGTCCCATGCCGCAAAAGTCAACTTACCCACAAGTGAGACACGACTTAAGTGGTTCATTTATCATCACAAAACAAATTTATCCCGCTATTCACAGGCAATAAACATTAACATCACTAAAATATTTCTATCTCTTAACTTATATTGATTAATGACCTGCATCGTCGAAATTGCAATTAGCTGTCCACTCAGACAAACATTTGATTATTTATCAGATGAATCTGCACAACTTTGGCACAAAGGTATGCGAACCAGAGTATCCTTTGGCAATAAAACTATTGTTGGCATTGTGACTGCCATAAAGCCACTTGAAAAACAAAATCGAAAATTAAAACCAATTCTTGAACGACTCGATGATTCCGCCTGCATCGATAAAGAATTATTTGAACTGATTGTTTGGTTGAGCCGTTATTATCATCATCCAATTGGTGATTGTTTTGCCACAACATTACCGAAAAAAATCAGACAAGGAGAATCCCTGCAAGCCGACCAACAAACGATCTGGCAAATCGTCAATCACAATCCCCGTAAGCTCGGCCAAAAACAACAACAAATCCTGGCAGCATTGCAGCAACATCCAAAAGGGCTCAGTGAAAAACAACTAAAAACCAATCTGGGGTCCGTGAAAACCAGCCTGCAAGGCTTGGAAAAAAAATCTCTGGTGACTCATATTCAACAAGCAGATGTTGAAATGACAAACGAAATCACTGAAAAAAGCTGGCCACTCAATGACGATCAGTTACGGATCTGTAAAACGATTGAGCAAAAAAACGACCAGTTTCAGCCATTTTTACTGCATGGCATAACCGGCAGTGGCAAAACTGAAGTTTATTTAAAGCTAGCCCGCGAGCAAATAAAACAAGGTAAACAAGTGCTTATCCTGATCCCCGAAATCAGTTTAAGCGGCCAATTCGTCGCCCGATTCAAAGCTGGTTTAACTGGCCGGGTGGTGTTAAGTCATTCCGGCATTAACGACAGTCAACGAAAACAAGCCTGGTGTTTGGCAAACAACGGTGAAGTTGATGTCATTATCGGTACCCGTTCAGCAGTGTTTATGCCGTTAAAACGCCCGGGTTTGGTGATTATTGATGAGGAGCATGATAGCGCCTATAAACAACAAGATGGCCTACGATATCACGCACGAAATATCTTGCTGATGCGGGCTAAAAATCTGAATATTCCCATTATTTTAGGTAGTGCAACACCGTCGTTGGAAAGTCTGTATCAGGTCAAACTGGGTAAATATCAATTATTGGAGTTAAAAAACCGCGCCGGCAATGCCGTATTGCCCAGTGTCTCTTTAATTGATTTAAGTTTAGAACCTCAGGCCGTTATTAGTCAGGCCCTACAGCAAAAAATACAGCAACATTTACAAAAACAGCAACAGGTTTTGCTGTTTATCAACCGCCGTGGTTTCGCACCGGTATTAATGTGTCACAGCTGTCAATGGCAAGCGCAGTGCAAAAGCTGTGATGCCAAAATGGTCGTGCACCAACAACGCCAACAATTGTTTTGTCACCATTGCGGTCTGATTCAGCGATTGCCAACCCATTGCCCCAGCTGTAACGCCGAAGATTTAAATACCTACGGCGCCGGTACTGAAAAAATCGAACAGTTACTGCAAAAGTTGTTTCCAGGTACACCAGTATTGCGCATTGACCGCGATACCACACAAACAGTTAATGCTTTTGACACCTTGTTCCAGCCAATTCGTGATGGTCAGTCTGCTATTTTAGTGGGCACACAAATGCTCGCCAAAGGGCATGATTTTCATAAAGTCACGCTAGTCGGGATTTTGGATGCCGATCAAGGGTTATTCAGCGCTGACTTCCGGGCCAACGAATATCTAGCACAGTCCATTGTGCAAGTGACTGGCCGTTCGGGTAGAGGAGAACTTCAGGGCGATGTTTTAATTCAAACCCGGCAAATCAACCATCCTTTCTGGCAGCAGGTGCTGGCACAGGATTACGGCAAACTAGCTGAAGTGTTATTAGCTGAACGCATTAACGTACAATTACCGCCCGCCAGTTTCTGGGCGATTTGGCGTGCTGAATCACCTTATTCAGAACAGGCCATGGCTTTGTTGCAGGAGATTGCCGATCAGCTCGGTCAACCAAATCAGGTTCAACTGATGGGACCGGTCCCGGCACTAATGGAAAAACGTGCCGGCCGTTATCGGGCGCAGTTGGTATTTTGCAGTCAGTCACGCAATGCGTTGCATCGGTTAGTTGATGTTGCGATGGATAATATCAGCCGCAGTAAATTGGCTCGAAAAGTCCGCTGGTCACTGGATATTGATCCGATAGAATTATTATAAATACGCTGTGTACGGTTGCGGTGATGTTATCGCGGCTTTGATCGGTTAAAATGCCCTTTTTTTGATAATCATCAAATCGGAAGCCTCCTCTTTTGAAAGCACACCTGATAACGCTGCTGCAACAAACTGTAATCGCGCTTCAACAGCAGCAACAGTTACCGGCAGATATTGACGCCAGTATCAACATTGAGCGCAGTAAAGATAAAGCGCACGGTGATTTCGCCTGCAATATCGCCATGGTACTGGCTAAACCGGCCAAAATGAATCCACGGCAAATTGCCACACTGATTATTGATAATTTGTCAGCTGATACTGTATTGGCAAAAGCAGAAATCGCTGGTCCTGGTTTTATTAATTTGTTTTTAACGGAAGCAGCCAAACGACAAGTGGTTAAAGAAGTGTTGACCAAAGCAGGCCAGTTTGGTCTCAGTACAGTCGGTGCCGGTAAAAAAGTGCAGGTCGAATTTGTTTCTGCCAATCCCACCGGCCCGTTGCATGTTGGTCATGGCCGCGGCGCTGCTTACGGCAGTGTGGTCAGTAGCCTGCTGAAAGCGGTCGGTTTTGATGTCCACCGCGAATATTACGTTAACGATGCCGGCCGGCAAATGGATATTCTTGCGACCAGTGTCTGGTTGCGTTATCTGGAGTTGCTGGGCGAAAACATTACTTTTCCAAGCAATGGTTATCGCGGTGACTATATCCGTGATATTGCCGCGCAACTTGAGCAAAACCATAACAGCGCTTTTTTGCGTCCTGCCGCTGAGGTGTTTGGCGATGTGCCAGTTGATGAACCGCAAGGCGGCGATAAAGAAGCGCACATTGATGGTTTAACTGAACAAGCCAAAAAATGTCTGGGTGACGTTGATTACCGAACCGTTTTTGATACCGGTCTAAATGCTATTTTGGGGGATATTCGTGAAGATTTGGCGCAATTTGGCGCTGAATATGATGAATGGTTTTCGGAACGTTCTTTAGTGGAAAGCGGCGTTGTTGATAAAGCGATTGAGACCTTGAAAGCCGCTGACATGTTGTATCAGCAAGACGGCGCCTGGTGGTTTAAATCGACCGATTTTGGTGATGAAAAAGATCGGGTTGTCGTACGTGATAATGGTCAGGCGACTTATTTTGCATCTGATATCGCCTATCATTTGCACAAATATCAGCGTGGTTTTGATCACATTATCGATATTTGGGGCGCAGATCATCATGGCTATATTCCGCGGGTCAAAGCCGCAGTGCAGGCCATGCAGCAAGATGTGGATAAGCTGAAAGTGTTACTGGTGCAATTTGCGGTGTTATACCGTGGCAGCGAAAAAGTCGGTATGTCGACCCGTAGTGGTGAGTTTGTCACCTTGCGAGAATTGCGCGAAGAAGTTGGTAATGACGCGGCGCGGTTTTTTTATGTCTTGCGCAGTGCCGATCAGCATATGGATTTTGATTTGGAGCTGGCCAAATCGCAAAGCAACGATAACCCGGTGTATTACGTGCAATATGCTCACGCTCGGGTTTGCAGTGTTTTTCGCCAGTTAGCAGAACGCAACGGGGACTGGGATCAAACGGCCGGGCTTAACAATCTGTCGTTGTTAAATACTGATCATGAACAAGCGCTGTTAACCATGCTGGCGCGTTATCCGGAGATTCTCGAATTGTCAGCAATTAATTACACGCCGCATTTGCTGGCACATTATCTGATGGATTTGGCTCGTGATTTTCATACCTACTATAACGCCTACCAATTTATCAGTGATGATTTATCGATGACACAGGCGCGATTAACATTGATTGCAGCGGTCCGGCAAGTGATTGCCAATGGTCTGCGTTTAATGGGCGTTTCCGCGCCGCAATCGATGTAAGGGGTCTGTTATGGCAGCAAAACAAAACAGCCGTAATCGTCAACAGCAACAACGCGTTGGTATGCCTTGGGGGCCAATGTTACTCAGTTTTGCAGTCGGCGCTTTTGTCATGTTTCTGGTGCACTTAAAAGATAATGTGCCAGCTGATGGCACACCCAAAACGGCGCAACAGCAAAAAAAATCGGCCGGCATTGAACCGACTTTTGATTTTTATACGTTATTGCCGGAATCGGAAGAGGTCGTCACCCGGCCACAAGCCAAACAGCAGACAATCGTTATGGCGCCACCTGAAGATGCGGCTAATCCTGAAATACCATTAACATCTGATGCACCGGCACAACCGCCCAAGGCCGAAGCAACCGAAAGCTATATGATTCAGGTCGGCTCGTTTAAAAAACTTTCTGATGCCGATGCCTATCGTGCCAAACTGGCATTTCTGGGCGTTGAATCTAAAGTTCAGACCGTTACTATTGACGATAAAGATACTTGGCACCGTGTGCAAATAGGCCCAATCGCCGGCCGCGCCCAAGCGGATGCGATGCAAAAACAATTACGTGAAAATGCTATTGATTCGTTGTTATTGCGGGCTAAACACAGTTAATTTATTTGAAACAGCAAGTTTTGCTTGAAGCCGCACGGAATGCCCCAAGGTAATCCATATTATCCGAGGAATCTCAACATGAATGATGCAAATACCGCCACTATCTGGCAGGAAGTCGCCAGTCCTTTTTGTGGCATTGCTGCTGACGATTTGGTTATCGAGGTCAATGGTAATCAACTTAAAGTGTTGGAAAATGGTGATGCGGTAAATACGCCGGCATTTGAAACGCCGCTGGGTGACACTCAACCGCGTATTCATGGCAAAGAGGTCACCCTGGAACAAGCGTTATCGCATATTACTGAAAATATGCGCAGTGCTAAACAGCCGCTGATTGGCGGCATGGGTACGGATTTAAATGGCGCCCGGGCGGCGATGGCTTTGGCAGATAAAAGTGGTGCCATCATTGACAGTCAGTTTTCGCCGGCAGCATTTCGCAATATTCTGGTGTTACAAGATACAGGCTACATGACCACCACTTTGACTGAAGTTCGCAATCGCGCCGATGTCATTGTTATGGTGGGTAGTGATGTTGAGAGCAGCTTTCCGCGCTTTTTTGAACGGGTTGTCTGGCCGGCTGAATCGATGTTTTCTGTAGATATCAATCAACGACAAATCATTTATCTGGGTAAACCACCATCAGCTGACGCATCAACTGCGCCGGATGGTCGTAAGGCGCAGGTACTCGCCTGTGATGATGCCGATTTACCGGAAGTATTATCAGTATTACGGGCGTTGATTAACGGCAAAATGGTTAAAGCTGAAACGGTTGGTGGCATTAACGTCAGCTATTTACAACAATTAACCGACACGTTGAAAGCAGCTAAATATTCGGTGTTTGCCTGGTCGGGGATGCAGCTTGACTACAATCATGCTGAAGCCAGTATTCAGGTGCTTTGTGAAGCCATTAAAGAGCTTAACAAGGATACTCGCAGTAGTGGCCTGCCTTTAGGCGGCAAACAGGGGGATACCACGGTCAATGCGGTGGCTTCCTGGCAAAGTGGTTATCCGATGCGCAGCAGTTTTCAGCGTGGTTATCCGGAATACGATCCATTTATTTTTGACAGTCGGCGAATGCTGGCCGAAAACGAAACCGATCTGCTGATCTGGGTCAATGCTTTTAATGTCGAGGGCACACCGCCTTCAAGTTCAGCCAAAACCTTCGTTATTGGCCGCAGTGGCATGCAGTTTGAAACCGAGCCGGAAGTGTTTATCCCGGTTGGTGTGCCCGGTATCGATCATGCTGGCCGAACCTTTCGCTGCGACAGTGTGGTCTCGGTGCCTTTGAAAAAGTTACGCGACAGCGGCTTACCGAGCGTGTTTGATGTGCTCAGTGCAGTCGAACAAGCCCTGTAGGAGAGAATATGCTTTTAAAACTGACTGGTGGCCGGATTTACGATCCAGCGCATAATCAAGAAAATGTCGTCCGCGATATTTATATTCGCGATGGCCGTATTGTAGATAAACCGGCTGATGGCCGGGTTGATCAGGAAATAGACGTCCGTGACAAAGTCATTATGTCTGGCGCCATTGATATGCACACCCATATCGGCGGTGGTAAGGTCAATATTGCCCGCACCATGTTGCCTGAAGATCATGCCGCTGAAGTGTATGCCCGTACCGAGTTGTTACGCAGCGGTACCGGCCATGCCGCGCCGAGCACGTTAACCACCGGTTACCGTTACGCTGAAATGGGTTATACCGCTGGTTTTGAGCCGGCAGTCTTGCCGATTAATGCCCGTCAGGCACATATGGAAATGCATGACACGCCGATTATCGATAAAGGCGGTTATGTCATGCTCGGCAGTGATGATTTTCTACTACGCATGATGGCCGCTAACGCTGATCAGGAAGCGATTAATAACTATGTTGCCTGGACTATTAATCATGCCCAGGCAGTGGGTCTGAAAGTGGTTAATCCGGGTGGCATCAGTGCCTTTAAATTCAATCAGCGCAAGCTGGATCTGGATGAGCAAAACGATTTTTATGGCGTCACACCGCGCGATATTCTGCACCGGCTATCAACAGCGGTAAAAGAAATCGGCGTACCCCACCCGTTGCATGTACATGGCTGTAACCTCGGTGTGCCGGGCAATATGCAAACCACGCTTGATACCATTCAGGGCGCGGAAGGTTTGCCGATGCATTTGACGCATATCCAGTTCCACAGTTATGGCACTGAAGGCGATTTTAAATTTTCATCCGGCGCTGCTGAGATCGCTGAAGCAATCAATAAACATAAAAATATCACCGTTGATGTGGGCCAGATCCTATTCGGCCAAACGGTGACGGCATCAGGCGACAATATGCGTCAATTTGCCGGTGCACCACATTCACATCCTAATAAATGGGTGTGCATGGATATCGAATGCGACGCTGGTTGCGGTGTCGTGCCATTTAAATACAAAGACCAAAGCTACGTTAATGCCTTGCAATGGATGATTGGTTTGGAAACCTTCCTGCTGGTTAACGATCCATGGCGGATCTTTTTAACCACCGATCACCCGAATGGCGCGCCATTTACCAGTTATCCACATCTGATTAAATTGCTGATGGATAAAACCTTCCGTAATGACACGTTATTAACGCTGCATCCGGAAGCACAAAAGGCGACCAATTTGGCGTCGATTGAACGTGAATATACGCTGTACGAAATCGCCATTATGACCCGTGCCGGTGCGGCCAAATTGGTCGGTCTGGCGGATCGTGGTCATTTAGGTGTCGGCGCTGCCGCTGATATCACTATTTATACCGATCATGATGATCGCGAAAAGATGTTTGCCAAACCAGATTATGTATTTAAAGACGGTGAACTGGTAGTACGAAACGGCGAAGTGCAGAAAATCACCTGGGGTACCACCCATGTGGTTAAACCAGAATACGATGTTGGCATCGAAAAACCGTTGCAGCAGTACTTTGATAAATACCACACCATGAAGCTGAGCAACTTCAAAATCAGCAATGATGAAATTGTTGATGATGGTCGTGGCAGTCTGACCATTCAGCCACTGCATAAAGGAGGCAAACTGTGATCATCAATGGCGTGACCATCGACGAAACTTTTGCCGAAGCTTTTCCGATGAAAGGCACACGCATCATCATTACTGCACAAAATTTAGACTGGGCGATGAACTCTGCGGTTGCCTTTACAGGCTTTGCTACCTCGGTCATTGCCTGTGGCTGTGAAGCATCAATTGAACGGACATTGGATCCGTCGGAAACCCCGGATGGTCGTCCCGGTGTCGCTTGTTTAATATTTGCCATGGGTGGCAAGGGTCTTGCCAAACAGGTTGAAACCCGCGCCGGTCAGTGTGTACTCACTGCGCCGACAACCGCTTTATTTTCAGGAATTGATGGCGAAGAAGGCAAAGATATCGCGCTGGGTAAAAACCTGCGTTATTTTGGCGATGGCTTCCAGATCTCGAAAATGATCGACGGCAAGCGTTACTGGCGCATTCCGGTCATGGATGGTGAGTTTCTGACCCAGGAAAATACCGGCGTGGTGTCTGCTGTCGGTGGCGGTAACTTCCTGATCCTTGCTAAATCACAACCGCAGGCACTGGCGGCGTGTGAAGCAGCGATCATTGCCATGAAAAAAATCCCCAACGTCATTATGCCATTCCCGGGCGGTGTGGTGCGCTCAGGCTCCAAAGTCGGCTCTAAATACAAAGCGCTAGGCGCTTCGACCAATGATGCCTTTTGTCCAACTTTAAAAGGCCAGACCAAAACCGAATGTTCGCCAGAAGTTGAATCGGTGATGGAAATCGTGATTGATGGCCTGACGAAGGAAGATATCGATAAGGCCATGCGTGTTGGTATTCAGGCGGCTTGTGATTTGGGTGCTGACAACGGTATTCGCCGCATCAGTGCTGGTAATTATGGCGGTAAACTCGGTCCCTTCCACTTTCATTTACGGGAGATCATGGCATGAGTGCGCTGACCTTCACTTTAAAAGCCAACATCGCCCAACGGGTCGATTGTTCGCCATTAACGCCAGATAAACTGGCCGGCAAAAACGTTGATGAAATTGCCACGATGGAATTGGTATCGGGGCGTTTATCGTTGCCTGTCGCCGAATTGTTCGATATCAGCGGTGAAGATGTTAACGACATTCAATTTATAAACAGCAGTAGCAAACTGGATCACATCGGTCATGCAATGTCGCAAGGTACTGTCACCGTCAACGGTGATGTCGGCGCTTATTTAGGCCAATTTATGACCGGAGGCAATATTGCGGTTCACGGTAACAGCTTTATTTACAGCGGCTGTGAAATGAAAGGCGGGCAAATAAAAATCAATGGTAATGCCGGAGATTTTGTTGGTGCAGCCCGATCGGGTTACAAAAACGGTATGACCGGCGGCACCATCATCATTACCGGCAATAGCGGAGAGCGTACCGGTGATCATATGCGTCGTGGCATGATTTTGATTGAAGGCAATGCCGGGGATTATTGTGGTTCGCGGATGGTGTCCGGCACGATTGCGGTTATCGGTGAAGTCGGCAGGCATTTAGGCTACGGCATGAAACGTGGCACCCTGTTGCTGACCAAAAAACCGGCACACGGCATCAGTGCCAATTTTAACGATTGCGGTGCGCACACTTTGGCGTTTTTACCGTTAATATTCACTGCTTTTAAAAAGCTCGACAGTGCGTTTGCCAAATTGGAACCGTTTTCACGGGTACAACGTTATGCCGGTGATATTGGTGGCCTTGGCATGGGCGAGATCTTGATTAAACTTGAGAAATAAATCTTAAAGATAACCACAGAGGCACAGAGAACACGGAGATTTTAAGTTGTAAGTTAGAAAAGTTGTTTTGGAATATTTCTGCGCCTTTAGATAGTATTAAATATTAACGTCGTTTGTTGGCAAGACCGCCATCAGTTGAGATGCCGCATAACATAATTAGCCTTAATGTTTGCCCGGATAAATTGAATATTTTTACCTCTGTGTTCTCTGTGCCTCTGTGGTTAGTTTTTTTGCAGAAAATAATTGCCAGCAGGATTGCAAACTTAAAATTAGGGAGCGCCCATGTCTGATATCGGCAAATCGGTTGGCCAGTTTATTATTGAAAGTCAGCGTGCCCATCCGGAATCCACCGGCGATTTATCCGGCCTGCTTAACGATATCGTTAGTGCTTGTAAACAGATTTCACATCTGGTCAGTCGTAGTGGTTTGATGGGGCTTGGCGGTTATGCTGACACGGATAATGTGCAAGGCGAAACCCAGAAAAAACTCGATATCATCTGCAATGATGTAATGGTTGATAAGTTAAAGTGGACCGGCCATTTAGCAGCGATGGTGTCGGAAGAAATTGAAGATATCATTCTTATTCCGGCCAAATTCCCTAAAGGTAAATATCTGATTTGTTTTGATCCACTGGATGGTTCATCAAATAGCGATATCAATATGTCAGTGGGCAGTATTTTCTCGATTCTGCGCTACGATGGTAAAAACCAAAATCCAACACTGAAAGATTTCCTGCAACCTGGCACTAAACAGGTGTGCGCCGGCTTTACTGTTTATGGTCCGGCAACAGTATTGGTATTGACCACCGGCAATGGCGTTAATGGCTTTACGCTGGATAATGATATTGGTGAATTTATGCTGACCCATGCCAATATGCATATCCCCAAAGACACCGCCGAATTTGCCATCAATATGTCCAATCAACGCTTCTGGCAGCCCCCGATACAGCAATATATTGATGAATGTATTCAGGGTACTGATGGCGTGCGGGGAAAGAATTTTAATATGCGCTGGGTGGCGTCGATGGTCGCCGAAGTCTATCGGCTGTTGACCCGTGGTGGTATTTTTATGTACCCGATGGATAGTAAAATCGCTAAGCAGGGTGGCAAGCTCCGCTTGTTATACGAAGCCAATCCGATGAGTTTTATTATTGAACAGGCGGGTGGCCTCAGCACTACCGGCACTCAGCGGATATTGGATCTCGAACCTGGCGAATTGCATCAGCGGGTGCCGGTGATAATGGGCTCCCAGCATGAGGTTGAAAGAGTCCAGCGTTATCATCAGGACCATGGTGGCATTGCTTAAGTTTGAAACAACATCATTTGCAAATATCACAGGAGTCATAATGGAAGCTATTACCAGTCTCGGCGCTTTATGGATTTTGTTTTTGCTGGTGCTCGGGATTTTGTGGTTTTTACTGCCATTTGCCATTTTCGGTACCAAAGATCGCTTGCGTGATTTGATAGAAGAAAGCCGGCGCAGCAACCAGGAGCTGGTCGCGATTCGGAAACAGCTCAGCGATTTGCAGCAAACACTCAAAGATAAATAAATCCTGATCTTCAGAGTTTTCAGATATTTTTCACAGCCGGCCGGTGACATTAGTGCCTTCATTTGATTATCAGCTTGATGGTGAAACCTACCAAGGATGTTTGGTCAGTCCTGCCAATGATGCACTACTGATGTTGTTGGTTCATGATTGGGATGGTCTGACAGCCCACGAAAAAATCGTACCAATATGGCTGAGAGAATTGGGTTATCAGGCCAATATTACAGCCAAACGGATAGTGGAATTTTAGTGCTTCATCGGGCGGCCGATCGGATGACCAAATTTGCTGGCCTGGCCGAGCAGTTGGAGCGATATCAGGTTGCCCATGAAATGATTAGTTATGGCGGGGCCGATTATGCCTTTACCGTGTTTGACGGTGCGCGTTATGATGCCGTTGCTGATAGCCTGTCGTGGCAGCGGTTTACTGATTTTCTGGCGTCAAAACTGAAATAAATTTTTAGAGGATAAAGGTTATGCCGAGTTTGTTTTTAGTGTTGTTTATTGTGTCACTGCTGCCCATGACGCTGGCAGTTTTTGGTGGTTATTTACGGCTAAAACAATTCGGTAAATTTGATAATAATCACCCGCGTCAGCAGCAAGCGCAGATGACCGGTCTGGCGGCGCGGATTTATGCCGCCCAACAAAATGCCTGGGAAGCGCTGGTGTTTTACGCCGTTGCCTGCATGCTGGCATTTTTCTCAAGCATTGATTTATATTCGCTTAGTTATGCGGCGATACTGTTCTTATCTTGCCGGCT
>CBFHWI010000010.1:45464-58528 GCA_965659475.1 Methylophaga sp.
TGCATGCTGGCATTTTTCTCAAGCATTGATTTATATTCGCTTAGTTATGCGGCGATACTGTTCTTATCTTGCCGGCTTTTGCATCCGGTATTTTATGCGCTGAATCAGCCAACATTCCGTTCTTTGGTCTTTATGGTCGGCTGGTTGGCAAACCTGTATATCATCATTAAAGCGTTTTCGGCGATTAGCATGTAACGTTTCTAAAGGTTCGGTGTTGTTAATTCGGCAACTGATATTAACGGGGTTTGTACTGGGTTGGGCAATACGCGCGGCCCACGGCAGGATCCCGTAATTTCAGATGTTTTGTTTTACGACCACTGACCCGCGCCCGCCAGAGCCGGAATGAGCCCGGTTTTAACTCCCGGCGCATCAGCGCAATGACGTCAGCTTCTTTCAGGCCAAACAGCCCTTCAATGGCTTCAAAAGGTGTGCGATCCTCCCAGGCCATTTCAATGACCCGATCGGTATCCGCAGTCAGCATCAGACCATTGCCTTTTGCCGGCCACGCTTAGTCAGTGATAACACGTAAATCAGCAGGCAGGGCAGGAAAGTCAGGGTAATAATCATCGACACAAAAATCCCCATCAACACCACAATACCGACACCACGATAGAGTTCGGCGCCGGCGCCGGGGATCAATACCAGCGGCGCCAAACCAAATATAGTGGTCAGCGTTGACATCAAAATCGGCCTTAAGCGGGTGGCGACCGCCTGATTAACAGCTTCATGAATGGTAAGGCGGGCATCAACCAGATTGCGCCGTGCCTGCTCAACAATCAGGATCGGGTTATTGACCACGGTACCCAGCAAAATAACAAAACCGAGCATGGTGATCATGTCAAAAGGTTGAATAATCGGCGGTAAACCGAACAATGCCAATAATGGCCCGGCGTTGTTGAGGCCCACCAGACCGACGATACCCGAGGCAATCCCCAGCGGCACCGTGGCCAGAATGATCAGTGGATAACCCCAGTGCGAGAAAATTGCCACCAGCAGCAAATAGATCAGCACCACCGCGACCACCAGGTTTTCCGATAAAGATTCACGGGTAGCGTCGAGTTGATCCGATGCGCCAGAAATACTCAGGCTAACGCCTTTGGCGACTTCGCCTTCGGTTTGCATGGTGGGGATCATTTCATCGCGGACTGCCTTGACAGCCGTTTCCAGTGCCACGTCACGCGGTGGAATAATTAATAAAGTCACCGTCCGCCGGCCATCAACGCGGCGCAAATTATCGCTATCAACGGTTTCAGTCAGATCGGCGAGGGCATTTAATGGCAGTACATTCTGGCTGGGTGTCATCACCGGCATACTGGCCAGACCGGCTAAACTCTGTTGTTGTCCGGCGTTGCTGTATAAAAAGATATCGACCTTGTCGTCTTCGAGGAAAAACTCATCGACAAAGGCACCATCACTGAGTGCCGCCACTGAAAAACCAAAGTCATCGGCATTAAAACCGACTTCTGCCAGACGATGCCAGCGGGGACGAATTTCAATTAATGGCTGGTCCAGTGATAGTGAGCTGGGTAATGAGTTGATCTGTGGGTTTTCAAATAAGGCGTCGGCCCGCTCGTAAGCAAATTCAGCAGTACGGTAGAGGTTTTCCATATCCGGGCCGGAAATATCCAGATTCACGGCGCGGGTGCCACCCTGACTGCTGGAAATAATCGAACCTCGCCCGGAAAAAGCCCGCATGCCCGGATAACTCTCAAATAGATCGGTCAGGCTGCGCATCATTGCTTCTATATCGTCGGTTTGTTTGGGCTCGCTGAGCACCCGTAGGCCGGTTGGTGATACCCGGATAAAATAGTATTTAATCGCCGGGATCGGCGCATTGCCATTATAAAAATCGCTGGGATCAGCCTGACGGGCATCAGCCAGAATGTCGTTGATTTCATTGGCGATATCCAGCATCACGGTCAGATTGGTGCCGGGCGGGGCATTCATTGACGTGAAGGCTTTAGGCTCTTCACCTTCCGGCAAATATTCAGCAGCCGGCATTAAATACCAGGCGGCAATAATTGTTGCAGACAGCATTATTATCATGGTGCTTAATCGACGAATATTACCGGCGGTCAGCCAATTGATGGTATTCAGGATCAGACCCGGTTTGTGCAATTCATCGAGACTCTTGCCATTGCCGGTACCCAGACCAAAGCGGGCACAGGCTGCCGGCACTACGGCGACCGCGAATAGCATCGAAGCCAGAATGGCGATCGAAATGGCAATGGCAATATCTGAATACAGTTGCCCGGCTTCTTCCTGAACCAACAATACCGGTGCAAACACCAAAATGGTCGTCATGCTCGATGCCAGCACTGCGGTCCAGACTTCGCGAACCCCGGTGATGGCAGCTTCAATCCGATCCAGACCGCGCCGCCTCGCTTGTTCAATGCTTTCAAGCACCACGATAGTGTTATCGACGGTCATACCAATCGCAAAGGCGATACCGGCCAGTGAAATCACATTGATAGTGCGATCAAAGATCAGGAGCCCTAAAAACGCAGCAATGACACACACCGGCATGCCCATCAGGCCAATCAATGTACCGCGTGCAGTACGTAGGAATAAAAACAGGATAAGCGTTGCCAGTAGCGCGCCAATCAGCAGATTTTGAGAGACATTTTTGATCGACGCTTCAACATAGCGAACATCATCGCCCAGTAAAATAATGTCGAGTCCATTCGGCTTTAGCAGGTCTTCACGCATGGTGTTGACCACATCAAGCATTTCATACTTGATATCAATCACATTGGAGCCCGGTTCGCGTTTAACAGCGAGGTTTAAGGCCCGCTCATCATTGATAATCGCCAGTTCACGCGCTTCAAAATGGTCCAGCTCAACAGTGGCAATGTCTTTAAGTAGAATGTCGGTGCCATTGCGACTGGCTAGAATCAGGTTTTCCAGCTCAGCTTTACTGTCAAACCGGCCAATAGTGCGCAGTAAATAGCGGCGTTTACCATCATCCAAGTCACCAGCAGAGGTGTCGCTGTTGCGGGCGCGAATGGCGTCACGCACGTCGGTTAATGTGATGCCACGCTGGGCCAGTTTGGCTGCATCAACAAATATCTGCATTTGCCGTTCTGCACCACCACGCAGTTGCACTTCGGAAACACCATTTACCCGTTCCATCCGAGTACGGACATTGTCATCAACAAAGTCCGTGATCATGTCCAGATCCAGGTTGAGTGGATTGCCCGTGAGTGGCGTAATGGCAAAATACATAAAGGCATTTTCAGAAAACGAACTGCTGCGAATGCTTGGCTGATCAACGTTTTCAGGATAGTTGGACACCTGACTCAGGGCGTTGGTTACTTCAATCAATGTTTCGTTGATATCAACGCCAAACGGAAAATCCAACTCGATAGATGCGCGGCTGGTTTTTGCGATAGACTCCATACGCGCCAGATTAGGAATGTTACGTAGGTAACGTTCTTGCTCAATGAGGATTTCTTTTTCAATATCCTGCGGTGTGGCACCAGACCACTGGGTCACTACACTAATCGTACGGGTATCCAGATCCGGGATCATTTGTACTGGAATCAGCCGCGCGGCGGCGATCCCCAAAACACAAATAATCAGAACAATAACCGTTAGCAACTTGCCGTTACGGATGGGCGCTTCAAGCATGGGCGAAAATCCTTATTGCCGTTCGTCTACGAAATGAACGCTGTCACCTTCTTGCAGCACTTCATTGCCCCGCACGACGATGCGGTCTTGCTGGCTAATCCCAGACGTTATAACAACGTTTTGATTGCCTTCCTCGCTGACATTGACTTGTTTGCGTGTCGCTTTGTTGTTGGCATTGACGGTAAAGACACTGCGGCCGCCATCAGGATGGCGTAATACGGCATCGCGGGGTACTGTTAAACCAGCTAAATGATCACCGTCGAGTTTGATTTCAGCCGTTGCTGAGGTGCCAGGTAATAATTGGGTGCTGGCATCTTCTAAAACAATCCGAACCAGGAAAGATCGTGCCTGTGCGTTACTGACCGGGACTAACGCAGTGATTTTGCCCGGCAGTTTCTGGCCGGGCAGGGCGTCAGGATACACACTGACATTACTGCCTTCACTGATACTGGCAAATTCTTCTTGTGGTGCGTTGACATCCAGTCTGACCCTGTCCAAAGCAACTAGCTCCAGCACCTGATCACCGCGATTGACCCATTCTCCGGCTTCGGTCATTTTGGCGCTGATAACACCAGAAAAAGGTGCCGGTAATTCATGACGACGTAGCTCTTCGGCGCGCGTGTTTTCATTGGCTTTAGCGGCAGCCAGTGAGGCCTCGCTCAGTGCCTGATTGGCCTGACGGTTTGCCAGTTCGGTTGCTGAAATATAGTTTTCACCGCGCAACCGTTCAGCCTCTTTGACTAATCGCCGTGCTTCAAGTGCGCCAGCTTCGGCTTCACGGCTTGCCGCTTTGGCTTGCGCCAAATGTTGTTGGCTGATGGCGGGGTCCAGTCGCAATAAAACATCACCCTGTTTAACGTGATAGCCGGCATCGACCAGCACTTCTTTAACCAGACCGTCCATACGCGGCGATAACAAGGCTTGTTTTTCAGCAGTCAAAGAACCTGATAATCGCAGTGTTTTCGATAAATCTGCGACCACTGGCTGCACCACCGTAACGGGCGTGGTATCGGCAAAAGCCGGGCGTATGGCAAGTAAAAAAAAGCTCAGCCCGGTTAGCCAAAGCATTAATGTTGGCAGATGCATAGATCTAATCATGATGGTCCGGTGTTTTGAAGTCCCCTGTAGGGAGCAAAAGCAGGCGTGGTTAGTTCCCTAGTTTTGGCGATGCTAACACAGGCATACTGCGTAAACATGACTGTTTTTATGTCAAAATGACAGCTCAATAAATCATAAGGATAGCTGATGACTGTTCGGGCGCTACTAAAAAGCTGGGCCGCGCACTACTTCTCTGATGAAGAAGCCGTTATTTTATTGATTGTGCTGGCCTTGGGGCTGGCTGTTGTGATCTTGCTGGGTGGCACGCTGGCACCGTTTTTAACCGCGTTGGTATTAGCGTTTATGTTGCAGGGGCTGGTCAATATGCTGACCCGGCGAAAAGTCCCGGACTGGCTGGCTATCAGCATTGTTTACCTAGGGTTTATTGGCGCCATGCTGGCGATGGCTTTTTTGCTATTGCCGCTACTCTGGGATCAGTTAGTCAATCTGATGCAGGAACTACCACGCATGTTATCGAGCGGCCAGCGTTGGTTAGATGATTTACAGGCGCGATATCCAAATCTAATTACCCCCGACCAATTACAAAACTGGATCAGTGCCGCCGGTCGTGAATTATCTCAGTTAGGTCAGCGAGTGTTGACTATCTCCTTGTCATCATTGGGTAGTGTGGTGGGTTTAATTGTATATCTGGTACTGGTACCGATTCTGGTATTTTTTCTGCTGAAAGATCGCCAACAGTTAACCGGGTTTGCTTTGTCATTATTGCCAGAAAAGCGCGGTTTGATGACGCGGATATGGGAGGAGATGGACGGCCAGATTGCCAATTATATTCGAGGTAAAGCAATTGAAATATTGATTGTCGGCATTATTGCTTACATTCTTTTCGCAGCGTTCGCTTTGCCGTATTCGGCGTTATTGGCTGTGATTGTTGGTTTGTCAGTGTTAATACCATTTATTGGTGCGGCGGTGGCAACATTACCGGTAGCGGCAGTGGCCGGCTTTCATTTCGGTATGACCGAACAGTTTGCCTATGTGTTGATTGCCTACGGGATTTTGCAGGCGCTGGATGGTAACGTACTGGTACCGGTTTTATTCTCGGAAGCTGTTAATTTACATCCCGTCTCGATTATTTTGGCCGTTCTGTTTTTTGGTGGCATCTGGGGGATTTGGGGGGTGTTTTTCGCTATTCCTTTGGCAACTTTATTAAAAGCGCTGGTTTTTGCCTGGCCGCGCGGCATTAAGCAGCAGCAAATTGCCGCCGGGCATGATAAAGACAATCTTTAAATCGGGATCACGATTGATATCGATTTTGGCTTGATCCGGTATCATTTCATCAGGTTGGAATCGCTTTTATATTGGCGCTGCGCTGCGCTTCGCTTTAAACCCCGAATATAAAGGCTCTGGCGCCGGTATGTGGATGTATCCACTGGTCTCAATTGCTCGTTTTGCATTTATGCTGGTGGCGAGGGATATGTTTGAAAGTAGTGATTCGCAAGCCAAAGTCATGTACGGCATTATTACCGGATGGCGTTTATTAGCGGTGGTGCGATTATGAAACAAAGTAATCGCATCGATGGTACCGCCAGTATCGTCGGTATAACGGTTGCCGGAAACACCCTAAATCGGAGATGACTAAACCTTTATTGAAATAGGTTAATGTCAGTGGCAAATTTACGATTTAGCACCTTGTGTAAACTTTCTGAACAAATACGCGTCATAATGAGTAATTAAATCAGTAAATTACCAGTTTTAAAGATGCTGATTTTCTTTAAAGGTGGGCGTCACTCTTTCGGAGGATTTATGATTAAGAATAAAATGATACTTACTTTGTCGATGCTGGGCGTTTTGTTTACTGCGCCCACGGCTATGGCAGAAACTCACACTGTCACAGCGCAAGGTCTGGCTTTTAACCCACTGGTCATTAAAGTGGCACCCGGTGACACGGTGGCCTGGAACAAGATGAGTACCCATAATGTTGAAATGATGGAAGGCCTGATCCCTGAAGGTACAGAAGCCTTTAAATCAGAAATGAGTCAAGATTTCAGCCATACCTTTGAAGAAGAGGGTATATATGTATATCAATGTACACCGCATATCGGCGCTGGTATGGGGGGCGCCGTTATAGTTGGTAACCCTGTAAATTTGGATGCGGTAAAGGCTGCAGATGTTTCTGGTGGCCTGAAACGAGTTGCCAATAAAGCGATTGCTGAAGCTGAAGGGATGTAATCACGGCTTATTTTAAGTTACCCGAGTTTATTCCAATACCGGCCGCTTTTGTAGCCGATGTTGTTTTAGCAGACCAAAATTTAGCCTTAAAACAAAAAACCGCTAATGTAGTTTTCAAAAGCGCCATGTTATCATTTGATAATGTTTCTCATTTACATTTAGGGATGGTTTATGAAAGTTGTGCAATTTCTGTCAGCAACACTGCTGAGTTTTTCGTTGATGAATATCAGTTATGCCGATCCAGTAGAGCATTTTCAGGGTAAAGAAGCCGAATCGTTGGCACAGGCTGTCAGCAACTTTAGTAAAGGCAATCAACGGCTGGACAAGCTGCTTAAGCAGGCGTCCCTGAGCGCTGGCGATATTGCCGCTATTCACAAGCTGACCTATACCCTCGAAAATGCACTGGCTAAAATTAACGCCGACCTCGATCAGTTGGCTTTGACGTTGGAAGAGCTGCATCTTGGCTCGGAAGATAACGATGCCGAGCGGGTGAAAAAAGAAGGTGATAAATATTTGGCCATCACCAACAATTTGTCAGCACTGAAATAAAATATCATTGGAACGGTACCCATAATTGATAGGTCATAGCCTCGGATTACCAATAGGTTAGGATTATGAAATCGTTATTGCTTTGGTCGCTTTTGGCAATGCCATTAGTGCAGGCGGAGCCCATCAAGGATGAGCCTGATATCGACAATTACCTGCAGTGCATGTTTAGTGAAAGCGTGCAGAACAAGTTAGAAAATAGCGACCAGTCGATCAGCAGTTATTGCACTATCCGTTATTTTGATACGGCTCCAAGGGCGTTTCAGGCCAATGTTTTGTTGAACAATCTGGACGATATGAAGGCCCGCGATCCCAAGTTTAAAGCCTTTTATGACAAGGTACGCGACAGTGGTTCCAATGCTATTTATACCGACCGGCAGATCATGTTGATGTATATCGATAAGCGGGAAGTTAACAAAGATTAAGCGTTATCTTTTCAAAATAAAAAACCACGCCTTGGCGTGGTTTTTTATTGCCCAAAAAAGCGCCAGCTAAAAAGCGGGCGTACGGTAAAAAGCGGGAATGCAACCGGTGGTTCTGGGAGGGACCACCGGGGCATTATTCGAGTAATGGCATTCCGTTATCCGTTAATTCGAAGCTGACTAGAAATCGTAAGTAATGCCACCAAAGAACAAGCGTTCCCGACCTGCTAACTTACCTTCGTTACGGCTAGCCAGGTATTCTTTGTCAAACAAGTTTTCCACGGCTGCAAACAATGTGACGCCTGAATTTGGAATACTGTAATTAACGCTAGCATTCCATACCGTAAAGCTTGGGATGGTGCCTTGCAGGCCACTGACATCCTCTACACGGGTATTGCCATCATCAACAAATTGTTTGCTGACATGCTGCACACCAATTCTGGCGTTCACACCACTCGAGTGCTCATAACCAAGGTCAACGTTTAACAGGTGCTCTGGAGCATATTGCATTCTGTTACCGTTGATAGTTGGGTCTGGGCCATCTTTGTACTCAGCGGTCCATAAGTTAGTGTAAGCACCTGACAGGTAAACATTGTTTGTCCAGCCATAAACATCGCCAAAGTCGATACGTCCAGCCACTTCAATACCCGTTTGCTCACTGTCGCCACTGTTATCAAAGGTATCACCGAAGTCGACTAATGTGTTTTGAATATCATTGTGGAATAAAGCGGTTTCGAAACTGATGCCATTGAAATACTGGCTTCTAAAGCCTACTTCATACAAAGTGCTCTCTTCTGGATCTGCTCGACCACCATCTTCACTGAATTCACGGTCAGCACGGGCTGGGGCGATACCTTTATGAACACCTGCAAAGACTGTGGTATTAGCAATACCATTCCAGGCAACACCAAAGCTTGGCAGAAACTCGGTATAAGACAGGCTCTCACGATTTTTCTGAACACCACCTTCAAAGAAGTTTTCGCTGGTGCGAACATCTTCTACCCGGAAACCTGGAGTAAATGACCAGTTACCGACATAGGTAGTGTTTTGCAAATAGTATGAAAGCGCATTAGTCGTGATAAATGATTCTTCAACATCACCTGGATTGTTAGCCAAAGCCAGATCATAGTCTTCTCGCTCAGCGACGCTTTGTGAGAGGATTTCCTGGCGATGCACATTTTCTTCGTGATAACGCACACCAAAGATGGTGTCATGCTCCAGACCAAACAAGCTGTGTGACAAATCACCGCGGGTCTCTAAACCGCGCGTGTAATACTGTCGAGGCGCATGACGGCCGGCACATTGGCTTACATTAGACACGTTACCAGCAGGGATTCCTTCACCACCTTCGTCAGGGCAGTTTCTGAATATGGAAGTATAATTTCCGTTGTCATCAATTTGATCTTCATCTTCGATTTCTTCGGTGCTGCGCAGGCCGTTGCGGAAGGTATCGGTGTAATAAGCTTGTGATGACAGTTTAAAGTTGTCGTTAAAGCGGAAGGTATGACTTAACTGAACCGCATCCCGATCTTGTTCCCACTCATCATTTTGAATAGATGGGTGAGCGTACAGATCTTGATCGTATTCGAAGGGTGTTAAGTAAGCTTCTGTTTGATTACGCCGGTCACGAGTATGTACCAGTTTCAAGCCAACAGTTTGGCGCTCGGTAATATCCAGTTCACCTTTGAAACGATAGTCTTTAATGTCATATTCACTGTTGCTATAAAGGCCATCACCTTTGTTTTGGGTAAAGCCAAACATAAAACCGCCGACATCATTGCCGTAGCCAACCGTACCATCAAGCAGACGGTAATCCTGATTACCGAACGCTGATGTGACGCTGCCTTCTAACTCACCATTGCGAGGGACAGGTTTGGTAATAAAGTTAACGGCACCACCCAATGTTTGTGGTCCGTACAAGATCTGACCGGCGCCTTTGATGACTTCAACACGGCTTAATGCACTTGATGGTGTTGTGTAATGCACGACCGGGTCAGCATAGGGGGCCAATTGCAAATGTACGCCATCTTCCATGATCATGGCTTTAGCACTACGGCGTGGATTTTGCCCACGAATACCAATGTTGGTATCAAAACCCATGCTGCCATCAGGCACAACGTTTAAACCTGGAACGGTGCGCAGTCTTTCTATATTTGAAACTGGCCGGCGTTCTTCTAAATATTCTTCATCAATAATTTGAAAAGAACCTGGTACCGCTTCTAAGCGATCCGGCAGGATGCCGGTAACAGTCATTTTGCCGGTATCAACGGCATCTTCTTCTGCTGAAATAGCAAAAGGTGCCAGCAGTAGCGATGATAAAATCGCGCTGCTGAGCAGTTTTGGTTTTAAGTTCATTTCTCTCTCCTGTGCGTAATAAAGCCAGTGAAGCCTAGCGAGGACAGAGATTTGGCCCTATAGGAATAATTCCTAAAGATGTGGTGGTTGTTATGGTTGTATACAGCCATATTGGCTATGATTCATCAGCATCTCAAATGTGGCTGATATCAGCCAGTCTAATCTGTCGGTGCAGCGATGAATAATTAAGTGTTTATAGGGCTTTGCAGCACCTTGCTGACTGCATAAAGCATTACAGCCATTTAACTGGCTGTAATGCTGCATTATTTATGCATTGTGGTTTTTAGGTTTTGACCAGCGGCTATCTGTTGTTTTTTTGCGACGAGGCCGGTTGTCAGCGGTTTTACCGGCTTTGGCCGCGTGTCCTTGCGATACTTTTGCGCCACTTGGCTTGGCGGATGTTTGTCTTCTCGCCGGCTGTTGTTTTTTTACCCCATTGCTGGTGGTCGGTAACGGCTCAGTCGGTGCAAACTCAGGCAAGTCGATTCTGGGGATCGGTGTACCAATCAACTTTTCAATGCCGTGCAATTCAGCTATTTCTTCGGCGCAGACTAGGGAAATAGCCTCGCCAGTGGCGCCGGCACGACCAGTACGACCAATACGATGTACGTAATCTTCGGCAATATTGGGTAAATCAAAGTTAACGACATGCGGTAAACGATCAATATCCAGTCCACGCGCGGCAATATCGGTAGCGATTAACGCCTGAATTTTACCGGCTTTGAAATCCGCCAGGGCTTTGGTACGGGCGCCCTGACTTTTATTGCCATGAATGGCGGCGGCCTGTACTCCGATGCCATCAAGTTGTTTGGTCAGTTTGTTGGCGCCGTGTTTGGTGCGACAAAACACTAATACTTGTGACCAATCCGGTTGATTGATCAGGCTGGCCAGCAGCGCTGATTTACGGCCTTTATCAACGGGGATAACACTTTGCTGTACAGCGGTGGCAGTAGTATTGCGGGGTGAAACGGAAACCTCGGCCGGATTTTGCATCAGGCTGCCAGCCAACTGCCGGATGCCGCTGGAAAATGTAGCTGAAAACAACAGGGTTTGCCGTTTTGCTGGCAACAGGGCGATGATTTTGCGGATATCATTTATAAAGCCCATATCCAGCATGCGGTCCGCTTCATCGAGCACCAAAACTTCCAGCGTGTCGAAACGCACCGCATTTTGCTGATATAAATCCATCAACCGACCGGGTGTAGCGATCAAGATATCGACGCCGCGCCGTAGTGCCATCATTTGTGGATTAATTTTTACGCCGCCATAAACCACCGCGCTGCGTAATGGTAAAAACTGACCATATTGGGCAACACTTTCCGCAACCTGGGCGGCAAGTTCGCGGGTAGGCGTTAAAATCAGACCCCGTGCCCGGTTAGCCGTTGCCGGTTTGCCTTCGCTGAGGCGATGTAATAGCGGTAGGGTAAAGCTGGCCGTTTTGCCCGTACCGGTTTGTGCAGCAGCCAAAAGATCCCGTCCCTGCAAAATGAGTGGGATGGCTTGTAGTTGAATCGGGGTTGGCTGGTCGTAGCCCAGTTTATTAATGGCGCGCGTAAGCGGTTCGGCAAGGCCGAGCGTTAAAAAAGACATAGAGTTCTCAAAGAGGCTAACAAATAGAAACTTGGCAATCAGGCGACAGCCGAGTGAGTGGAGTAAGCAATATTTAAATAAGTATTATCGCATGAATTACAGTTTTACAAGAATCATTGGCAAACTGCCGCCAAATCAACCAAAAATGATATGATAAAAACAAGTCATATTCTGTTATCAAGGAGCCATAATGCGAAAATCAAAAGCTATTATTTCTGCCATTATTATTGCCGCAATTGCGATTTTTGTTGTTGCGGTCGTATCTACTGTCATTACCGGTGGCAGCGAAAATTACCAGCGACCTTCAGAAGTTTTGCCCCCCGTATCTGAGACTACGCCATCGGCTAGTGAACAATCTGAGATCAGTGAACAAGCAAAAGCGGCGCTTTCTGATGAAGAGCAAGCGATGGAAGACAGTGTTTCTGAAGACGTTGTTGATGCTACCACCGAAGTGGTCGATTCAGCGACTGAGAGTGCTGTTGAAACCACAGATGAGTTAACAGAAAAAACCAACCAAGCTATTGCTGCAGCGGAACAGGCAGCTGCTGAAGGCCGCGAAGAAGCAGAAAAAATGCTGGAAGAGGTCGCTCAAGAAGCTGAAAATGTCGTCACAACAGCAGAAAAAACGGTCGAAGCCACTGACGTGGTGCATACCGTGACCGCGCAAGGCTTAATTTATAATCCGCTGGTCGTTAAAATTGCCCCGGGCGATACTGTTGCCTGGACCAATATGAGCACACATAACACAGAGTCTCTCGAAGGTTTGATTCCTGAAGGAGCTGAAATGTGGGCCTCAAAAATGAGCGATAACTACCGTCGAACCTTTACCCAGGAAGGCATTTATATTTATAAATGTACGCCGCACTTTGGTGCTGGTATGGGGGGGGCAATTATTGTGGGTCAGCCAGTGAATTTGGAACAGATCAAGTCGGTTGATGCTAAAGGTGCAGCAAAACGCCTGGTAACCAAAGCGGTTCAAGCGGCAGAGGCTATGTAATTTTTCAGTAAGTTATTGCAGCTGTATTGCAAAGAAAAGCCCGCAATCAATGCGGGCTTTTTTATGGCAAAGTGAAAAAGCTTTTTTTTCGCTAACACCCGACGAAAAATTACTGTATGCTTTCACGCTTCCTGACCAAACCAGCTGGTTTGAGCAGGTTGCGGAGCGGTAGTTCAGTTGGTTAGAATGCTGGCCTGTCACGCCGGAGGTCGCGGGTTCGAGTCCCGTCCGCTCCGCCA
>CBFHWI010000011.1:0-20329 GCA_965659475.1 Methylophaga sp.
GTGCGTTTGGGGTCTTTGATCCGAAACATGGTCTGGTTAAAGACAAACTCATGGGTGGCCGGATCATGGTTTTCACTCAAGCCCTCAGCCTTATCAAAATGTCGACTCATATTCTCTGCTCCCGTTGTTATATTTACGACTGTCGTTATAACCAGCCTTTGCGTTTGAATACCCAATAAGGCGCGATACCCGCGGCTATCATCAGACCGATCGCCAAGGGATAGCCGAATTGCCAGCTGAGCTCCGGCATCGTGCTGAAATTCATGCCATAAATACTGGCAATCAGGGTCGGCGGTAAAAATACCACCGCAGCGATGGAAAAAGTTTTGATGATTTGCGCCTGCTTGATATTAATAAAACCCTGCGTCGAATCCATCAAAAAGTTGATTTTGTCGAACAAAAACGTGGTGTGTGACATCAGCGTTTCCAGGTCACGCAAAATCTCATACAGCGTATCACGCTGCTCCGCGACCTGCGGCAAATGGCGCAACAAAAACGAAATATCCCGCTGAGTATCCATCAGACACAGCCGCATCTTGCCGTTACTATCTTCCAATTGGGCCAACTGACCGATGGCATCTTCCAGATCACTATCCTCTTCCTCGAGAACAAAGTGGCTGACTTTTTCCAGCTGCCTGTGAATATCCTCAAGCGTATCGGCGTGATTTTCGACTTTTTGCTCCAGTAAGGTCACCAGCAGTTCGGTCGGTGTTTTACAACTGATTTGTCCACGCCGCGCCCGCATCCGTAACAAACGAAAATCACTGAGCTCACCATCACGAATGGCAATCAATCGTTCTGGCTGCAAAATAAAGGCGACAGAAACCGTATGATGGCGGCCTTCTGAGGCGCCAAGAAACATCGAATGCACATGTAAACCATCCTGATCGGTAAAGCAGCGCGCCGAGGCCTCGATCTCCTCTACATCCTCAATGTCGGGCACCTCGTCACTAAACAACGTCGCCAGTAACGCACGCTCATCTTCGTCGGGCTCCTGGGCATCGATCCAATCGGCTTGTTTCAGCAAATCGACTGTCAACACATCGGTCACCGGAATTTCCTGGATCCGTCCTGATGCAATCTTATAAAGCCTTAACATGCACTCCCCTTATTTCATCGTCAGTTGTATTTAAAGCGCATAGCCTACGGCAACAATGTTAACAATTGATGGCCTAATTTTTTGCCGAGGCCATTCAAATTTATGATCCGGATGGTGGCATTGTCCGGCAGCGAGACCATAGGCCTCATTAACGTCGGCATTGGGCGTGTTCATCACCAATTTTGCGATGATAGGCTGGTGTTAAGCCCCTGTCGGGTAAAGATTTCAAATGGCTGTTTCTATCCTGACTGCACAGACCTTGTATTCAGGTATCTTGGCGATGGGATCGATCTCACCGATCGTTAAGTTATTGACGTTTTCGCTGCCTGGGAAATGAAAATTGCCAAATATCAATCCCAACGGAACACGCTCACTTATCTCCGCCTTGGCATTCATTTCGCCACGTCTGGACACAACCCGTATGCATTGCATGTCATTAATGCCAAGTCGGATTGCATCTTCTGGTGAAATTTCGACTAATGTTTCCGGATATAACGCCAGCAGTGGTTGAGAGCGGCGCGTCATTTCTGCACCATGCCAGTGGTATAAAACTCTTCCGGTTGTCAGGCACAACGGATAGTCTTCATCCGGCTGCTCTTTTGCTGGCAAGTGTTCGGTGGCATGAAACAAGCCTTTACCACGAGTAAATTTATCCACATGCAGGATGGGTGTACCCGGATGCTGCATATCCTTCACTGGCCATTGCAGTTGTTCACCGTTATGAAGCCGTTCATGAGAAACGCCAGCATACGATGGCGTTAATAAAGCAATCTCATCCATCACCTGGGCGGCAGATTGATAATCCCAACCCGCATAAATACCAACCGGTTTTTGCTGGCGATGTGTCAGAACACGCCTGGCCAGGTCCGCAATGATGCGCCAATCTTTTCTAGCTTCACCGGGAGACATGACGGCATCATGAATTAACTGAATCCGCCGCTCGGTGTTAGTGAACGACCCTTCCTTTTCTGCAAATGTGACGCCGGGCAATAACACGTCTGCATACTCTGCTGTTTCTGATGAAAAGATCTCCTGTAACACCGTAAACTCAGCGTTGGCCATTGCCTGACGGACATGATTGACGTCCGGATCGGACATGACAGGATTTTCTGCCAGAATATAAAACCCTCTTATCGACCCGGTTAGTGAATTGTCCAACATTTCCGTGATGGTTTGCCCCGGCGTTTCACTGAACATTTGTGGACGATTTAACAGCGCCCAGGCATCGGCAAATTTTTTGAGATTATCCGGGCTGGTGACGGATTGATAACCGGGGAAAACATTGGGCAAACAACCTACATCGCATGCGCCTTGTACATTATTCTGACCACGCAATGGATTTACACCGCCCCCCGGAATGCCCATATTCCCAGTCAGCATTTGCAGGTTGGCAAGAGAAAAGACATTGTGCACGCCGACCCAATGCTGAGTAATTCCCATTGCCCAAATCACGGCCATCGGTTTGGTGGTGCCCAGAATGGTCGCGGCTTGAATGATTGCATCAGCGGGTACATTTGTGATTTCACTGACAAATGCCGGCGTGTATTTGGCTAATGATGCCCGTAGCGTTTCATAATCTTCGGTACGGGTATTGATGAAATCATCATCTTGCCAATCATTTTCAATAATCACATGCATCAGACCATTCACCAGCGCAATATCCGTACCCGGCTTATGCTGAAGATGCAGCGTTGCAAAATCGGTCAGATCAATCTTGCGGGGATCCGCCACAATCAATTTGACGCCGCGTTGGTATACTGATTGTCGTAACATCGAGCCGAAAACAGGATGTTGTTCCGTGGTGTTGGAGCCAATCACCAGCAATGCCTGAGCCTGCTCAGCGACATCCGCCATGGTGTTGGACATTGCACCTGAGCCAAAAGCCGCAGCAAGACCGGCAACTGTCGACGAATGACAGAGCCGCGCACAATGATCAATATTGTGTGTTCCGATGACCTGGCGGGCGAATTTCTGCATCAGATAGTTTTCTTCATTCGTACATTTTGCAGAAGAAAATAACGCCAATGCATCCGGGCCCGATTCATCAATAATACGACTGAACCTATTTGCCACGATGTCCAGCGCCTGATCCCAGCTTACCGACACCCATTTTCCCCGACCCTCAGCAGGGGGACGTTCAGCCCCCTCTAACACCCACTCTCTGACCAATGGTTGGGTTAAACGATCCGGATGATGCACATAGTCAAAGCCGTATCGGCCTTTCACACACAGGTGCATCCCGTTCACCGGCGCATGTGGGTTGGAAGTCACATACTGAAGCTGCTTGTCCTTTATGTTGAGGTCCAGGTTGCATCCCACACCACAATAGGCGCACGTCGTCATCACCTTCTCATCAATCTCAGAGTCAAGCGGTCTATTACGATCAGTCAACGCATCCGTCGGGCAGTAAGCCACACAGGCACCACAGGATTCACAGCCTGCCTCCAGCATGGATTCGTCCAGCCCGGCAGTGATTTGGGTTTTATCAGATCGCTCTGCCAAACCCCAGACAAAACGGCCCTGTACTTCATTACAGGCGCGAATACAGCGTGTGCATAAAATGCATTTATTCAAATCAACACGAATCGCAGGGTGAGGGTCACTGTCTGCAGAAAAAAGCGGTTGCTGGTTTTGCTCTGATTGTGGAGTGAGTCCATAGCGCCGAAGCCAATAGCCAAACTCTGTATGGTCGGCTGACGTCGTCGCAAAACCATCATCAACATAATGCGCCAGCATCAAAGACAAAATGTTGCGGTGCTCCTGCTCCAATGCCGGAGATTGCGCGATGACCTGCATATTGTCTTCGACAGTGACTTCACAGGCAGGTAAAGCGGTACGGCTGCCTTTAACTTCTACCAGGCAAGCACGACACGAGGCAGTAGAACTCAGGCCAGGGCTGTAACACAGGGAGGGAGTTTTGATGCCTTCCCGATAAAGAACCTCTATAAGTAACTCACCCTTTTTCGCCTCAAAAGAATGACCATCGATAATTAGCTGAACATTTTGTGTAGATTCATGACTCATAAGTGATCACCCATATGTTCAAAAACTTACGTTTGCTTCACCTGCTATTTATCAATAGATTTTTGACACCAAATTGGTTGAAATACGGATGCTTCGTCTATTGATTCCTGTCATTCGGTTTTCTTGATTGAATCTTCAGGGATAATATAAACATTATTTACAGAAGGTTTAATACAACGTCTTGAAAGTGAAGCACAGGCAACCTCCACACGAATCGAAATTAGCTGTGATATCCCCTGACCTTTCCAACATTATTTTGTAATCCTTTAACATAAAACCTCTTTAAGGTTATGTTTTCACTATCCCTGTCCTAACGCAGAAATGTCAATCCGCGGTTGTGACCACCTTTTGAAACAGCGCAACCTGGGTCGGCTGTCCCAACCCCGCCTCATGATCACCAATCCCGGCAAAACTGACCTGATAGCCATTGCGGCTGGCAACACCCTGAGACCACTGCTTAAATTTTTGCCGGGACCATTCAAATTTATGATCCGGATCACGGTATTGTCCGGCAGACAGGCCATAAACAATATTGAATTCCGCATTAGGCGTTGTCATAACTAACTGTTTGGGCGCCATCTGACCAAAGACATTGTGCTCAACCCGCGACAAATCAGTCGGCATAATATGCTCAATGGTCTCGGTCATAATGATCAACGGCATAGCCCGTAAATCAGGTAATGCATCCAGATAACTGCTGACCCGTAACGTTGCCCGCGGCGGTCCACCCGTCAAAAAAGCCGCCATATTATCCCGCGCCTGCATCACCGATAGGCCAGAGTCATCGACACCTGTCACCTGACAATCAGTATGTTGGAGAATCTTCCACAATAAACGCCCTGAACCACAACCCAGCTCAGCGAGCTTATCGACACCACTGTTAATAACGTAGTCCAGTAACCACTGATGCCGTGTCTCATGGAGTTCGCTTATTTGTGTATCTTGATAGGGAAAGTCATTGTTCATAGCCGAACTAACTTTTATATCCGCAGGAAGAGGTGTAACGATGGCAATTACTTGCCGATACAAAAACTCGAGAATATACGATCCAGCAGATCTTCATTGGTGAAAGTGCCGGTAATTTCACCCAGCGCTTGCTGGGCTTGTCGTAGTTCTTCGGCGAGCAGTTCGCCGGCGCCCATGCCGGTCAGGCAGTTATAACCCGACTCAATCGCTTCCTGGGCACGTTGCAGGGCATCCAGATGGCGGCGACGGGCGATAAAAACGCCCTGATCGTCGGGATGAAAACCCACGGCTTTTTGTAAATGCTGAGTCAGCAAATCCATGCCGTCGCCGGTTTTGGCGGACAAATAAATAACGTCCAGGCCGTTTTCCTGCAAATGCGCTGGCGAATGGCCACTCTGGTCAATTTTGTTGCGGATCAGTGTCAGGGGTTTATCTGTGGGTAGATCCGCAAGAATCGTTTTATCCTGCTCAGTCACACCATCGGCATCATTGACCAGCAATAAAATATGATCGGCTTGCGCTAGCTCATTGCGGGTACGGCGAATGCCTTCCAGTTCCACTTTATTATCAGTGGCATCATGCAGCCCGGCGGTATCAGAAATGCGCAGTGGCAGACCGCCAAGATGAATTTGTTCGCGCAGTACATCACGGGTGGTGCCGGCAATATCGGTGACAATCGCTGCATCATGGCCAGCTAATTGATTATGCAGACTGGATTTGCCGGCATTGGGCTGGCCCGCCAACACGACGCTGATGCCTTCTCGCAGCAGACGCCCCTGGCGAGCGCTATTCTGGATATCAGCCAGCGTTTTCAATAAGGCTTGTAATTGTTTATCGACTTGCGCCTCACCGAGAAAGTCGATTTCTTCGTCGGCAAAATCAATCGACGCTTCAACAAATATCCGCAAGTAAGTCAGCTCTTCAAGAAAATCATTGATGCGTTTGGAGAATTCGCCCTGCAGAGAGCGCATGGCACTGCGTGCGGCTTGCTCGGTTGAGCTTTCAATTAAATCGGCAACCGCTTCAGCCTGCGCCAAATCCATCTTACCGTTGAGAAAAGCCCGCTCAGAAAATTCGCCGGGCCGGGCCATCCGTGCGCCCAGTTGAATGGCGGTTTGGCAAAGCCGATCCAATACCAGCGGGCTGCCATGACCTTGTAATTCCACTACATCTTCGCCGGTAAACGATGCCGGCGCAGCAAAATAAATTACAACACCGCTATCTATTATTTCATCATCCGGCGCTTTAAAACGGGCAAATTTTGCCAGGCGGGGCGTATTGACTGGTCCGGCAATTTGACTGGCAATTTTTAGCGCTGCCGGACCGGATAATCGCACCACACCGACGCCGCCCCGCCCCGGGGCAGTGGCGACGGCGACGATGGTGTCGGTTGTCATTAAAGCCATGACTTATGGCGAATTACAGCGCACCCATCTTGCGGGTGATATACCACTGCTGGGCAATCGACAAAATATTGTTAACCAGCCAGTAAAGCACCAGGCCCGACGGGAAGAAGGCGAAAAATACAGTGAAGACGATTGGGAATACCTTCATCATCATTGCCTGCGCCGGATCTTGTGGCATCGGATTGAGTTTTTGCTGGAACCACATGGTCAGACCGAACAACACTGGCAGGATGAAGTATGGATCGATCGCTGTCAGATCATTGAGCCAAAAGATAAAGTCGGCCTGACGTAGTTCGATACTTTCCACCAGTACCCAGTAAAACGCCAGGAATACCGGCATTTGCACTAGAATCGGCAAACAACCACCGAGCGGATTGATTTTCTCAGTGCGATACAAATCCATCATCGCCTGATTGAATTTTTGTTTATCGTCACCAAAGCGTTCTTTCAGTGACGCCAGTTTCGGCGTCAGTTTACGCATTGACGCCATCGACCGGTAACTGTGCGCAGACAGTTTGAAAAACACCAGTTTGATCAAAATGGTCAGCAACACAATCGACCAGCCCCAGTTGCCCGTCAGACTGTGGAACCAGTCCATAACAATAAATAACGGCTTGGAAATAATGGTCAGGATGCCGTAATCAACAGTTAAATCGAGATTGGCAGCAACCGGCTCTAAACGATCAAATTGTTTAGGCCCTAAGTACATTTGGTATTGGGCTGCTGCCGATTCGCCATCCGCGGCAACCACAGCAGGTAAACGCAGACCGGCGGTGTAATTGGTGTTATCAATCGACTTACCGTACAAGCTCATTTCTTGCGCATCAGTCGGTGGTACTAAAGCCGCAACAAAATAATGCTGAATCATCGCCGCCCAGCCACCATTGGTGTCCAAACGGAAATCAGCATCTTCGAGCTCATCGAAATCTACTTTTTTGTATTCATTTTCGCTGCTGGAGAAAACGGCACCGGTGTAGGTGTAAAGCAGCATTGAGTCATCGGTAGGACGGGTACGGTTGAGTTGTGCGTATGGGTAAGCGGCAAACTGCTCACCACTGTTATTTTCGATTTGATAATCAATATCAATCAAATAGCTGTCGCGCTTAAAGGTATAGGTTTTGATAACGGTCAGGCCATTATCTGACTGCCAGCGCAGTGGTACCGTTAAAGTATCCTGTCCATTAGCCAGTGTGTAGCTGTTTTCAGAGGCTTGATAAAGATCATAATGTGTTGGTGCCGGGCCTTCAGCACGCAAACCCGATTGGGTAATAAAAAACGGATTACTGCCGTCATTTAAAAACTGTACCGGTACATCAGGCTGATCAGCATCAACGGGATACTGCAACAAGGCGAGTTTGCGAATATCACCACCGCGTGGATCAATATAAGCATCAATCACATCGGTTTTAACACGTATTTGCCGAGCATTATCAAGAGCGCCCGGATTATCTATTGAAGAAATATCCGGCAAACCATCCGGCGCGCGGTCAGTAGGTAAATCGGGCAAATCAGCCGCATTTTCCCGGCTGTTTTGCGCCGTATCACTTTCGGTATTATTAGTTTGCTGTGTAGCTTGTTGTGGTCTGACGTAATCCGTTTGCCATGCTTCCCATAGCAGCAGAGAAACAATAAGCAGACCAAAAATAAATAGCGTTCTGAGATTATCCATTGTGTGATTTCGTCTTTAATTCAGGAACAGGATCCACGCCACCCTGATGCCAGGGATGGCAACGTGAAAGCCGCCGCAGACCCAGCCAGGTGCCACGCAACGAACCATGCCGGGAAATGGCATCAATCATATATTGCGAACAAGTCGGCTGAAAACGACAGTGCATGCCCAGAAGCGGGCTCAATAGGAAACGGTAGCCCCGGACCAGCCCAATCAGGAATTTTGCCATTGTGTTACCACTGTTAACCAATGCCGCTCCAATGCTGTCCGGATTTGCGTGGCATCCCGCTGACCTAAATCTGGTCGCGACAATACCACGATGTCCATACTGTCCAGTGCCGCTTGATGATGGCGAAAAGATTCCCGGATAAGGCGTTTCACCCGGTTACGCTGGCTGGCCAGTTTGATATGTTTTTTAGCAATTGCCAAACCCAGTCGGGCATGACCTACGCTGCCAGGCAGCGCAATTATCGTCAGGCCACCCCCACCGAAGCGTTTACCGTGACGAAATACCCGGGTAAAGTCACCCGGACGGTTCATTCTCATGGCTCGGCGAAACTTAGCCAAGTCATGGCTCCCGCAAAAAAGCGAGAATTTAAGCTGACAGTCTTGCGCGGCCTTTGGCGCGACGGGCGTTAATGACGCGACGACCACCAACAGTTTTCATACGTGCACGGAAACCGTGCGTGCGTTTGCGCTTCAGATTACTCGGCTGAAAGGTTCTTTTCATTACAGCAACTCCAGATATATCAATGATTTTGCATCAGATCGCTGGCTAAACCGCCATGCTCGCCTAAGACAAAAGACGTGGGATTATAAGGGTTTGCAGTGCCCGCCGTCAAACCGTATTGCATTGCCCGACAGACATTATTTTACTTGCCAAACGAAAGGCTTGCAGATAACTTTAGGTGCCTCGCTGGTCGGGTTATACTTACCCAAGTAAGTGCAGTACGCCATGCTGCTGCACGCCAATTTAACCTAAAATAATCAAGGAGTTGCTGTGTCCTCACCACTTTGGGAAAAATGTCTGTCCCATCTGGAAGGTGATCTGTCGGCACAGCAACTGAACACGTGGTTGCGACCTCTGCAGGCGATCGAAACTGATGGTAGTTTGCGCTTATTGGCGCCCAACCCCTATGTAAAGCAATGGGTGCAGGAACAACTGGAATCGCAGATTAATATTCTGCTCAATGGTTTAACTCAGGGCATCATCCAGAAAGTTGCCATTGAAGTCGGTACCCGGGATACCGTCTCGGCAGCAAAACCCAAAGCCAATCACCGCGATCCAACAGCTACAAAAATTAACGAAGTCGACCCACTACCTTCTCTGGGCAGCCCGATGAATCCGTTGTTTACCTTTAATAGTTATGTCGAAGGTAAATCCAACCAAATCGCTCGTGCCGCTTCGCTGCATGTCGCCGAAGCCCCCGGCACCAGTGGCTATAATCCGCTGTTTTTATATGGTGGAACCGGCCTTGGCAAAACCCATTTGATGCTCGCGGTTGGTAATAAAATCAAACAAAACAATCCCAAAGCGCGGGTCATTTATTTATCCTCCGAGCGCTTTGTACAGGACATGATCACAGCGTTGCGCAACAATGCCATTGACCAGTTCAAAACCCATTACCGCAGTGCCGATGCGTTGTTGATTGACGATATTCAGTTTTTTGCCAAAAAAGAACGCTCGCAGGAAGAGTTTTTTTATACGTTTAACAGCCTACTCGAAGGCCAGCGTCAGATCATTCTCACCTGTGACCGCTTTCCTAAAGAAGTTGAAAACCTTGATGAACGGCTGCAATCTCGCCTCGGCTGGGGCCTGACGGTCGCAATTGAACCACCCGAGCTGGAAACCCGCGTGGCGATTTTGATTCAAAAAGCGCAGCAGAATCTGGTGACCTTGCCTGATGATGTGGCATTTTTTATCGCCAAACGTATCAAGTCCAACGTTCGTGATCTGGAGGGCGCGCTGCAACGGGTCATGGCCTTTTCCCGTTTTACCAATCAGCCACTATCAATTGAGATGGCGCAGGATGCGTTGAAAGATTTGCTGGCGCTGCACCAAAAACTGGTGACGCTGGAAAGCATTCAGAAAACCGCCGCCGAATATTTTAAAGTGCGGGTGTCAGACTTGTTGGCCAAAAAACGCACCCGCTCTATCGCAAGACCGCGGCAAATTGCCATGGCTCTGGCCAAAGAGTTAACCAGTCACAGCCTGCCGGAAATTGGTGAAGCATTTGGTGGCCGTGATCACACAACGGTATTACATGCCTGTCGCAAAGTGGCCGAATTACGTGAAACTGATAGCCGTATAGCCGAAGATTATCGTAACCTGCTCCGAACCTTATCGAGTTAGCCCGAGAGAATCATCATGCAATTCACTGTTACCCAAGAAAGTCTCGCCCGCCCACTGCAACTGGTCTGCAGCATTGTTGAGCGCCGTTCCACACTGCCGATTTTGTCGAATATTTTGCTCAAAGCGCAGGGCGATAAACTGACCATGACCAGTACCGATATGGAACTGGAAATGATCGCAACCTTGCCCGTCGCTGTTGATGAAGCTGGTGAAATCACAGTGTCGGCGCGCAAACTGCTGGATATTGTCCGCGCCCTGCCAGCCAATGCCACCATCAGCTGTAAAGCCAAAGACAATAAAGCGCTGGTACAGGCCGGTAAAAGCCGTTTCTCGCTGGCAACGTTATCGCCAGCGGATTTCCCGGACAGTGAAGGCGCCAGCTACAGTGAACAAATCAGCATGCCGCAATCGGCGCTGAAAAACCTGCTCGATGAAACCAGTTTTGCCATGGCCAGTCAGGATGTTCGTTATTACCTGAATGGCTTATTGCTGGAGCGTGAAGGCAATAAACTACGTGCTGTCGCTACTGATGGTCACCGTTTGGCGCTGGGTGAAATCACCACTGTCGAAATTGCTGAAGAAAAAAACAGCGTTATCGTGCCGCGTAAAGCCATTCTGGAACTCGGCCGCTTACTAGGTGACGTTGAGGCTGAAGTGAAACTGGCGTTCAGTCAGCAGCAAATTAAAGTCGAATTGCCGGATCTGCATTTCACTTCCAAATTGATTGACGGTCAGTTTCCCAATTACGAACGGGTGTTGCCGCTGGGCGGCGATAAAGTCGTTGTTGCCGAACGTGATGAACTGAAACAAGCGCTGTCCCGTGCCTCAATTCTGGCCAACGACAAACACCGCAGTGTGCGGCTGAATCTGGATGCCGGTTTGCTGAAAGCCACCGTCACCAATCAGGAACAGGAAACTGCCGAAGAAGAAGTGCCGGTTGACTACAACGGCAGTGCACTGGAAATCGCCTTTAACAATGCTTATTTGCTGGATCTGCTCAATGCCATGCCAGACAGCAAAGTGAAAATGACCTTCAGTGATGAAAACAGTAGTGCGCTGATCACACCCAACGATGACAATATCAGCCGGCAATATGTAGTAATGCCGATGCGGCTATAACCCAGGTCTGTTAGAACTGAAAACGGCGCTTTGAGCGCCGTTTTTTATTGCCCATTTAGTGGTGCAGCTCGCCAAGTACCACTTTGTTATCAGCGACTTTTTGCACAATATTAGAATAATAATCTTCGCGAAACGCATTGATAACCGATTTCACCTCGGCTTCGCTGACCCCACTGCCCAACAACACTTCTTCGGTTAATCGCAAACTGGTTTCCAGCGTTTCCGAAACCACGGTAGTGGCGCCTTTAACGACCAGTTCCGCGCAATGTTTCCGATCCAGCGCCCGGGTGTGAATCGGCATATCAGGATAAGATTGCCGTACTTGTGCCACCAGCTGGTCGATCTGCACCGGGTTATCCAGTGCTACGACAATCATACTGGCCCGGTCAGCACCGGCCGCCCGTAACACTTTAACCTTACTGGCATCACCGAAATACACCGGAAATCCCTGCGAACGGGCCTCTTTAACCCGCGCTTCACGCATATCCAAACCGACATAGTTGACACCCGCAACATTCAGCAAAGCCGCAATCCGTGCGCCCACTCGGCCAAAACCAGCAAGGATCACATGCTGCTGCGCATCATTAATAAATTCCGGCTGCTCATGATCGTGTTCCGCATCACGTTTGGTATCGGCATAACGCAGCAGCAACATATTCATACCACGAACTGCAAACGGCGTTAGCGCCATGGTTAACGCAATAACCAGAGTCAGTAAGTGACTAATGTCCTGATCCAACACCGCTGTCGAAGCCGCCACCCCGAACAAGACAAAACCAAACTCACCGCTTTGTGACAATAAGGTGGCGGTCTGCAAAGACACATCATTTTTCGCACCGGACAGTCGCGCCAGCAGATAAACAACGCCCCCTTTAAGCAACATCAGCCCGACGGTGAGGCCGATGATCAGCGCAAATTTTTCCCATAACAAGCCGAAGTTTATTTCCATGCCCACCGTCATGAAAAACAAGCCCAGCAAAATACCGCGGAACGGCAAAATATCGGCTTCTATTTGATGCCGGTAATGTGATTCCGCCAGCATGATCCCGGCCAAAAATGCGCCCATCGCCATCGACAAACCAACCGATTGCATCAACCAGGCAACCCCAAGCACCAGTAATACGGCGACCGCCATAAACACTTCGGGATCACCACTGGCAACAATACGACCAAGCACCGGATTTAATAAATAGCGGCCCCCCAGCAGCAAGGCAACAATCATTAAAAATGGATACAGCATATGCATCCCCGGCTCAGTAACCTCGGCGCCACCACCGGCAAAATACGATACCAATGCCAGCAGTGGCACCACGGCAATATCTTGTAACAACAATACGGATACCGACATGCGGCCCATTACGGTGGTAATGCCACCTCGTTCTGCCAGCAGTTGTAAACAAAAGGCTGTCGATGACAAAGCGAGACCAAAACCGATAATAACAGCGGTTTTTTGCGGTAAATCAAAGCTCAGAGCAATCGCGTAAATAAGACCGGCCGTGATAAGCAGCTGGCCAAGGCCAAGGCCAAATACCAGCTTGCGCATTTCCCAGAGCTTATCGGGGCGCAGTTCAATACCGAGAATAAATAACAGGAAAATAACGCCGAACTCAGCTAAGTGCCGGACATCTTCAACTTCGGTGATAATGCCCAGGGCCCACGGGCCAAGCACAATACCGGCCGCTAAATAGCCAAGAATGGCGCCCAGACGGATTTTGTGAAAAATCGGGATGATCACCACCGTCGCCAGCAGCAGCATCAAAATATCAATCAGGTATTGGGAGTCGCCTTCCTGCACTCAATTGCTTCCGGTAATGTGATTAATGGCCTGATTTCAGCTGCCATTCCAGCCCTTGGCGGTAAATGGTTGCAGCTGCATCGCGCTTATCCTGTGCGGCCAGCGCTTCGCCCAACACCTGAAAAGTCTCACCCCGCGGGCCGTGCTCAATACTGGTCCGTAAATAGGCTTCGGCTTTGGCCCATAATTTACCGGCAACCGCCAAACGACCCAGCGTTAATAATAACCAGGGATTTTCTTCATGCTGTTTAAGCAGCTTTTCAGCATAGCCCAGCCGCTTCAGCAAGCTAATACCGGGAATGAGTCCATATTGGTAAATTAACTGATCGCTCCAGTTTTTACGTAAAAACTGCTCAATCAGGGTCACTGCCTGAGTGTAATCGCCCTGGGCAATCAGACCTTTGACATAAGGGATCAATAAGCCTTCACTAACGCGGACTTTAACCGGTGTTTGCTCCCAGATTTGTGCCATTCGCTGCCAATCTTCACGCAGCAAAGCATGATGTAACTGACCGACCGCTGCTTCGGCGCTGAGATCTTTTATTGCATTATTATCCAGCACATGTCGTTTGCGTAAGTCCGGTAACACTGACTGTACCGCCTGCCACTGAGCGGTGTCCTGATACAGTTGCTGTAATAGTTGCAAGACATAGGGATGTTTTGGCGCCACCTGCCTTAAATGCTGCAAAGTTGCCAGTGCCTGCTCTTTTTGACCGGCCGACAATTGTAGTTCTGCTTGCACCACACCTACTGCAATATCAGCACCTTCAGTGGTTTCATGGGCCAGTTTTAAATAATTATCACGTCGCGACGGTGCCGACTGTTTTTGAGCGGCGCGGGCTGCCGCCAAATAATGTAATAACGGTGTTTCACTATGACTGGCGTGACGCACCAGTAAACGCTCTGCCTCAGCCCAGCGTCCTTCTTCAAGAGTAATCAGGCCTTTGGTCAATGCCTGACTGGCGCGTTTATGGCGCATCTGCAGTTGCCAGTTAGCCAGCCTTGCCGGAGATTGCTTCAAAATCAGCGACGTACGCAGCACAAAATAGCCAGCGAATAGCAGCAATAAAAACATTGCTGTAAACACAATCAGTGAGGTTTCCAGACTCCAGTTGCCGTATTGCAGCAACACAAACCCCGGTTGTACATCAGCCTGCCAGATCAGCAGACCGCCCAGCGCCAGCGCAATAACCAGAATCAGCAATAATTTCATGGTTCAAAATCCTGCAAAAAACGCAGCGAGCCGCTGATATCCGGTAACGTCACTTCAATTTGTTCCGATTCTAATGCGGCCAGTGATGCCAGTAATGCATCCCGCTCATCACCGACAAAATAACGATTCAACCAATCAATACTGGTTTGCAAGCTACTATCGTAAATACTTTGTTTGCCAGAAAGTAACGCAAATCGGGCTGTTTCCAGCTTCAAGCGGAGATTTTGATATAGAAAATAACGTTGCTCAGGGATCAACACCGCTTGCGTGGCATCTTCCTGCTGACGAATCACCACCAGTGAACGAACTTGCTGCCAGATATCGCCAAGTGCATCTTGCCAGCCAGCAGGGGTAGTCAAATCAGTACTGGCATCCGCCATTGGGTCTTGGTTGAAATGTTTGGGGCCTTTGACCACCCGCAACGTATCAATCACATTCAGGGCACTTTGCAAGTCAGTGGCAATGCCGGCAATATCAGTTGTTGCAACGGCATCCAGCGCCAATTGCTCATCGGCAATTTGCTGACGTAAATCCTGCAAACGGTAATCGTTTAAATCCTGTAATTTTTCATCAGCTAGCTGTAATGCCTGGCGTGCACCATCAGCATCATTGGCGAATGTGGCGCGCTGATTGGCGAACTGCAGTAAATAATCAACTTCATTCAGTGTCCAGCGGAGACGGATTTCTTTATCGGTCAGCGGCTCAGTTTGTTGCAAATCAACAATAACTTGCGCTTGCTGTTGTTGCGCATCAGAAAGTGCACGCAGATTGTCTTCATTGCGCTGCCCGGCACGGGCCAACGCCGCAACATCACTTTGCAATGGTGTCAGAACTGATAATTGTTGACTCAGTGCATCAAGACTTTGTTGTTGCTGATAGCTCCACCACAATGCCGTGGCTGACGGTACCAATAACAAAATAATGACCACCAGCCATATGGCATTACGTCTGAGTCGCGGCCAACTCGGCTTCGCTTTAGCTGATTTGGTTTTTGGGTTTTGCTCAGAGGATGGGCTGTTATTGTCCATGATCGGCTCCTATTTCAGTCAATCGCTGCATAATCGCCTCATCACTGGCATTGTCAGTGACGGCAATATCACTGAATCCTTGTGTTAAAGCATACTGTTTGATGCGCTCACTGAGAACAACCAGCGGTTTGGCACAAATTTGCGCTTTGTTTTGAGCAAAAATACGCAACAAATTTGTCACGCTTTGCACACTGGTGGCCAGCAAAATATCGGAATCCAACGCCACAACTCTTTGCGCATTGCTAACCTTAGGCAATTGCCGGCTATACACTTCAATATATCGAATACTAGCACCTCTGGCATGTAAGGTATCGGCCAGTAATTCACGGCCTCCCTGACCACGGACAATAATGATTTTCTGACCATCAAGCTTTTGCATTTGCGGCAGACTAAGTAAGCCTTCACTACCGTTAGAATTTTCCGGTTGCAGACTGACTGTTAATCCTTGTTCACGCATTGCTTGTGCCGTGCCGTTACCGACTGCCGCACAGGCCAGTCGCGCAGGTAATTTTTTCGGCAGACCACTGCAAAAGTGCTGCACCGCGTTACGACTGACAAAAATCAGCCAATCGACTTTACGCCAATCAATGATGGGCCAGCTACTGACATCCATCGCTTTAATTTCAATGAGCGGAAATAACACTGGCTCAGCACCCTGCTGTTGAATGAGTGATATCAACTTATCAGCCTGTGCCGCCGGCCGGGTCACCAATATCCGCATACTTTTCAGCAGGCCGTTATCGACCATAAACATCAGCTAAAATTTTATCGGCACCGCGACTTAACAGGGTTTCGGCGAGCATTACGCCCAACTCTTCTGCTTGCGTGGCAGTGCCATGAATTTCATCAAATAACATCTCAGTGCCATCCGGTCGGCCTACTAAACCACGCAGCCAGATTTGATCGTTATCCAAAATCGCATAGCCACCAATCGGTACCTGACACCCCCCTTTTAACCGCCGGTTCAGTGCCCGCTCAGCTTTAACGGTGATACTGGTGTGATCGCAATTCAGCGGCGCAATCAATGCATTGAGTTCAGCATCTTCGACTCGGGTTTCAATTCCCAACGCGCCCTGGCCAATGGCGGGCAAACTTTGTTCAGCACTCAGTGCACTGCGGATCCGGGCATCAAATTGCAGCCGTTCCAAACCGGCTTTAGCCAGGATAATCGCCTCAAAATCGCCGTTATCCAGCTTCGCCAGCCGGGTATTGACGTTGCCACGCAGCGGCAGAATTTGCAGATCCGGCCGGTAATGGCGCAGCTGACATTCCCGCCGTAAGCTCGACGTGCCAACGCGAGCGCCCTGTGGCAAATCATCGACATTGTCATAATCATTAGAGACAAAAGCATCAAAAGGATCATGTCGTTCGCAAATCACCGGCAAATGCAGGCCATCGGGAAAATCGACCGGTACATCTTTCATCGAATGCACGGCAATATCGGCTTCACCATTGAGCATGGCAACTTCCAGCTCTTTAACAAACAGTCCCTTACCACCGACTTTGGCCAGCGGCGTATCGAGAATTTTGTCACCTTTGGTTTTGATTTTGATCAGTTCAATTTGCAGATGCGGGTGAAGCTTCAGAAGTTCGTCGCGAACAAATTCTGCCTGCCACAAGGCAAGCGGGCTGCGACGCGTAGCAATACGCACGGTGGCGTCTTTCATAAAACCAGATTCCTGTCTTGCCTACATTTAAAAGGTCATTCTAGCATTTACGGCTGCTGTGCCACGACAGCCGCGTTATAATGCGCGCTACTTTGCCCGACTTAACAGGCCGCAATATGTCCACATCAGATAAAAAATTATCATCCGCCCGTCTGACCCAGCCGACCAATAAATTTGTCGAAGAATTTACCGCATCGGTAACCTTTGACCGGCGCATGTACCGGCAGGATATTCAGGGTTCAATTGCCCATGCGACCATGCTGGCCAAAGTCGATGTGCTGACTGATAGTGAGCGCGACCAGATTATCAGCGGCCTGCAGCAAATCGAACAGGAAATTGATAACGATCAGTTTGAATGGTCGATTGCCCAGGAAGACGTGCATATGAATATCGAAGCGCGGTTGATTGCGCTGATTGGCGAAACCGGTAAAAAATTACATACCGGCCGCTCGCGAAATGATCAGGTAGCGACCGATGTCCGGCTGTATTTGCGCGATATGATGCAACCGATCCGTAGCGAGTTACTGCGCTTGCAAGAGGCGCTGGTTAATGTGGCTGAACGCGAGTCTGACACCATTCTGCCCGGCTTTACCCATTTGCAAACGGCCCAACCGGTCACCTTTGGTCATCATATGCTGGCCTGGTACGAAATGCTGCGCCGTGATTTAGAACGCCTTGACGACTGCGCTAAACGGGTTAACAGCCTGCCTTTAGGTGCTGCCGCATTGGCCGGCACAACATTTCCGATTGATCGTGAATATACCGCTGAATTGTTGGGTTTTGAGCGGATTTGCCGTAACTCATTGGATGCCGTCAGCGATCGTGATTTTGCCATTGAATTTAATAGCTTTGCGTCTTTGTTGATGATGCATTTATCGCGTTTTTCTGAAGAGTTGATTATCTGGTCATCGGCGCAGTTTGATTTTGTTGATCTGGGTGATGCCTTCTGCACCGGCTCATCGATCATGCCGCAAAAGAAAAATCCAGATGTGCCGGAGCTTATCCGCGGTAAAACCAGCCGCGTTTACGGCAATATGTTTAATCTGCTGACACTGATGAAAAACCAGCCGCTGGCTTATAACAAAGATAATCAGGAAGACAAAGAACCGCTGTTTGACACCATCGACACACTGCTCGGCTCGCTGCGGGTGTATGCCGATATGATGGCGGTAATCACTGTTAAGAAAGCCAATATGCGTCAGGCGGCTTTAAAGGGTTATGCCACGGCGACCGATCTGGCTGATTATTTAGTGCGCAAAGGCGTGGCGTTTCGTGATGCCCATGAAGTGGTGGGCTTATCGGTTGCCTATGCCATTAAGCACGATAAAGACTTATCGCAACTGGATCTGGATGAATTACAACAATTTAGCGACCAGATCGGCGACGATGTTTTTAATTACCTGACACTGGAAGGCTCCGTGGCGGCGCGAGATCATTTAGGCGGCACGGCACCAGCGCAGGTTAAAAAAGCGATCACAGTGGCGCGTCAGGAATTGGCAGCACTACAACAATAACAAACCGACTAAAGCCGCCAGCATACTGATGATGCTGGTTAGGCGCGGCCAAAGACTGAAACTTAACGACCAGCCACTGGCGACCAGCATTGTTATGGCAACGCCAATCACCCAGCTGGCTTGATATTGATTGTTATCACTAAATTGCCCGAAACACAGCAGCAGTAACAACAATCCAGAGATCTGTAACAAGCGCCCCTTGTCAGCCAATGGCTGTATAGAAATTTGCCGCCAATGACGAGGCATGGCAAGTGCCAGAATGCCAATCGCCGTCACACTGAATAAACTGGCGCTGAGCATTAGTCTGCCTCCACTACTAAAGCGTTGCGATCTTTCACTTTGGCCCGGCGTTTTAAATAACGGCTTAGCCATAAAGCCAATACACCGAAAATGATTGCGCCCAATTCCACCGAAAATTCCGGCCATTGGCCCTGAAGCGCGTAATGAATGAAATGTTCGCCTGTCGTCAGCAGGTTAATGAGTGGCAAATTCCCGTGATAACTGATTCTGGGCAACTCATTGGCCTGAAACGCTTTAATGTAACCGATTAATGACTGATTACTTTCAGTTTGCAGGCAATAAAATCACTGTGTGAAACATGCAATAAACCGGCAACCCGGCGAATCACATGTTGTTCCACCGCCTGAATATCATCGTCTGCTGCCGCCATCTGCCATAACGATTCAATCAGCTGGATTTTTTCAGCCATACTATATTCCTCATTGATTTGCCGGGTAAAAGCAAAATAATCAGTAGCGTCGTTATGTGCTTGCAAAGCCCCCTGAAACAGACTGTCAGCGACATCATCGGATAATTGGAACTGCTTTTTCAGCAGCCGTTTTAATACTGCAATTTCAATCTCATCCTGGTCATGATCGGCGGTCATCACCTCTACCATTAGTGCAGCAACCGCCAGCGTTGGCTTATTTTTAACCTCGTTAGCCAAACCCGCTTCATTGTCAGTTTCTGAATTTAATAAGGCTTTTATAGCATTTAGCATCGACTAACTCTCAATTTAAAACGGCTCTGACTGAACTAAGACCGGCAAGTTCAGCGCTTGATAATCACCGCCGCCTGATAGCGCTGTTTGCCGTAGCCCAGCAGACGGTTAAATTCTTTATGGGTAACAGGGATATACAGACTGTCGGTCAGGGTTTTATCGTCATCCCAGTCAATATCGGGATCATGAAAATAAACAAAGGTATCGGATATCGACACCAGCACCACCCAATGCGGTGATTTATTCTGATTAAGTCGATAAGAACTGATCAACACCACCACCAGCGCGCCGGCATCTAAATGGTTACGTAGCAGATTAACGTCCATCGGCATTAATTGCTGATGAATATCAGATTGGGCAATTTGCTGCACAAAATCCTGATGCACGCATTCGATGACCAATTTTTTCTCATCACTGCGCACGCCATTAATAAACGGCACTTCATCACTATTGGTAATCAGCGTGGTATTAAAACC
>CBFHWI010000011.1:20429-23435 GCA_965659475.1 Methylophaga sp.
AATTTTTTCTCATCACTGCGCACGCCATTAATAAACGGCACTTCATCACTATTGGTAATCAGCGTGGTATTAAAACCGCGCCGCCAGGCCGATAACGCCAGACCATGGGCGCTACAGCCACCATGGCCTGAGGTCATAAAAATGGTCGTCGCTTCGCGCCAGATTTGTAATTCACTGATCCTATCCAGCGGCGGCATATCCGGATTCAGGGTTTTCATGGCCATCATCAGACTGGCCGGGCCACAGGTAAAGTCAGTGCTTTGTGAATAATGCACCACTTGATTTTGCAGGGTATGCGGCTCTGGCTGTAGCACTTTCATCATGCGCATGGCATCGGTGTGATCTTCGTAAAAATCACTGACGATATCGAACTGTTTGTAACCGAGATTTTCGTATAGCCGAATCGCATTATGATTATCAGGCCGCACTTCCAGACGGATAAAACTCCGGCCGGCTGCTAAAGCTGCTTTTTCAGCCGCTGCCATCAGGGCATTGGCGATGCCTTGCTTACGATTTTGCGGATCAACGGCCAGTGAGTAAATCCGCCCCAGCGAGGTCCCGCGGGAGTACAGGATCAATACATAACCGGCCAATTGCTGATTTTTTTCGGCCAGCAGCAGTAAGGCATTGGCCTTATTGATCATCCATTTAAAACTGCGCCGTGACAGACGGTCGCTATCAAAGCAGATTTTTTCCAGGCCCAGCAAGGTATCCACATCATCCAGTGTGGCAGCGCGAATTTGCAGATCAGCCGCCTCAGGCACTGCCATTACTTTGGCCGCTGAGCCCTTCCAGGGCCATTTCAATGACCTGGCGGCCGCGGAATAACACTAATTCCTGCCATTGCGTCTGATCCGGGCAGAAAAAATCCTGCATCGCATGTTTGATATCCAACGTTTGCTGATCGGACCAGTCAATTTTTCCGGATTGTTGCAGCTGATGATCGGCATGTAATACTCGCAGCATTTCAGCATTGCCGAAACTACCGAATTCCAGCGTCAGAAAACACACCTGCTCACCCTGTGCATGCCAGAAGTAATCATGCAGGCCGTGTTTTACGCCTGAGGTTGAGGTACCCATTGCCGGCTCGGTAACGGTGGCGCCAAATAGTTCAACGGCGGTTTTGGTGGCTTTGCTGTTATGCGGGTGATCACAAATCAGTTCGCCATAACCATAAGGGCCAAGACCACTGTGAATATCAATCACCAAAATTTGCTCGCGCTTTTCCGGCTTGATTTGCCCTGCCAGTTGCTCGATGACTTCGCGTGACCAGCTGGCTTTATCACCGCCGTAATACAGTGCATCTTTTTGTTGATACTGCCCCTGACTCAAGGCATCAAACAAAGCACGATGGCCACCGACTTCAGCCATGCTGGAAGCCGATTTATTCAGTTCCTGCCAGACTTTCAAAGCTTCTGAAGAGTTCGGCAATTTACCGGCAAAATCGACGAAGTTACGGTTAATATCGATGCCTTCGTTATCATTACGGCTGGCCCAGGCAAAGCCCCAGGGATTCAGCGCATGCACCAGCACCACACAAATATCAGCAGGCAAGCGCCGGTGGCGGCTGACAAAATCCGACTGAATCGCCGAACCAACGCCGCCTTCAACACCATGCAGACCGGAGACCAGAACCAACATATTTTTGGCCTTAGGGTTACCGGCCCAGGCAATATCGCAAAACAATTTCTCGTTTTTCGGGCCTTTCAGCGGATGCGCGATATTGTTGAAGCGTTCGACGATTGAGCTAGTTTCAACAGACGATACAAATTTATCCCGCGCCCCGGCATAGCGTTGTGAAAACACACTCAAAACAGCTTCTGCATACATGGCAACGACGCTCCTGTTTCAAAAAATTTGCCGAAGAATAGGTGGTTTTAGTGATTTTGACCAGTAAATCGGCGTGATGGCAAAATTTTTAGCACAACCATGACACAACCACTTTATGATGCACAAATAGACCAGCGCTGACGCCAGGGAGATGCTAATAAAATCTATGAGTAACCATCTGATAATAGTAGAAAATATTGCCGACTGGGCCCCCTATTTCCCCAGCGCCCAGGTCACAGCTGTCGATGATTATTTGCAGACCCCCACGCAAAGCCCATCCGGTCGTGCGCAAATTATTAATCTCTGTCATAGCCTTGATTATTTAAGCCCCGGCTATTATTGTTCGATGGTTGCCGAAGCGCGGGATCATCGGGTAATCCCCAGTCTGCGTACCATCAATGACCTGTCACGTAAAAGTTTGTATGCGTTTGATTTAAGCGATATGAGCGAAAAACTCGACAAGGTGATGATCGCCAGTGGCAAACAATCCGAAGTAAATTTCCGGCTCAAAGTGTTTTTTGGTCAGTGTGAATTTAAAGCACTGCAAAAGCTGGCACGGCAGATTTACGAACAATACCCCTGCCCGATTATTGAAATTGATTTCACCAATAAAGGCCATTGGCTGATCAGCCGGATTGGTGCCGGTGCACTCGATAAACTGACGGAAACGGAACAGGATTTATTTGCCAATGCTTTAGACGCCTTTAGTCATAAATTATGGCGAAAACCAGCGAAACGTCGGCAATATCGCTACGATATGGCGATTTTGCATAATCCTGATGAAAAAATGCCGCCCAGTGATATGACGGCATTAAAGCGCTTTATTGCCAGTGGCAAACGTTTGGGCATCGATGTAGAGCTCATCACCCCACGCGATTACATTCGCATCGCCGAATATGATGCGCTGTTTATCCGCGAAACCACGGCGATTCATAATCATACCTATAAGTTTGCCCGTCGCGCCGAAAGCGAAGGCTTGGTAGTAGTTGACGATCCAACGTCGATTATTCGCTGCACCAATAAGATTTACTTAAAAGAACTGCTGGAAAAGCACAATCTGCCGATGCCGGAATCGCACCTGCTCTATCGCAATGACAAGATCGGCCTGCAACGTATGTGTGATACGGCAACCTTTCCGCTGGTCATGAAAATTCCTGATGGCGCCTTTTCGAAAGG
>CBFHWI010000011.1:23535-24721 GCA_965659475.1 Methylophaga sp.
TCACGGGTGGTACTGATTGAGGTCAATGACAATCCGAGCATTGATAGCCAGGTTGAAGATGCTTATCTGGGCCCGGCTCTGTATGACGATATCATGCGGGAGTTTCTGCGCCGGCTGGAAGTGCGCAAAGCCCACCGGCAATAAGCCTCCCCTCACCCTGGCCCTCTCCCAACGGGAGAGGGAATAAAACACCAATTAAACTCCTTCCCCTTGTGGGGGAAGGCCGGGATGTGGGCTCAGAACGAGTAGCTGGCACCAACATGCAGATATCGTTTTTGGCCAACAAAGTACCGGTAATCGGGAATATTGGCTTTGTAATCGGCACGCTCTGCATATTCCATGTTAAACAAGTTTTGCACACGTCCGTAAACGGTTAACTTGCTGTTAACAGCATGGCTCATATACAAGTTGAACACATCATAGCCTTCACATTGGAAGGTATTTGCATCCTTCAAATAATAATTATTCATATGCAGCCATTCCAGTTATGGACGGGGACGGCTGTCTTTCAGGATATGCTGGACCAGAAGGCATGGTGAAAAATTTCCTGAAAAGCGTCAAAAAGTCGGCAAACTTCATCATAGAAGCAGCCTTACCGGTCTCAGGAAAAACCTGATTCTCCTTGAAAACGAGCACTCTTACCCCAATTTAGTAAAAATTATTTTTATCTATCAAATGTGGCGGCATGGAATACAAAGACTATTACAAAATTTTAGAGGTTGATCGCAAAGCATCTGCCGAGGAAATTAAAAAAGCCTACCGCCGGCTGGCCCGCAAGTATCATCCCGATGTCAGTAAAGAACCGAATGCCGAAGAGAAATTCAAAGAGCTCGGCGAGGCTTATGAAGTGCTACGTGATACTGAAAAACGCGCGCAATATGATCAATTTGGCGGTCAATATCGGCATGGCCAGTCATTTACCCCTCCCCCCGGCTGGCAAGACAGTGACGGCGGTTTTGGTCGCGGCAACAGTAATTTCAGTAGTTTTTTTGAAAATATGTTTTCCGGCGGTAGACGCGGTAGCGAGGGCTTTTTTGCCCGTGGTGATGACGTCAACGCCAAAATCACTATCAGTCTGGATGAAGCATTTCACGGTACCAATAAAACGATTCGCAGGCCAACGGGCGCCACACAAACCGGCACGGTTAACGTGAAAATTCCGGCCGGTGTCAGTGCCGGCCAGAAA
>CBFHWI010000011.1:24820-57560 GCA_965659475.1 Methylophaga sp.
ATTCGCAGGCCAACGGGCGCCACACAAACCGGCACGGTTAACGTGAAAATTCCGGCCGGTGTCAGTGCCGGCCAGAAAATCCGTTTAGCGGGTCAAGGCAAAGCCGGTATGGGGAGCGAGGATGGTGATTTATATCTGGAAATCCAGATCGCTGCACATTCTTTTTTCCGAGTGGAAAACAAAGATTTAATTCTGGATTTGCCACTCGCCCCTTGGGAAGCCGCACTGGGAACAAAAGTTACTGTGCCGACATTAGCCGGTAAAATCAGCCTGACCATTCCAGCCGGTGCGCGCAGCGGCCAGAAAATGCGTCTCAAAGGTCGCGGCCTACCTGGCAAACCCGCCGCCGGCGATCAATTTGTTGTGTTACAAATTCAGACGCCACCGGCTAACAGCGATTCACAAAAAAAACTTTATCGGAAGATGGCCGACAGTTTTGACTTCAATCCGCGCGATGCGCTGGACAAAGCCTTTTAAGGAGCATCACAGACTATGACACGTTTTAAATCTGCTTTGCTATGGTTGGCCGGTTTAACGTTAATCGGACAACTCGCCTTTGCCGCCCTGCCATTCCCGTGGCTGAATGATGATCAGCAAATGCCAACTTTGGCACCGATGCTGGATCGCAGTAAACCGGCAGTGGTCAATATCGCAACTCGCGCTGAAGTACCGGTGCGTGATAATCCACTGATGAATGATCCGTTTTTCCGGCGATTTTTTAATATTCCGGATCAACCGCGCACCCGTCAGGCACAAAGTCTGGGTTCCGGAGTTATCTTTAATGCTCGCGAAGGGCTGGTGCTGACCAATAATCATGTGATCCAGCTTGCCGATGAAATCACTGTGTCTTTATTGGATGGCCGCAGTTTTCAGGCGGAAGTTGTTGGTACCGATCCAGCCACTGATGTGGCGTTGATTAAAATCCCGTCCGAAAACCTCAATGCGCTGGCATTGGCGGACTCTGATGAATTGCAGGTCGGTGATTTTGTCGTTGCCATCGGTAATCCATTTGGCCTTGGGCAGACAGTCACGTCCGGTATTGTCAGCGCATTGGGCCGCAGCGGTTTGGGGCTGGAAGGTTATGAAGACTTTATTCAGACCGATGCCTCTATTAATCCGGGTAACTCTGGCGGCGCACTGGTTAATTTGCGGGGAGAGTTGGTTGGTATCAACACCGCGATCTTTTCACCAAAAAATTCTGGCAATATTGGTATTGGCTTTGCCATTCCCAGCAATCTGGTCAAACAAGTCACTGCCCAATTGTTGGAGTTTGGTGAAGTACGCCGTGCCTATTTGGGCGTGCAAATGCAGGACATCACGCCGGAGCTGGCGCAGGCTTTTGAGATTGAATACAACCGCGGCGCTATTGTCACCAAAATTGCCGCCGATTCTGCCGCTGAAAAAGCGGGCCTCAAAGTAGGCGATATTGTCACTGCCATAGATGGTATTTCGTTAAAAAATGCTGCCAATCTGCGTAATGCCATCGGCCTGGTCTTGGTTGGTAAAACCATCGAACTGGAAATTCTCCGCGATGGCAAACCACGCACTATTAAAGCCAAAGTAACTGAGAGCCAACATAGTCAACTGGATAACGGCACTGTGCACCCCAAACTGTCAGGTGTGACCCTTGAAGATATCGATCCGGCCTCTCCTTACTTTGGGCAGATAAATGGCGTGATGATTCATCAGGTTCAACGTGGTAGCCCTGCCTGGCAGGCGGGTTTGCGTAGCCGCGACATAATTACCTCGGTCAATCGCCAGCCGGTCACTGATCTTGAGCAATTTAAGCCACTGGTCAAAAACCAACCGGAATTATTGCTCAATATTGTCCGGGCTGATCGCGCACTGTTTTTATTGTTACGTTAATCGCACTTCTGGCGCGCCCACCTTTACGCAGATGGGTTTAAGGCATAGGCTGACATTAAGGCGTAACGATTACGCTATCTGTCTGCCCAAGACGCAATACGTTGCTTGCACTGCTTCGGTGCACAAAATGAGAGGGTTATCCGCCACAAGAATTAAAGGTGTGTTATGACGTCAAACCCGCACAATATAGACTCTCTTTGTCAAAAGATCGTTAATCGCAATCCCGGTGAACCAGAATTCCATCAGGCACTGTATGAAGTATTGGAAACCCTGGCGCCCGTGCTGGAAAAACACCCGGAATATGTGAAACACAAAGTTATTGAGCACCTCTGTGAACCAGAGCGGCAAATCATTTTTCGTGTGCCCTGGCAGGATGATAATGGTGAATTACAAATCAATCGCGGCTTTCGCGTCGGCTTTAACAGTGCCCTTGGTCCATACAAAGGTGGCCTGCGCTTTCACCCCAGTGTCAAGCTTGGCACCATTAAATTTCTGGGTTTCGAACAAACCTTTAAAAATGCGCTGACCGGCCTGCCGATTGGCAGCGGCAAAGGTGGCTCGGACTTTGATCCCAAAGGTAAATCCGATAACGAAGTGATGCGTTTTTGCCAGAGTTTTATGACTGAGCTATACCGGCATATCGGCGAATCTACTGATGTTCCGGCCGGTGACATCGGTGTGGGCACCCGCGAAATTGGCTATTTATTTGGTCAGTACAAACGCATCACCAATCGTTATGAATCTGGTGTGATTACCGGCAAAAGCCCCGGCTGGGGCGGCACCGTGATCCGTAAAAAAGCCACGGGTTATGGTGCGGTATTTTTTGCTGAGGCCATGCTGGAAAGTCGGGATATCCATGTAAAACGCAAAACCTGCGTAGTCTCCGGCTCTGGCAATGTGGCAATTTATGCCATGGAAAAATTGCGGGTTGTCGGCGCCAAAGTCATTGCCTGCTCGGACTCTGGTGGCGTTATTATTGATAAGCATGGCATCAATGTTGATACGGTGATCAAAATAAAAGAAGTCGAACGCGGCCGGATCCAAAGTTATCTCGATCACCATCCGCATGCTGAATATATTGAAAACGGCAATATCTGGCATATCCATTGTGATCTGGCATTTCCCTGCGCGACCCAGAATGAGCTTGATGCCAATGATGCCCGGATGCTGATTGATAATGGCTGCATTGCCGTCTGTGAAGGGGCCAATATGCCCTGCACCCCGGAAGCAGTGTCCTTATTTTTGGAAAATAATATTGCTTACGGCCCTGGTAAAGCAGCTAATGCGGGTGGTGTCGCCTCCTCAGCGCTGGAAATGCAGCATAATGCAACCCGCAGCTCCGGTTTTGAATTCAGTGAAGAGCGGCTGCATGAGATCATGAACAATATTCATCGCCAATGCTGTCATACCGCTGAAGAATTCGGGGTGCCTGGCAATTATGTGGTCGGTGCGAATATTGCCGGTTTTCGCCGGGTCGCCGATGCCATGCTGGCTTTCGGGGTGATTTAGCCTTTACTCACTGGACAATGCTATACCGGTCGCTGACCCGCCGGCCAACACGTTTGTCATCGCGCCGCTCTCTGTGGTGAAAAACATCATGCATCATATATTCATCTTCGCGCCGATCTTCTTGCTGACGCCGATCGGCAAAGTGCCGGAACTGACAATCACACTCAGCGATCCGATCACAGGCATTGAGTGGTAATTTCGGAGATTGCGAAGACAAAAAAACAATCTGTGAAGCTTGAGTCACTGCCTGACAGGCATTTTTACATGGCCGAATCTTCACCGCTGGATAACGATGGTTATCCAAGGTGGAAATCTTATGGGCTTTCGGCGCAGCCATTAAATAAAAAATAAGCGCGCCGACCACAAACAAAAATAGCAACATTTCCATAAGCTATTTATGCGCCTTTTTTACGTCGACTGCAATGCGCTTTATGGTATTTTCGTGCAAATCGTATCTGCTATAAGCGGCTGTTTTTACATACTTTTACAAGCCTTGACCCAACTTCGCGTTGCAAAAGCTTAGTCTAACAACTGTCGTTAGATTTTAAGCGAGGTTAAGACAATGACACAGCTAACACTGAAAAAGACCGGTATTATTTTATTGGTGTCTGGCATGTTAATGATGCTGTCAGTGAGTCAGGCCAAAGCTGATGTAGATGTCCATATTGGCTTCGGTTTTCCGATATTTAGTGGCTATCACCATGGTTACGCTCACCAGCATCATAATCGCCACTACAAAAAACATTATTACCAGCCCAAACATCATTACAAACACAAATCACGTCATGACTTCAAAGGTTATGGCCATTCGCGCCACTACAAACGTGATTATCACCGCGGTGGTGATCGCCATTACGGTTACCGCAGCGATCGTCGTTACTGGCGTTAAAAAAGGGCTCACCAAATCATTCGGTGGGTCCAATCCAGTTGCTACTGGAAAGAGAAACTTAGGCCCTGTGAGTAACAGGGCCTGTTGTGTTAAAAAACGGTAGCGATTTGCTCGGCATCATGCGGCAGAAGATCGTTTGTGCTGTCATTTTTGGCATTCAGATCGGTGTAGCCAAACTGGGTTTCAAAATTGTCTCAGCATTTATAATATTGTCATTCATAGCCATCCATGACAACGCTAATCTGCTCAACACCACCAGGCGTTAATCCATCACTGATGCGGTTTTCTTGGGTAATGCCAAAATACACCGCCGTAATCGCCAGGGCTTTATCTGACGATAAATACTTGAAATCGATTTCTTGCTGATCACCACTGGTTGGTTTCAGCGATCTGGCCGTTACGGCGGGCACCCTCAATGCCAAGATTGATGCTGAACGCCTCGGCATAACTAATATAAGGTGACAGACCATTATCAAAGCGATACATCAAACCCACCGAGCCGGTGAACACCAAATATACGATTTACAATCCAGCCACACCAGAATCCGGCCGATAGCACCCACAGCCAATATAGATATGGGCAGCCAGATAAACACCCTCTCATATCCATGTCCTCCTATGCTCAAATAACAACCGGAAGTTGTCTACGATTCCCAGGGCAGTCCATCATTTACAATTTTTGAACTCTATTACGTAATACGAATTAGCGCTTCAACAACCATGTCTCTGCTTCAAATCGCAATATTTATAAAAATGTTACATCACTTTTTGACCGGTCGCTGCCACCCTCTAACAGTCTTCTGCTCCGACTTAGTCAACGTCAACGCATCTGCCGGCGCATCCTTACGAATCGTTGATCCCGCGCCAATTGTTGCGCCATTTTCCAACGTTACCGGTGCAATTAATTGCGTATCTGAACCAATAAACACCCGATTACCGATGGTGGTGCGGTGCTTATTGGCACCGTCATAATTACAGGTAATGGTGCCGGCGCCGACATTTACATGTTCACCCATATCGGTATCGCCGATATAGCTGAGGTGATTGATCTTGGAGCCGAAGCCAATATTGGCGTTTTTAATTTCGACAAAGTTACCGACTTTGGATTTGGCCGCCAGTTTAGTGCCGGGACGGATCCGGGCGAACGGGCCTATCTCGGCATAATCACCGATTTCGGCGTCCTCAATAATGCTGTTGGGCAAAATCAGGGCACCGATAGAAATCGTGCTATTTTTAATGATGCAGTTGGCACCGATTTCAACATGGTCGGCGATACTGTTTTTACCCTCGAAAATGACATTAATGTCGATGGTGATATCCTGCCCAGCGGTCAGCTCGCCACGGATATCAATCCGCGCCGGATCACGCATGGTGACGCCGCTCATCATCAGTTCGGTGGCGCGTTTTTGCTGGTAAAAACTTTCCAGTTCAGCCAGCTGAACGCGGTTATTGACGCCAGCGACTTCCATTTCATCTTCAGAAACTACAGAGCTGGTAGCGATGTCCTGCTCTACGGCTTTGGCAATCAGATCGGTCAGATAATATTCGCCTTGAGCATTATTGTTATCCAGTTGTTCCAAGGCTTCGGTCAGCCATTTAGACGGAATACACATAATACCGGTGTTAATTTCATTGATCATTTTGATGTCATCGTCGGCATCTTTTTCTTCGACGATGCACAGCATCTGATCCTGCTCATCACGGACGATCCGGCCGTAACCTGTTGGATCTTCGAGGATCGCGGTCAGCACTTTTAAACTATTGCTGTCACCACAATCTATCAGTGCTTGTAGTGTATCGAGCTGAATCAACGGCACATCGCCATAGAGCACCAGGGTCTGTTCACTGTTGGCAAAAGCCGCTTTAGCCTGCTCGACGGCATGGCCGGTCCCTTTTTGCTCAAGCTGCATGGCGATATCGATATTTTGAGATTGCAGGTAAGGCACGACCTCATCAGCACCATTACCACAGACCACGGCCAGATTGGCAGGATTGAGCTGTTTGGCAACATCAATAACGTGTTGCAGCAGGGATTTGCCAGCCAAGGTATGCATCACCTTGGGCTTGGCGGATTTCATACGGGTGCCTTTACCGGCAGCGAGGATAATAATAGCTAGAGACATAAAGGATTCCTTGTATCAGCTCTGTAGTTTAGCAAAGACCCGTAAACAAAAAAGGCCGTCCGAAGACAGCCTTTTTTAGGTCATCACTTTCGTGATTAGTGCTTACGTGTTGTTTTACGTGCTCTTTCAATGGCACGCAATTGCGCCATTGCTTCGGCCAGCTGAACCTGTGCTTGCGCAAAGTCCAGTTTCGCAGACTTATCGCTAAGCGCTTTTTCAGCAGATGCTTTGGCTTCCAAAGCAGCGGCTTCATTAACGTCATCAGCGCGTAGTGCCGTATCAGCCAGAATGGTAACGATATGTGGCTGAACTTCTAAAATGCCACCGGAAATATAAAAATGCTCTTCCTTACCGTCTTTTAATAAACGCACTTCACCTGGCTTCAGGCGTGTCAGCAAAGGTGCGTGACGCGGGTAAATACCAACTTCACCTTCCTGTGCTGACGCGATTACCGCTTCTACCAATCCAGAATAAATGGATTCTTCAGCACTTACGATATCAACATGAACTGTCATAGCCATCAGCTACCTCCCAAGAGATTAGTACTTTTTGGCTTTTTCAATTGCTTCGTCGATGGTGCCAACCATGTAGAACGCTTGTTCTGGCAGCGAATCATATTCACCATCCAGAATGCCACGGAAACCAGCCAGAGTATCTTTCAGTGAAACATATTTACCAGGGGCACCGGTGAATACTTCAGCAACGAAGAATGGCTGCGACATGAAACGCTGAATTTTACGAGCGCGTGATACAGATAATTTATCTTCTTCAGACAATTCATCCATACCCAGGATCGCGATGATATCTTTCAGTTCTTTATAACGTTGCAGCGTGTTTTGAACACCACGGGCAATATCATAATGCTCGTTACCAACAACCAATGGATCCAGCTGACGTGACGTCGAATCCAGCGGGTCAATCGCAGGGTAGATACCCAATTCAGCAATTGAACGTGACAGTACAACTGTTGCATCCAAATGCGCGAAAGTGGTGGCTGGTGATGGATCGGTCAAGTCATCCGCAGGTACGTATACCGCTTGGATAGACGTGATAGAACCGGTTTTGGTTGAGGTAATACGTTCTTGCAGTACACCCATTTCTTCAGCCAGTGTTGGCTGATAACCTACCGCTGAAGGCATACGGCCTAACAGGGCTGATACTTCAGTACCGGCCAATGTGTAACGGTAAATGTTATCAACGAAGAACAGTACGTCACGGCCTTCATCACGGAAGAATTCCGCCATGGTCAGACCTGTCAACGCTACACGCAGACGGTTACCTGGTGGCTCATTCATCTGACCGTAAACCAGCGATACTTTATCGATAACGTTAGAGTCAGTCATTTCGTGATAGAAATCGTTACCTTCACGAGTCCGCTCACCGACACCGGCAAATACTGAGAAGCCGCTATGCTCGATAGCGATGTTACGAATCAATTCCATCATGTTGACGGTTTTACCAACACCGGCACCACCAAACAGACCAACCTTACCACCCTTAGCGAACGGGCAGACCAAGTCGATTACTTTGATACCGGTTTCCAGCAATTCGTTACTGGCAGACAGTTCATCGAATGCAGGTGCTTTGCGGTGGATACCCCAACGCTCTTCTTCACCGATCTCGCCTTTCTCGTCGATTGGGTTACCCAATACGTCCATGATACGGCCCAGTGTTTTCTGGCCGACTGGAACGCTGATAGGCTTGCCAGTGTTACTGACGGCCAGGCTGCGCTTCAGACCATCGGTCGTACCCATTGCGATAGCACGAACAACACCGTCACCTAATTGTTGTTGAACTTCCAAGGTCAAACCAACTTCTTCAACCATCAAAGCATCGTAGACTTTTGGCAGACTGTCGCGGGGAAATTCCACGTCAACGACCGCACCGATAATTTGTACAATCTTTCCAGAGCTCATCTTGCTTCCTCTTTCCAATAGGTTCGGGCTGCTCAGCCCTTTATTTCAGTTATACCGCAGCGGCACCGGCAACAATCTCGGAGATTTCCTGCGTGATCGCAGCCTGGCGAGCTTTGTTGTAAACAAGCTGCAGATCATCAATAAGATCGCCGGCATTGTCTGACGCATTTTTCATCGCAATCATCCGCGATGCTTGCTCAGAAGCGATATTTTCAACGACGCCTTGATAGACTACAGATTCGATATAGCGGACCAATAAATCATCCAGCACCACTTTGGCGTCAGGCTCGTAAATGTAATCCCAGTGATGAGACATTTCTTTACTTGGCTCGCCCGGTGTTGCTGGCAACAAACGAATGAATTTATCTTCCTGGGTCATGGTGTTCACAAACTGGTTATAGACCAGATATAAACTGTCAATTTGACCCGATTCGAAAGCATCCAGCATCACTTTGATGGTACCGATCAATTTTTGAACGCCCGGTGCATCACCTAACTGCGTGACCTGGGCAACCATATTGACGGGCAAACGACTGAAAAACGTCGAGGCCTTTTGGCCAATCGCACAAACATCAACTTTTAAGCCTTTATCAGACTTATCGCTAATGTCTTTCAGTACTGCTTTGAACAAATTATTATTCAAGCCACCACACAAACCGCGATCTGATGAGACCACAATGTAGCCAACGCGCTGCGTTTCTTCGCGTTCCTGCAAATACGGATGCCGATACTCAGGATTGGCATAAGCCAAATGCTGAATAACATTCAAAATCTTATCAGCATAAGGACGTGTTGCCGCCATGCGTTCTTGAGCTTTACGCATTTTACTGGCAGCCACCATTTCCATCGCAGAGGTGATCTTCTGCGTGCTTTTGATGCTTGCTATCTGTGTGCGTATCTCTTTACCGCTAGCCATGAATTATGCCTCGCTTACCAGCTGCCGTTGGCTTTGAATTTCTCAATAGCGCTGCGCATTTGGCCAGCGATATCATCATCGAAATTACCTGTTTTATTGATGGTATCCATCAACTCAGCATGTTGTGAACCCATGTTTGCCAACAGTGACGATTCGAAAGAACCGACTTTGTTAACATCAACATCATCCAGGAAGCCTTCGTTAGCAGAGAACAGCGAAATCGCCATTTCAGCTACAGACAGCGGTTGATATTGTTTTTGTTTCATCAGTTCGGTAACACGCTGTCCACGGCTGATTTGTGCACGGGTTGCTTCATCTAAGTCCGAAGCAAACTGGGCAAATGCCGCCAATTCACGATATTGCGCCAAGTCAAGACGAACACCACCACCCAGCTTTTTGATGATCTTGGTTTGAGCAGCACCACCAACACGTGATACTGACAGACCCGCGTTAATCGCAGGACGAATACCAGCGTTAAACAAGTCAGTTTCCAAGAAGATCTGACCGTCAGTAATCGAAATTACGTTGGTCGGTACGAAGGCTGATACGTCACCAGCTTGGGTTTCAATGATTGGCAATGCGGTCAAAGAACCGGTTTTGCCTTTCACTTTACCGTCGGTATATTTTTCTACGTAATCTTCGTTGACCCGTGCTGCACGCTCCAAGAGACGGGAATGCAGGTAGAAAACGTCACCAGGATAAGCTTCACGACCTGGCGGACGACGTAACAACAATGATACTTGACGGTAAGCCCAGGCTTGCTTGGTCAAATCATCATAAATAATCAGTGCATCTTCGCCTTTATCACGGAAGTATTCGCCCATTGAGCAACCGGCGTATGGCGCGATAAATTGCAGTGCTGCTGAATCAGAAGCCGAAGCCGCAACGATGATGGTATGACCCAAAGCATCATGCTCTTCCAGCTTACGAACAACGTTGGCAATCGAAGACGCTTTTTGACCAATCGCCACATAGATACATTTAACACCTGTACCTTTTTGGTTGATGATGGCATCAACGGCGATAGCGGTTTTACCTGTCTGACGGTCACCGATGATCAACTCACGCTGACCACGACCAACCGGGATCATGGCATCAATTGATTTCAGACCAGTTTGAATAGGTTGGTCAACCGATTGACGGGCAATTACACCCGGTGCAACTTTCTCAATTGGTGAAACTTCTTTTGCGTCAATGTCGCCTTTACCATCAATTGGTTTACCCAATGAATCAACAACACGACCCAGCAACGCTTCACCTACCGGCACTTCCAGAATGCGGCCAGTACATTTAACTTTGTCACCTTCGGTAATGTGTTGGTAGTCGCCCAAAATAACCGCACCAACGGAGTCACGCTCAAGGTTAAGCGCCATACCAAATGTGTTACCAGGAAACTCAAGCATTTCCCCGGACATGACATCGGCAAGACCATGAATACGCACGATACCGTCTGTTACACCAACTACGGTGCCTTCGGTACGTGCTTCAGTAGCCCCGTCAAAGCTTGAAATACGCTTTTTGATCAGGTCACTGATTTCTGCTGAATTCAGTTGCATCTCTGTTTCCTCTTTAACGGGCCGGTTAGCGAATCGCGTTGGCCAGTCTGTTCAATTTACCTAAGGCAGATCCATCGATAACCAGATCGCCTGCCCGAATGATTGCGCCGCCCAGCAGGCTTTCGTCGACTTGCTCAGTCAACGTCACCTCTTTGCCCAGACGCTTTTTCAATGCGGCTGCGATTTTAGTTTTTTGCGCGTGGGTCAAAGCACGGGCACTGACCACTTCGGCCGTTAACATTTGCTCGGCTTCGGCACGCAGCTCTTCGAAGAGCGCGGCAATTTCTGGCAACAGCAGTAGCCGGTTATTTTCAGCTAACAGCAATAAGAAATTGCGTGCATCGGCGGATAAGTCACCCACCACATCACCGAGCAGATCAACAGCCTGTTCGTCGCTGACCGCAGGATTGGTCAGAATGGCTTCTACTGCCGCGTTATCTGCACATTGTGCAGCCACTTGCAGCAGATCAGACCAAGTCTGCAAATCACCTTTCTCCTGCGCCAGTGAAAAAACTGCGACAGCGTAGGGGCGTGCGATGGTTGTTACTTCTGCCATCCTGTGTTTCCTCTAGATTTGGCTGACCAATTCATCAAGCAGCTCGGTATGCGCTTTATCATCGATTTCGCGGCCGAGAATTTTACCGGCACCAGCCAAAGCTACGGCAGATACCTGGGTTCTCAACTCGTCACGCACCCGGTTGGCTTCCTGATCAATTTCTGCACGGGCAGAAGTCAGAATGCGCTCACCTTCGGTGCGGGCGTTGGTTTTTGCTTCATCGACAATTTCGTTACCACGGCGCTGGGCTTGTGAAACGATTTCGCTTGCCTGATTTTTGGCTTCATGAATCACTTGCTGGGCACGTTTTTCGGCCAGCTCCTGTTCATGACGACCACGCTCGGCCGCCGCCAAACCATCGGCAATTTTCTTTTTGCGCTCTTCCAACGCGTGCATGATGGGAGGCCATACGTACTTCATGCAAAACGCAACAAACACTGCGAATGCAATCAACTGACCAATCAAGGTTGCATTGATATTCATGCTAATACCTCTCTGTTATCGCAAATGGGGTTCAAAAAATTCCTTAACCCGCAACCGCGAACAGAACGTACATTGCCAAACCGACAGCGATCATAGGAACCGCATCAACCAAACCGGCAACCAGGAAGAACTGGGTACGCAGCATTGGTACTAACTCAGGTTGACGTGCAGCAGCTTCCAGGAAACGACCACCCAGCAGACCAACACCGATAGCAGCGCCCAATGCGCCCAAACCGATCATCAGAGCACCTGCGATGTAAACTAAACCCATATCCATTTTTCTCTCCTACGACTAAATATTGACTAAAAAAAGAAGTTAAAACCCAATAAAACCTAGTGATGCTGATGCGCCATATCTATATACACTACGGTCAGCACCATAAAGATGAATGCCTGCAAAGTAATGATCAGAATATGGAAAATTGCCCAGCCGACTTGAAGCAAACCGGCGAAAGAACCCAAGATCATGCCGGCACCGTACATGGTAGCGATCAAAATGAACACCATTTCACCGGCATACATGTTACCGAACAACCGCAATGCCAAAGAGAACGGCTTGGCAATCAACGTGACCGTTTCCAGAACAAAGTTGATAGGCACTGCGAATTTACCGAAAGGCTGCAGGGTCAGTTCACTAATGAATCCGCCAGCACCTTTAATCTTGAAGCTGTAGTAAAGCATTAACAAGAAGACGAATAGCGCCATGCCGAGTGTGGCATTGGGATCCGTCGTTGGCACAATTTTGAAGAACACATCATGAGGATCAACCCCGAATGCCCAGGCTGAGCCATACATAACAGCCATCGGGATTAAATCAACCGGAATTAAATCCATCAGGTTCATCAAAAACACCCAGACAAAAATTGTCAGTGCCAGTGGGCCAACCATATTATTTTTGCCGCCGGAGAAAGAACCGCGGACCGAGTCATCGATGAACTCGATAATCATTTCTGCGAAGTTTTGCACGCCAGTTGGGATACCGGCAGAGACTTTTACCGCGACGCTGCGGAAAAACCACATCATCAGCGCGCCCAGTAAAATCGACATAAACATGGTGTCGACATTAATAGACCAAAAACCCATGTTGGCGGCTTCACCAGATGACATGGCAAAACCCCAGTCACCCGTTGGGGCCCAAACGCCTGGTTCCGTTTCAGCTTGTTTTTGACCAAAGGTCAGATTCTGAAGGTGATGCTTGATGTATTCTGATGTAGTTATCTGTTCACTAGCCATGTCTGGATTCAAGTCCGGTTCGTATATCCCAAAAACAACATCAGTTGTGTCAATACAAAGCCAATCAGCAGGGGTAACGGCATAAGCGCCAAAACCGCAAAACCGATGGCAAACAAAACGATGCTAACCAGCCAACGCTCTGCGACACATCTGTATGCTTTACTTAAGTTTTTCCCGGCATCAGCACGTGCAGAGTAAGCTGCACGGTGCAAATGCCATTTCATTAGCAAGGTATTGAATATCGCTATACCAGCCCCGTAAAAGAGCGCGGTAGCGACAGCCATTCCCTGCCAAATAAATCCAACTACGGTTATCAGTACCAGCATCACACATTGCCAACGCAACACATGGTTGACTGGCTGTGCTCGGACTAATCGATCCATCGGCGCCTGCTGGATTTTGTTTTGCATGAAACAAATCGCGACATTATAGAGAGATGCCGCTGACGGGGTCAACGCATTCCAAGCTTTACTTTATTCTGGACAGTAATTTTTTCAATTCTGTGACATTGCTGTACTGAATAACCACGCGGCCTTTGCCACTGCTCAGATGTTTTACACTGGCCTGCTGTCCAAGTTTTTCATGTAGCTGTTCAGTCAGCTCTGAGACTTCTGCTTGCGCACGAGCCAATTGTTTATCAGCCGATTTGCTGGGCTTTAACAAACGACGAACCAGTTGTTCGGTTTCGCGAACCGACAAACCTTTTTCCACAACTTGCTGCGCTGCTTCGGCCTGAGGCTCACCTTCAATCGCCAGCAAGGCGCGTGCATGACCCATTTCCAGATCGCAGTTTTCCACCAGCCGTTTGACTGAATCATGCAAATTGCGCAAACGCAGTAAATTGGTCACCGCGGCGCGTGATTTACCGACCGCTTCAGCGGCTTGCTGATGCGTCATTTCGAATTCTTCACGCAGCCGGTGCAAGGCATTGGCCTCTTCCATCGGATTGAGGTTTTCCCGCTGGATATTTTCAATCAAGGCCATGGCAATGGCACTGCGATCGGAAACATCCTTTATCAGCACCGGCACTGTCGTCAGGCCCGCTAAACGTGATGCCCGCCAACGGCGTTCGCCAGCAATAATTTCATACCGGCCGTCACCAACAGGCCGCACAACAATCGGTTGCACTAGCCCTTGGGCGCGAATGGAATCCGCCAGTTCCTCCAGCGACTCCTGCGACATATCAATGCGCGGCTGGTATTTACCGGGCTGAATCTGATCCAGAGCGAAATGTTGCAAACTGTCGTTACTGACGTCTGTCTCAGTTTGTTGTACATCGGCCAGCAATGCGTCTAGTCCACGCCCTAAGCCTCGTTTTTTTGTTGCCATCTGAATTATCCGCCTACTACTTCAGTTGCTTTTTTATCACGGCGCATTAGCTCACTGGCTAGTGCCATATAGGCAATCGAACCACGTGATGCCCGGTCATAATTTAACACAGGCAGGCCATGGCTGGGCGCTTCGGCAAGACGTACGTTGCGCGGGATAATGGAATGAAACACTTTGCCATGAAAATGGTTGATCAACTGCCTAGAAACCTGATTGGCCAGATTATTACGGGCATCAAACATGGTGCGAAGCAGTCCCGTGACTTCCAGAGAGGGATTAGCCCGCTGTTTGACCCGCTCAATCGTTTTCAGCAGTGAAGACAAACCTTCCAGTGCGTAATATTCGCACTGAATAGGGATCAACACACCTTTCGCAGCCACCAGCGCATTTACCGTCAGCATGCTTAACGAGGGCGGACAATCAATCAGGATAAAATCGTATTTTACTCGGCTGGATTCCAGCGCCAAACGCAGCCGGTGTTCTCGTAACTTGATATCTAACAGCTGCACTTCCGCTGCGGTCAAATCAGTATTGGCCGGCATGACATCAAAGCCTAAATCATCGGGCCGGACAATCGCATCAACAGCTTTGCTTTCGGCCATGATGACTTCGTAACTGCTGCTTTGTAATTGCTCTTTATCGACACCACAGCCGGTAGTGGCATTGCCCTGCGGATCCAGATCAATCAGCAATACCTTTTTGCCATAATCAGCCAGTGATGCTGCCAGATTAACCGTCGACGTGGTTTTACCTACACCACCTTTCTGGTTGGTCACTGCATAGATATTGCCCATTCTAGTCCCTGATCAGAGTTACCAAATGCCTTTGCCCTTCACAAAAAGGCACATTGATGGCGGTGACTGCCTGTAATGAAAATCCCGGCGCCACCTGCTGCAATTCTTGCTCAGGATATACGCCTTTCATCAAAATCAGCTTGCCGGCATCATCGCAGTGTCGGCCGGCTAAATCAATAATGCCACCAACGCTGGCAAAAGCTCGCGCCGTGATAATAGCAAACTTTGGCAATTCGACCTGTTCAACCCGGCCGTGAACTACCATGACATTGCTGAGCTTTAGTTCGGCTTTGACCTGTTGCAAAAAACGGGTTTTTTTGGCATTACTATCAAGTAATGTTACTGCCATTTGCGGCCGGCATATGGCCACCGGGATCCCTGGTAAACCGGCGCCAGTGCCAACATCAAGCAAACTTTCCGCATCCAGATAGGGCAATAAGGCCAGACTATCGAGCAAATTTTTACTGAGCATTTGCGCCGGATCGCGCAGCGCGGTCAGGTTATACACCTTGTTCCACTTGGTCAGTAAACTCAGATAATCCAGTAATTGCTGGATTTGTTGTTCACTTAAGTCAAGACTCAGCTCGGCGCAGCCCGCTTCGAGCTGCGCCCGGAGATCCACTGCCACTAGCTGGCCTGACTCAGGCCGGTGCGTTTTAAATGCACCAATAACAAAGACACGGCGGCGGGCGTAACGCCAGAAATACGCGCTGCCTGGCCCAGGCTTTGTGGCTTGGCGTTTTGTAATTTCTCACGCACTTCATTGGATAGGCCGCGCACATTGCTGTAATCCAAATCGCTGGGCAGATTGGTGTTTTCATGGCGCTGCAGTTTATCGATTTCAGTTTTCTGACGATCGATATAGCCCGCATATTTGGTGTTTATCACCACTTGTTCGGACACATCTTCGCTGACTTCACTGGTCTCGCCCAGTAAGTCCATTAACGTGGCGTAATCGATATTGGGCCGGCGTAGTAACTCTAATGCAGTAGTGCTTTTACTCAGCGGCTCACCAAGCACTTTCGTGACATGCGCTTGATCGACTTTTTCCGGCGCCAGCTTACTGGTCCGCAAGCGGGTAAATTCGGCCTCAACTGCTTCTTGTTTGGCAGAGTATGCGGCCCAGCGTTCGTCATTAACGATGCCTAATTCACGGCCAATCGGTGTCAGGCGTTTATCAGCATTGTCTTCACGCAGCATCAGCCGATACTCGGCGCGGCTGGTAAACATCCGGTAAGGCTCTTTGGTGCCGGAAGTAATCAAATCATCAATCAGCACACCAATATAAGCTTCATCACGGCGCGGATACCACTGTTCCTTGCCTTGTGCTTGCAGGCCGGCATTTAACCCGGCAATCAATCCCTGAGCACCGGCTTCTTCATAACCGGTGGTACCATTAATCTGGCCGGCAAAAAACAGCCCCGGCATATGTTTGGTTTCCAGCCACGGGTTCAGATCCCGAGGATCAAAAAAGTCATACTCGATGGCGTAACCGGGCCGGGTGATATGGGCGTTTTCAAGGCCTTTCATCGATCGGACGATTTCATACTGCACATCAAACGGCAGGCTGGTGGAAATGCCGTTCGGATACACCTCATTGCAATTGAGACCTTCCGGTTCCAGAAAAATCTGGTGGGCATTACGATCAGCAAAGCGCACTACTTTGTCTTCAATTGACGGACAATAACGCGGACCAATACCTTCAATTTCGCCGCTGTACATTGGCGAACGATCCAGATTATTGCGAATAACCTCATGGGTCTTTTCATTGGTATGGGTGATATAGCAAGAAATCTGCGCAGGATGATCTTCGCGCTTGCCCAGAAATGAAAATACCGGTGTCGGTGTGTCACCTGGTTGCTCAGTTAACTCTGAAAAATCGATGCTGTTTGTGGCAATTCGTGGTGGTGTGCCGGTTTTCAGCCGATCTACCCGGAATGGCAAAGCCCGTAACCGCTCAGCCAATTTAATCGATGCCGGATCGCCAGCGCGGCCACCCTGATGGCGTTGCAAACCAATATGAATGACGCCACCCAAAAAGGTACCGACGGTCAAAACAACAGTTTTAGCACCGAATTTCAGACCAGACTGGGTGACTACGCCGGCAACACGGTGATTTTCGACGATCAAATCATCAACGGCTTGTTGAAATAAATACAGATTTGGCTGGCTTTCTAATACCTGCAGGATAGCGGCTTTGTAACGAATCCGATCCGCCTGCGCACGGGTGGCGCGCACCGCTGGACCTTTGCTGGCATTGAGAATGCGAAATTGAATGCCACCTTTGTCGGCGGCCTGCGCCATGGCACCGCCCAAAGCATCAATTTCTTTAACCAGATGGCCTTTGCCGATACCGCCGATTGCTGGATTGCAGCTCATTTGGCCCAACGTTTCGATATTTTGAGTCAGCAACAATGTTTTCACGCCCTGACGGGCAGACGCCAGTGCTGCCTCAGTACCGGCATGACCGCCACCGACCACAATTACATCATATTGATCCTGAAATGCCATAAGCCACCAACAGCCTGGATTTAAAAACGGAGACAGATTTTAACATGGCAGTCATAATGTTTGCCTAAAATTCAATGCTTTATCGATAATTTGCCGCAGCATCATTAGCTGTTCAGCGAACCACACAAACAATATAGGAGTGCAAAAACCAATATGGAAAAAAACACCGGTATCCGACGTTTATTGTTTGCGTTTATCTATTCCATGCAAGGACTGTATGCCGGGATTCGTCATGAATCGGCATTCCGGCAGGAGTTTATTTTGCTAATGGTCATGGGCACTGTCAGTTTTTTTCTCAACGTCACCGCCCTTGAACGCTTCGCCATGATCAGTGTGTTGCTGGCTGTATTAATTGTCGAAGCGCTGAACTCCGCCATTGAATGCGTCGTTGATCGAGTCAGCACCGATGTCCATAAACTATCTGGCCGCGCTAAAGATTACGGCTCGCTGGCCGTTTTACTAACGCTGATTATTGCTGCCGGGACTTGGATACTTATTTTAATCGATTAGCGCTATATGCCCAGCCCATCATGGCAATACCGGCAACAATCATCGGCAAACAAAGAATCTGGCCCATGGTCAACCAGTTAAAGGCTAAATAACCGTATTGTGGATCCGGCACCCGGACAAATTCAACGATAAACCTGAAGCTACCGTATCCGAGCAGGAATAAGCCCGATACTGCCGCCCGCGGCCGGGGTTTTGCGGAAAACCACCACAGCAACACGAACAATACTAAACCTTCCAGCAACGCCTCATAGAGTTGTGAAGGATGACGTGGTAATGGTCCGCCACCCGGAAACACCATCGCCCAGGGCACATCGGACACCTTGCCCCACAGCTCACCATTAATAAAGTTACCAATCCGGCCGAACAACAAACCCAGCGGCACCAGTGGCGCAATAAAATCAGTCATCTGAAAAAAGGTTTTACCGGTCTTGCGGGCGAACAACCACACCGCCAGCAAGACGCCGAGCAACCCACCATGAAATGACATGCCGCCTTGCCAGATTTTCAGAATATTCAGTGGATTATCAAGATTAGCTGCCAAATCATAAAAAACGGCATAACCCAGACGACCGCCGACAATGACACCCAGCGCACCATAAAACAGTAAATCTTCAACCTGGGCTTTGCTCAATCCAATGCTGTCAGCACGATGCCGCGCCAGCAGCCACGCCGCCACAAAACCAAATAAATACATCAGCCCATACCAGTGGACTTGTATAAAGCCGAGATCAACAGCAACCGGATTAATTTGGATGGGATTCATAGCGCGACTCAGTAAAAGGGGTGCCGGCATCATAACAAGATTGTGTGAAAGTCGTCAGACCCAGCTCTGCACCAACTTGATCCATAAGAGATTTTGACTTGCACCAAAATATATCGATTTATCTAACGCATAATGCAGCAAGAATCTCTATCCATCTGTTTTTTAATGGAATTCACGAGTTGGCACATAAACTGCCTTAACTGTTGCAGTCTGAATACAACGTGTTGCAAATTTTCAACTCAGGCATTCAAACGACTAGACGATTAACCCTTGCTTAGGAGCAAAAAAATGAAATTGAAAACCTTATCAGCATTGTGCCTTGCAGCTTCAACATTGGCTATGACTTCAACTGCTATGGCTTGGGAAAGCGCAGATGGTGCTCATTCAACCAGCGGCAGTGTTGCATTTTCTTCAGAATACATCTGGCGTGGTATTTCACAAACTGATGGCGATCCAGCCATTTCCGGCAGCCTCGACTATGGTCACAGCAGTGGTTTATATGCTGGCGTTTGGGGTTCAAACGTTGACTATGGCGATGATGCAAGCGCTGAATTTGATATTTACTTAGGTTATGCCAATGAATTTGGCGAGTCAGGTATCGGCTACGATGTGGGTGTCCTGCGTTACATGTTCCCCGGCGAAGATTATAACTTTAATGAAGTTTATGGCTCTTTGAGCTACAGCATTTTCTCTGCAGGTGTTGCTTACTCAAGTGACACACTGGGTTCAGGTGAAGATGGTTTTTACTACTACCTAGATGCAGGCTATGAGTTGCCAATGGGTCTGAACCTTTATGGTGGTATCGGTTACTACGATGCAGATGAAGAAACATTCACTGCCGGTATTGACGATTACTCTCACTATTGGGTTGGTGTTTCTAAAGACCTGGCTGGCTTTACTTTTGATCTGTCATACCAAGATTCCGAAAGTGATGCAGAAGATATCTACGGTGATCTTGCTGAAGAAACCTTCCTTTTCTCAGTTTCTAAATCATTCTAATGTTGTCTCTGATGGCCTGTTAGCTGTTTAACAGGCCGTCTTTTCTAAAGAAGGAATACGCTTATGAAACTAGTAGTAGCAGTTATCAAGCCCTTCAAGCTTGATGATGTCCGCGAATCACTTTCAGAAATTGGTGTGCAGGGTTTAACCGTTTCTGAAGTTAAGGGTTTTGGTCGTCAAAAAGGCCATACCGAACTGTATCGTGGTGCAGAGTACGTCGTCGATTTCTTGCCGAAACTGAAGCTGGAAATCGCCGTCGATGATGGCATTGTCGAGCAAGTGATTGAAGCGGTTATCAAGGGTGCTAACACCGGCAAAATCGGTGATGGCAAAATTTTTGTTTACCCACTAGAGCAAGTGGTTCGGATTCGCACCAGCGAAACCGGCACCGAAGCTCTGTAAGCTTGAGGAGTTAATAGTATGGAAAATCAAATCTTCCAACTCCAATATGCCATGGACACCTTTTACTTTTTAGTATGTGGTGCTCTGGTTATGTGGATGGCGGCAGGCTTCTCAATGCTTGAAGCTGGCTTAGTTCGTGCTAAAAATACCACCGAAATTCTGACTAAAAACGTTATGTTGTTTTCAATTGCATCGATTTCGTACCTGGTTATCGGTTACGACATCATGTACGGCGGTGGTTTGTTCCTGTCAGGTATTGATGGTGGCGAAACATTGGTTGCCGATGCATTGGCAGCTTCTGCTGAAGAAGGTTTTGAAGGCGGTTCAGTTTATGCCGGCGCATCTGACTTCTTCTTCCAGGTCGTGTTTGTTGCAACAGCAATGTCTATTGTGTCTGGTGCGGTTGCCGAGCGGATGAAGTTGTGGGCATTTGCTGCATTTGCTGTCGTTATGACTGCATTTATCTATCCAATGGAAGGTGCCTGGACTTGGGGTGGTGCTGATGTATTTGGCATGTATAACCTCGGTGAAATCGGCTTCTTAGACTTTGCCGGTTCCGGTATCGTACATATGGCAGGTGCTGCTGCAGCATTGGCCGGTGTGATTCTGCTGGGTGCCCGTAAAGGTAAATATGGCCCTAATGGTGAAGTGCGTCCGATTCCGGGTGCGAATCTGCCTTTAGCAACTTTGGGTACATTCATCCTGTGGATGGGTTGGTTCGGCTTTAACGGTGGTTCGGTTCTGAAACTGGGCGATATGGCCAGTGCCAATGCGGTTGCGATGGTATTCCTGAATACCAATACAGCTGCTGCCGGTGGTGCCATTGCTGCGCTGATTGTTGCCAAATTGCTGTTTGGTAAAGCTGATTTAACCATGATTCTCAATGGTGCGTTAGCCGGTCTGGTAGCTATTACTGCTGGTCCTGACACCCCAACACCACTGATGGCAACTATCATCGGTGCAGTGGGTGGTCTGATTGTTGTTTTCTCAATTGTCTTTATGGACAAAATGAAAATTGATGATCCAGTCGGTGCTATCTCTGTGCATGGTGTAGTCGGTCTGTGGGGTCTGTTGGCTGTACCGCTGACCAACTCTGATGCCAGCTTCTCTGCCCAAATCATCGGTGCAGCGACCATCTTTGTCTGGGTATTTGTTACCAGCTTTATTGTGTGGTCAATCCTGAAGATGGTGATGGGTATCCGTGTCACCGAAGAAGAAGAAGCCGAAGGTGTGGATTTGGTGGAATGTGGTATGGAAGCTTATCCAGAGTTTTCCAGCAACACCAAGTAACATCACTTAAGGTGTTAACAAAAAGGGCCGGTTTTACCGGCCCTTTTTTATTGTCTGTGATTTAGGATTTACTGATGATATGGCACAGAATGCTTGTGCACAGCATCCACCAAAGCTGATACATGCTCAGGATTAATGGTCGGGTGAATGCCATGTCCCAGATTAAATATATGACCGCTACCATGGCCATAACCGGCCAAAATATCTTTAACTTCAGTTTCAATTCGTTGCGGTGATGCATAGAGCACGCAAGGATCCATATTGCCTTGCAATGCAACCTTGTCACCGACCTGATAACGTGCCAAAGAAATATCGGTCGTCCAGTCAAGACCAAGCGCATCGGCACCACTTTCCGCCATATGACCCAGCCACTGACCGCCACCTTTAGTAAACATAGTGACCGGCACCTGCCGGCCATCATTTTCTTTTTTCAGGCCAGCGATGATCTGCTGCATATATTGCAGTGAAAATTGACGATAATTGGGGCCACTTAAGCTGCCACCCCAAGTATCAAACAGCATAATCGCCTGTGCGCCGGCTTCAATCTGGGCATTCAGATAATCGGTAACTGACGTTGCCAGTTTTTGCAGCAATGCATGCATGACTTCAGGCGCATCAAACGCCATACCTTTAACTTTGGCAAAGTCCTTACTGGAACCACCTTCAACCATATAGCAAGCTAATGTCCACGGACTGCCACTAAAACCAATCAGCGGTACTTTGCCATCAATTTCCCGGCGGGTAAGCCGCAGAGCATCCATTACATAGCCCAAGCTGTCAGCCATATCCGGCAAAGGCAGTTTTTCGACGTCTGCTGCGGTGCGAATGGTGCGCTCAAATTTTGGGCCTTCGCCGCTGACAAAATACAGACCAAGCCCCATGGCATCGGGAATAGTCAGAATATCGGAGAAAATAATGGAGGCATCGAGATCAAAACGGCGCAATGGCTGCAATGTGACTTCACAGGCCAGCTCCGGAGTACGACACAAGGTCATAAAATCACCGGCTTTTTCACGAACGGCACGATACTCAGGCAAATAACGACCAGCCTGACGCATGATCCATACCGGGGTTTTATCTACTGGTTGTTTTAACAGCGCCCGCAAATAGCGGTCATTTTTCAGTTCTGTCATATTGACTCCCGAGGCTTGTTATCTTTGCCGCATAAAAAAACGCACTGGCGGCCGGATCGAATGAATCTGACACGCACAGTGCGTTAATAACGCCATCCAGAGCTTGCTTATCTTTCATTACTCTCATTGTGCTGAGATAAACAGGCCCAGTGGTTAATTAAACTTCCAGATAATCCAGAATGCCTTTAGCGGCTTCCCGACCTTCCCAGACGGCTGTTACGACCAAATCGGAGCCACGCACCATATCACCACCAGCAAAGATCTTCGGGTTTGTGGTTTGATAAGGGACACCGCCATTGGCCGGTGCTTTAACGCGGCCACCGTCGTCGATACCGATATTAAACTTTTCAAACCATGCCGCTGGACTTGGCCGGAAACCAAAGGCAATGACCACGGCATCCGCCGGAATGATCTCTTCACTGCCAGGCACCGGTTCCGGACGGCGGCGACCACGCTCATCGGCGGCGCCTAATGCTGTGGTCACGACTTTAACACCCGTCACACCATTTTCATCACCTACCAATTCAACAGGCTGGCGGTTCCATAAAAACTGCACGCCTTCTTCACGGGCGTTATTTACTTCACGACGCGAACCGGGCATATTTTCTTCGTCACGGCGGTAGGCACATGAAACCGTTTGTGCACCCTGACGAATTGCGGTGCGGTTACAATCCATGGCGGTATCACCACCGCCCAGCACCACGACATTTTTGCCTTTCATGGAAACATAGCTGTCGGTTGGCAAGTCCAGCATTTGCATATTGTTAGCGACCAAATAAGGCAATGCCTCATGCACGCCTGGCAGATCTTCACCGGGGAAACCACCTTTCATGTAGGTGTAGGTGCCCATGCCTAAGAACACGGCATCATATTCATCGATCAGGGTTTGAAACTCGACATCTTTACCGACTTCAGTATTTAAGCGAAACTCGACGCCCATGCCTTCCAGGACTTCACGGCGGCGTTTAACCACTTCTTTTTCCAGTTTAAATTCTGGAATACCAAAGGTCAGCAGACCGCCGATTTCCGGGTAACGATCAAATACCACTGGTTGCACACCGTTACGCACTAATATGTCAGCAGCGCCCAAACCCGCAGGGCCAGCGCCAATGACCGCTACCCGTTTGCCAGTCGCTTTGACATTAGACAAATCCGGCCGCCAGCCCTGCGACAGTGCCGTATCCGTAATGTATTTTTCTACCGAACCGATGGTGACAGCGCCAAAGCCATCATTCAACGTACAGGCGCCTTCACACAACCGATCTTGCGGACAAACCCGACCACAGATTTCCGGCAAGGTATTGGTTTCGTGTGCCAGCTCAGCAGCCTGTTCTAAATTACCTTCACTGACCAATTTCAGCCAGTTAGGGATGTAGTTGTGAACCGGACATTTCCATTCACAATAAGGATTACCACATTCCAGACAACGATCCGATTGCTCGGCAGCCTCCGGCGCATCAAATTGACCATAAATTTCGCCGAACTCCTGGACACGCACATTGGCGGCCAATTTTTTCGGGTCAACCCGGCCTACTTCTAAAAATTGAAAATTATTTTTTTTCATCATTATCTTTATTGTTTGCCTGCTCAGGCGGCTTTAGTCGCAATTTTCAGCAGTCCATCCAGTGTTGCCGCTTTCGGTTTCACCAGCCAGAATGATTTCAGTGATTGCTCAAAACGATCCAGGATCTGATGGGCCCAAACGCTACCGGTTTCACGGACGTGATCTTCAATCAAACCTTTCAAATGCAAGGCTGCTTCCGACATTTCCGGACTATCAATACGCAACAGCTCGACCAGCTCAGTGTTGTAACGCTCAGCAAAACTATTGTCGCCATCCAACACGTAAGCCAGACCACCAGTCATACCGGCACCGAAGTTCAGACCGGTTTCACCCAGCACCACCACAACACCGCCGGTCATGTATTCACAACCATGATCGCCGACGCCTTCAACAACAGTTGTGGCGCCTGAGTTACGTACTGCAAACCGTTCACCGGCTTTACCGGCAGCATACAATTCACCGCCGGTTGCACCATATAAGCAGGTGTTACCGATAATGCTGGCATCTTGACTGTCAAAATCACTTTCAGGTGACGGGTAAATCACCAGTTTACCGGCTGCCATACTTTTACCAACATAGTCGTTAGCATCACCTTCGAGATACATTTCGAGGCCACCGGCATTAAATACACCAAAGCTTTGACCGGCAGAACCTGTCAATTTAACCCGTAGCGGCTTGTCGGCCATATCGTAGTTGCCATAAAGTCTGGCAATTTCACCCGATAGCCTTGCCCCAATCGAGCGATTGATATTGCGTACAGTAAACTTAAATTCACCGCCCGTTTTATCAACAATGGCCTGCTTCATTTCGGCAACCATTTGCTCGGCCAGCTCGCCTTTGTCGTATGGTTCGTTTTTCGGCTCCAGGCAGAACTGCGGTTTATCAGCAGCAATGCCCGCGGTCGATAACAGCGGTTCTAAATTCAGCTTGTTCTGCTTCGCGGTATTACCCGGCAATACTTCCAGCAAATCGGTACGGCCAATCAAATCCTGCAAACTGCGCACACCCAATTTCGCCAGCCATTCACGGGTTTCGCGAGCGACAAACTGGAAGTAGTTCATGACCATTTGCGGCAAACCAATAAAGTGCTGGGTACGCAATTTTTCATTCTGCGTTGCGACACCGGTCGCACAGTTATTCAAGTGACAAATACGCAGATATTTACAACCCAAAGCCACCATCGGACCCGTACCAAAACCAAAGCTCTCTGCGCCCAGAATGGCCGCTTTCACGACATCAAGACCGGTTTTTAAGCCACCATCCGTTTGCAGGCGGACTTTGTCACGTAAGTCATTGGCACGCAGCGTTTGATGGGCTTCTGACAGACCTAATTCCCAAGGACCACCGGCATATTTCACCGAAGTCAGTGGACTGGCACCGGTACCACCGTCATAGCCCGAAATAGTAATCAAATCGGCATACGCTTTAGCAACACCGGCAGCAACGGTACCAACACCGGCTTGCGATACAAGCTTGACTGAAACTAACGCCTGCGGATTAACCTGTTTCAGGTCAAAAATCAGCTGTGCTAAATCTTCAATCGAGTAGATATCATGATGCGGCGGCGGTGAAATCAACGTTACGCCGGGTACTGAATGACGCAAAGTGGCAATCATCTGATTGACTTTACCGCCTGGCAACTGACCACCTTCACCCGGCTTGGCACCTTGGGCAATTTTGATCTGTAAGACTTCAGCATTGACCAGATAATGTGGCGTGACGCCAAACCGGCCGGAGGCGATTTGTTTGATTTTCGAGACCCGCTCGTTACCAAACCGCGCAGGATCTTCACCACCCTCACCTGAATTTGAACGACCGCCCAAGCGGTTCATGGCAATCGCCAGCGCTTCGTGGGCTTCCGGCGACAAAGCACCTAATGACATACCGGCACTGTCAAAGCGCGGCAGAATATCGGTAACTTCTTCGACATCATCAATTGCTAATGGCTGCTCAGGAAGCTTCAGACCCAACAAGTCACGCAACACCATCGGCTCACGCTCATTAACCAACGCGGCGTAGGTTTTGTAATCTTCGTAACTGCCACCCTGCACTGCTTTTTGCAGCGTGCCGATAACATCCGGGTTATAAGCATGATATTCACCACCGTGGATGAATTTCAGCAGGCCGCCCTGATCCCGTTTTTTACGCTGATTCCAGGCAACTTTAGCGAGCTCTGCCTGCTCGACATGCAGCTCTTCAAAGCTAGCACCATTAACGCGGCTGGTGGTGGCGGTAAAGCATTTATCAACGACCACATCATTCAGACCGACAATTTCAAATAACTGGGCACCCCGATAGCTGGCAATGGTGGAAATACCCATTTTAGAAATGATTTTGAACAGGCCTTTGTTAATGCCTTTTCGATAACTACGGCACAGATCAGCGTGTTCTTTGTCTTTAATTTCGTTAGTGGTCAACAAATCGTTCAGGCAGGCGTAAGCCAGATATGGATAGATCGCCGTTGCACCATAACCAAGCAACACAGCGAAATGATGTGAGTCACGGGCCGTCGCGGTTTCAACAATTAAATTGGCATCACAACGCAGACCCACTTTGATCAAGTGTTGATGCACTGCGCCGGTTGCCAACAAAGCGTTGATAGGCAATTGATCTTGCGCCAGACAACGATCGCTGAGTATCAACACCACATGCTCATTACGCACTGCTTGCTCGGCTTGCACGCATAACGCATCAATGGCTGACTCTAAATCACTATTGACGTCATAACTTAAAGCCAGACGATATGATTTAAATTCGGCATTGGTCTCACCAAGCGCCAGAATGTCTTCAAAAACCTTGTCTGATAATACTGGTGAAGCCAAAACCACGCGTCTGGCGTGATCTTCACCCTCTTCAAACAGGTTACGCTCTTCACCAATACAGGTTTCCAACGACATGACGATATTTTCGCGCAACGGATCAATCGGTGGATTGGTAACCTGCGCAAACTGCTGCCGGAAATAGTCATACAAAGAACGTTGTTTTTTGGACATGACCGCAAACGGTGAGTCGTCGCCCATTGAACCAGTCGCTTCCTGACCAGCCTCACCCAGTACACGAATCACCTGATCCCGCTCTTCAAAGCTGACACCAAACATTTTTTCGTAAACAGCAAACTCATCGCCAGCCAATTCAACACTGGCATCAGCAGATTTTTCGTCGGTGATACGTTGCAGATTGTCATCCAGCCATTGCCGATAAGGCTGAGCAGATTTCAACATCTGGTTAATATCTTCCGGCATCAGTAACCGGCCGGTTTGCGTATCCACCGCCAGCATTTGTCCCGGTTTCAGGCGGCCTTTAGCAACCACATCTTCCGCCTGATAGTTGTAAACACCTACTTCTGAGGCCAGCGTGATATGGCGGTCTTTAGTGATCACATAGCGCGCCGGCCGCAGACCATTTCGATCCAGCGTACAAGCGGCATAGCGACCATCGGTAATAACGACACCGGCCGGACCATCCCACGGCTCCATATGCATGGAGTTGTAGTCATAGAACGCTTTCAGATCGTCGTCCATGGTCGGATCATTTTGCCAGGCTGCTGGAATCAACAAACGCATGGCACGGAACATATTGACGCCGCCAGCCAACAAGGCTTCCAGCATATTATCCATGCTAGAAGAATCTGAACCGGTGGTACCGACCAATGGCCGGATATCTTCCATATTTTCAATCAGCGAGGTGGCAAATTTGGCGCCACGTGCCAACGCCCAGTTACGGTTACCTTGTACGGTATTGATTTCACCATTGTGCGCCAGATAGCGGAATGGCTGCGCCAAACGCCATTGCGGCCAGGTGTTGGTGGAGAAACGCTGATGGAATACGCAGATAGCGGTTTCCATTCGTTTGTCATTTAGATCTTTATAAAACACCGGCAAATAAGACGGCATTACCAAGCCTTTATAAGAAACAACTTGCGATGACATGCTCGGCACATAGAAATCAGTGTCATCGACTAATGCTTTTTCGGCCTGACGGCGGGCGATGTATAGATTCCGCTCAAAGCCGCCATCATCCATCTCCGGCGCGGCATTGATAAATACATGACGCATGGTCGGCAACGAGCGCATCGCTTCTTCACCACAGGCCGATTTTGGATCCACTGGAATATCGCGCCAGCCCAGTACTTGCAGACCTTGCTTGGCGAGCTTTTCGTTAACAACTTGCTGGGCCGCCTGGGCTTTGCTGTCATCAGTCGACAAAAACACCACACCTACGGCGTAGCGCTCAGCTAATTCAAAACTCAGTTCTTTGGCAATAGCCCGGAAAAAGCTGTCTGGTTTTTTCAATAACAAACCACAGCCGTCACCGGTTTTGCCATCAGCACCAATCGCACCACGGTGGGTCAAATTACCCAGCGCTTCAATGGCTGTTTCGACCAACCAATGACTTGGCTTGCCGTCCATTTGTGCAATCAAACCGAAACCGCAGTTATCGCGTTCAAATTCTGGCCGGTAAAGGCCTTGTGTTAATTCTGTTGGCTGACTCACGTCTATACCTTCATCGTCTGTTAACGCCGTCGCGTAACCCCCCCGGTTGAACCGGCGCAGCTTGTCAAAACCGAGGGGGCATCGCCTAAAACACGGCAGAATGGATCATCAAGTATATCTACTCAGACCGCACCGTTCAATTATCGCTGCAACTTTAGGACACTTTTAATCACGTTAAATTTTCCTATTTTCAATAAACTAGCTAAAATGCATTGCTTTTTCTCAGACAGATTTAAGACTGATTATGAGCAAAGCGATTATCGGCGTAGTCATGGGCAGCAGTAGTGACTGGCCCGTCATGCAAAAAGCCATTGCGCAACTCGACGCTTTCGGCGTCCCTTATGAGACCCAAGTTGTCTCGGCGCACCGCACGCCTGATTTGCTGACCGAATATGCTAAAACAGCGCAATCAAAAGGCTTGCAATGCATTATTGCCGGCGCGGGTGGCGCTGCTCACTTGCCCGGTATGCTGGCGGCCAATACCACCGTTCCGGTTTTGGGTGTCCCGGTACCATCTCGCTATTTAAAAGGGCAGGATTCGCTGCTGTCGATTGTACAAATGCCAAAAGGCATTCCGGTCGCGACGTTTGCCATTGGTGAAGCCGGTGCAGCCAACGCTGCTTTATTTGCCATTGCCATGCTCGCCAATCACGATACTGCACTGTCTGCCAAATTGGCGCAATTTCGTAAGGATCAGCATCAGTCCGTTCTGGATATGACGCTGCCGCCGCAAGAATAAAAGGAAAACCATGATTTTACCCGGTGCAACCTTAGGCATGCTTGGTGGCGGTCAATTAGGCCGAATGTTCACCACCGCAGCACAAACAATGGGCTATAGGGTGATCGTGCTGGATCCGGATAAAGACAGCCCGGCCGGTATTATTGCCGATCAGCATATTTGTGCGGCTTACAATGACGAAACAGCATTGACTCAACTGGCGACGGAATGCGCGGCGATCTCGACTGAATTTGAGAATATCCCGGCAACAACGCTGGCATTTTTAGAGCAGCGCACCGTGGTGCATCCGTCATCACAAGCACTGGCAAAAACCCAAAACCGTAATGTAGAAAAGAACTTTATCCGCAGCCAGGGCATTGCCACCGTGCCATTTGTCAGCATTTACCGGCGCGAAGATTTGGCCAAAGCAGCTGATCAAATCCAGTTTCCTGCTATTTTGAAGGTCGCTACTTTTGGTTACGACGGTAAAGGTCAGGTTGTTTGCCAGGATCTCGACGCGGCTTATGCCGCTTTCGACAGCCTGGACCAAAAAGAATGTGTGCTGGAGCAGCGCATTGATTTGCAAAGGGAAATTTCCGTGGTGCTGGCACGTAGCAAGTCCGGTGACATCAATGCCTTTCCGGTCGCTGAAAATGTTCATGTCAATGGTATTTTGCACAGCACCATGGTGCCAAGCAATGCTTCTGCAGCACTGACCGAAGCCGCAATTGAAAAGGCCAGTACAATTGCTGAAGGCCTCGATTATGTCGGCACGCTGGCAGTGGAGTTTTTTATCTCCCAGCAAGATGAGGTGATTGCCAATGAAATCGCACCACGGCCCCATAATTCAGGTCATTACACGCTGGATGCCTGCCCAACCTCACAGTTTGAGCAACAGGTACGCATGCTTTGCGGTTTACCCAGCGGTAATGTCAGCCTGCAATCACCGGTGGTGATGATTAACCTGCTCGGTGATGTCTGGGGTCAGTCACAACCCAACTGGGATAAATTACTGGCAGAGCCGTCAATCAAACTGCATTTATACGGTAAAAAAGCCGCGCGGCCGGGTAGGAAAATGGGTCATTTTAATGTGTTGGCTGATAACACTGGGGCAGCAATGCAGCAGGCTGAGCAAGTATTTACTTCGCTACAAGCCGACTAATGGCAAATGTTCGCATTCAGTACTGCACCCAATGCCGCTGGTTGATGCGTGCCGCCTGGATGGCTCAGGAACTATTAACAACTTTTGATGGTGAAATCAGCGAACTGACATTGGTGCCTGCGAGTGGCGGCCAATTTACCGTTACCGTCGATGAACAAATCGTCTGGGACCGTAAGACTGAAGGCCGGTTTCCAGATATCACTGAGCTAAAGCAACGGCTGCGGGACATTATTGCCCCGCAGCAGGATCTGGGTCACGCTGACCGTAAATCTGATTAAGCCGATTCTACCTTCTCACTGAAGCCACAATCTTTTTGCGGGCAAACCTTTTCGGTGCCTTTGCTTTTCGTGGTCTTAATCGTCAGGATCGGCCACTGACAATTCGGGCAAGCTTCTTTGAGTGGCTCATTCCATAAGGCATAATCGCATTTTGGATATTCCGAACAGGAATAAAACACCTTGCCGCGGCGTGATTTGCGGGTCAGGATCTCCCCTTTTTCACATTGCGGACAATCAACACCGGTGTTCGCCGGCTGCTCCAACGACTCGATATGTTTGCACTTTGGATAGCTGCTACAGCCGATAAATTTGCCGTATTTGCCGATGCGGTAAATCAAATCCGACTCACACTGAGGACACTGGCGGCCTTCCACTTTTTCCGGTTCGCTGGCGGTGGTTTCTTCGCCATTAATGTTGCGGGTGTAATCACATTCCGGATAACCGGTACAGCCGATAAAACGGCCACTGCGGCCTAAACGGCTCGATAGCTGTTTGCCACATTTCGGGCAATTTTCATCCATCAGTTCCTGAGTGACATCACTGCGCTGCACTTCTTTGTCTTTGGTTTCCACCTGCTCTTTAAACGGGCCCCAGAAATTACGCAACAGCGGGATCCATTCTTCTTCACCGCGCGATACGGCATCCAACTCATCCTCGAGTTTGGCGGTAAAGCTGTAGTCGACATAACGGGTGAAATGCTCGACCAAAAACTTACCCACCACCCGGCCCACATCGGTCGGGTGAAAACGCTTAGTGATCAATTCGACATATTCACGCTGCAACAGTGTCGAAATGATGCTGGCATACGTTGATGGCCGGCCAATATCATGCTCTTCCAGGCTGCGTACCAGACTGGCCTCACTGTAACGTGGGGGTGGCTCGGTGAAATGTTGTTCGGGACGAATTTTATGCAGCGTCACCACATCTCCCACCACCATCGGTGGCAGCAGATTTTCGTCTTTATCGGCTTTACTGTCGTCCTGACCTTCCAGATAAACGCTCATAAAACCAGGATTCACAACGGTCGAACCATTGGCGCGGAAAGTATTGCCTTTACCACAGCCCAAATCAACAGCAACGGTATCTAAAGTGGCATGCACCATCTGACTGGCCAGCGCTCGCTGCCAGACCAGCGTATATAATTTCAATTGGTCGGCTGATAAATACGCTTTCATCTCTTCAGGGGTACGCAACACTGAGGTGGGCCGGATCGCCTCATGTGCTTCCTGAGCGTTTTTTGATTTGGTTTTGTATTGTTGCGGTTTGCTGGGCACCGCTTTATTGCCATATCGCTCAGCAATAAACTCACGAATTTCACTGATCGCTTCGTTGGCCAGCGTCACCGAGTCGGTACGCATATAGGTGATTAAACCTACCGCACCTTCACCAGTATCGACACCTTCATAAAGCTGCTGGGCAACACTCATGGTGCGCTGGGCACCAAAACCTAGTTTACGTGATGCTTCCTGTTGCAATGTCGAGGTGGTAAACGGCGCGGCAGGATTACGCTTGCGTTGTTTTTTCTCAACATGGGTGACCAATAATTTGCCGTCAGCGGCTTTATTAAGCGTTGCAACGGCTTTGTCGGCCTGTTCGGTATTATTAATGCTGAACTGACTGAGTTTTTCGTCTTGATAATGGGTCAGCTTGGCTTGAAAGGCGGTTTTTTCAATTTCGGTATCCGCTTCAATAGTCCAGTATTCCTGTGCCTTGAAGGCTTCGATTTCCAGCTCACGCTCAACAATCA
>CBFHWI010000012.1:0-51924 GCA_965659475.1 Methylophaga sp.
CGAATGGCAGCAAACCAACGGGCAAACTCAACAAACAGCACTGCAGGATACCTTGCATACGCTTGCTGATAACGCACAAATGGCTGAATTGCCCTCATTGGCGGCGTTGTATCAACTGCTGGATGGCTTGATTCAGCACCCACAGTCCAGCACTCCCCAAATCACTGATTTACTTGAGCAAGTTTATGAAATGCTCAACAATCAGATTGAGGCTTTACTCCAAAACAAGCCAATGACTGATTTAGTGTCATTGCATGAGCATATCGCCGCAACGTTAGCGATGCTGGAAGCCTTGCCAGAAGACAGTATAGAAACCCTTGTTCACAGCAAACCCGCACCGCAACATATTTCGCCATTAGCCGATGATGATTATGATGCCGTCGATCCGGATCTGTTGGCCGCGTTCACCGAAGAAGCCGCCGAGCTACTGAGCGCAAGTAACGAAGCGATTCAACTTTGGCAACAAGTACCGGATAATGACGCTGCAGCGATGCAATTGCAGCGACATTTACATACTTTAAAGGGCGGTGCGCGTTTAACAGGTATTACCGCTATTGCTGATTTGACCCACCAAATTGAATCATTAGTGATTCCGGTTGCTGAAGGACAAAAACCGGCTAGTGAAGACTTTTTTGATCTCCTGCAACGCTGCCAGGATCAGCTCAGCATTATGCAAGAGCAACTGGTCGAACGCCGGCTGGTGATGATCAATGACAGTCTGCTCGCTGAAATCAACTCTTTCGGCAAGGGTGAACAATTTGTTATTGAATCACAGCCTGCCGAAACCGATGCCATATTACCGGTTGAACCTACTGCCCCATCATTAAATCCGGCTGAACAGATTCGTGTCCGCGCCGACTTGCTGGACTATCTCAGCAACTTTGCCGGTGAAGTCAGTATTTCCCGTGACCGCGTCACCCAGCAACATCAGGCACTGCGCCAGCAACTTCGGGAAATGGAAGAAACGGTCAGTCGTTTGCACGAACAGCTGCGCAAATTAGAAATTGAAACCGAAACCCAGATTCTATTCCGTTATGAAGACGGCAGCGCCGATCATCATGCCGAATTTGATCCACTGGAACTGGATCGGTTTTCAACCATCCAGCAATTGTCACGCAGCCTGACTGAAAGTGTTATCGACCTAAATGATATTAGCCAATCCATGGATCAAATGGTGCGCGAAACCGATGTCATTTTGTTACAGCAATCACGACTGAATACAGATTTACAGCAAGGGCTGATGCGTACCCGGTTAGTCCCGTTCAAGTTTATCGTGCCACGCCTGGAACGTATTGTCCGGCAAACCAGTAACGAAGTCGGCAAACAAGCTGAGTTGCGAGTGCTGGGTGCTAATCAGGAATTGGATCGGGCGATTTTGGATCGCTTGGTTGCACCTGTCGAACATATTTTACGTAATGCCATCGCTCACGGTATTGAAGCCCCAGCTGAGCGCCAGCAACACGGCAAAGCCGAAAGTGGTCAATTACACATTGAGCTGCAGCGTGAAGGCTCAGAAATTGTGCTGAGTATCCGTGATGATGGCCAGGGCCTGAATATCGACAAAATCCGTAATAAAGCGCTGGCTTTAAAATTAATAGCAGCCGACGACAATCCCAGCGACGAAGCGCTGATGCAAATGATTCTGACCTCGGGTTTCAGTACCGCTGACAACGTGTCGCAGCTGGCGGGCCGTGGCGTCGGTATGGATGTGGTAAATAATGAAATCCGGGCTTTGAAAGGCCGCTTATCGATTGCGTCGGTCGCCGGCCAGGGCAGCTGTTTCCATATTCGATTGCCACTGACCCTATCACTGATTCAGGCCTTACTGGTCACAGCCAATCAGCAACAATTTGCTATTCCGCTATCGACGGTTAAAGCCGGTGAGCGTTTATCTGTTGGCGATATCCGTGAGCTGCTGATGAATCCGCAACCGATTTATCAGTTTAATGACGAAGATTATGAATTTGTGCCGCTCAGTCATTTGCTCGGTGAGCCTTTAAATCTGCCGGAAAATGCCCGCCAACCAATGCCGCTGCTGTTATTCCGCAGCGGTCATGTGCGGGTCGCGCTGCTGGTGGATGCGATTAATAGTAATCGGGAAATTGTTATTAAATCGATAGGCAAACAGCTGTCACATATCAATGCCATCAATGGCGCCACCATTCTCGGCGATGGCCGGGTGGTCTTGATTCTGGATATCCCGACACTGATTGAAATCCATCGTAAGCAGCACGCTGGCAGCAACGACTTACCAGAAGAGCTGACCTTACAACAACATGCTGATGAACAACCGCCGGTCGCCATGGTAATCGATGATTCGATTACCATGCGTAAAGCATCTAGTAGTTTGCTGGGCCGTCTCGGGTTTAAAGTGATAACTGCTAAAGATGGCGTTGAGGCACTGGCGCAGCTTTACGAACAGCAGCCAGACATTATCCTGCTCGACGTGGAAATGCCGCGAATGGATGGCTTTGAATTTGCGTCTATTGTTCGTAATGACCCACAGTTTCAGCATTTGCCGATCATTATGATCACTTCACGCACCGGCGAAAAACATCGGCAACGGGCGCTGGGGATTGGTGTAAACGATTATCTCGGCAAACCCTATCAGGAAAATGAACTGGTTGCGGCGATGAAACAACTGTTGGGCGCCCGTTATCCACATCGGCACCATTAATCTGGATCTATCATGACTGCCAAGTTTGATTATGTTCACTGCATGCTGATCCCATTGCGTCAGCATTATTTGTTACTGCCCAATACCACCATTGCCGAGGTGATTCCATTGCCGAAACAGATTTTTTCGGCGCAGACGACACCAGCAAGCTTTATTGTTGGCGAATGTCATTGGCGTCACAGCATTTTGCCGGTGATTGATCTGGAAAATTTAATTGACGAACCAGCAGATGCTGAGCACCGTGCCGCCAATAAACTGTGTATCGTCAATGGCATTAACGAAAATGCAAATGTTGAATACTATGCATTACCTTGCTGCGGTCCACCGCAACTAATTACACTTAATGAAGAAGCGTTGCAAATGACTGCTCATGATGCTGCGCAACAATGGTTATATTGCCAAATTAAAATTGGTAATAAAACGGCACTGATCCCCAATCTGGACGATATCGAAACGCATCTGCAAAACCAGCTATTAATGCCCTGATATTCGGGCGACATTTACTTTATGATAGGCGCCATGAAATTGCGGAAATTGTTTATTTCTCTCCTGCTGCTGGCCGCTATTGTGCCAGCCACTGCCGGCGCTGCCTTATCGCTTAGTGACCAGCGAAAAACCTATCAGCAAGCCAAAAAAGCACTGGAAACCCATCAGTTAACGCACTTCCAAACGCTGCGTAATCAGCTGGACGATTATCCACTGCAAGGCTATTTGGATTACCTGTTTCTGCGCCACCGACTGAATCAAACCAGCAATGACAGTGTCGCGGCTTTTCTTGATAAGCACGACAACGATTTTTTTGCTGACTATTTGCGCGCCGCCAAGCTCGATAAATTGGCCACCAACAAACAATGGCGGGCCTATCTTGATTTTTACCAGCCATCACAATCATCTGTCCGCAGTTGTTATCATGCGCAAGCTTTAATGCACACCGGTCAAAGCAAAGCGGCAGAAACAGCCGCACTTGAATTATGGCTGGTGCCATATTCACAGGATAAAGCCTGCGATCCGGTTTTCAGCTTTATCGAAAAACGCGGTTTACTGACTGATGATCGGCGCTGGCAACGGCTGATGCTGAGTTTACGGGCACAACAATTTTCACTGGCCCGCTATTTGGCTAAGACAGTTGATGCAGCCGCCACTGCGCAGGCCTGGACCGAACGCTGGCAACAAATTCACAGTAATCCGCTAACGCTGCTTGCTCAATTGCCGGCAGCAGTCGATCACGATCGGGTCAGTCTCGTCAATGATGTACCGTTATCACGAGAAATTATTGTCCATGGTTTAAGTCGATTGGCGCGTCAAAATCCTGATAAAGCTTATTATCACTGGCAACGATTGAAACCCGCCTACCAGTTCGACAGCGAACAACAATATGCTGTCCAGCGTGAAATCGGTCTGTGGGCCGCGTTAAATCGTCAAGATGAAGCGCTGCAATATTTCGGGGATACGCCCAACGAGCCTTGGCGGGTACGCGCCGCACTGTGGCAACAAAACTGGCCCGAAGTCAAAGCCGCCATCGCCAGCCTTGATGACAGCATCCAACAGGAAACCAGATGGCAATATTGGTTAGCCCGCAGTCTTGATAAAACCGGTGATAAAGCTGCTGCGCAGGCCATTTGGCGAACGCTGATTAACGAGCGTGATTATTATGCATTTTTAGCCGCTGATCGACTCGGCGCTGACTATAGTATGACGCCGCGGCCGATTGTCGTGGAACAAGTTGAGTTATCGGCACTGCAGTCCACGCTGGCTTATCAGCGTTTATATGAGTTTTATCATATTGGCGAAGATTTGGAAGCGCGCCGCGAAGCCTTTTATCTGCAAAACAACTTAACAAACCGTGAATTACAGATATTAGCGTTAGAGACCCACAAATGGGGTTGGCATCACCAAACCATCGCCCTGCTTGGCCGTGCCCAATATTGGGATGCGCTGGAGCAGCGCTTCCCGGTACTGTATCGCGAAGACATGCTTCTGGCGGCTAAGAATCAAAAACTTGATGTCGCCTGGCTATTGGCCATTGCCCGTCAGGAGAGTGCCTTTAATCCCAGCGCCCGATCACACGCAGGCGCGATGGGCTTGATGCAGGTGATGCCCGCTACCGGCCGTAGCACTGCAAAATTGCTGAATAAACCACTGAAATCGGACGCCGAACTGTATAACCCGCAGCGCAATATTGAAATCGGCAGCCGTTATTTGCGTATAGTCTATGAAGAGATGCAAACCAATCCGGTGCTGGCGACTGCCGCCTATAATGCGGGCCCACACCGGGTAAAACGCTGGTTGCCGGAAAAAGGCCTGTTGCCGGCCGATATCTGGGCGGAAAATATTCCCTTTAATGAAACCCGTCATTACATCCGTGCCGTGATGAGCTATACGGCGACGTTTGATTATCAGTTGAAGCGGCCGATTATCCCGCTCAGTGAGCGCATGCCAGCAGTGCGCCCAGAAAGTCGTAAATAACACTGATGGATATTTATCAAGTTGGTGGCTGTGTCCGGGATCGACTGCTTGGCCTGCCTGTTAATGATCACGACTGGGTGGTCGTGGGCGCTGATGCGCAAACCATGCTGGCACAAGGCTACCGGCCGGTTGGCAAAGATTTCCCGGTGTTTTTGCATCCGAAAACCCATGAAGAATATGCACTGGCCCGCACCGAGCGAAAAACCGCGCCTGGTTACCGTGGCTTTGCTTTTTATGCCGCGCCCGATGTCAGTCTCGAAGACGATTTACAACGCCGCGACTTAACCATCAATGCCATGGCGCAAACTGAAGATGGCGATATTATTGACCCGTACGGTGGCCAGCAGGATTTAAAGGCCGGTTTATTGCGCCATGTATCACCGGCTTTTGCTGAGGATCCGGTACGGGTATTAAGGTTAGCTAGATTTGCTGCCCGCTTTGGTTTTCAGGTCGCTGATGACACCAAGCAACTGATTGGCCAGATGATCAATGCTGGTGAGTTAGATCATTTGGTTGCTGAACGGGTTTGGCAGGAAACCGCCAAGGCATTATCTGAAGCTAGCCCATCACGGTTTTTTTATACCTTGCGCGAGGTGGGCGCCTTGCCAATCCTGTTTCCGGAAATTGACCGTCTGTTTGGTGTGCCACAACATCCCAAATGGCATCCGGAAATCGATACTGGCGTGCATGTCATGCTGGTGTTGGACGAGGCCGCTAAACTCAGCGATGACCTGGCGGTGCGGTTTGCCTCACTGTGTCATGACCTAGGTAAAGGTGAAACACCTGCCGATATTTTGCCCAGCCATCAGGATCATGAAACGCGCAGCATCAAGCTCACTCAGCAACTTTGCCAGCGATTAAAAGTGCCGCGGGATATGCAAACCCTGGCCGTTAAAGTCGCTGAACTGCATACCGAAGTCCATCGTTTATTTACCCTGTCTGCTGAGACGGTGTTAGCCGTATTTGAAAAACTTGATAGTTTTCGCCGGCCGGAGCGGTTTCGCCAATATTTGCTGGCAGGAGAAGCAGACTTTCGTGGCCGGCCCGGTTACGAAACCGCTGAAATGCCTGAGAAGGCTGTTTTCCAGGCTTGTTTTGATGCTGCATCGGCCGTTAAAACTGATGCCTTTATCAAAGCTGGCTTGCAAGGCTTGGCCATTGCCAAAGCGCTGAAAGAAGCCCGCTTGCAGGTGATAGATAGCGTATTAGTGCCTTATCGCCATCCGGACTGAACTGCGTGGCAAATATGCATCGCGTATAATGCCGTTTTGAATTAATCACAGGATTTTGTCGATGACTACGCTCTCTGCCAACTGGACCAGCGTCAACGCCGCTTGTCAGCCTTTATTGGATGATTTAATAAAAGATGCACAGGCGTTGCAACTGGAAATCAGCACACTCAGTAATGGTACTCGGGTGGTTGATGCCGGTATCAACGCACGGGGTGGTCTGGAAGCCGGTCGGCGCATTGGCGAAATCTGCATGGGCGGTCTGGCGACTGTGACCATGGGTAGTCAAAGTGGCTTTGCAAACTGGCCCTGGTCGGTGAATGTACATGCCAAAACCCCGGTGCTCAGTTGCCTTGGCAGTCAATATGCCGGCTGGAGTTTGTCGCATAAAGCTGACGATGTGAAATTCTTTGCTTTAGGTTCAGGTCCCGGTCGCGCGTTGGCAGCGCGCGAGGAATTATTCAAAGAATTTGGTTATCAGGATAAAGCTGATTCGACAGTCATTGTTCTGGAAGTCGATAAATTACCACCGGTCGCTATTGCCGATAAGATCGCTGATAACTGTGGTATCAAGCCCGAAAACCTGACCTTGATCCTGACGCCAACCACCAGCTTGGCTGGTGTTATGCAAATTGCCATCCGGGTGCTGGAAGTCGCCTTACATAAAGCGCATACCGTGCATTTCCCATTGGAAAAAATCGTTGATGGTTATGGCAGCACGCCAGTTGCACCGCCCGGTGGTGATTTTATGACCGGTATGGGCCGTACCAATGACGCCATCCTCTATGGCGGTAGCGTGCATTTATTTGTTGACGCCAGTGATGATGAAGCCCGCGAGCTGGCTGAAAAAATGCCCAGCAACACGTCGGCGGATTATGGCCGGCCGTTTGGCGAAATTTTCAAAGCTTATGAATACGACTTTTTCAAAATCGACCCGATGTTATTCAGCCCGGCCAAAGTTATCGTTACCAACACCCAAACCGGCAACAGCTTTACCGCTGGTGAGCTAAATGCCGAGTTACTGACTCAATCTTTCGGCCTGTAAGGGCGTATGCAAAAACCCCGCGTCGCCATTTTTAATGATACGCACGGCTGGCACAGCGAGCAGCTGACGTCGGCTTTTGCGGCGCTTGGCATCGAAACGGTTTACAGCGATCTGGCGTTTTGCCGGATTGATTTAAGCTTGCCACAACGGCTGTATATCCCGGGGTTTACTGATCAATTACCCGATGCCGTGCTGGTGCGTGGTATTGCGCCAGGCAGTCTGGAACAAATCACGTTACGCATGGATGTGTTACATACGCTGGCTGAGTTAGGCGTGCCAGTACTGAATCCTGCAAATGTTATTGAACTGACCGTTGATAAGGCACGCACTTCGCTGCGTTTAGCTTTGGCGGGGTTAAATACGCCGGCCACCTGGGCCTGTGAAGATCGTCAGCAAGCGGTTGACATCATTCACCGGGAGCTGGCTGCCGGTTATTCAATAGTCATGAAACCGTTATTTGGCTGCCAGGGTAAAGGCATTATCCGTATTGATGACCTGGATCAGTTGGATTTAATAACACCGGTTGGCGAAGCGTTTTATTTGCAACGTTATGTGCTGCCCGCCAAGCAAGGTGCCTGGCAGGACTGGCGCTTGATGATCATTGATGATCAATTGGTGGCAGCCATGTCCCGCCGCTCCGGCCACTGGATCACAAACTATGCGCAGGGCGCACAATGTTTTGCGGCGACAGTCACTGATGACATGCGTGATTTAGCCCTGGCAGCAAGCCGCGTCGTTGAAGCGCCTTATGCCGGCGTTGATTTAATCCAGGATCACAATGGCCGGTTCAGTGTTTTAGAAGTGAACAGCGTACCGGCCTGGAAAGGTTTATTTCAGGCAACCGCTGCTGATATTGCAGGTCCCATTACCCGCATGGTGGCGGCTCGAATTGAAAAAACTCAGTGCCGACCAATTCCTGATCATGCTGTCTGAACAACAGCTATCTGATTGTATTCGCTGGGCCTGCGAACAAGAAGTTAACGCCCCCAAACCCGGTAACGTGAATCCACACAGTGATGGCCATCAGATGCAAATAGATGACTTTCTGCGAAGTGCTGCGGCGATTGCACCAGCCATGTCGCCACCGGATTTAACCGTTGGTCAGCGGATTTTACAGTCGGTTATTGCCACCCGTCAGGTGGTTGATTGCAATACCAATCTGGGCATTATTTTACTGTTTGCACCGATTATTCAGGCGGCCTGGCAGTGTTCCGACTTTTCAGAGTTACCTAAGGCGCTGACAACTGTGCTGAAAAATCTGACCATTGCTGATGCCGAAGACTGTTATCAGGCTATTCAAATGGCCGAGGCCGGCAATCTGGGTGAAGCACCTGAGCAGGATATTCACCGCAAACCCACCGTGACGCTGTATGAAGCGATGTTTTTGGCGCAGAATCGCGATAGCATCGCCCGGCAATATATCAATAATTACAATGAGGTATGGCAAATTGCCTTTAAGGAATTGACAAATTATCTGAACTGTGGAGAAAAGGTTGAATGGGCCACTGCTTTCGCGTATCTTAGTGTCCTATCTCGTGTTCCAGACACATTGATAAGCCGTAAATTTTCTCGGCAGCAAGCTCAAATCGTTTCAGAACAGGCGCAATTATTTGTTGCAAAAATGAATAACATAACCACATTACGTTCTATGCAAGACGAGCTCAGGGACTGGGACCAACAATTAAAATGTCTAGCCATCAATCCGGGTACTACCGCCGACATCAGTGCAGCCGCGTTATTGCTGCATGCTTTGTCACAGGCTGACATCAACAGAATTTCAGTAGCTCAATGCACATAGCGTGCGGCGCTGAGCAGGTGATACGTTCCTTTATTACGTATAAACCGCTTCTAGAAGAGCGGAAAAAATGAGCCTTTTTGACAATTTTTTTGGAACAGGAAAACAAAACATGCCAGTTATCGATCGCGTACTCGTAGGTGAATCTCTGGTCATCGAAGATGGTGACTTAGACAACGTCTCACATATTGATTTATTGATGGGCCCACGTGGCTCAGCTGCCGAAGATGCGTTCTGCCGCACTCTGACTGACCAAAAACAAGGTGTTAATGGTCTGTTGGCAGTCGTTGCTCCTAACTTGATGGTCAAACCAGCGACCGTTATGTTTAACAAAGTAACAATCAAAAACATGAAACAAGCAGTACAAATGTTCGGCCCAGCACAACGTGGTGTTTCATTAGCCGTTGCTGAATGTGTTGAAGATGGCACTATTCCAGCTGCTGAAGCTGATGATTGCTTTATCTGCGTCGGTGTCTTTATTTCACCAACTGCTGATAGCGACCAGAAGATCCAAGACTGGAACTACCGTGCAACTAAAGAAGCTATCAAACGTGCCATTGCACGTGAGCCAAAAGCGGCTGATGTTGTTGCTCAGTACAAAACCAGCGAACATCCATTCGGCGCTAAATAAGCCCGATTGGTTTTTGCTAAACAAGAAACCGCCCTCACGAGGGCGGTTTTTTTATGCGTGATTAATCTCTAATCCGGCCAGATCTTGAGCCGTAATATGACCTTTATGCAAAGCACTGGCTAGTAATGCCGCGCTGATACCCATCGCCGATAGCTGTTGTAAATCCTGATGATCCCGAATACCACCTGATGCAATCCATTTTTGTTGTGGATGTTGTTCTATCAGCGGCTTTAATCGCGAATAACCCGGTCCCATTGCGCGGCCAACGGCATCCAAATCCATTACGATCACTTGCAACGGCCAGACGGCCTCATCTGTCAGCCAACGGGCGTCACCCAATAGTTGGCCATGGCGAAAATCCAACGATAAAATCCAATCATCCATTTCCGCTGCAGCATAAACACAGGGCAGCGTTTCACTGCCGGCTACCCAGCGGATATTGTCGGCCGGCGGCTGTTTTTTTAATTGCTGAACTTTGCGAATACCAGCGTCCAACCAAATCTGTAAGTCCGGAAACTGTTGCGCCAATTGTTGATAAAACTGACTATCCAACGGCGCGCCTTCAATACTGTCTAAATCAGCAATATAGAGTGTTTTAAAGCGATAAAAAGCCAACAAATCTGCAATCACCGCCACCGGTTCAGTGGCCTGCGTCAACACTGAAGTTAATAAAGGATAGTCTGCGCGCTGACCACCCTGTGCCAACACGACCTGTCCCTGCAACATATCAATGACCGGTATAATCTGCACCTGACCTCAGCCTTTTAAAAAAATGAAAATAATCGTTTACGAACATTTTACCAGCGGTGCCTTACACGGACAGACATTGCCTGACGAACTCGCCCGTGAAGGCGATGCCATGTTACGGGCAATTGTCGAAGATATGCTCGCCAATACCGCTTTCAAACCCATTACTTTACGTGATAACAGACTGGCCGATTTACCCGGTGCGCAAAATCTGCCGATAGCCAACAGCACACAATATCAACAGATTTGGCAACAATGTTTAAATAGCGAAACCCTATTTTTACTGATTGCCCCGGAAACTAACGGCGTGTTGCAGCAATTTGCTGAGGCCGTATTAAAAGCCAGTAAAACGCTGCTGGGCAGTTCGCCAGAAGCCATCGCTGTTTGCAGTGATAAACGGCGCTGTGGTCAGTTTTTACAACAACATAATCTGCCAACCGTGGAGACACAAAGTGCTGACGACTGGTTAAATCAACCGTTATTCACTGCCCCGATAGTCTGTAAACCCAACGATGGCGCCGGCTGTGTTGAGACCTATTATTTTGCTGAGACCAATCACGCGGCGAACTATCTGCAAAAATTGTCTGCAAATGAGCGTCGCCAACAAATTGTTCAGCCCTTTTATGATGGACAAGCGATGAGCCTGTCGCTGTTTATTGAGCAAAACGTTCAGATCTTGTCGCTGAATCAACAGCTCATTAATATCGATCAGCAATTTTCCTATCATGGCTCCCAAGTTGGTGTGCCTTATCCAGAAAAATTCAGCTACGCCGAGGCGCAAATACTGGTCGATGAATTACAGCTCGCTATGCCCGGCTTATCAGGATTTGTTGGTGTCGATATGCTTATCAGTGAACAACAGGCCCGAATTATCGATATAAATCCACGTTTAACCAGTTCCTTTAATCAGCTTCAACAATTAGGGCTGTCGCCGGCAGCACTGCTTTATCAATCGCTTGGCATCATCAAACAAGGTGTTGCGGATGGCTGAGTCAATACACTTCTCAGGCTGGGATATTGGCGGCGCACATCTTAAAGTGTCCCGCTGTAATCAGCATGGTCAGTTGGTTAATAGTATCGAGTTGGCTTGTCCGCTGTGGCAGGGCATTACTGGTTTAGCAGATTCATTTCGTCAGGCGCTTAGCCAATTGGGTAATCATGCGGATCGGCATTTTATTACCCTGACCGGCGAATCTGCCGATTGTTTTGCCAATCGTCAGCAAGGCGTCACCGATATTCTTAATGCAGTTGCTGAACACTTAGCTGCAGAAAGCTGCCAGGTTTTCAGTCAATCTGAGACCTGGCTGAGTTTAATTGACGCCAAACAACACTGGCAACAAGTCGCCTCAATGAATTGGCTGGCGACCGCCAGTTGGCTGGCAAAACATTATTCTGACGCTTTGCTCATTGATATCGGCAGTACCACTACCGATATTATCGCTATCTCTGATGGCCAGCCACAATTACAGGCGTTTACTGATCAAGGCCGGCTACAGAGCGGTGAGTTGGTCTATACCGGCGTGATTCGGACACCATTAATGGCGCTGGCGCAGCACATTCCGTTTGCCGGACAATTTCAGAAAGTCGCTAATGAAGTGTTTGCTAACACTGCCGATATCTGGCGGTTGCTTAATAAATTGCCTGACAATATCAGCGATCGCAGCGCTGATGGACAAAGCTGGGGAGCAGCTAACTGCCGGCAGAGATTGGCACGTATGATCGGTAGTGATGCCGAAAATTATTCAGACAGTGACTGGCAACAGTTGGCGCAGTGGTATGGCCAACAGCAAATTCAGCAAATCTACGCCAGTTGCCAGCAGGTCATTAACAGGCAAATATCACTAACAACACAGACACCAGTCATTGGCGCCGGAATTGGCCGTTTTCTGGTCGCCGAAATCGCAACCCTCTCAGGGCGGCCTTATCTGGATATGGCTGATTTACAAATTGGTGAGTCATCTGCCATTGCCGCACCGGCCAGCGCATTGGCGCTTCTTGGCTGGCTTCAGTTCGCGTAAAATATACTGATGACTCATCCTAGCCTGCGCTGCACCGACTTACCCTATCTGCCAGACAGTGCTGTATATTTTGAGCAAATCCGCGATTTGCCATGGCCAGTGATGCTGGACAGTGCCGGTTTGACTGAACATAACGGTCGCTTTGATATTATCTGTGCTGATCCATTCATCAGTCTGCAAACCCAAGATCAAGACACCCAAATCCAGTTTCGTGATGCGGCACTGCAAAATAGTAATGATGATCCTTTTGCATTGTTGGCAGCGCAGTTGGCCAAGTTTAAGACCGCCGCCAGTGATTTACCGTTCACCGGCGGTGCTATCGGTTATTTTGCCTATGATTTAGGCCGGCGCATTGAAACGCTGCCAGCGCTGGCAAAAGATGCCGAACAACTGCCGGAAATGGCGGTGGGTATTTATGACTGGGCACTGCTGATTGATCATCAGCAAAAGCGTTGTCAGTTAGTCAGCCATGATATGGATCCGCATACCCAAACTTTCTGGCCGGAGCTGATTCGACGGTTTCAGCAAGACAATCGGCTGGATACGCATTTTAACGTGCAGGGCGAACTGCACTGCAACCTTGATGATGCCGGATATGCTGAGGCTTTCCAGCGCATACAAAACTATATTCGGGAAGGCGATTGTTATCAGGTCAACCTTGCCAAACGCTTTGAAATTAACGCTGAAGGTGATCCGTGGATCGCGTATCGGCAACTAAGACAGCACAATGCCGCGCCCTTTTCAGCGTTTCTTGATATGCCTCAGGCCAGTATTCTCAGCTCGTCGCCAGAGCGTTTGTTATCTGTACGCGATCGACGTATTGAAACCAAACCGATTAAAGGCACCCGGCCGCGGGATTTGGTTAATACCGCGCAAGATGCCCAAAATGCCGTTGACCTGCAAAACAGCCTGAAAGATCGTGCCGAAAATCTGATGATTGTGGATCTGCTGCGTAATGATCTGGGCAAAGTCTGCGTGCCCGGCAGTATCCGCGTACCGAAAGCCTTTGCACTGGAATCTTTTGCCACTGTACACCATTTAGTCAGCACCATTACGGGTCAATTAGCGAGTGAACAAAGCGCGGTATCTTTGCTGCGGGCCTGCTTCCCCGGTGGTTCTATTACCGGCGCACCCAAATTACGTGCCATGCAAATCATCGAAGAACTGGAACCACACCGGCGCGGCGTTTATTGCGGCAGCATTGCCTATATTGGTTTTGATGGCAATATGGATAGCAATATCACGATTCGTACACTGGTCTTTAATCAAAACCGGCTGCGTTTCTGGGCCGGTGGTGGCATTGTCGCTGATTCTGAGTGTGCTGCCGAGCATCAGGAAGTACTTGATAAAGCCGCTGCGATGCTGGATTTAATCGAACGGCTGCGTTAATGCTGACTGTTATCAAACTGGGCGGCAGTCTCTATCACAGCCCGCAACTATCAGATTGCTTACACAGCATCTCTGCTTTTGCTGAAAACCAGGCCGTGGTGCTGGTAGCCGGTGGCGGGCCTTTTGCCGATTTAGTGCGGCAGGCACAGCAGGATCATGGATTTTCGGATAAAACGGCCCATCAAATGGCTATCAATGCCGTTCGTCAGTTTGCTTTATTGCTCATTGATTTATTGCCTGGTGCGCACATTTTTAGTCGGCCTGACCAACCGCTGCCAGCTACAGGCCTGTCGGTATGGTTACCTGATGACAGCCAATTGATGACTGCTGACTTACCCCATAACTGGCAGGTCACTGCTGATAGTCTGGCGTTATGGCTGGCACAGCAAGCTAATGCCTCACAGCTTATCCTGATCAAACGTTGTGCGGTTAGCAGTGCGCAAATAAGTGATTTGTCTGAGCAGGGTGTTGTCGACGCACATTTCGCCAAACAATATCAACGACAGCCTTTGCCCTGCAGTCTTATCCAGCAAGTTGATATTAGCAATGGGCTATCCAGGCAGATACCGCTGACATGACTTCAGTGCTGACCTGTTTTGAGCAGTTACTGACGACTTTTGAACTGACACTAGACCGAACTTCGCTATCGTTTTGTCATCGGTTATTAGCTGAAGCCGACCAGCGACAATCAAATGATCAGGCTGCCCATATGGGGGGGCAGTTATATCCGGCAGCCATTGCCGGAAAGTTACTTGCCACATTACATCAGGGCAATTTGTTATCTGCAGAGTTATATCCGCAGTTACAACAAATTGAAACAAGCCTACTGGCTGATATGGCAGCGCAGTTTAATTTTCCGTTGGGCCATTTTACCCCCGGCGGCAGTGTCGGTAATCTGGAAGCTTTATGGCTGGCCAAACAACGCTCTCCCACACGCACGCATGTCTATGCCAGTGAAAATTGTCATTATTCGATTAGCAAAGCTTGCGCTTTACTGGGTTTACAGCTGGTGCTGTTACCAACAAATGAACAGCATCAGCTTGAGATCACGGCATTAAAAGAAGCCTGCGAAGCACAGCCACCGCTGGCGGTCATCGGCTCTGCCGGCACCACTGGCAGCGGTCATATTGATCCATTGTTAGCTGCGGTAAAACTGGCTGGGCAATACCAAAGCTGGTTGCATATTGATGCCGCCTGGGGCGGTTTTTTGGCTTTATTGAATGATCCCGCGTTGCTAACGGCGGCCAGTCAGGCCGACTCGCTGTGTTTTGACCCTCATAAATCACTGGGCCAGCCGCGGCCTTGTGGTTTATTGTTTTATCGCCAGACTTTGCCAAAAATCTCTGCCGCCGCAGATTATCTGAAGCAAGTACCGGATAGTCGTATTGTCGGCTCACGTGGTGGCGAAAATTTTTTACCGTTGTGGCTGACCTTACAACACAATGGCCTGAAAACGCTGCAAACGGATCTAAACGCAAAGCTTGCCGAAGCCCGGAAAATGGCTGATTTACTGGCCGGTAACGTAGCTGATTTGCAGTTGTCTGAGAGTGGTATTGTGTGTTTTCAACATCCGGCCGATTTACAGCCTTTGCTGGATACCGGCGTTATTTCTAAAACACGTTTAAAACAACAAAATTATTATCGGCTGGTTTTTGCTGACAAGGATTGTCAGGCGAATGCCATTTTTACCCGTCTGTCGCCTTTTCTTTGATTTGTGTTTGTACACCATCAAAGCGCCGCAACCACGTTGAAATACTGTTCAGTGGCGCATGCCATTGGCGGTTGGCATCCAGCGCCGCTTTTCTAGAGTCATAGACACCATAAATTAAGGCATACCAAATTTTATTTTCTCTCATGCTGGCAAATACTGAGACATCACCAGTCAGTGAATATTTTTCGATAAAGTCATCAACTGCAGCTCGCTCCCAGGTACCCATCAGCTGATAGGTATAAGCGGATTGTTTCTGTTGCAGAATCCAGGCTGCATCACGTACGTCATTGGCACCATTTTCCGGATTATTGGCAGATGGGTTTGCGTCGGTTGATTTCGGCGAAGCAGCGTCCGTGGTTGGCGCTATCGTTGCTTTTTGTTCCGGCATCTTATTAAGCGGCGTAAATGGCGGGATCACTGATGCTGGCTGATCGTTATTTGGTGCGGCTGTTTCTGGCTCGGATTGATCTTTTTCTGAAACTTGTTCCGACGCGGATAGGGTAGATTGTGTTGTGTCAGTAGCCGTGGTCTCTTCGGGGGCAGCTTCGATCTCCAATGCTTGTTCGGCCTCTAATGCATCCAGCAGTTCAATCAAGTTTTGTTTTTCGGCCTGCGCATTGCTGGTGACAGTGTTGTCTTCGACAACCACCATCGGTAGCTCGGGTTCTGCCGGCAGTTCAGTAATCGTCTCGTCAGGCTCATCCCAGTTCTGATTCAACCAATCATTTATGTTTTGCTGAAAAATCAGGATTAAAACTAACGCAACCAGCACCGGCAACACGGGCAACCATCGAAACCAGACCGGCAGATTGGGCAGTTGCCAGCTTCTGTTCACCCCTAGCAAACGCTGGTGCGCCTGATGATTGATTGCCGACGGAATACCTATACTGCGTCAGGCAATGCGCTGCAATTGTTTTTCAGTAAACGGCAAATCATCCTGCCAGCCAGCCGCCTGCAACCGTTGCTGTAAATAACCGTTAATTTCATCCTCAGCCAGCGGCAGTACATCCAAATCCTGGAAGCGTTCATTGCGCAGGTGTTGCAATGCTGAAGCTTTGTTACTCGTTACCACCGCATGCAATAAATATTGCCCTTCATGTTGCCAATGTAACCAAGTGGCCAATTGCTGCTGGACGCTATTATCGAGCTGTTCGGCATCATCAATCAGTAGTACTGGCGTCACTTGAATTTGCAGCAACTGTTGCAAGCGCTGACGTAACAGTTGCTGTTGATCTCCGCCCAATTGACTATCGCCGGTGGCGCCAAATGCCTGCAAACAATGCTGCGTGATCTGCGGTAGATTACTGTGATGACTGGCAGACACCAGACAAAAACGTAAATCCTCACCACCGCGTTGTTGCAAAGCCGACAATAACATCGACTTACCATAACCGTCAGGTGCGGTGAGCACACTGATTTGGCTGCTGCTTCACAATAAATGCAAAATGAGATTCAACCGTTGGCTGGTTTGCCGACCAGCAAAAAAAGCACCAGGCAGGTTCTGCCGGCTAAATGGATTACTATGCAGCGCGAGACGGTCGAGGTAAGCAGGTTCGGCAGTGGCGTGCATTTCCGTCATCAGTCTTGCCTTAGCAGAAAGCATCCAAAGTTGCCGCCAGTTGCGCCGGCAGATAATCATCGCTAATAACCGCTTGACCAATGGCTTTCAGCAAAATTAAGCGAATCGCACCATCCTGGACTTTTTTATCAACAGCCATCAAATCCATGAAACGACTAGCAGTCATTTCAGACGGAACAATCACTGGTAAACCCGCCGATGTTAATACGGCTTTGATACGCTCGACGGTTGTTATATCCAGCCAGCCGAGGCGCTCAGACAAATCGGCCGCCATTGCCATACCAATAGCAATGGCTTCACCATGTAACACCACACCATAACCGCAGCCAGTTTCAATAGCGTGGCCAAAAGTATGCCCCAGATTTAATAGAGCCCGGACACCCTGTTCACGTTCATCGGCAGCGACAATATCGGCTTTATCCTGACAGGACAGCGCAATTGCCTGCGCCAATAATTCAGGTTGCCTGGCAACTAATCCAGCCATATTGGCTTCCAGCCAGTCAAAAAACTCAGCGTCATTGATCAAACCGTATTTTATGACTTCGGCCAGACCGGCAGCGAACTGACGATTATCCAACGTCTTTAACGTGCTGATATCGGCAAATACGCATTGCGGTTGATAAAAAGCGCCAATCATATTTTTACCCAGTGGATGATTAACCGCTGTTTTACCACCAACTGATGAGTCAACTTGGGATAATAAAGTCGTTGGCACCTGAATAAATGGCACACCGCGCTGATAACAAGCTGCAGCAAAACCAGCCATATCGCCGATAACACCGCCGCCCAAAGCAATAATCGTTGCCTGACGTGACATTCTGGCCTGCAACAAACCATCAAAAATCCGCTGCATGATTTCCAATGTTTTATATTGCTCGCCGTCGGGCAAAATCACCGTTTCCAGTCTATAGGCTGATAAAGCAGACTTAATGTCATCCAAATATAATGGGGCCACCGTTTCATTGGTGACAATCAGCACTTCTTTAGCTTTGATGTGGGCAGTAAACAGATCCGGTTCTGACAACAGCTGTTCACCGATATAAATCGGATAACTACGTTCGCCAAGCGCAACGTGCAGGGTTTTCATCATGTTGTATTTTCTTTTTCCATTTGTTCCAATTGCCGGATCACTTCATTCACTGTTCGCTGCACTGACTGCTCACCAGTGACAACGATAATATCGGCAATTTCCCGATACAGCGGATCTCGCTGCGCCATTAATTGTTTGATTTGTTGACGTTTATCGCCGGTTTGTAATAAGGGCCTACTCTTATCACGCGCCATACGCCGGTATAACTGTTCTGGTCTGGCAGCGAGATACACAACTGTGCCACGATCCGCCAATAAATGCCGGTTAGATGCTGACAACACGACACCACCACCGGTTGCCAGTACCACATTGTCGAGGGCGCTCAGTTCATCGACCATTTTTTGTTCGCGATCCCGAAAGCCTGCCTCACCTTCCATCTCAAAGATCCACGATATTGACACACCGGTACGATCTTCGATCTCCCGGTCACTGTCCCAAAACCGGCGGCGCAATTTTTTTGCCAATTGCCGGCCGATCGTCGATTTACCGGCCCCCATTGGTCCAATCAGAAATATATTACCTGAAATCACAAATACCAGCGTTTCCCGGACTTTTAATGATAAAAAGCCGGACCTTTACAGGCCCGGCTTACTATTTTAGCGTAGTTAGAAGCGCTAGTACTGCATACCTTCTTTAACGATTTTGGGTGTGACGAATACTAACAGTTCACGCTGACGATCTTCGTTAAAGGTATTGCGGAATAAAACCCCAACATATGGCAAGTCACCGAAGAATGGCACACGTTGTACACCTTGGTTTTTGGTTTGCTCATAGATGCCCCCCAGCACTACAGTTTCGCCATTATCCACCAGCACTTGGGTTTTGACACTGCGGGTATCAATACTGGGGACACCCAGAAAGATTTCACCGACTTCATCTTTATTCACTTCCAGATCCATAACAATACGATCATCTGGGGTAATTTGTGGCGTCACGTCCAGTTTCAGCACCGCTTCTTTAAATGAAACCGAGGTGGCACCACTGGATGACGCTTCCTGATACGGAATTTCGGTACCTTGTTCGATAGTTGCTTGCTTCTGGTTAGAGGTAATGACCCGTGGACTGGAAATCACTTCCCCACGGCCTTCTTCCTGCATCGCAGACAGTTCTAACTCCAAAATCATACCCATTGGCAGTTTGGCCAATGCCAGCGCAATATTACCTGAAGGATTGTTAACCGGTAAGTTAACGTTTAGTCCATCACCACCAAGATTACGCTCCCCAGTAGGTGGGGTAACCAAATTTGGATTACTGTTGCCTTCGGTAACAGACAGGTCTTCCAAATTCCCAGAAGTACCAGCACCCAATGTCCGACTGCGTGCTGAAGCACCAAAACGCACACCTAATTCTTTACTGAAATCGTTATTGGCAATAACAATTCGTGACTCAATCAGTACCTGACGAACCGGAATATCCAATTGCTCAATCAGTTTTTGAACAGCGACTAATTGATCGGCGGTATCCCGCAGTAATAACGAGTTGGTACGGGCATCTACAACCACACTGCCACGCTCAGATAAAAAGCCACCTTTGCCGTCGGCAGAGTCGCCCTGTGTACTGGTTAAAATGGCCGCTAATTCATCTGCCTTGGCAAAGTTAACTTCGATAATTTCAGAATATAGCGGTTGCAATTCAACCAGTTGTTTTTTGGATTCCAGTTCCTGCTTTTCACGCGCGGCAATTTCGGCAGCGGGTGCAATCAACATGACATTACCATTTTGGCGCATCGCCAAGCCTTTGGTTTTTAAAATAATATCCAGCGCCTGATCCCACGGAACATTTTTCAAACGCAAAGTCAGGTTGCCGGTCACTGTGTCACTGGTCACCAGGTTCATGCCATTAAAATCGGCCAGCAACTGCAACACCGCGCGAACTTCAATATTCTGGAAATTTAACGATAATTTCTCACCGGAATAACCTTGCTGCTCACCACTACGATCCACCTGTGATTGAGTATCACGTGCTTTAACTTCAACGACCAGTTGATTATCAGACTGATAAGACAGATGCTCAAAGTCACGATTTGTGGTCAGGGTCAGGGTGGTGCCATCACGGCTTTGTTCTGAATCAATCAATGACACTGGCGTGGCGAAATCAACCACATCCAGACGGCGATGTAATTTATCCGGCAAGCTGACACCGGGGATTTCCACTACGACCGTATCACGTTCCTGACGCACATCAACGGCCGCACCGGCAGCAGACATATCAATAATGACGCGCGCTTCGCCCTCTTCACCACGACGAAAATCGATATCGGTCACCTGATTACCGGTCATGGCAACAGCACTGCCACGCGCCTTGCTGGTCGACATTTGCGGCGCATTACCATTCAGCGTGATTTTGACGGTATTACCGCTGGAAGCAATTTCATAAGGAATTTTACGCAACAAATTAATAACCATACGGGTACGGTCACCCGCTTCTACGGTAGCGATACTGCGGGTTTCACCGCTATTAATTTGTTGGGTACGTTCGCTGAGCTTGTTTTTGACGCCATTAAAATCAAGCACTATCCGCGCGGGCTCATCGGTGGCAAAGCTTTCCGGCGCATCGACTGCTTCAGAGAAAGTCAGCGTCACCTGAGCTTTGTCGCCTGGCAAAGTGGTGAAATCTACATCTTGAAGATCGGTAGCCTGAGCAGCCGTCGCTGTCAGCCACATCGTGAGTAGCAAGCCAAGTCCACCAAAGCTTAGACGTTTATCATTACCCCACAAAAGCCGGGGCACCATGAGTTGCTGTCTGTCCATTGTCATTACGTCTCTGCTAGTCATGTCGAAATGGCCTTTAGTTGATCTCTACCACAGAAAGAGATGTTTCACGTTCAACATAACCAGTGCCATCTGGCACGATCTCTTTCAATTTTAATTCGCTGTCACTGATAGCTAGCACCTGGCCGAAATTATTACCCATGTAATTACCGATACGGACTTTATGTATCACGCTGTCAGGCGCCCGAATTAATGCCCAAATGGTGTCCTGCTCCAGTGTGCCAACGAACTGCAAATCTTGTAATGCAAAAAACTCCAACGCTTCTTTGCGGCGATTGGTATCCGGCTGAATGCCATTGCTTACTATGGTATCAGGCAATTCTACCGGCACATCAATCACTGTCGGGACAAAGGGATCCCGAAGCTCGGCAGCCGCGTATTCAAATGTTTCATAAGGCTTCATCACAGGAATCGGCGGTATGTCAGGCTGCGCTTGCGCTTTCACCTTGGCAATATAAGTCGGCAAATCTTCTTTTTCTGGTTGGCAGCCACTGGTCAGCATGGCGCCAAGCATAATCAACATTAAACTGAAAGGCCGGAAAACATTCAAATTCATAGTGGCCCCCATCATTGATCTTGCTCATCAAAATAACGATAAGTCTTGGCCGTTACATCCATCGTCATCGTGCCAGTGTTTTTATTTAACGGTCCCACTTTGAAATTGTGCAGAGTGACTATTCTCGGTAAAGCCGCCACCCCACTGACAAATTCGCCAAACTGATGATATTTACCGGTTAGCCGCATAGTTATCGGCAGTTCTGCATAAAAATCCACCGGCCGCTCACCTTCTGGCTTGAACAGCTCAAACTCAAGACCATTAATCAAACCGGTACGAGAAATATCCACCAGCAAGTCGGCAACTTCATTTTTGCGCGGCAATTGCTGCAACATGCCTGCAAAAACGACTTCCATTTCTTTCATCTGCTCTTTGTAGGCTTCAAGATTGATCGCCTTGGCTTGTTTGGTTTCAAAACTTTGCCGCAACGCGATCTCTTTTTGCTCTAAAGTTGCCAGTTCGGCGCGTTTGTCTTTAATGATAAAATAATAACCCGCTCCCCAGACCACTAGGCAAATCAGCATGATGGCAACAACTTTAATGGATAACGGCCATTCGCCGCTTTCATTAAAGTCCAGATCAGATAATGAGGATAATTCCATTATTCTGCCTCCCCATTTTTAACGGGCTTACTCTCGTCAACATCCAGGGTAAATTTACGAATCGCATCATCACGGGTGGACGTTCGCTGCACAACGCGCAGCTTGGATTCATTAAACTCCTGATCGCCATCTAACTGGCGCATCAACACCGACACCCGCGCGTTGCTTTGTGCAACACCTTGTAAGGTCAGCACATCACCCTGCCGATTAACGGTTTCCAGATGAATGCCCTCTGGCACCGTACGCACCAAAGAATCAAAGACCCTAACAACTTTCGGTCGGCTACGCTGCAACTCTTGAATTACCTGCATGCGCGCCACCAATTTTTCGCGCGCTTTTTCCAGATTCTCAATTTCTTTGATGATTTTATCGAGCTTGGCGATCTCTTGCTGCAAATAGGCATTGCGGCTGTTTTGTTGTTCAATCAGACCATTTGCAAAAGCAGTAGCAAAATATAAAACCGCCAGTGCAAATAACAGCCCAGCCACCAAAGCCACATAAAACTGTTGCTGCCGATCTTGCCGGTGGGCTTCACGCCAGGGGAGTAGGTTGATATGCGCCATCAGTCAAAGCTCCTCATGGCCAGCCCACATGCAATCATCATCGATGGTGCATCATTACTGAGCGCCTGTACTTTGATGCGCGGCGCAATAATCATATCGGCAAAGGGATTGGCAATTGATGTAGAGGTACCGGTTTCCGCCTCAATCATGGCACCGACACCTTTAATCGAGGCACAGCCACCTGCCAAAATAATATGGTCGATTGATTGATATTGACTGGATGCCGAAAAGAAAAATTGCAGCGCACGCGTGACCGTCATGGTCATTGAGCGCTTGAATGGTTCCAACACCTTAGGCAAATAGTCATCCGGCAAACTGGATGGATCTTTTTTGGCACGACCGGCCTCTTGATAGGACATGCCGTAATGACGTTCAATATCTTCGGTGAGCATTCGGCCACCGAAGGTTTGTTCTCGGGTGAATACAATTTTGCCATCCACCAACACATGCAGGGTGGTTACGGTTGCACCGACGTCAGCAACGGCAACCGTTAAGCCTTGACCATGATGCGGTAATTGCTCAGCAATCAGTGAAAAGGCATTTTCCATTGTGTACGCCTCAACATCGACCAGCTTGGGCTTTAAACCAGCCTTCTCAACCACCTCAGTGCGGGCATCAACATTTTCACGGCGCGATGCGGCCAGTAAAACATCCAGTGCGTCAACATCAACGGCCGACGTACCCAACACTTCGAAGTCGAGTCGCACCTCTTCCAAGGGGTAGGGAATATAGTTTTCGGCTTCAAACATGACATTTTCTTCAAGCTCACGCTCAGATAATGAAGCTGGAAAAGATACTGTTTTGGTGATTGCGGCATTGGCAGAAACCGCGACAGCAGCTTCCTTGGCTTTGGAACCTGCGCGTTTCACAGCGCGTTTAATAGCGCCCGCGACTTCATCACCATTTTCAATCCGGCCCTCAACAACCGCATTAACGGGTAGTGGCTCTACAGCGTAGGATTCAACCTGGAAGCGGTCGCCCTTTTTGTGCAGCTCAAGTATTTTTACGACTGAAGAGCTGATATCTATCCCTAGCAGGGGAGTTTTTTTCCGTCCAAACATGACTCGCCTCAATACCGGTCGAACCGATTCAAATGCATCACTTACCTGTGCTAGTTAAAGTAGTTTATTAACAATAAGCTAGATGTCAATAAAAAATGTTCTTTAACAAGCACCTGCCTTACGCACTGGTTTTATCCTTGGCTTTATATATACTCTATTAACAATTTTTATGCGATCCCGAAATACCCTTATGTCGAGATTTTTGTTCCGTCTGCTGAGCGTACTGTTTACCCTATTTCTTGTTGGTGTAGCGAGTATTGCTGTCGTCTACTTTTTATTAGCCCCTAAGTTACCTGATGCGGAGGAACTTAGGAAGGTGCGGTTGCAAATTCCCATGCGCATTTATAGCAGCGAAGGACTGATCATGGCCGAATTTGGTGAAAAGCGCCGTATTCCTGCTAAATTTGAGTCAATCCCCCCACAATTGATCGATGCTTTTCTGGCTGCCGAAGATGACCGTTTCTTTGAGCATCCCGGTGTTGATTATAAAGGCCTTATCCGCGCGGCATACTCGTTGGCTATCACTGGCGAAAAAACCCAGGGCGGCAGCACCATCACCATGCAGGTCGCCAGAAACTTTTTCCTGAGCCCCGAAAAAACATACTTGCGCAAACTCAATGAAATCATCTTAGCGCTGGAAATTGAGCAAACGCTGTCCAAAGAAGAAATTCTGACCCTATATCTAAATAAAATTTATCTTGGCAGCCGTGCATACGGTGTGGGCGCTGCCGCCGATGTGTATTACGGCAAAACACTGGATCAAATGACTCTTGCCGAAATGGCGATGATTGCCGGCCTGCCAAAAGCCCCCTCGGCCTCAAATCCAATCGCTAATCCCCAACGTGCATTAGACCGGCGAAATTATGTCTTGAGCCGCATGCTGGCTGTTGGCTTTATTGATAAACACCAATATGAAGCCGCTATTAATGAAATGGTCAACGTGCGCTATCACAGTCGCGATATCGAAGTTTATGCACCCTATGTTGCTGAAATGGTACGAACCAGTCTGATTGATGAATATGGTGAGAATCTATATACCGACGGCATTGAGGTGCATACCACCATAAATGCAGTGCATCAGCGCGCGGCAACTAAAGCGCTGCAAGATGCCTTGCTGGCTTATGACCGCCGTCACGGCTATCGCGGCGCCATTAAGAAAATTGAGTTTACCGATATTCCGGATGCCGAAAAGGCAGAACAACTGCTAGACACCTTTCAATCGGTAGGCACGCTGCGTGCTGCGCTGGTATTGGCTGTTGATGATGAAGCAGCCGAAGCCAGTGTTTATATCCGCCGCATTGGTGAAATCAGTGTGCCTTTTGCCGCAGTGTCTTGGGCGCAACCACAGCTGAGCACCCATAGTCTTGGCAAGAAGCCTGAGAAAATCAGTGATGTGCTGGCTAAGGGCGACGTGGTCTATTTACGGCAAGATGACGAACTAAACTGGCAGTTAGCCCAGATCCCGGAAGTTGAAGGCGCAATGGTCGCTTTATCACCGTTTGACGGTGCAGTGACAGCTTTGCAGGGCGGTTTTGATTTCTTCCACAATAAATTTAACCGGGTCATGCAATCAAAACGTCAGCCAGGTTCTGGTTTTAAACCGTTTTTGTATTCTGCCTCACTGGAAAATGGCTATAACGCTGCCAGCATCATCAATGATGCACCGGTGGTGTTCGACGATGTTGGCTTAGAAAACATCTGGCGTCCGGAAAATTACAGTGGACAATTTTACGGTCCAACCCGTTTACGTGAAGCATTGACCTATTCCCGAAATCTGGTTTCAATTCGTTTAATGCGCGATATCGGCATAAACAATGTCATTGATTATGTGCAACGCTTTGGTTTTAATGCGGATCAGTTACCCAAAAATTTATCACTGGCATTGGGTAGTGGCAGTGCGGCACCTATGGATATGGCCACCGCCTACGCCGTTTTCGCCAATGGCGGCTATCTGGTTAAGCCCTACATCATAAAACATATTGAAGATGCTGACGGCAATATTGTCAGAGCAGCAGAGCCTTACACCGTTTGTGAAACCTGCATCGCGCCCATCGACAAACCAGCCAGTATTGATGTCGATACCGAGCAAGCATCAGCCAATTCATGGATGGGATTTAAGCCCGCAGAACGGGTAATCCCAGCGCAAAATGCCTACTTAATGAACAGCATGCTGCGTGATGTCGTACGTTTTGGTACGGGTCGTCAGGCGCGCAGTTTAGGTCGTAATGATTTGGCCGGCAAAACCGGTACGACCAATGAACAGGTTGATGCTTGGTTTAATGGTTTTCACCCGGAATTAGTAGCCATCAGCTGGGTCGGCTTTGATAATCCACGTAATCTTGGCCGTTTCGAAACGGGTGGCCGTGCGGCGCTACCCATGTGGATTGATTTTATGCGTGAGGCGCTGCGTAATGTGCCGGAAGCGGAATTAATTCCGCCTGTCGATATGGTTACTGTCCGGATTAATCCGGAAACTGGCTTGCTGGCGCGGCCTGAAAGCGAAAAAGCGATTTTCGAGACCTTCAAGGCTGATGAAGTGCCGGCAGAGGGTCGCTCGCAATCATATGGTGATAACAGTTCTGGTCAAGATGACTCGTTAATCGATTTATTCTAGTTAACGATAAACGGCAGAAGCTTTCGTGGGTAATAACAGCTGCGAGACCGTTATGAAGGGAAGCTTCCTGCCTAAGCTATCTTACCCGTTTAACCAGGCGGCCCGCCTGCAAGGACTTATTGGGGTAATCGCCATTAAGTAACTGTAACTGCTGCAAAGGGCTATTGCTGATGCGGGAATTTTGCGCCCACTTGTCATAACTGTCCGATTCGGTAGCGCGTACCACTTCAATCCGCTTCGCTTGTGCAAGCTGTCGCTCATCATCGCGCAAAGCATGCAAACTATTAGCCGTGACCAGAAAATCCTGATCAAACTGGCCAAACTCACGGTTATCTTTGGCACCACCGATAAAGATAAATGCCTGATCACGCAAATACAGCACCGCTATACGCAGTAATTTGCCTTCTTGTTCAGTAATACCGGTATAACCTTCCAAACCATTCGTATTGAAGCTACGACCCTCACGCAGATTATTAACTTTCATCCGGTCACGAATAAACGCTGCAGGCGTTTGCTTGCGATTTAAATCACTGGCACCCATTTCGATAAATGCCCGACCTTGCGGCGACACGGCTTGCAAGCTGCCAGGGTTATTCTGAATATGCCAGTCTTGTGGAAATTGCAGCGCAAATTGCATTTCAGCATGATAAAAATCCCGGCCCGAACGAATGCCCTGCTTTTCGCTATCACCAAACACCATGCCATCAACACGGGCCATATAGGCCTGTTCGCCGACTTCACCACCGGTGGTTGATAAGTACTGATCAGCAGAAGCAACAACTTCCTGCAAACGGGTGTCATTATCCGGGTGACTGGCAAATACGCCGTGATAGCCCTGATATTCCTGGCCTTTCTTTTTTGCCTCTGCTTCTGCAAATACCGATTGATCTTTCAAGACACCAATCACTTCGATCATTGCCTGCGGGTCATAGCCACTTTTTGCCAGATATTCGGCGCCCAGACGGTCAGATTCCAGCTCATGTTCACGGCCATAACCACTGAGCAACGCGCCGCCCAGCATATTAAAAATATTTTGCGCACCCACATTACGCAGCCCCGGCAAAAACAATGAACCCAATGTATAACCAAGACTTGCTGCTTGCGAGGCACTTTGTTGCCGAACACCATGACGCGCTGTGACGTGACCGATCTCATGGCCTAACACCGCCGCCAGTTCTGCTTCTGAATTCAGATAAGCCATCAAGCCGCGGGTAATGTACAAATAACCGCCCGGCAGCGCAAAAGCATTAACCACCGGCGAATCCAATACCGTAAAGCGATAAACCAGATCCTTACGATGGCTGATGGCTGCGACCCGCTCACCAACCGCTTGCACATACGCTTGCAGTGTTTCGTCTTCATAGCGGCCATATTCTTTGATGATTTGCGGATGGTATTCGCGCCCCAGAGCCAACTCTTTGTCTTCGCTGAACATGACAAAGTCTTGTTTCCCGGTCACAGGGTTTTGCGCACAGGATATTAGCCCCAAAAACAACAAAGCCCCTGCCGGTCGACAGAGGCTTGTTAATCCCCATGATTTTGAAAAAAGATGTTCAAAAAAATGACGGATGGTATTCATACGGGCATTGCCCCTTAGATTATTTTCCGTATTTTTGACGGAATTTATCTACGCGGCCTGCGCTGTCCAGCATTTTTTGTTTGCCGGTATAAAACGGATGACATTCTGAACAAACATCCAGCGTCAGATCACCAGCGCGGGTAGAACGGGTTTTGAAGCTGCTACCGCAACTACAGGTAACATTGATTTCACTATACTCTGGATGGATATCCGCTTTCATATTATTTTCTCGCAATTTTAGGTTTGCCAAAACACGCGCTGGGCGTTTGCTGCTTTAGAACCGCGTAATTTTACTGATCCCTATAGTAATCAGCAAGTTTAATTTGACCGAAACCAACAACAGTTGTTAAGCACAGCGCTCTGCCACCAGCATTGCAACGTTCCGAAATCCCTGCGATTTATCACCCAGCAAAGCTTCTTCACGGTAAACGCGCAACTTTAAACCGGCAAACAACGTTAACAATTCATTATCCGCCAGCAGATAATCCGGGTTAGCCGGCCCCTTATCTGCGACTTTCTGGCGGCACCAAGTTTGATAAAACAATAAGCCGCCGGGTTTCAGAGCATGCATTATTGCCGGCGCCAATGCCCTTTCTAAATAATAACTTACGACGATGACATCATATTGCGCCGCTGCTGGGGGCGTAACCAACACATCGCGCACCTCAGCATTCATTTGCAGCGCCAGCTTTTGTGCCATAAGCTCTAAATTATCAATGGCGACCGGCGAAACATCCTGGGCAGTCACCGCTAAACCAGCCTTTGCCAACAATAATGCATTGCCGCCCAGGCCACAGGCCAAATCCAGTGCGCTGCCGCTATCCGGTAATAAATGCTGATTTTGCGTTAACACGTCAGCGGCGGCTGGCCAGTCACCATCATGTTGCTGGTAACGCGCATCCCATTTTTGCTGCGCATCGGACACTCTTAACTAGCGCCGCCAAAATGCCGGCGTCAGTAACACCAACAGGGTAAAAATCTCCAGACGCCCCAGCAGCATTGCCACACACAAAATCCACTTTGAGGTGTTATTAATATTACTGAAATTAGCTGACACCTCACCAAGGCCCGGACCAAGGTTATTCAGACAAGCGGTGACTGCCGAAAATGAGGTCACGACATCCAGACCGGTCGACATCAATGCCAAATGCATAATCGCGAAACAAAATACATATAGGGCAAAAAAGCCCCAAACCGCCCCAACCACCTTGGCGGGCAGCGCTTTACCATTGACCCGAATAGCAAATACACCATTGGGATGGATCAACCGCAACACTTCCCGGTAACCCTGCTTAAATAACAGCATGACACGAATAACTTTCATACCACCGGCGGTAGAAAACGCACAACCACCGATATAACTGGTAAACAACAGCAGTATCGGTAAAAAGCCCGGCCAATAGGCAAAATCTGCCGTTGAAAACCCTGATGTGGTGCCAATTGAGACTGTCTGAAAAATCGCCTGGCGCGCTGCCAGTGGGGTATCGTCAACAGTCGCAGTTATCATCAGATAAATAAACGTGACCAGTGATACCACGACCATGATGCTAATAAATACCCGTAATTCAGAATCACGCCAATAATGTTTAACGCTGCGGTTACGCCAAGCCAGAAAATGCAGAGAAAAGTTCAATGCCGAAATCAGCATAAAAATCACGGCAATCATTTCAATGGTGCCGCTATTGAAATAACCCATGCTGGCGTCATGCGTCGAAAATCCGCCAATGGCCACCGTTGAAAAACTGTGACTGATAGCATCAAACCAACCCATACCTGCCCAGTGATAAGCCACGGCACAGGCAATAGTCAGGCTCATATAGATATACCACAGTGCTTTGGCCGTTTCGGTGATCCGCGGCGTTAACTTGGCGTCTTTCATCGGACCCGGGGTTTCTGCGCGGTATAACTGCATACCACCGACCCCTAACAGCGGCAGAATTGCCACCGCCAATACCACGATCCCCATACCACCCAGCCATTGCAAAAATTGCCGGTAAAACAAAATAGATTTTGGTAAATCATCCAAGCCGGTTAACACCGTCGAACCGGTAGTCGTCAAACCGGACATTGATTCGAATACCGCGTCCGTCACACTCATCAACGGATTAGTCGACAAGAAAAACGGTAAAGATCCCGAAAAGCCCAGCGCCAGCCAGAACATCACCACGACGATAAAACCGTCGCGGATTTTTAGCTCTTTACGGTGGTGCCGGGCCGGCAGCCATAACAATGCACCAATAGTTAGCAACAGGCCGAAAGCGGTAATAAAAGCGGTTGCTTCACCATCGTGATACAACCAGGACACCAAAATTGGCGGCAACATGGTGATACTGAACAATGTCAGTAAAATCCCCAAAATCCGCTGTATTGTCAGTAATTGCATGGATTATCAGAACACATCACGCCGGTAAGAAAGCCGATAATACGCCCAGCCCACCAGCAACACCAAAAGCAATGCCATCAAAGGCCATTGGCCAAAACGCACATAAGGCGTTGCGCCCTGCCTTGGCTGAACTATTTCGGTAATCACAGCCTGTTGAAATTGAGGACTTTGTTCGATCAATTGACCTTTATGATCAATAAACGCTGAAATCCCATTGGTGGTGACCCGAAGTACCGGCCGGCCGCCTTCCAGTGCCCGACTACGGGAGATCTGCAAATGCTGATGTGGCGCAAAGGAGTCGCCGTACCAGCCATTATTAGTAGCATTTACCAATAAACTGGCAGCCGGTAACGTTGACCGCACTTCTTTAGTAAACGCGTCTTCATAACAAATACTGATACCCAACTTCTGGCCAGCAGCTTCTATCAATGGTTGCTGCGCCGCCCCCGGCACAAAGCGTGACATCGGCAGATCAAAAAAGGCTATCAAACCACGCAGCGTTTCGAACGGCACATAATCACCAAACGGCACCAGCTGTTTTTTATGATAGAACACCGGCGCTTCACCAAGCTTTGCCATACTGTTGTAATAACGCTCACCATCAGCATCCAGCACCGGCAAACCAACCAGTAATTCGCTGTTATTGGCAGCCGCTTGTTCAGCCAAAGGCAGTAAAAAACCCTCATCAATTTGATGATAAAACGCCGTCGCGGCATTTTCCGGCCAGATAATCAGGTCACTATCCCAATGCTGGGCACTGAGGCCGGCATACAGTTGCAGGGTTTCCCGCAGCTGATCGGGATCCCATTTAATCGCCTGATCGACATTGCCCTGAATCATACTGACTTGAAGCGGGTCGCCTTTGGGCTCAGTCCACTGCACATCATTAAGCATCGTTGATGAAGGCCAGATTAAAATCGCCGGCAGCAGCCACAACCACTGTTTATTTATCCAGGCGGTGAGCAATAACCCCGCCGTTAACGCTACCAGCCAGGAAGCGCCATAAACACCTAAGACCGGAATGACGCCGGCCAGCGGACCATCAATTTGTGCGGTGCCGATTTCTAACCACGGAAAACCGCTTAAGAACCAGCTTTTAAACCACTCAAAGCCAACCCAGCCAGCCGGCAATAACAAAATAAAATCAGGGCCCATCAGGCGATTCTTTTGCAGCGATCTAAGTAAAAAACCCAACAGGGCCGGCAGCAAGGCCAGAAATGCGACAAAACCGAACGTCAAACCCACGGCTAACAGCCAACTGGCCTGACCAAACTCGTGGATGGCAACATATATCCAGGAAACACCAACACCAAACATGCCGAGGCCAAATAGCCAGCCACGTTTGAACGCCTGATGAGGGCTAACATCCCGCCAACTGGCGAACAATAAAATTAAACTGACAATCGCCAGTGGGTACCCATAAAACGGCGCAAATGCGAATGGCAAGACTGCACCACCGAGCAAGGCCATCAAGGTCCCTGCCGGCCCGCGCCAGCCTTTACGCTGTTCACTAAACATTATTCAGTGTCCGCTTCAGCTTCAGTTGTTTCCGGCAAGACCACCATTCGCATCAAGTGCACCCGGCGATTATCAGCCCGCAAAATGGTGAACTCAAAGCGATCGATAGTGATTTGTTCGCCACGCCCCGGTAAATGGCCAAACTGATTAACGACATGGCCGCCAACAGTATCAAAATCGTCGTCGCTCCATTCCACCTCAAAAAACTCGTTAAAGTCTTCGACCGGCGTCAGTGCCTTGACGGTGTATGTGTTTTCATCGCGCTGCAAAATGGGTGCATCATCGTCGATATCATGCTCATCTTCTATTTCACCGACGATTTGTTCCAACACATTTTCAATGGTGACAATACCGGCAACACCGCCATATTCATCAACCACGATCGCCATATGATTGCGGCGGGCGCGGAATTCTCTCAGCAGCACATTGAGTCGTTTGCTTTCCGGAATAAATACCGCCGGGCGCAGCAGTTCACGTAAATCAAATTTGAATTCACCCGCCGTCACGACCGCCGTCAGCAAGTCTTTGGCCAGCAAAATACCGATCACATCATCACGATCATCATCAATGACCGGAAATCTTGAGTGAGCTGTTTCAGTCACCAGTTTCAGCGTTTCTTCCGCGGCTGCATCACGAGACACCATCACCACTTGCGAACGCGGGATCATGATATCGCGCGCCTGCATTTGTGAGACACTCAGTGCGCCTTCGACAATCGACAACGCTTCAGCATCGAGAATATGACGCTCAGAAGCACTGCGGATTAAGTCGATCAGCTGCTCCTGATCTTTGGGCTCTAAAAATAAGTTACTCAGTCGCTTGACCCAGGACTGCGGACTACTGGAGCGACTCGGTCGACCCTCGTTCATGGTGATACCCTCGATTCGAGATAGGGATTTTCAATATTAAACTGCCGCAAAATATTAATTTCCTTCGCTTCCATTTGCGTCGCATCATCGTCGCTGATGTGATCATAACCCAGCAAATGCAGACAACCGTGCACTGTTAAATGTGCCCAATGCTGAAGTTCTGGCTTGCCCTGCTGGGCTGCTTCGCTCGCCACTACTGGCGCACAAATCACCAAATCACCAAGCAATTTTGGCTGCAACGGTACCGGTGATTCAAACGGAAAAGACAAAACATTGGTGGGTTTGTCTTTGCCACGATAATCACGATTTAACTGCTGACTTTCACCGGTATCGACAATACGAATACTTAACTCGCAATCTTCATCCACTTCCTGCAAAGCAGCTTCAGCCCAACTTTGGAACTGCGTCAAATCCGGATACAGTGTATCGACCGCCTGTTGCAAATCAATGAACACGTTCACTGTTTCCGTTCAGCCTTATCGTAAGCAAGAATCACTTTTTGCACCAGCGAATGGCGCACCACATCCTTGGCCTGAAAAAAGGTAAAACCAATCCCCTCAACCCCTTTCAGTACTTCAATGGCATGACGTAATCCACTGCGTTGCGCTGACGGCAAGTCAACCTGGGTAATATCACCGGTGATCACTGCCGTCGAGTTATAACCGAGCCGCGTCAAAAACATTTTCATTTGTTCGGTAGTGGTGTTTTGCGCTTCATCAAGAATAATAAACGCTTCATTGAGCGTCCGGCCACGCATATACGCCAACGGCGCAACTTCAATCACATTTCGCTCTATCAGCTTGGCGACCTTTTCAAAACCCAGCATTTCATAAAGCGCATCAAATAATGGCCGGAGATAAGGGTCCACTTTTTGCGCCAAATCACCGGGTAAAAAGCCTAATCGTTCACCGGCTTCCACTGCTGGCCTGACCAACACAATGCGCCGCGCAAAATCCCGCTCCAGCGCTTCGACGGCACAAGCCACCGCTAAGTAGGTTTTGCCGGTACCAGCCGGACCGACACCAAAATTAATATCGTGGGTCATAATGCGGCGCAAATATTCTTGCTGATTGTCACCACGCGCTTTGACCAGGCCACGTTTGGTTTTGATGGTGACTTCTTTTTCAGCCTCGAAATCACTGGTGTCAGTGCCACCTACTTCGCGAATCGCTAAATGTACCTGCTCCGGCGCCAAAACTGTTTGCGCCGTTTCGGCATACAAGCCATAAAGCACATCCTGAACATCGCTAAGCTTGTCAGGATGGCCGATGATTTGGAATTTAACGCCGCGGTTATTGATTTCGACGCCAAAACCACGTTCCATCATCCGTAAATGCTCGTCCAGATGACCGCAGAGGTTGGCTAGGCGCGGATTATCCGCTGGGCTGAGTTCAAAACTAATGCTATCGACTGACGCAGGGGTTTGGGTCACAAAAGAGTTCCAAGAATGGCTTAAAGAATAACGCTATCAGCAAGCAGTTCTGCCCGCAAGGAGTTGCTGTGTGCTTCAGTAATTCGCACATCAACAAATTTTCCAATCAATGTGTCATCGCCGGGGAAATTGGCGACGCGATTGTTCTCGGTGCGGCCAGCCAGTTCACCATCATAGCGCTGAGCTGTTCGCTCGACTAACACCCGCTGCACCGTGCCAACCATGGCATTACTGATGTCCATTTCTAATTCACGCAACCGGTCCTGCATAATTTGCAGCCGCTGTTTTTTGACCTCGTCGCTGACATCGTCACTAAACATCGCTGCTGGTGTCCCCGGGCGTGCGCTGTAAATAAAGCTGAAGGAATGATCAAAACCAATCTGGTTAATCAAATCCATGGTGTCATTAAAATCCTGCTCGGTCTCATTGGGAAAGCCAATGATAAAGTCACTGGACATGCTCAAATTCGGGCGGATTTTTTTCAGGCGGTGTATTTTTTCAACGTATTGGGCAACAGTATGACCACGTTTCATCATGGCCAAAATGCGGTTAGAACCGGACTGGACTGGCAGATGTAAATGATTGACCAGCGCTGGCACTTCAGCAAACGCCTGTATCAGCGAGTCAGAGAATTCCACCGGATGCGAGGTGGTAAAGCGGATACGTTCAATGCCATCAATGGCCGCCACATAATGGATCAGTAGCGCCAAATCGGCGGTTTCGTCACCTTCGATAATGCCCTGATAAGCATTAACATTTTGACCGAGTAAATTGACTTCCCGAACGCCTTGCGCCGCCAATTGACGGATTTCGCGCAAAATACTGCCAGCCGGCCGGCTGACTTCTTCACCACGGGTATAAGGCACCACACAGAATGTACAGTATTTGCTGCAGCCTTCCATGATCGACACAAATGCCGTCGGGCCGTCAGCACGCGGTGCTGGCAAATGGTCAAACTTTTCGATTTCCGGAAACGAGATATCAATTTCCGGTTTATTGGTTTTGCGGACTTCGTTAAGCATATCCGGCAAGCGATGCAGGGTTTGTGGGCCAAACACCAAATCGACCCAGGGCGCGCGTTTGCGGATCGCATCGCCTTCCTGACTGGCCACGCAGCCACCGACGCCAATGATCAGATGCGGTTTTTTATCTTTCCAGCGTTTCCAGCGGCCAAGTTGGTGGAATACTTTTTCCTGGGCTTTTTCGCGAATTGAGCAGGTATTGAGCAACAACACGTCGGCATCTTCGGCGATCTCGGTCGGCTCCAGTTGATGTGACGCACCCAGCACTTCGGCCATTTTGTTCGAGTCGTACTCGTTCATCTGGCAGCCAAAGGTTCTGATAAAAAGTTTTCCGGCCATAAATTCTTTGATTTGCAAAGGGCCGTAAGGATACGCTTTTTGGGTTGATTAGTACAGACAAGTGATTGTTTTTTCAGGTGCAAAAACAAAATATTGCTGACAGCAGACATTTTAATCTGACTGGCGCCGTCGAAATTCAAATGCTGCCTAACAGACTGTCAGCAGATGACTTAAACGGCTTTGTACTATGCGTATTGAGTATTGTTGATGCAGGTTAATGCATTTATCTCAATCGCTGTCATAAATAAGTCACCGTGTGAGCTGGTGTCTTGTAGTGCAAAGCTTAATCCAGCCTGTCAGAAACCCGCATCAACCGCTCACCCATTCTGTTCAAAAAATTCAAAGGGATTCAATCATGCACGTTACTTCAGAAGCCGCCAAAAAAGCCATTGACGGCGCACTAAAAAAAGCCGAGCAAACTGAAACCCGCATGTGTATCGCCGTCGTTGATTCCGGCGGCGCACTGAAAGCCTTCTATCGCATGGATGATGCCTGGGTCGGCAGTATTGATATTGCGACCAAAAAAGCCTGCACTGCGGTTTATTTCGGCATGCCCAGTGGTGAAATTGGTCAGCTGTCCCAACCGGGTAAGCCTTGATATGGCATCGAACATTCAAATGATGGCATGATTACTTTTCCTGGCGGGGTACCGATTGTCGACGATGAAGGCTTTATGTCGGGCGCCATCGGTGTCAGTGGCAGTTCCGTCGAAAATGATGATCTGGTCGCCCGCGCTGGTGTAGAAACCATTGGTGTATGTGATTTACCTGATCACCCCTGGAGAACATAAGTTTAAAAGGATTAACCCATGGGCAACAACAAAGTTTTAGGGATTGTTTTATTAGTCATCGGCGTCATTTTATTGTTTTTTGGCTATAACGCCTCACAATCACTTGGCGAGCAAATGGCCGAAAGCTTCACTGGCAGATTCACTGATGAAACCATGTGGTACATCATTGCTGGTGCCGCATCAGTTATCGTCGGTGCGGTGCTGACATTACGTCAATAGCAATCCTTGATTGTATTAACAAAAAAGCAAATTCGGCGAGCTGTTATCATGTAAAACCAAATCTGCTTATTTGCAGATAAAGCCTCCTTGTTTGGGGGCTTTTTTATCTCCAGAGAAAATACCATGACTGAAAAAACGTTTATCAAAGGCAAAGACAGCGATCTGGAATCCAGCATCGCCACCATGCAAGCCAAATTAAAATCATTTGGCTTTGATATCGAAGAAGCCTCCTGGCTGAATCCGGTCAGCAATGTGTATTCGGTGCATATCCGCGACAAAACCTGCCCGCTGATGTTTACCAATGGCAAAGGCAGCAGCGAAAAAGCCTGTCTGGCCAGCGCACTGGGTGAATATTTTGAGCGCCTGAGCTGCAATTATTTCTTTGCGGACTTCTATCTGGGTGAACAGCACAGTAACAGCGAATTTGTGCATTATCCGGATGAACGCTGGTTTGCTATTGATGGCGATACCATGCCGGAAGGGTTGATGGATGAAACGCTATGGCAATATTTTGATCCTGAAAATGAACTGACGCCGGATATGTTGTTTGATACTAACTCCGGTGATGGCGAACGTGGACTTTGCGCCGTGCCTTACCAGCGTTTGCGAGATGGTGAAATGCGATTTATTCCGGTGAATGTGATCGGCAATATTTATGTCAGCAATGGTATGTCTGCCGGCAATACCCAGAATGAAGCGCGGGTACAGGGCTTATCTGAGGTATTTGAGCGTTATGTAAAAAATAAAATCATCGCCGAAGGACTGTGCCTGCCGGAAGTCCCTAATGATGTCCTGAATCGTTATCCAAAAATTCAGCAAGCCTTGCAGGAACTGCGTGATCACGGTTATCACCTGCGGGTAGCCGATGCGTCATTGGGTGGTGAATTCCCGGTGATGTCGGTGACACTGATTAATCCCAAAGATGGTTCCGTGTTTGCGTCATTTGGCGCACATCCGAGTTTTGAAGTGGCGTTGGAACGCACCGTCACTGAATTACTACAGGGCCGCAGCTTGGATCAACTGGATGTGTTTCATCCCCCGACTTTTGATCTGGATGAAGTCGCCACGCCTGCCAATCTGGAAATGCACTTTATCGATTCCAGTGGCTATATTTCTTATGATTTTTTCCGCGAAACGCCTGATTTTGATTTCTTTGACTGGGATCATGATGATGCCACCGCCGATGAGTTCAAATTTCTGACCGATAAAATCCACAGCTTGGATTTTGATATCTATATTGCCGACTTTAATCATCTGGATGTTTACGCCTGCCGGATTCTGGTACCCGGCATGTCCGACATTTATCCGGTCGATGAACTGGTCTGGGAAAACAACAATGAAGGCGCGCTGTTTCGTCAGGATTTTTTGACCCTGAAAGACGGCAATGCTGATCAATGGCAGGATATTTTAGACCGGCTTGATGAGGGCGGTTATAACGATCAAACACCGGTGGCACCATTTATCGGACTGGCGCCAGATCCCGGCACCTTATGGGCAGACATTCGTCTTGGTGAACTGAAAGCCATGCTGTATCTGGCTCTGGAGGATGAAGAAGCCATCGACTGGATTGATTGGTGTTTAACACTGGATCAGGCCAGCGAACAAAACATCCTGCATTACCGCTGCCTGAAGGCGCTGCTGGAAATAAAGTGGGATGATGAACGCGATTATGCTGATTACACGCAAAGCTTAGCGCTGATGTATGGCCAGCAAAATGTCAATGATGGCCTGCAAATTGTTGACGGCAAGAAACTGTTCCATAACCTGCATTGCCCTGGCCTCAGCCTGGAAGGCTTTGCACGCCATAGTGCCTTATTGGCGGGTTATGAAAAACTCCAGCAGGCTAAACGCACTCACTGGGCAAAGTAAGCTGGTCAAAATCTGTGCCAGTCTTGTTTTGGTTGGTACTTTTCAGCTCATAACCGCGAATAATGACGTAGGCAATCAACGCTAACAGCCATAATCACTGTTGCATCATCAGCTGCTGAAATTTTGATTGATGGTAAGCTTTGTTTACGAATTCCACATCACATCTTCATTCTGATCTATCGCAGCCTTCAACAGACTAATCAACGGCATAGCACGCTGTGACAAGCCTGGTTTAAATTCCGCATCGGGATCGGGTTGCTGTTCAGCGGCTTTGCTTTCGGCAGCCGCTTGTTCCAACTTTGCCAATGCCGCCGGTAAATCCTGCGGATTAAAAGCACTGGGCACCGTACCACTATGACCCATGATTTTTAGCATTTGTTGAGCAACATCACCAAACATGCTGATATCGGCATGGGCCGGCGAACTAAAAGTAACGATCATAATTATTCTCCTGACAAGCGATATTCCATAGTAAACGCCTTGAGCAAATGAAGGGGTTATTTTAAAGAATCAGCCAACGCAGAAAACCTGTAACGCACAGCGTTTTTTATCACTCATTTTTAAGAATAGATATTATTCTGAAGAATATTGTTTACATCATTGGTGCCGTCGTCATCAGACTGTTCATCAAGTCATTTCTGGGCTTACGTTAAACTCTGGCACTAATTTGCCACAAGCTTAACGAATACAAAGCCAGTATCTGGCTTCACTAAATGCTGAATGGTCTGCTGATTGGAATAGGTGTGCACGACATTTGAACATTAACAACTGCCCAACAAGGCTCGATCCCGCAAAAAGTTTTTGATGCCTGATGGCACCGCATGATAGGGAAAATGTCAGGTTGATTTGTATTTAAACCGGGGGGGGCACCGGCATTTAGATTGATGGTTTAGTTTATGAACAGCATGCTCAGTTTGGCAATTTAACAATACTGGCAGGGAACTGACCAGAAAACCTGCAGACCAAAGTTTGGTCTTTTTAATTGCAGGTTTTCTGGCAGCGATTAATTGCCAACGAGCCTTTCTGCTTTCTCTAATGGCGTGTGGCGAATATCCTCACCTTCAACCATAAAAATGACATGTTCAGCGACATTGCAAGCATGATCACCGACGCGTTCTAGTGCTCGCAGCACCCACATTACTGACATACAACGGGAAATATTACGGGTATCTTCCATCATAAAGGTCAGCAGCGATCGGGTGGCCGCTTTATATTCTTCATCGACAATTTTATCTTCCTTCACGACCCGCAACGCCTGTTCCGAATCCAACCGGGCAAAAGCATCCAGTGCATCACGAAGCATCTCCGATACATGATTGGAAATATGCCGTACCTCAACATAACCTCGCGGTGGCTGACCTTCCTCTGACAATGTCAGCGCAAGCTTGGCAATTTTCTTGGCTTCATCACCAACCCGCTCCAAATCAGCAACCATTTTGATCACGGCAATGACCAGGCGTAAATCCATAGCAGCAGGCTGACGACGGGCGATGATACGTGTGGCTTCTTCATCAAGCTCCAGTTCAAGCCTGTCAACAATTTTGTCTCTGGTCCGTACTTCATCGGCTAAATGACCGTCACTCTCCATCAGCGCAGTTATTGCCTGAGTAAGCTGTTCTCCGACCATATATCCCATTTTCAGGAAATCGGCATTTAAAGCCGTAAGGTCATCATTAAACTCATGGGAAATGTGATCACCGTAGACGCCGTCGTTATCATTCTTCATAGCAAAATTCTCCTGATGCAGTTCAATGCGTGGCTTAGCCGAAACGTCCGGTAATATAGGATTCAGTCAGCTTGTGCTCGGGAGCAGTAAACACCTTGTTAGTTTCATTAACTTCAACCAGGTGACCCATATGGAAATAGGCAGTCCGGTTAGATACCCGGGCAGCTTGCTGCATCGAGTGAGTAACAATAATGATGGTGTAACTTTCTGACAATTCCGAAATCAATTCCTCAATTCGCGCGGTTGCTATAGGGTCAAGCGCTGAACAAGGCTCATCCATCAGCACCACTTCCGGGCTGACAGCAATTGCACGGGCGATACACAGACGTTGCTGTTGACCACCTGACATACCGGTTGCGATGGCATGCAGACGATCCTTTACCTCATTCCATAACCCAGCCTTACGCAGGCTTTCTTCAACAATGTCATCCAGATCGGATTTACGATTGGCAAGACCATGAATGCGCGGACCATAAGCCACATTGTCATAAATAGATTTGGGAAAAGGATTCGGCTTCTGAAAGACCATGCCAACCCGGGCCCGAAGCTCAACCACATCATTTTTAGAATGGTAGATATTTTCATCATCAAGCAAAATATCGCCTTTGATTTTACAAATATCGATACTGTCGTTCATCCGGTTGAGGCATCTCAAAAAGGTTGACTTACCGCAGCCCGATGGACCGATAAACGAAACCACCTGATTGCGGGCGATATCAAGACTGACGTCTTTGATAGCCCGATCTTCGCCATAAAAAACTTCCACGTTGCGAAGCTTATATTTAGCATCATCAACATATGGCTTACCGACGGTTTTGCCCTCTTCGATTGGCGCAGACTGCGCATTGGACGCATCATCGACTGGATCTTTCATAGCCGCAACCTTCTCTTCTACTCGCCCAGCTTCATTAACGATATTTTCATTCGCATTCATAAATTTCTCCTTTACCACCGACGCTCAAGGCGCTTACGCAGCCAGATGGCCAATGCATTCATACCCAACAGGAAGGTCAACAATACCAAGATGGCCGCCGACGCACGTTCAATAAAGGCCAGCTCAGGGCTGCCTGCCCACAGGAATACCTGTACCGGTAACACGGTGGCAGCATCGAAAAACCCGTCAGGTATTTCGACAATAAACGCCACCATACCAATCAACAGTAATGGTGCTGTTTCACCCAGTGCCTGTGCCATACCAATAATTGAACCGGTCAGCATGCCGGGCATGGCCAGCGGTAACACATGATGTAACACCACCTGCATTTTGGAAGCACCAATGCCTTCTGCAGCTTCACGAATCGACGGTGGCACACTCTTAATGGCGGCGCGGCTAGAAATGATAATAGTTGGCAGCGTCATCAACGTCAGCACCAAACCACCGACAAACGGCACTGAACGCGGCATACCAAACAGATTGATAAATACCGCCAGGCCGAGCAAACCGAAGATAATCGACGGTACTGCTGCCAGATTATTGATATTCACTTCAATAAAGTCGGTAAACCGATTTCTTGGCGCGAATTCCTCTAAGTAAATCGCTGCAGCCACACCAATGGGAAATGACAGCACCAGGGTGATAAACATCACTAACAATGAGCCAACAATCGCACCCAGCACACCAGCTCTGGCCGGATCACGGGAGTCACCGCTGGTGAAAAACACATCGTTAAAGCTGGTTTCAATGATGCCCCGTTCCTGTAACGCATCAACCCATTGCCGCTGCTGCTCATTCAGCTTAATGGAATAGGCTTTATCGCCCTTATGCTTGTTATAAACATCTACATCGCTGTGGGCCAGGAAGGTAATGGTCTGGGTAGTGCCCATCCAATCAGGATTCGCCACCAGTTCATCACGCAACTGATTTGATGCGTAAGGATTAATCAAACCACGCAGTGCACTCCGATCATCTTCTGTCGCCTCAGGCAGTATTTCTGCCAGACTGACAATCAGCGGCTCGACAAAGTCTGCCATCCGAACTTCGTCGCGATTGGTCGGATCTTCGAGATACATTACTTCCGAGTTCATTTCGACATCGAGGGTAATGGTTGTCTTTAAGAACCCGGTATGACCTTTGTTGATAATGTCAGCAAACAAAACCAACAATGACCCCAGGGCAATAGTGATGGCTAAAATGCCGTAAGCCCGGAAGCGACGCTCCTTGCGATAACGTCTTTTTATCGAGCGATGGACAATATCTGCCTGTTGTTTTGGATCAATCATATTGTTCTCTGTATTTACGAACGATCTTCAGGGCGATCACGTTCAGCAGCAAGGTGACGATAAACAGCATCGCACCCAACGCAAACGCGGCGAGTGTTTTTGGACTATCAAATTCCTGATCCCCTATCAGCAGGGTCACAATCTGGACGGTTACCGTAGTGACAGTCTGCAATGGATTTGCGGTCAGGTTGGCAGCAAGGCCTGCAGCCATAACAACGATCATCGTTTCACCAATTGCCCGGGAGGCCGCCAGCAGAATGCCGCCCATAATGCCAGGTAAAGCTGCCGGGAAAATGACCTTTTTCATCGTCTCGGATTGGGTGGCACCGAGGGCCAGCGAACCATCACGCAAATTCTGCGGAACGGCATTGATAACGTCATCAGACAGCGAAGAAACGAAAGGAATGATCATGATGCCCATAACCAAACCAGCCGCCAATGCACTCTGGGAAGATGCTGCCAAGCCTATAGATTCAGCAAGATCTGCAATAAAAGGGGCAACTGTCAAAGCTGCAAAAAACCCGTAGACAACGGTTGGCACACCAGCCAGCAATTCCAGCAGCGGCTTGACCACACTACGAACGTGTTTATTGGCATATTCGGACAAGTAAATCGCAGAAAACAAGCCAACTGGCACCGCTACCAGCAATGCAATCGCTGAAATCAGCAATGTACCGGTAAACAACGGGATCATGCCAAAAGCGCCACCTGAACCAACCTGATCCGCTCTGAGCGCGACCTGTGGGCTCCAGCTGGTGCCAAAAAAGAAATCAGTAAACGGCACCATGCCAAAAAAGCGGACCGTTTCAAAAAACACCGAAAAAACAATGCCTAAGGTGGTCAATATCGCCAACCCGGCACAGGCAAAGAAGACCCATCGAAGAACTTTTTCAACCTGCGCTCTGGCATTAAGCTTCGGCTGTATCCGGTACCAGCCAACAAAGCCTGCCAGCACGGCAATAGAAATGACCAACAAGGTCATGTAGGTGTTGCTGTTATGTTGCAGATTCGTCAGTAGCTCAGCCGCTCTAACCAATGATTCGCTGACGGCATCAGCCGATAACGCACCGCTGGCAACATTGCTGATTTGTGACATCAGCAGACTGGCCTCACCAAGGGATTCGGGAACCATGCCAGATGGCAGAGAACCGAGAACGAACATTTGAATGATTTGGCTCTCAAATGCGGCCCAGAGCACCAATACAATCAATGCCGGGATACCGCACCACATCGCGGCACGAACAGCATAATATCCGGGGAGAGATTTCAGGTGGCGAATACCACCCAGCGGTTTGGCAAGCGCCTTAGACCGAAAATAACCTAGCACATAAGCCGTAATGATAAGCGCCAAGGTTAAAAAAAACAGATTAGCGGGTTGCATGCTATTTCCTATCTGCGACTACGGGATCGTGACGAAGTTTACGCTAGCGAAGCAATATTTTCACTTTGCCTGCCTAAATAAAAAAGGATGCGATCCTGTTAATATGGATCGCACCCTGTTTCAAACCATTGTGCTTATTTATTTTTTAAGCTCATCTGCTGTCAAGTTAGGCATTTCTTTTAACTTGTTCTGCAGCGCCATCAGACCGTCACGTGTAGGCACAATCAGACCGACATCTTTCAGGTAGCCATTAGCACCCATTGCAGCCGGGCTAACAAATTCACCTGCATATTCAACGATACCTGGAACAACACCAATGTGTGCTTTCTTAACATAGAAGAACAAAGAACGAGCAACTGGGTATTTATCCTGGGCAATCAGCTCAGCATCCGGCACAACACCATTCAGCTTAGCAGCTTGCAGACGATCTTTGTTTTCTTCCAGGAAGCTGTAACCAAATACACCGTACATATCTTTATCACCAACCAGCTTCTGCACGATCAGGTTGTCATTTTCACCGGCTTCGATAAACGCGCCATCTTCACGAATGCTTTCGCAGATTGAACGATAATCAGCTTTATATTCAGGCTTTTTAACACCTTGCAGCTCAGGAAGAGTCTTACAACCACCAGCCAACGCCAATTCATTGAAAGAATCACGGGTACCTGATGTTGGTGGTGGGCCCATTACTCTAATTGGTTTGTTTGGCAGACTAGCGTCAACATCGCTCCAGTTTTTGTTAGGGTTTTTAACCCATTTACCATCGACAGGCACTTTCTCGCCCAGCGCCAGGAACAACTGCTGCAGTGTCAAATCCATTGGCTCAGACTCTTTTGAGCTGGCGATTACGATACCGTCAGAACCAACACGGAACTCAGTGATTTCTTCAACACCGTTGCTTTTGCAAAGCTCAAGCTCAGAAGCTTTAATGCGACGTGAAGCGTTAGTGATATCAGGATGGTTTGTACCGATACCTTGGCAGAAAATTTTCAGACCGCCACCAGAACCGGTTGATTCCAGTTTAGGTGTTGGGAAGTCGCCACGACCACCAAAACGCTCAGCAACAACTGTTGCAAACGGGTAAACAGTGGATGAGCCGACGATGTTAATGGTATCGCGGGCCATTGCCGGGGCAGAAATAGCAGCAAGGCTACCTGCAAGGGCAATTGATGTTAGGGCTGTTTTCAGTTTAATCACCTTGGAACTCCTTCATTTGCATGAATTGTATAAACAATGTTTAGTGCTGAGCGCCTTGAATCATCAGCCGTCGCTGGACAAATCCTGACATTCAGTCGAACCGGCACAAGTTGAGCCGATGTGAGGAGAGTAAAGCCTCAGTGTGACAACTTTGTGACATGTATCTTTATTTAAGCTGTATAACTTAAATTAAAGTGGTTTGTGGCCGTTATATTGTTTTGTTATAGATAGCAGAACAAATACTGTCGTTGTTTTTTACATCAACAATCTGCTTTGAATTTTTAAGTGCGTTATCGTTACATTGAAAAACTCAGGGCTTGTTTATCTTTCAACCCCGCCTCTGTTGTGAGTTGAAAAAAAACGCCAATCAAGGCGCGAGGAGAACAGCCAGCAGTGTTGGCGTTGCAAGAGAAGCAAGCCCTAATGACATCGCAGGGAGCGAATCATGGCAATCAAGGACTGGCCGGCAGATGATCGGCCGCGTGAAAAACTGCTGCAATCCGGGCCGGCAACATTATCAGATGCCGAGCTGTTGGCAATCTTTCTCCGCACCGGTGTCACCGGGATGTCGGCAGTGGACTTAGCCCGCAAACTGCTGGCTGATTTTGGCAACTTAAGGGTACTGCTGGAGGCTGATAAGACAATCTTTTGTCAGCAACATGGTCTGGGCACAGCGAAATTTGTCCAATTGCAGGCTGTATTGGAAATGAGCCGCCGGCATTTGGAATCAACGTTGACGCGAGGTAATGCGTTTACCGATGCCGCCACCACCCGCAGTTATTTACAGCGCCAGTTACGGCATTTTGATCATGAAGTATTTGCCTGTTTGTTTCTTGATACCCGGCATCGGTTGATTAGTTTTGAGCCATTATTCCGTGGCACCATTGATGGTGCCAGCGTTTATCCGCGGGAAGTCGTTAAACAGGCACTGAAACATAATGCAGCCGCGGTAATTTTTGCCCATAACCACCCTTCCGGGGTCGCAGAAGCCAGTCAGGCCGATATCCAAATCACCCGGCGTTTACGCAATGCGCTGGATTTGGTCGATATCCGCGTACTGGATCATATTATTGTCGGCGATGCTGACACCTGTTCATTGGCGCAACAGGGCGAGCTTTAGTCGGCGTCGAACGGCTTGTCGTCAAAATGTTTGTCGCCCGTTAACATCGCTGAGGTCAGGCCGCTGCGCTCACGACTTTCGGCAACCACTACGGCGATAATATGGACCACTATTGATAAAGCCAATAAATAAAACAGGTAGGTGTGTAACGTCCGGAAAGGCTTACGAAAATCACGCATGTCTTTGTATGCCACCGGGTCAATATTGATTTTGTCGTACGGTTTAATTTGATCCAGCTTCGTTTTATCGGCAGCGACCCATTGTTTCATCTGACTGCCAAACGGCGCGGCATAAATATCGGTGCTGGCCAGCACCAGGCCAGTGCCGCCTTGCGCCGTCATTAAAATCAACATGACCATGACACTCCAGCGGGCCAGTGGATTATGGCCAAGGAATTTAACCTGCTGGCCATTTTTACGGCCCTGCAAATAGGCACTCATCTGTGCTTTATAGACTTTGCCAAATGGTAAGATCGCCCCCCAACGGGCAAAACGGTTACCGGCAAAGGCCCAGACAAACCGCCACAACAAATTGATGACAAACACATAACCAGCCCAGCTGTGCGCCGTTTTTAAGACAATCTTACCGCTGTCGGTTACGCCAATGGGATCACTGAACATCATCACTAGACCAATCGCTGTCAGGACGATAAACGACAACACCGCCACCCAGTGAAAGATACGGGTACTCAGGTCCCAGACCGGATAGGCTTGCAACTGTTTATCACTCATAGTGTGTCCTTGTTAGCTGGTTTTAATCAGTTTATTAGGCTCGGCTTAAATGAAGCTTAAACGGCAATTGGCGCTTTGATATGTGGCTGCGCTTCATAGTTGACGATTTCAAAATCCTCAAACCGATAGTCAAAAATCGACGCCGGTTTGCGATGGATTTTTAATTGTGGCAATGGCCCCGGTGTGCGCTGTAATTGCGTTTCAACTTGGTCAAAATGATTGCTGTAAATATGCGCATCACCAATGCTCAGCACAATTTCACCGACATCCAAATCACATTGCTGGGCCAGCATATGCGTTAAAAATGCCAAAGATGCCGTGTTATAGGGATTACCCAGAAACAAATCATTACTGCGTATATATAACGAAGCACTGAGTTTATTGTTGGCGACATAAAACTGATACAGCACATGGCACGGCGGCAGCGCCATTTTGCCGGCGGCGGCATTTTCCCAGGGTTTTTGTTGTTCATCGGGCAGCAAGGCCACATTCCAGCCATTGATAATATGCCGGCGACTGTCAGGATTGTTTTTCAGCCCTTCGACCAGTGCCGTGATTTGATCATGGGTTTTACCATCGGCGCCCTGCCAGTTTCGCCATTGCGCGCCATACACCGGGCCAAGCTCACCTCCAGGTGTCGCCCAGTCATCCCATATAGAGACACCATTTTCTTTTAAATAACGGATATTGGTTTCACCGCTTAAAAACCATAACAACTCATGCAAAATACTGCGGATATGCAGCTTTTTGGTGGTCAGCAGCGGAAAGCCTTGTGCGAGGTCATAACGCACTTGCCTGCCAAACACACTACGGGTGCCGGTGCCGGTGCGATCGCCTTTATCGACGCCGTTTGCCATCACATCCCGCAACAGATCCAGATACTGTTTCATAAGCGATTGTCTCTTGGTTTTTAGTGCCGCTAGTGTACCTGCTTGCGGTCGATATCGCACCCGCCGGTCGGGCTATTCCGATAAACCATATTTCTGCATCCGGTACAGCAAGGTATCGCGACTGATACCTAATAATCTGGCTGCTTTTGAACGGTTTCCAGCTGATTTTTCCAGTGCCTGCTCAATCAAATCCAGCTCCAGTTGTGCCAGATCGATGCCGGCTTCCGGCAACGCAAAAACGGCGTTGGCAGGCACCGGCGCCTGCATTTCCACCGGTAAATCGTCAATTCGTATTAATTTACCCGGCTGCAGCAAGCTCAGTCGCTGACATAAATTAGATAACTCCCGGACATTACCCGGCCAACTGTATTTTTGCAGTTGTTGCAGCAGTGATTTATCAAACCGCAGCGGTGCATTGCCTTTGGCAAACTGTTGGGCAAAATAGGTTATCAGCAGGCCAATATCATCTTTGCGATCCCGCAGCGGTGGTAATTCAATAGGCACCACCTGCAAGCGATAAAACAAATCGGCACGGAACTGACCAGCTTTTACCAATGCCGGTAAATCCGCGCTGGTCGCCGCGATAATGCGGGCATCGATAATATGCAGCTTATGGCTGCCCGGCAGCTGACATTCTCCAGCTTCTAAAAAACGCAGTACCTTGGCCTGCAACGCCAGCGGCAAAGCATCCACTTCATCAAGAAAAACGGTACTTTTTTCTGCCGCCAGTAAGCGGCCGGTGTCGATGATTTCACCTGCTGCATTAGCCCGGCCAAACAAATCGACTTCGGCATCCTGCAGCGGCAGCGCGGCGCAGTTAATGGTGATCAATTCCTGACCCTGACGACGACTTAATTGATGCAATGTCAGGGCTATCAACTCTTTGCCGGTGCCGGTTTCACCGCTAATCAATACGCTGGCATCACTAAGTGCAATCATGGGCAATAAACGCTGAATATGGGTAATGGCCGGCGATTGTCCAATAAATTCAGGCAAGGCCATGATTAATGCATCTCATTGTTGTGTTGATGCCCGGTATGTTCATGCGCCAGCATCGTTGGCGCCAATAACACTGCCACTGCCATCAAAATGATCAATATCCCAGCCGCACGGCGAAACCAGATATTACGGGCCACACGGCCTAAAAACCCGACAAATAAACCGGCCCCCATCACTGCCGGCAATGTGCCCACACCAAATGCCAGCATCGTTAATCCGCCGGTCACCGCATCGCCACTGGTGGCCGCCATCACCAGTGCGGCGTAGACCAAGCCACAGGGCAGCCAGCCCCAGATTGCACCAAAGGCAAACGCCTGTTTCAGAGATTTTACCGGTAATAATTTTTGCCCCAGCGGCTGCAAGAATCGCCAGACCGGCGTACCAATTTTTTCGATTTTGGCAAAACGTGGCAGCCATCCGGCCAGATACAACCCCATGGCAACCATAAACGCTACCGATAAATAACGCAGCCAATGCAGCCCGCCAATATTATTCAGCGGTGACACCAGCGCGGCTACCAATCCCCCCGCCAGTGCGTAACTGATAATGCGACCAAGATTGTAATTAAAGACATACGGCAGCATCGCTTTCGGTGATTGGCGGACAGCGGCCGGTAAACTGAGGGTCAGCGCGCCGATAACTGAACCGCACATGGCAATACAATGCGCCGTGCTGAACAAGCCCAGCAAAAAAGCACTGAATAGCGACGTTGTAATGGTTTCCATGATCTAACCCGATAAAAACTTTGCAGCAGATTAACACGCTGACTCGGCATTTTTTGTGGCATATGCCCTAAGCTTGACGCAAATGACCTAAAACATAGCATTAGCAATTACTAAAATAACGTATCAGGAGGAATGTAACGATGCGTTTATTGAAAATTTACCCGATTATCTTGAGCTGTGCCTGTTTAAGTTTGCCAGCCTATGCTGAGCATGTCGTTTTGCCTGACCTCACCGTTGAAACAACTGCCAGCGAAGCTTCCCCACTCCGGCAAACCGCCGTACCGAGCCCAATTGCTGATAGCGCCGAGCAATTAAAAAAACTCCCCGGCGCTAATATTAATCGTAATGGTCCGCTGACCAGCATTGCCCAATATCGTGGCATGTTCGGCGACAGGGTCAATGTGCTGGTGGACGGTGTTCGCATTAGTCAGGCAGGTCCCAACAGTATGGACTCGCCGCTCAGTTATATTGCTGCATCGCAATTGGATTCACTGACGCTATATCGTGGTATTGCGCCGGTCAGCAGCGGTATCGAAACCATCGGCGGCAGCATTGCTGCCAGCAGCAAACAGGCCGATTTTGGCAATGGTGATGATTTTGCCTTTTCCGGACAGGCGTCCGCTGGATTTGCCCACAACAACGACAGTTATCAGTTAGGGCTGAATACCGTTTTAAGTAATCAGAATCATCGCATTGGCCTGTATGGCAGCCGCGATAAAGGTGATGACCAACGTTTCAGTGATGGCACCTTGTTGCCCAGCCGCCATGAGCGCGATAGTTTCGGCATGGCCTACGGTTACCGTAACGATCGTGGTTTTGAAATGGCGCTTGATGCCGAACACCACGATACTGGCGAAACCGGCACAGCTGCCTTACCAATGGATATTCTGTTTGCCCGGGGTGAGCGTTATAAGACCGCTTTTAGCCAGATATTAGACAATGGCGACAAGCTCAGTCTGCGACTGCATTATCAGGATGCAGATCATTTGATGAATAATTTCAGTTTGCGGCAAGGACCGGCAGCAGCGATGCAACGACAAACCTATACCGATGTCATCGCCTACGGCGCGCAACTCCATTACCAGCATCAGAACTGGTTGTTTGGACTGGAAACCGATATGGCGGAACACAATGCCACCATTTTTAACCCGAACAACAGTGACTTTCGCCTGACCAATTTTAATCAGGTGGAACGGGATCGCTACAGCGTATTTGCCGAATGGGAAGGTGATTTGAATGCTGACTGGTCAATGCAGGCCGGTGGCCGTTATTCCAAAATCCATAGCGATGCTGATGCTGTTTCTGCAGCCGGCCTGATGGGGCCAATGGCAGCTATGATGCAAATGCGCGCCGATGCTTTTAATGCTGAAGACCGCAGTCAGCAGGATGACTTACTGGACGCGGCATTCACGTTAAATCGCGTATTGCGTCCAGATTTGGATCTGATTATTGGGGCTGCACGCAAACAGCGCGCCGCCAGCTATCAGGAACGCTATTTATGGTTCCCGGCCGAGTCTACATCAGGACTTGCCGATGGCAATAACTATCTCGGTGATATCAACCTTTCTCCGGAAACCGCTTATCAATTTGAATTAGGATTGGACTGGCACCGGCCAACATATGGCATGTCGCCCAGACTGTTTTATCATCACGTCGATGATTACATTCAGGGCGTTGCCACGGCGCAGGCCAACACTTTGCAATTCACCAATGTCGATGCCCGGTTGTATGGTCTGGATACCAGCTGGTATCTGGCGCTGAATAATCAATGGCAACTCGATGGCACCATCAGTTATGTGCGTGGTGAACGCCGCGATACCGATGACAATTTATATCGCATCGCCCCACTGACCCACCGCGTGCAGCTCAGTTATATTGAAATGAACTGGCAATTAGGGCTCACTATGGTCAATGTTGCCTCGCAAAACCAAGTATCCGCTGAAAATACCGAACAGAAAACCGGCGGTTACAGCTTGTTTCATTTAACTGGTCAGTATCAGTTGGATCAAAATCTGACTGTGCATGCCGGCATCGATAATTTGTTTGATCGCCGTTATCAGGATCATTTAGGGGGTTATAACCGGGTGCAAAATCCAGATATACCGGTAGGCGAGCGTTTATATGGCGTCGGTCGCAGCGCTTATTTAGCAGTAAATTATCAATGGTAGTCAGTTATGGCGTTACAACATGATGCTGTTGGCTGAGATCAAACATCGCGGTCACTGGCGTGCCATTATCGAGACTGTAGCGAATGGTGATGATATTGGCTGATTGCCATTGCGGCCACAGTGGCGCGTCATCAGTTTGCAGCGGAAAATCAACGACAAATGCCCGGCGATCGGACTGTATTGTCGGATAGCTGCTGTCTTTA
>CBFHWI010000013.1:0-49836 GCA_965659475.1 Methylophaga sp.
TATCATCAAACGCTTCAACTGAAGCGAAGGGTTGGAATTTTACAGTCAAAAAAGCCCACGTCAACAGGCAAAACATCCTGAAAACAGCATGCTTGCTTCAGGTGATTGAAATCTTGGCAAATTTTCGTTTGCCCACCTGAATAATATGTTCAGCGCCGGGGTGAAACAGCCGATCTTTGTCGTCGCATTTCTCGTTATCAACCTTAACTGCGCCCTGTTTAAGCATACGCAGTGCTTCAGAAGTGCTGGCCGTTAATCCAGCTTCTTTCAATAAATTTGCAATCATCAAACCTTCCGCGCCAACCGACAAATTTAACTCAGGAATATCATCAGGCAATTCGCCTTTTTTGAATTGATTTTCAAATCCCTGACGCGCCTCCTGCGCAGCCACATCACCATGAAAACGTGCCACTATTTCAACTGCGAAATCTTTTTTAACTTCCATCGGGTTCCGGCCAGCAGATACCTGCTGTTTCAGATCCGCAATTTGTGCGACCGTCTGGAAACTGAGCAAATTAATATAACGCCACATCAAGTCATCAGAAATCGACATCAACTTACCGAAGATATCTTTGGGGCTGTCATTTATACCAATATAATTACCCAAAGACTTGGACATCTTTTGCACCCCATCCAATCCTTCAAGAATCGGCATGGTCAGAATACATTGCTGCGGTTTGCCATAGGCTTTTTGCAGTTCGCGGCCCATCAGTAAATTAAATTTCTGATCGGTGCCGCCCAACTCCACATCAGCATCCAACACGACCGAGTCATACCCTTGTATTAAAGGATAGAGAAACTCATGAATGGCAATCGGCTGGTTTCCGGTATATCGATTATGGAAATCATCACGTTCCAACATCCGGGCGACGGTGTGATTTGATGCCAGGCGAATCATATCGGCAGCCGTCATTTCATTCATCCAGTGCGAATTGAATACTACTTGCGTCTTTTGCGGATCAAGTATTTTGAAAACTTGTTGCTGATAGGTCTCAGCGTTTTCTTTGACTTTTTTGGGCGTTAGCGGCTGACGAGTAACATTTTTGCCCGTCGGGTCACCGATCATGCCGGTGAAATCACCAATGAGAAACAAAATTTCGTGACCCATTTCCTGGAATTGCCGAAGCTTATTCAGCAACACTGTGTGACCGAGATGTAAATCGGGTGCTGTGGGATCAAATCCCGCTTTTATTCGAAGTGGCTGGCCTTTTTCGAGTTTTTCAATAAGCTCTTTTTCGACCAGAATTTCTTCAGCACCGCGACGTATCTCGGCCATCGCCTCTTGCACAGGGATCATGACTGCTCTCCAGGGTTTTAATTTGGCCGCAGATGTTACCACAAGACCATTAATCAAAGGGGTTTCAATTCCTATCAAATGCTGAGAGAATTGGACGAATTTTTATTTAGCAGGTACTTCACATGAAGCAACGTAACAGACTTGTGAGCCCTTCACAGCAGACACGTATCTTCAAGTCCGAGCGATTGGCACCACACAAAAATCGGCATTTCATGTTTGTTTCCATTTTAGCTGTCGCCGGTATTTTTTTGACAACAATTGTGCTGGCCACCAGCGAACCGCTCCCAAGCAGTCACAGCCAAGTCATTGAATTACCTGATATTGGACAAGAAATGCATCAACTGGCGATGCCGATCAGCAAAACCGCTGATAGCCCCAGCCCAGAACCTGTAACTAACGTTACAACAACTACAACAGCGACAGAAAAGCTTCATCAGCAAATTGATATGATTACCGTAGAAGTAACTGCTGATGCGAATAAAACAATAGAGGCCAATACTGATAACCTCGACTGGAAAGAAGTCGAAATTGCCCGTGGTGATAATTTATCGGTGATTTTTCCGCGTCTGGGTTTGACGGCCAGTGATGTTTTTAATGTTGCTCAGGTAAAAGAAGCCAAACCTTTATTAAATCTCAAGCCTGGACAGTTGTTACGCGTTGGACTGGAATCATCGGAAGATAATGCCAAACCCAATTTGATTGTGCTTGAACTGCAATTAGACCCGATTAAAACCTTATCTTTAAGCGTCGTTAAAGATGGTTTTGTCGTTAAGACTATCGAACGCGAAATTGAAAAACGTCAGCAAATTATTGGCGGTAAAATTAACAGTTCGCTATTTGCCGATGGATTGGAAGCCGGCATGTCCAACAAGTTAATCATGGAAATGGCTTATATTTTTGGCTGGGATATCGATTTCGCTTTAGATTTGCGTAAAGGTGATAGCTTTAAAGTGATTTACAACGAACATTACCTGGATGGTGACAAAATTGACGATGGTGAGATTCTCGCTGCTGAGTTCACCAATCGCGGCAAATCTTTCCGTGCCGTACGCCACACCGATGAAGAAGGCCATAGTCAATATTACACGCCGGATGGCAGTAGTATGCGTAAAGCATTTACCCGCACACCGGTACCGGTTTCCCGTATCAGCTCTGGCTTTAACCCCAACCGTAAACACCCAGTATTGAAGACTAACCGGCCACATCGTGGTGTTGATTATGCGGCGGCCACTGGTACGCCAATATTGGCAACGGGCGATGGTAAAGTCAGCTTTGTCGGCAATAAAGGTGGTTATGGTCGTACAGTCATTTTATCGCATGGTGGTCGTTACACTACGTTGTTTGCCCATATGTCCCGTTACCAATCAGGTATTAAAGTTGGCCAGCGGGTCAGACAAGGCGAAATAATTGGCTTTATCGGCAGCAGCGGTTTAGCGACCGGCCCCCACTTACATTATGAATTCCGTGTTCATGGTGTTCATAAAAATCCATTAACGGTCGAGCTCCCCAAAGCTGAAAGTCTGCCGGAAAAATATCGCCAACAATTTGCCAATATGACTCAGCCCTTGATGGCACAGCTAGATAATGTGCGGATCCCGACACTCGCCCTCAATATCGACTAATGGCTTTATTTATTGGTGTCATTTCCGGCACCAGTGTTGATGGTATTGATACCGCTTTACTGGATATTAAAGCCAATCAAACGCCGCGCTTAATTGCAGCGAAAACTTTTGCGTATCCAGTAACCATTGAATCAGCGATTCATCATCTGATCAAACAGCCCCAATGTAGTCTACAAACGCTTGGTGAATTGGATATGGCTTTGGGTAATGTATATGCACAAGCCGCCTTAAATCTGCTGCTGACGACCGAATACCAAGCGGATGATATTGCTGCAATCGGCTGCCACGGCCAGACTATTTATCATGCCCCCTATGCCTCCCACCCATTTAGTATGCAGATCGGTAATGCAAATCTGATAGCCGAGTTAACCGGTATCACGACAATAACCGATATGCGGCAGCGCGATATAGTTTGTGGCGGTCAGGGCGCTCCTATGGTGCCGGGATTTCATGACGTGATGTTTCGACATGCCACTGAAAATCGAGTGATTGTTAATATCGGCGGTATTGCTAATATCACCGTGTTACCGGCTGATAAAAGCAAACCGATTCTGGGTTTTGATACCGGTCCCGGCAACACGCTGATGGATGCCTGGATCGATCATAAATCAGGTAAATCCTATGATGCCAATGGTGAATGGGCCGCCACTGGCAACAGCCAACCTGAACTATTACAGCAACTTTTGGATGAAGCCTATTTTTCGTTGCCGGTTCCTAAAAGCAGTGGTCGGGAATTATTCCATCTTGATTGGTTAAAGCAACGCTTAGCACAGTGTTCAACGCCTTATGCTGCCGAAGATATTCAAGCCACCTTATTAATACTGACTTGCCAGTCCATTACCAATGCAATAACCCAATATGCGCCTGACTGTCAGCGGGTAATTATTTGCGGTGGCGGCGCGCATAACAAGTTATTGATGCAGACCTTACGAAATAATTTAAAACCTATCGCGGTTGACACAAGCCGCGACCACACTCTGGATGTCGACTTTGTAGAAGCCGCGGCATTTGCTTGGTTGGCTTCACGGACACTGAACCGGCAAACCGGCAGCATTCCCTCCGTCACTGGCGCCCAGCATGCCAGTATCTTGGGCGGTGTTTACTGGTCTAAATAATGCTGATATTGCTCGGCTGTCAGCAAATTTTCCTGCCAATCAGCAGTATCAATTTGCACAATGGCCAGCCAGGCTGCCGTTTCCAGTTGGCGGTTAATGAGTGGTACATCAGCCAGTAACTCTTTATTTATCCGCATTAATCTCACCGGCAACTGTAGCGAGATTTCGGTTACCGATTTAGCTGATTCAATAATACAAATCACGTTTCCGCTACTAAGCTTATTGCCAGTACCGGCGACAAAATCAATAAACATAACATCTGATAATTGATCCTGATAAAACTCACTGATACCGAACACCAACTTATTATCAGTTAACGGTGAAAACCACAGATGCTGCCGGCTATATAAACGCCGAGCCTTATCAATTTGCAGGCAATCGTCCATATAAGCCATTTAAATGCCTTAATGACTCTGCACAATCAGCCGGCAACATATCCCAATGAAACCGCCAACGCCAATTATCCTGGGTGGTCCCTGGCACATTCATTCGATGCGCCGCATCTAAAGCCAACACATCTTGCATCGGCAACACTGCCAAAGCTGCTACCGACTGCAAAGCCATTCGGTTTAGCAACCACGGCATCGTTTCGCTGCTTGGCCCGATATATTCGTGTAAATGATTCTTGCAACCAGGATCCAACGCTTGATACCAGCCCAGAGAGGTGTTGTTATCATGTGTTCCTGTATAAGCCACACTGTCCTGAGTGTGTTGATGCGGCAAATAAGGATTACTGGCATCGCCGCCAAATGCAAACTGCAGAATTTTCATGCCAGGCATAGCAAATTGCTCTCGTAGCGCATTAACCTCAGCGGTAATAATGCCCAAATCTTCAGCGACCAGGGGTAATTCTTTAAACCGCTCTAGTAAAGCATTAAATAATGCCTCACCGGGCGCTTTGACCCACTGTCCTTCAATGGCCGTATCGCAACTGGCCGGAATTTCCCAGCACGCCTCAAAACCACGAAAATGATCAATACGGATCAAATCAAATAACTGCAGTTGCGTTTGCAGGCGCTGTTGCCACCATGCAAACTGACTGTCGATATGGTGTTGCCAGCGGTACAATGGATTGCCCCAACGCTGGCCGGTATCCGAAAAATAATCCGGTGGCACACCCGCCACTTTTTCGGGCTGGCCAGCGTTATCCAGGGCGAATAGCTGTGGATCGGCCCAGACATCAGCACTGTCATGGGCAACAAAAATTGGCATATCACCAAATAACTGTACACCACGCTGATTTGCATAAACTTTTAACGCCCGCCACTGGCTGTGAAACATATATTGTTCAAAACAACGGATATGCAGTGATTCATAACGCTGTTGACGAATGTCGTCGAGAACCAACGGGTGCCTATCTCGCAGTGCGACAGGCCAGTCAAACCATGCCGTTGAGTGCTGCAAATGACGTATTTCCCGAAACAGCACATAATCATCCAGCCAGTAGGCTTGCTCGGTACAAAAATCGGCAAAATCTTGCTGTAATTCTTTGGTCGCATTGGCCAAAAACTGGCGATAAGCCAACGCGATCTGTGTGGAAATTTTGCCACCCGTCAGTTCACCGGCATCACACCAGGGTTGATTACGGATTTTTTCGATACTGATAAGACGAATATTACCGGCATGAGCCGACAAACATTGATAAGGCGAACCATCATTGTGCGTCGGTCCCAACGGCAACATTTGCCAGACGGTGACCCCGGCTTGCTGCAAAAAATCGACAAAACGGTAGGCATCTTTTCCTAAATTACCAGAAGGTAAACTGGTGATATGCAACAAAACCCCGCAACGGCGTTGAGCAAAAATATTGGCTTGTTCCATAGTCAGCCGCCACGACGCATTGTGCCACCCTGCTCAGCCGCCATGCCGCCACCCAATGACACTACCTCCGATAATTTCTGCGGCACTTCCTGACCTAACATTTGATATAAATTTGATAAATGCAGACGATATAAGCGTTCAAAATCGCTGACGCTTTCCGCTGAATTATAATCACCAAACCACCAGAACCAGTCTGAGCCTTCACAAATTGCTAATTGTCGGTCAATGGCATGCTGCGTTTCAGCATCAAACAAATTCTGCGCGACAACCTGGTCGTAAACCTGCTTCACTTCACTGAGTAAATCCCAACCACGATTTTTGTCGGCATCACCGATCCACGTTGAAAAGCTGCCATATACCCAACTGCCAGCAACCATTTCCGGGAGATTACCTGCTTCAACACCGGCGTCCAAACAATCGGAAAAGGTGCATAGGTCAATGTCAGGATGCGCCACCAAGCGCTTATATAGATTTTGCAGAAAGTAATAACCATTATAAGAATAATATTCCCAGGCATTTTCGCCATCAAGAATCACTGATACAACACGATCTTCGTCATCTTCAGTATTGGCTTTGATATTCATCAAGTGATGAATAAAATCATTGACGGCGTCTTCAGCACTCCATTTTGTGTAAGTAAAGCCAATCAGATCCGACAGGCCATCATCACGAAAAAAACAGGCAGGAGGCTGATCCTGTAATCGGTAAGGTTTATGAATATTGGCATCTGGCATCTCGGATTTATTCAGACTGTTACGCAATACATTTTCACCAGTCGCCGTCCAGCTAAAACCATGCTTGGCAATTAACGGCATGGTTTCAGCAGACACCGCGCCTTCTGATGGCCAACAGCCTTTCGGGCGAAAACCAAAAAATGACTCAAAAACCCGCAGCCCCTCTTCCATATGCCAATCAGCACGCGCCGCACCGCCCGGATAATCTGTTATTTCTGGTAACGGCGCATCCGGCATCGCTTCCAGCGTCGAATTAATATCGAGCATCAAAGGTAGAATTGGATGTGCATACGGTGTCACCGATAATTCCACCCGGCCGGTTTCTGCCAAACGCCGGTAACGCGGAATTAAGTCATTAAGAATTTCACCAATCACGGTCATCAGTTGACGCCGGTCATGAAAAGTAAAAAACTGGCCTTTTTTCATCAATGCTTGAATGCGGATATCGTTGCGCCGCACTGACTCGGCCATCCATACCAGGTGATACCAAACGAGCAAGTCAACCAGGAACTGTTCGTTTAAATAGCGTAACCGCTCGGTTTGTTCCAATGCCCAACGGGCAACTTCTACCAGCCGTGAAAATTGTGGAAATGGCGCAATCAGCTTTTCTTCATTGGCGCGCAGGCAAGCAGTAATCAACTTACGGCGTTCGTCGGCATGTGTCGGTTGTACCGGGGAATCGAGGGCGATTAATAGCGGATCTTTTAAACGTCCGGTGCCCTTAAAACGGCCTTTGAGCTGCTGGTCATAATCATCAATTTGCTCTAGCAAAGTCGGCGCAAAATTAATAACAGCCCGCGCATCGGGAACGTCTTCCAGATGCCAGGCCATATCGGCATAATCTTTCATGGCATGCAGATAAGTCCACGGCAACTGATACAAACCGCCCATTGGTTCACTATACTGAGGCTGGTGCATGTGCCAGCATAAAACAACTTTTAATTTAGCGGACATAACGATAATTCTGACCTAACATTTCAGGCGTCACCAAAACGACACCATTGGGAGAAACTTCAAAGCGTTTGGCATCGGCAACCGGATCTTCGCCGATAATCGTGCCTTCCGGGATAATACAACCTTTATCGAGGACGACTTTTTTCAGACGACAATGGCGACCAATACTGACATCTGGTAACACCACACTGTCTTCGACAACACTAAAACTGTGCACTTCGACATTGGAAAACAAGACCGAATGGCGGACTGTGGAGCCGGAAATAATACAGCCACCAGAAACCATTGAATCAACCGCCATACCGCGCCTGTCATCATCATCAAAGACAAACTTGGCCGGAGGTTGTTGTGCCTGATGGGTCCAGATTGGCCACTCGTCGTCGTAAAGATTTAACTCCGGCGTCACGCCAATTAACTCTAAATTCGCTGACCAGAATGCATCAATGGTACCGACATCACGCCAATAGCCCGGATCGTTACCTTGTACATCTTTATAAGGGAAAGCGATAACTTTATAGTGCTTTATTAGGCTGGGAATAATGTCGTGGCCAAAATCATGCGTCGACTTTGGCGAATCGGCATCTTTTATCAGCTGCTCATATAAAAATGCCGCATTAAAAATATAAATCCCCATTGACGCCAGCGCCACATCATCACGCCCCGGCAACGGTGTAGGCTCAGAGGGCTTTTCGTTAAATGCAACAATCCGTCTGTTGACATCAACAGACATCACGCCAAATGCTTTGGCTTCATCAATTGGCACCTCAATACAACCAATGGTCATATCAGCATTTTGTGCGACATGTTCAGCCAACATGTCGCCGTAATCCATTTTGTAAATATGATCACCGGCCAGGATCAGGACATATTCAGCGCCATGATTACGCAAAATATCAATATTCTGATAAACGGCATCAGCGGTGCCTGAATACCAGCCCTGCGCGGTGCGCTGCGAGGCGGGTAACAACTCGACAAACTCACCCAGCGCACCACGCATAAAGCCCCAACCTTGTTGGATATGGCGGATTAGCGAGTGCGCTTTATATTGTGTCAACACACCCACCCGGCGGATACCAGAGTTAACACAGTTGGACAAAGGGAAATCAATAATGCGAAATTTACCACCAAAAGGCACGGCAGGTTTTGCACGCCAATCCGTCAGCTGTTTTAGCCGCGAACCACGGCCCCCAGCCAAAATAAGTGCCAGTGTGTCCCGGGTAAGACGACTGACAAAACGCGTGCTATTATTTTTGGACATATCCAATCTCTCCAGCTTGATGCCTTTAAAGTATGTTGTAATGAATCCAAGCCTGCCACAATGGCCCACTGCTGAGCAATAAAAAAAATGGTGGAAGATAGTATGCCCAAGGTTTTTGAAAATAAGTTGACAGCCGATCAGCAAAAGATAATCGAAGCGCGCCATCATGATCCGTTTGCAATACTGGGATTGCATGAAAGAAACGGTGAAGCAATATTGACCGCTTTTTTGCCAGATTGTGATGCTGTCCAACTGGAAAACGGTGAGACTGTATCCCGATTGCCGGGCACCGATATCTTTGAATGGCGTGGCCAACCCGGCCAATTAAAACGGCCTTACGCGTTGGTTAAACAATTGAAAGACAAAACCGAGCTGCACCAGTTTGACCCTTACAGCTTTGCACCACAACTCTCTGAATACGATTTACATTTATTTGCCGAGGGCCGTCATTGGCATGCCTACCGGATGCTGGGCGCGCATTTGAAAACAGTTGATGGTGTTGCAGGGGTTTTATTTAGCACCTGGGCACCCAATGCGCAGCGGGTTAGCGTCGTTGGTCATTTCAATCAGTGGGATGGCCGCAGGCATCCGATGCGGGTTCGTGGCGGCAGCGGTGTCTGGGAATTGTTTATTCCGGGCTTACAAGCCGGTGATTTATACAAATTTGAAATTCGCAATCACCACGATGGCAGCCTGCATTTAAAACAAGATCCTTACGGCCAGGGCAGTGAGCTGCGCCCGAGCACAGCCTCGAAAGTGTTTAACAGTCAATACCAGTGGCAAGATCAAAATTGGATGGATAAACGTGAGCGCAGCGACTGGCTACATAGTCCGCACAGCGTTTATGAAGTGCATTTAGGCTCGTGGCGGCGGCATGCTGATGGCAGCTTTTACAGCTACCATGAGCTCGCTGAAACACTGGTACCCTACGTCAAAAAACTGGGCTTCACTCACATCGAATTATTACCAATAACTGAACATCCGCTGGATATATCATGGGGTTATCAGACGACCGGTTATTACGCCGCGACCAGTCGTTTCGGCACACCCGATGAATTTCGTTATCTGGTGGATTTATGTCATCAGAATGATATTGGCGTTTTGCTGGACTGGGTACCGGGCCACTTTCCAAAGGATGCTCACGGTCTGGCCCGTTTTGATGGCACAGCATTGTATGAACATGAAGATCCCCGTCTGGGTGAACATCAGGACTGGGGGACGCTGATTTTTAATTATGGTCGCAATGAAGTTCGTAACTTTTTGTTGTCCAGTGCCTTTTTCTGGCTGGAAGAATTTCATATTGATGGCTTGCGAGTCGATGCGGTCGCGTCGATGCTGTACTTGGATTATTCACGAAAAGAAGGTGAATGGCTGCCTAATCGCCATGGTGGCCGCGAAAATCTGGAGGTGATCGATTTTCTCAAACAGGTCAACACGGTGCTGCATCAATCCCATCCGGGTTGTATTATTGCCGCCGAGGAATCGACCTCCTATCCGATGGTGTCTCGCCCGACTGATATAGGTGGTCTCGGCTTCTCGATGAAATGGAATATGGGCTGGATGCACGACATCCTTGAGTATATGAAACAAGACCCTATACATCGTCGTTATCAGCATAATCAGCTGACCTTTGGCTTGCTGTACGCGTTTACCGAAAATTTTGTCTTGCCGTTTTCACATGACGAAGTGGTTCATGGTAAAGGTTCGATGCGCTACAAAATGCCCGGTGATGAATGGCAACAATTTGCTAATTTGCGGCTGTTATATACTTTCATGTATTGCTATCCCGGCAAGAAACTGCTGTTTATGGGTCTGGAATTTGGCCAAGGCAGTGAATGGAATTCTGACAGTCAGCTAGAATGGTATGTCCTCGACTACCCACCACATCAGGGTTTGCAACAGCTGGTGACCGATTTAAACCGTGTTTATAAAGATACGCCAGCCTTGCATCAGTTTGATTTTGAATCACGGGGCTTCGAGTGGCTGGATTGTCATGACCATGAGCAATCAGTACTGAGCTTCATCCGTAAAACGGATCAGGATTGTGTCGTATCGGTTTTCAACTTTACGCCGGTAACCCGTGAAAATTATCGTGTCGCTGTACCGGAAGCCGGCAGTTATAAAGTAATTTTTAACTCAGATTCTGAATACTACTGGGGCAGTAACCATGCCACGCTGATTGAAGTCCATAGCGAGCCACAGCCCTGGGGGGAACGGGCCTATTCCATCGTCATTAATTTACCGCCGTTAGCCGGTTTAATTTTGCAAAAGATCCGTTAATGACAGTCAAACTGCCCGTTAAAGTTTATCGTGAGCAGAAGCATTTACTGCAATTGGAGTTGCTGAAAGTTCAACGTTGGGCAAGAGAAACCAACCAACGGTTACTGATTTTATTTGAGGGCCGGGACGCGTCAGGCAAAGGCGGCACTATCAAGCGCTTTACTGAACATCTCAATCCGCGAGGCGCCCGGGTGGTGGCATTACCTAAACCCAGCAGCACCGAGCAAGGGCAATGGTATTTTCAACGCTATGTTCAGCATTTACCGTCAGCCGGTGAAATCGTGCTGTTTGATCGCAGTTGGTACAACCGTGCTGGCATTGAACGGGTCATGGGCTTTGCCACAAAATCACAATATGAGCTGTTTTTAGTGCAAGTGCCGCTGTTTGAAAAATTGTTGATTGATGACGGTATATTGTTGTTTAAATACTGGTTTGATGTCAGTCGTCAAGAACAAGCTAAACGCTTTGAAGCGCGGCGCAGCGACCCTCTGAAACACTGGAAACTCAGTCCAATTGATTTGGCCGCACAACAAAAATGGGATGATTACACGCAGACAAAAGAAGCTATGTTTGCTGCTACGCACCGGCCCAAATCACCGTGGATTATTATTAAATCCGACGATAAACGCACTGCCCGCATCAGTTGTTTAAGGCATTTTTTAAGTCAATTGGATTACCCTGAGAAAAACATCAATTTATTTACCAGTATCGACAGCACGTTGGTGTTTGAGCCCGTCTTCAGCCACCACAATTACCGCCAGACTGACTGATCATTGCCGTAATGTGCGGATCAATCTAATCAGCTCAGTGGTCGAACTGTCGTGACTGGAAATTTCGGCATCATCTTGCAAATCCGGCAAAATCGCTTTAGCCAATTGTTTGCCAAGCTCGACACCCCACTGATCAAATGAATTGATATTCCAGATAACGCCCTGTACAAACACTTTATGTTCGTATAACGCCACCAGCTGACCGAGCATTTCCGGCGTCAGTTTCGGGAATAACAGCACATTGCTGGGCCGGTTACCCGGAAATACTTTATGCGGCAATAAGGCTTCCAGTGCTTTGCCTTCGAGACCATCAGCCACCAGTTCAGCCCGCACCTCTTCAGCTGTTTTGCCTTTCATCAATGCTTCAGCCTGAGCCAAACCATTGGCCAGCAAAATAGACTGATGATCACATTCAGGATAATGGCTGTTGACGGGCAACACAAAATCCACTGGAATTAACTGTGTGCCCTGGTGGATCAGCTGAAAATAAGCATGCTGACCATTGGTACCGGGCGTGCCCCAAATCACCGGGCCGGTTTTATAACTGATCCGCGCACCCTGACGGTTAATAAATTTACCGTTACTTTCCATATCCAGTTGTTGCATATGGCCAGGAAACCGCATTAGCGAGTGATCATACGGTACGATGGCATGGGTCTGGGCATTAAAGAAGTTGATATACCAGACACCTAACAGCCCCATGATAACCGGGATGTTTTTAGCAAATGGCTGGGTGCGGAAATGCTGATCCATCTGATGACCGCCTTCGAGCAGCCGGACAAAATTGTCCATACCGACATATAGTGCAATCGGCAAACCAATGGCACTCCACAACGAATAGCGGCCGCCGACCCAGTCCCAAATTTCAAACATATTGTCGGTATCAATACCAAATTTAGCGACTTCACCGGCATTAGTCGATACGGCGACAAAATGCTTGGCAACATCTGCTTGTTTAGCGGACTTTAAAAACCACTGACGTGCAGATTGCGCATTGGTTAGCGTCTCCTGCGTTGTAAAGGTTTTCGATGCAATGACAAACAGTGTGGTTTCCGGATTCAATTGTTCCAGTGTGGTGCTGAGATCAGTACCATCAACATTGGAAACAAAATGCACGGTCAAGCCGTCAATCGCGTAAGGCGCCAGCGCATCACAAATCATCGCCGGACCTAAATCCGAGCCACCGATACCAATATTAACAATATCGGTCATCCGTTGACCGCTATAACCTAAACATTCACCGTTGTGCACTTTGGTGCAGAAGCTGGTCATTTTTTCCAGCACGGCATTAACATCTGGCATGACATCTTTGCCATCGACCATCACTGGCGTATTAGAGCGATTTCGCAACGCTGTATGCAGGACAGCACGGCCTTCGGTATGGTTAATCGCTTCACCACTGAACATACGATCAATCCAGTCCTGCAAATCTACCACATCCGCCAGTGCAAACAGTTTGTCCATTGTTTCCTGCGTGACCCGGTTTTTTGAGTAATCCAGCAATAACTCACCGCTGTAAACTGAAAAATGTTCAAAACGGCTGGAATCTAACGCAAACTGCTCGCGCATCGACAAGTATTTGACATCGGAATAGTGCCGGTCCAGAGATTGCCACTCTGCGATATTTAATGGAGTCATAGTTCTACTTATTGTTAATTCGTATGTATGGATTGTTTGATGAAATCAGCCAGCGCATACCATGACAATGTTTGTTGTTCGCCGGTGGCCATCGTTTTAACGCCAATCTGCTGCTCGGCGACTTCACTCTCCCCAAGAATCAGGGTCAAGCGGGCTCCGCTGCGATCTGCCCGTTTAAATTGGCTTTTGAAACTACCACCACCACAATGGCTAATCAAGCGTAAACCCGGTAGTTGATCGCGAAGTTGCTCTGCAAAATTCGTCGCTGCTGCCTGCGCGGCTTCACCAACAGCCACCAGATAAGCATCAGGTCCGTTTATTTCAGGCAACGCAAAATTGGTCTCAAGCAACGCAATTAAGCGTTCCAGACCGATAGCAAAGCCGATGGCAGTGGCCGTTTTGCCGCCCAGCTGTTCTACTAAACTATCGTAACGGCCACCGGCACAAACGGTGCCTTGTGCGCCAAGTTGGTCAGTCACCCATTCAAAAACCGTTTTGCTGTAGTAGTCGAGACCACGCACCAGACGTGGATTCACTTCATAAGCTATGCCGGCATCATCGAGTGTCCGGCAGAGTTGTTGAAAATGTTCTGCTGACGCAGAATCCAGGTGATCCAGCAATTTAGGCGCGGCATCATTGAGCGCCTGCATCTCAGGATTTTTGCTATCAAGAATCCGCAAAGGATTGCTATGCAAACGTCGCTGACTGTCCTCATCAAGCTGATCCTGGTGCTGCTCAAAATAACGCACCAGTTCAGCGCGATAGTTTAACCGTGCCTCGGTACTGCCAAGCGAATTAATTTGCAAAGTCACGCCGTTCAAGCCCAGCGCCTTCCACAAACGCGCCGTTAATAAAATCAGTTCTGCATCAATATCCGGCCCATCAAAGCCGTAAGCTTCCACGCCCAGTTGATGAAACTGTCGGTAGCGACCTTTTTGCGGACGCTCATGTCGAAACATCGGGCCCATATACCAAAGCCGCTGGCTTTGATTAAGCATGCCATGTTCCATCGCAGCTCTGGCACAACCGGCTGTTCCTTCGGGTCGCAATGTCAAGCTGTCGCCGTTGCGATCTTCAAAGGTATACATCTCTTTTTCAACAATGTCGGTGACTTCACCAATAGAGCGCTTAAATAGTTCAGTTTTTTCCAGAACCGGCAGCCGGATCTCCTGATAACCATAACTGCCGAGGACGCTTCTCAGCGTTGCTTCAATATGCTGCCAATACGGTGTCATGTCCGGGAGAATGTCGTTCATCCCCCGCACCGAGCGAATCAATTCTGCCACCTTTAACTGATGTCCTTTATCGGAATAATTTTGTCTGCTTGGTCACCTTGTTTACGCCGCGCTATTCGCTGACGAATTTCGCGCTCCAGTTCGTCGACCAACGCTTCGTTTTCTACTTTATGATGCGGCTTGCCATCAACATACAACAGATTCGGCGAACCACCGGTCAGACCAATTGCGGCTTCTTTGGCTTCACCCGGTCCGTTTACCACACAGCCAATCACTGCTACATCCATTGGCTCAATGATGTCATCCAGCCTGGCTTCCAAGGCATTGACGGTAGAAATCACATCGAATTCCTGGCGTGAGCAAGATGGGCAAGCAATCAAATTGATGCCTTTGCTACGAATACGCAGGCTTTTCAGAATATCAAAACCGACGCGAATTTCTTCAATTGGGTCCGCTGCCAACGAGACGCGAATGGTATCGCCAATCCCTTCCGCCAACAGCATGCCCAAACCAATAGCGGATTTGACTGAACCGCTGCGCAAACCACCTGCTTCGGTAATACCCAAATGCAGCGGCTGTTCAATCTGATCAGCCAATTTGCGATAAGCATGCACCGTCATAAATACATCGGACGCTTTCAGGCTAACTTTAAAATCGGGAAAATTTAAACGATCCAGAATATCAATATGCCGCATCGCCGATTCAACCAGCGCATCCGGTGTCGGCTCACCATATTTTTTCTGCAGTTCTTTTTCCAGAGAGCCGGCATTAACCCCAATACGAATCGGGATACTAAAATCGCGGGCTTTATCGACGACCGCCCGCACCCGATCTTCACGGCCAATATTGCCAGGGTTAATACGCAGACAATCGACGCCCAGCTCTGCAACACGCAGCGCAATTTTATAATCAAAATGAATATCGGCAATCAGCGGAATACTAGTTTGTTTTTTAATTTCACCAAAGGCTTCTGCGGCGTTCATAGAGGGTACTGACACCCGCACCAGATCGGCACCGACTTGTTGCAATCGCTGAATTTGAGCAACTGTCGCGGCAACATCTGTGGTTTCAGTATTGGTCATACTTTGCACCGCTACCGGTGCATCGCCACCGATGGCAACGTTACCAACCATAATTTGCCGGGATTTACGACGTTTAATAAGGTGACTGGTTTCCATTATGACTGGGCTCCCAAAGTCAGTCTCGCGACGTTATTTCGCTGATAGATTTCTAGATCGACTGGGTTATCGTTAAACCGCAAGGTGGTGCCGGCAACATTACCAACACGAACGGAAAGCGGAATAGAACCGGTCAAATTTACCGTTTCTTGCTCCAGCACCCGGCTTAGTAATGTATTACCACCGTTATCTTTCACTTCGATCCATGATGATGCAGTAGCCACTACCGTTAAGTTGGCTTCTCCATTGGTTTCAGCAGCTACATCTTGCTGTTCCATTGATTCACTGCTTCCTGCCTGCGCTTCAACGGCATTGATATTAACCGCCTCAGTGGTTTTTTTTTGTGATTGGCTTGCCATATCTGCCGGCATCGGTTCAACCATCAAAACTGTGCCCCGTAACTCATCAAGCTTACTTACATCACGGGTATCCCGGGCATTTCCCGGATTTGCCTGGATACCGATATCATCCAGTAAATCTGCTTGCGGCGCTGATAATGGCGTATTGCTATTGATACTGGACTCTTGTGCCGGCTCGACATCTTGTTGCGACCAGTATTGATATGCCACCGCGGCAATTGCAAACACGATGATAATCAGCACACTACTCAGCCACGGAAACGGCTTTTCATCCGGCAATGACTTGCTCATCAACAATGAGCTGGGCCGTTCCCGCTCAGTTTCACCGTATTGGACATTAAATGCCGACAACATGTCATCAACAGGTAGACCAAGAAATTTGACGTAACTCAGTAAATAACCACGGGCATAAATGCGTCCGTGTAGTTGATCCCATTCTTCTTGTTCAAGATGAATCAACGCGGTACGCGTAAACCGCAATTGACTGGCGGCATCCGCAACAGACAGTTTTTTTCGTTCCCGCGCCTGCTGCAGCCGATAGCCAATTCCAGGCGTTGAGGCAACTACATGACTGGTATCATCACTCGCTGCGCTCATAATTTTTCAACACCCTGGTTAACCATTAGCATTTCATCTGAATCAGGAAAACGTGAGCGCAGAATTAAAACATAGCTGGATACGGCATCTTCATCACCCAGCTTGTTTTCCGTTTTAATACCCACTAACAAAGCGCGTGGCGTCCAGGTAGCAGCACCATGAAACCGCTGCACATAGCCCCGCGATTGCAGATAATTTTGCTGACCATAACTGATTTCAGCCATTTGCAGCAGTGACTTGCTTAAAGTCGGTTCGATTTGCAGTGCGCGGCGGAAATATCCCTCAGCTTTTGCCTCATCACCATCCTGCATGGCGCACAAACCAGCGTTTTCATAGGCCTGCGCAACGCTTTGATAGAGCGGATTTTCTACGGCAATCAGGAATCTTTCTTCCGCTTCATCATAGCGCTGTTGCTGACATAAAAAAGCACCATAATTATTTTGTGCTTCTGAATATTCAGGCGCTAAATCCACCGCTTTCTTAAAATGATGTTCGGCCTTTTCTACTTCTCTCAGCCGCTGATAAAGTAGCGCGATCGTGTTATGAGCACTAGGTAAATCAGGATCTTGTTGCAACGCTTTTTCGAGTTTTTCCAATGCAAACTCGTAGTCGCCACGTTGCATATAATTTAGGCCTAGGCGCATGTTGATTTCTGCTGCCTCATCGCCGCCGGAGGCAGCGTTTCGGGTATTGCCTGCACAGGCCGATAGCAATGCAGATATTAGCAAAAAGGCAAAAAAGGTTTGTATTTTCATTGGACGAATACCACTTCTTGCTCGGCAAGACGCTGTGTGCGCCGTGTTTTGTCTTTGACTTCACCGGCTAACTGACCGCAGGCAGCCACGATATCATCCCCGCGGGTTTTTCGCACCGTTGCCACTAAACCGGCATCAATCAATTGTTGTTTGAACTTTTCAATCACATTTCGTGATGAGCAACGGTAATCAGTTCCCGGAAATGGATTGAACGGGATCAGATTAATTTTGGTTGGTAAGTCTTTGAGAATACGGATTAAATCTTTGGCGTCCTGCGCTGAATCATTAATACCAGCCAGCATCACATATTCGACCGTAATATGCCGGCGCTGCTGCCCGCCTGCGACATAACGTTTACAGGCCGCCAGTAATTCAGCAATCGGATACTTGTCATTCAGTGGGATGATCTGACTGCGCAAAGTATCGTTAGCAGCATGCAGGGAAATCGCCAAACTGACAGGACAATCTTGCTTCAGTTTATCGATCATCGGCACCATACCAGAGGTACTCAAAGTCAAACGCCGCCAAGAAATACCGTAGCCATAATCATCACGCATCAGATTCATGGCACTGATCACATTGGCATAATTTGCCAGCGGTTCCCCCATACCCATCATTACCACATTGGTCACGACGCGGTTGCCTTTGGGATCTTTTTTCAAAGCATTATTGGCAATCCACAATTGGGCAATAATTTCGGCTGATGACAAATTGCGATTAAAACCCTGTTGCCCGGTCGAACAAAATGTACAGGTCAACGCGCAACCGACTTGTGACGACACACATAAGGTGCCGCGCCCACCTTCGGGGATGAATACGGTTTCGATAGCATTATTTCCATCCATACGAATCACCCATTTACGGGTACCGTCGATGGAAATATGCTCATGCATTAAATCCGGGACATGAATTTCAGCAATGGTGCTGAGCTTTTCACGCAGAGCTTTGCTGAGATTGCTCATCTCGGCAAAATCCGTCACCCGATATTGATGGATCCATTGTAGTAATTGCCGCGCACGGAAAGGTTTTTCGCCGATATCGACGAAAAACGCTTCCATGGCTTGTAAATCAAGCCCCAATAAATTGGTACGGGCAGTCGTCATTTATGGTTGATTAGCGAGTGCGAGCGCAAACTTGATCTTCAGTAAAGAAGTAAGCAATTTCACGGGCTGCACTTTCAGCAGAATCAGAACCGTGCGCGGCATTTTCATCAATGCTGGTTGCGAAATCAGCACGGATAGTGCCGGCAGCAGCATCTTTAGGATTGGTTGCGCCCATCAAATCACGGTTTTTGATGACGGCATCATCACCTTCCAAAACTTGAATCATCACAGGACCTGAGGTCATAAAGCTAACCAGGTCACCGAAGAATGAACGTTCTTTATGTTCTGCGTAGAAGCCTTCAGCCTGTTGCTGAGACAAATGCACCATACGTGCTGCGACGACTGACAAGCCGGCTTTTTCAAAACGTGAATAGATTTCACCGATCACATTTTTTGCTACTGCATCAGGTTTGATGATAGATAAGGTACGTTCAATCGCCATTTTGATCCTCATTGATATAGTTGTGGTAAATCAGGATATTCTAACATCTTAACGAAAGCTTGTTGGTAGCGTCGTTGGCTATTATTTATTGAAGGGATTTTGCTTTGGATTTAATGACAAAACCATTACCATCATCAGACATAAAATCAGATTGGCAACTTAACTTAGAGATGAGAACTCCATTTAGCAGTATAGGCCTGTTTATTCGCAAAGATGATCCGGTGATGGAATCAGCCGTTATTGAAGTCAGCGAGTTGCTGCATGCCCGGAATCTTCAGTTGTGCTGCAATGAGCCATTGGCATTTCTACCAAAAATACCGGTCATTTCCATTCGCGAATTCAGCACGCAATGTGATTTAACCATTGCCATCGGCGGAGATGGCACCATGCTGTCCGCTGCGCGGGCACTGGCCGGCAGTGAATTACCGATTGTCGGGATTAATGTTGGCCGGCTGGGTTTTTTGGCTGATGTCACGCTAAAAGATCTGCAAGCACAGTTATCGCGGATCCTCGATGGTGAATATCGTCATGATCAGCGTTTTATGCTGCAGGCGCACTTAAATGGCAACCCAGAACCACTGAGTATTGCGATGAATGATGTGGTGGTGCATTGCCATCAAAGCCTGCATATGATCGAATTTGAAACGCATATTAATGGCCGTTTTTTAAATAGTCAGCGCGCAGATGGCGTCGTGATTGCGACCCCAACTGGTTCGACTGCTTATGCGATGTCTGCCGGTGGGCCAATTTTAGATGTTGATCTTGATGCTTTGGTGATTGCCTCGGTCTGCCCACATACTCTGAGCAATCGGCCACTGGTGGTGGCTGCCAGTAGTGTGATTGAGATCACTCTTAGTGAAAAAAACATGACCACCGCCATGGTTACCTGCGATGGCCGTCCCGGCTATTTGATGCAACCGGGCGACAGTATCCGCATTCAACGCCATGCCAAACGGGTTGATTTACTGCACCTGGAAGATCATGATCATTACTCGATTTTGCGTGCCAAACTGGAATGGGGTCGTAAACTAACATGTTAAGCCGGCTCAGTGTCCGCCATCTGGCGGTAGTTGAAGATATTTCCCTGCAATTTAAAGCGGGCATGACCTCGCTGACCGGTGAAACCGGTGCCGGTAAGTCCATGCTGGTTGATGCGCTGAGTCTGGTATTAGGTGACCGCGCTGATTCCAATATGGTGCGCTATGGTGCTGAGCGTGCTGAAATCGAGGCAGCCTTTGATATTCACGATAATCAGCCGCTGCAAACCTGGTTAAAAGAGCAAGAGCTCGATGACGACGCGCAATGCCAGTTACGCCGGACCATTAGTCGCGATGGCCGCTCTAAAGGTTATATTAATGGCCGTCAGGTGCCGTTAAATCAACTAAAACAAATTGGCGAACTGAGTCTAGACATTCATGGCCAGCATGCCCATCAATCGCTGCTCCGTGCGGATACCCAACGTGAATTAGTCGATATTGTCGCCGGCAATAAAGCACTGCTCAAACAACTGCGCCAGCAATATCGTGACTGGCAGCAACATCAACAACAACTGACAGACTTACAAAATCAGTCAGCACAAAGCCAAGCACGTCTGGAACTGCTGCAATACCAGGTCAGTGAAATGGCTGAATTTGCATTGTCTGATGAAAAAATTCAGGACTGTCTGCAACAGCAACAGCAATTAGCCAATGCTGCTGAACTGATGCAAAGCAGCGAAAATGCGCTGCAGACTATTTTTGATCAGGAATCCGGCGCCGCCTACGATTTGATTGGTATTGCCGTTCGGGATTTGGAAAAACTTCAGGATGTTGAGCCGCGCTTTACCGGCATTGTCGAAACGTTAAACAGTGCACTTATCAATCTGGATGACTCTGCCAGCAGCCTTCGTCACTATTTGGATCATAGTGACCTGGATCCCGAACAATTGGATGAAGTCGAGCGTGAGTTGTCACAGCTACATGATCTGGCACGCAAACATCATGTTGATATTGAGCAGTTACCGGCACACTTTCAGGCATTGTCAGAGGAGTTAGACAGCCTGTCATCGGCCAGTCAGAATCTGGGCACCTTAGAAAAACAAGTTTCGGCGGATCAGAAAGCCTGCCTGGATTTATGTCAGAAAATTCGTAAAAATCGCCAAGCGTGCATTCAAAATTTATCAACGCAAATCACCGCATCAATACAGCAACTGGCGATGCCAGCCGGTAAGGTGGAATTTGTTTTAACACCCTACCCTGACAATGAATTTGCCGAACATGGCGCGGATCAGGTGCAACTTAAGGTCACCACCAATCCGGGCCAGCCGGCCGGTGATTTGGCCAAAATAGCCTCTGGTGGTGAACTGGCGCGTATCAGCCTGGCGATTCAAGTGGTAACCGCTGGTCAGCGCATTGTACCAACGTTAATTTTTGATGAAGTGGATGTCGGTATCGGTGGCGGCGTCGCTGAAATTGTCGGCCAACATTTACGTTTACTAGCCAGTAGCCAACAAGTCATTTGTGTCACCCATTTACCGCAGGTGGCAGCGCAGGCGCATCAACAGTTGCAAGTGCGCAAAAAACTTACGGCCGACAATACCCATATCGAAATTCAGGAATTGGATCGGTCGCAGCGCGTCGAAGAAATCGCCCGTATGTTGGGCGGTATGCAACTGACCCAGACCACCCGGTTACATGCCGAGGAAATGCTGGATCAGGCGCAGCATTTATAAGCGCTTGTCGCTAGTTTTTCTGGCAGCTTTTGCAAATACCGTAAATGTACAAACTATGATCGGTCATTTCATAACCGCTCTCTTTCGCAATGGCTTTCTGTCGTTGTTCAATCACTTCATCATAAAACTCTTCGATGCGGTTACATTTAACGCAAAACAAGTGATCGTGATGCTCGCCATCTTCCAGTTCAAACACCGCATGTCCACCTTCAATACTCAGGCGCGATACCAGACCAGCGCCTTCAAACTGGGTCAGAACACGATAAACCGTTGCTAAGCCGATTTCTTCGCCCATTTCAAGTAACGCTTTATAAACATCTTCGGCGCTCATATGACGCAGTGCCGAGTGTTCCATGATTTCCAGAACCTTGAGACGTGGTAACGTCACCTTAAGACCGGCTTTTCTTAAATCCTGACTTTCCATTATGATTGTAGCCTCGTAGAAATGGTGCGAATAGCGTATCATCGCGTTTTGGTCATCAACACAGATTTAAATACTAAATGAAAAGCCTCGTCATTTATAGCCTTTCACTGATGATTCTCGTGCTCAGTGGCTGCAGTAAAGATAAAATTCCCGGCGTTTACCGCATCGATATCCAGCAAGGTAACGAAGTTACCCAGGAAATGATCGCCAGTCTTGAACCCGGCATGACAAAAAGCCAGGTTAATTATGTAATGGGTACCCCGCTATTAATTGACACATTTCACCCGAATCGCTGGGATTATATCTATAGTTACCAGCCAGGTAATGGTGACCGTCAGCAACGTCGTATTACCCTGTTTTTTGATGATGAAGAGGCGTTAGATTACATCGAAGGCGATACCCGGGTTGTTGAAAAAATCGAACTCGCCGAAGAAGAGCGTACAGAAACCAACGTTGTTGTGCCGCTCAGTGAACGCAAAACCAGCTTCTTTGGCGGTTTGTTGAATATGATTGGTATTGGTGAAGCAGAAGTTGACATCATTGACGACGACGAAGATAGCAGCGATCCAGCACTGGAAGAACAAGCTGAATCTTTGCTGGAATCAGCAGACGCCATTGGCGACAATACCATGTCGCCCGGTGAAAATACCGAAATGGAATAACAAAACGCCGCTTTTAAGCGGCGTTTTTATTTACTTCAGTGCATTTTCAAACTGCCCGTTTGCCGGGTTGTAGGACAATAATTCTCCAGCAGTCAGGTCAAAATACCAGCCATGCAAACTCAGGCTACCGTTTTCGACACGTTGACGCACAAAATCAAATCCCAGCAGATTTTGTAGTGATACCAGCACTGAACGTTTTTCACAGGCTTTTAACTGAGCGACATCACTGTCTTCTTTATGATTGGTTTTGACCCATTCTTTGGCTTCCTGCGCAATCGACACCCAGCGGTGAATAAACTGAGAGTCATTCAAATCATCACTTTCCCATAATCCCTTTATCCCGCCACAATTAGCGTGCCCCATGACAATAATGTTTTCAACACCCAGCCCATTAACTGCGAATTCGATGGCCGAACTGGTACCGTGATGATGTTGATCATTTTCACAAGGCGGCACCAGATTAGCGACATTACGCACGATAAATAAATCACCGGGATCACAGTCAGTTAGGATTGCCGGGTCTACCCGTGAGTCGCAACAGGCTACCATCAGTGTTTTCGCCGGCTGCCCAGTTTTCATGCTGTCATAAAGCCCTTGATCATCAACAAAATAGCGTTGTTTAAAACGCTCAAAGCCTTCGATTAAAGCATCTGTTTGTGCCATTGTTATTGCCTTAAAAATTGCAGATAGGGGTTCGTTTTTAATTCATGTGCCAGAGTTGTTACCGAACCATGGCCGCTGTGCACCCGCAAGTGACCAGGTAAAGCCATTAATTTTTGCAAACTTTGCTGCGTGACATCAGCATCGCCCATTGGCAGATCATAACGGCCAATACTGCCAGCAAATAAAGTATCGCCGACAAAAATATCCTGATCATCGTAATAACACCCCTGACCCGGTGTATGACCAGGGGTTGAGATAAATTTTAGGGTTGTGTCACCAAGTTGCAGCTGGTCACCATCATCAACATAGTGATCTATGCGTCCACATGGTCGATTAAATCCTGGCTCACCAAACCAGTCACCTTGTTGTGGCAATGTGGCAAACAGCGGTTGTTCCAAACGCGGTAAATACGTGGGGACATCGAAATGTTGCTGTAATAACGCAAGTGATCCAGCATGATCCAGATGGCCATGCGTCAATAAAATCATGCTGATTTGGGGCTTAGGGCTGAGCGCCTGCAATTGCTGCAATAAACCATCAGATTCACCGGTATCAATGATTGCTGATAACTGCGTTGCTGAATCGGTAATAAGATATGTATTAACGCGAAAAGCGCCAACGGTAAAACATTGAACCTGCATTATTTACTCATCAATGTTTACCGTCAGCGCTTTCATTTTCTAACCAAACTTTGTTTAATCAGTCTTGGTTATCCCACTTTTTGCGGCTTTCACGAGCCACGCGCATATTATCTTCAAAATATCTGCGTTTAACGTTTTGGGTACGCGCCAAGTTAATATTAGCTTCCCACCATTTTTTCTTCAGATCAGCATGGGGATCGGGATGCAAATTAGCTTCATACCATTTCTTGTGGCTTATCCGCGCCTGTTCCAGATTTGCTTCATACCATTTGCGATCGGGCGCCATTTGTTCATCGCTGAACTCATACCAATGCTTATCCGTCGGTGTATTATCGAGATTAGCTTCATACCACTTGTGGGTTTGGCCACGGGCTTTCTCGATATTGGCCGCTTGGAAACGTTTTTTCCAATCAGTATCACCCGCTTCTTTAAACTCGTACCAATGGGTGTCAGTTGGTGTATTGTCCAAATTGGCTTCATACCATTTATGACGAGTGGCCCGAACGCTATCCAAAGCTGAGCGAAGGTTAGCTTCGTACCATTTTTTCTTGGTGTCCATATGCTGAACCAGATTGGCTTCGTACCAATGGGTTTCAACCTCTTTGGTAGGCCGCTGGTTGGCTTCGTACCACTTGCCTTTTTCGCGGGCTATACGAGTGTTATAAGCAAACCAATCACGTTTGACTTGCTTCACACGTGTCAATGACAAATTAGCTTCATACCATTTCAGCTTGATATCGGCATGTGGATCCGGATGCAAATTAGCTTCATACCATTTTTCATGGCTGACGCGCGCTTGTCTCAAGTTCGCTTCATACCATTTACGTTTAGGCGCCATTTTCTCATCACTAAACTCATACCAATGTTTATCAGTTGGTGTGTGGTCCAAATTGGCTTCATACCATTTGCCTCGATTCTCGCGGGCTTGGCGCAGACTTTCCAATTGCCACATGCGCTTAGCATCGGTATGGCCTTTTTCACGATAATCAAACCAATGCGCTTGCGTTGGTGTGTTATCCAAATTGGCTTCATACCATTTACGGGTCGCACGGACAGTTTCTACGGCACTACGCAGATTGGCTTCGTACCATTTTTTCTTGGTATCAAGATGCTTAACCAAATTTGCCCGATACCATGGTTCACCATGATGTTGGGTGGGTTGTTTGTTCGCCTTGTACCAAGGAATTTTCTTCATATTTTGTCGCACTGCATTCGCCTTCTGCCATTTGTCACGGATGCTGCTACTCGTCTCATGATTGTTAGCGTACCACTTTGTTTTAATATCTATTGTGCTACTCATAATCTTTTACCTCTTAGGGCATTTCTGCATTTGATAGTACCCCAGTTTGGCTCAACATCACAAGAAAAACACACCCTTGACACCAGGCGGTATTTTGCTGTTGACAACAGTGCTGACCGGCTTTAAGCCTTTGTAGCATGCGAATTTGTTGTTCGATACTTTCAGCGCGTCTGGCTTCGTTTTCATCGAGCAAGACCAAACAAGCCTGATAGCCCGATGCCCATCAAGCCTTCCAGCAATGGAATACTGTCAAAGACAATCACTGAGACGGCCATCACTGTATGAACCAGACTTGTCAGTGTGGCGGTATAGACGCAGCTTCGCTTAGGCTTGTTTAACGACCAGTGTCTCCTAATATAATGGCTCCGTTGGGACGGGTGGCAGGCTTATTACCTGAACCGGCAACCAGATGGCTGACATGATTATGCCGATAAAAATATTTGTTTCATCACTGACACGCCGAAGTGATGGTGTCGTTTTTTAGTGCCCCATTTATTAACTCGTTTAATCATCACCATCCGGGTTTTTATCTTGCTTATGAACATCCGCCCAACGTTTCAATTGCGCCGCCACTGCCGCATTAAAGCTTTGCGTCGGATAATCCCCGTTTTCATCTGAAAAACCGACTTCCAGTCCGGTTAACAATTGAATTGCCTCATCAACCTGCGACACGCTGTATAAATGAAATTGACCGGCGCTTACTGCCTCAATGACATCGGTTTTCAACATTAAATGTTGCTGATTGCTGGCCGGTAAAATAACGCCCTGCTGTCCGGTTAACCCTTGCATCCGGCAGACATCAAAAAAACCTTCTATTTTTTCATTGATACCGCCCACTGCCTGCACTTCACCGCGCTGATTCATTGAGCCGGTTACCGCCAAATCCTGACGCAGTGGCATGCGGGCTATCGCCGATAATAAAGCGCACAGTTCTGCCAGGGTGGCACTGTCACCATCAATTTCGCCGTAATTCTGTTCAAAAACAATGCTGGCAGACATTGATAGTGGTTTATCCTGTGCGTAATGAGCGCCCAGATAGCCCGACAAGATCAACATCCCTTTGGCATGTAAACTGCCGCCAAGCTCTACTTCACGTTCGATATCAATAATAGTGTCATCACCAAATCGGGCATTAGCAGTCACTCGTGTTGGCTGGGCGAATTGAAAACTACCAACTGAAAAAACTGACAGCGCGTTGATCTGTCCAGTTTGTGTGCCTTGTAAATCCAACTGCAAAATACCGCGCTGAATTTGTTGATAAACTTCATCTCGTAAACGATCCAGACGTTTTTCACGCTGAGCGATAGCCAATTCAACATGACTACGGGCAATACTTGTTTGCTGTTGTGTCAGTGCCCAATAAGCTGATTCATGCAACAAATCAATCATATCGCCAACATGTAGTGATACCCGCTGCGCATCCTCGATGTCGCGTGCAGCATGCTCAATCATTTTGGCTACAGCACTACGCTGCATGGCCGGCAGGCCTTCATCCTGAATACAATCCGCGAGCATCCGTGCATACAGCAAATGATTGGCCGGTAACCGTTGCATATCGTCCTCAAAATCCGCCACCACTTTAAATAAACTGGCAAAGTCCGGATCTAATTCGTATAACTGGTAATAGAAATGCCGTTCCCCCAACAAGATCACTTTGATATCCAACGGTATCGGTTCTGGTGCCAACGAAACGGTCGCTACTAACGAATAAGTACGTTCCAAATTTTCAAACTGTATTTCAGCGGCTTTAAGCACCGCCTTCAAACCTTCCCAGGCAAACGGTTGCATCAATAGCTGTTCAATATCAAGCACCAGGAAACCACCATTGGCACGATGAATGGCGCCGGCACGAATCAACGTAAAGTCGGTGACCAGCGCCCCCATCAGCGCCATATTTTCGACGCAGCCCAGCAACGATTGATGGTTAAGCTGATTCAGGTACACCACTGGCGCGGTCTCTGTCTCAGCATGATCGACTATTAAATTAATCTGATATCGCCGCAGTCTATTATCTTCGGCATTGCCCTCTTCATTCCGGCCGGTTTCTTTTAAAAACCAGTCAATATTGGCATGCAAATCTTTGAGCATTTCATCAAAGTACAATTGCAAACGTGCTGCTTGTGGATAAGCATGATGCAACACATCAATTTGCCGGCTGATAACTTCAAGAGCGACTTGATCATTAAGTGCAGTGATTTTCTTTAAATGATCCCGTTCCCACTCGCGCAGCTCGAGCAGCGTCTCTTGCAAACTGCCATGCAAATCGGCAATGGCTTCTTCAGTCGCAGTCTGCTCCGCCAAGGGCAATTCTTCGAAATCCTCTTCATGTAGCACTTCACCATCTCGTTTTGCCGCAAAAGCATAGCTACCATCTTGCATTCGCAATAAAACAATGTCTCGGGCATCCGCAGCTTGCTGTAATGGCGCAAATAATCTGACCCGATACTGTCTGGCATGCGCTTCCAGCGCACGTATCTGTTCGCGGTAATATTCATCATCAAAAGCTTCCGGCAGCAATTTTTCCAACCGCCGTATACAGGTTTCAATATCCGTCCGCAGTTGTCGCCCCTGACCAGCTGGCAAAGCTACAGCATAAGGCGTTTGTGGATCAGTAAAGTTATGCAGATAAGCCCAATCTTGCGGCTGAGGTCGCTGTTTAATAATCGGCGCCAGCACGTTTTCCACCAGAGTATGTTTGCCGATGCCCTGCGCGCCCATGACATACAGGTTGTAACCACTGCTTTGCATATTCACCGCAAATTGCACGGCATCTTCTGCTCGCTGTTGACCAATCAATCCCGGTAACGGGGTTAAATCACGCGTACTGTCAAAAGGTAAATCGCTCTCCTGACAAGCTTGATAGAGTTGTTCCGGGCTAAGGTGAATGGCTGACATACAGTTCTCTGGACGCAATTGTTGAATTTAGCTTAGGCTAGGCGAAAAGCTTAGGCAAACCTATCTGCTGAGAGTCCTCAATGGCAGGCATGGAACAAGAGGGAAAACGGCAATTTCAGCGTATAAAATTGAGCAGTCAGCTGCAACTCCAACGCGTTGGCGAATCCCAACTTTCAGAGATGGGACGATAAATTTAAGCGCATCGGGCATCCTCTTTATTACCAGCGAAGCATGAAGGAACGGGGAAATTTTGTAGATTGTTATTCACAGAACGCGCGCTGCTGGTAGCAGAAGGCACTCGTAGTGCGTGCAGTGGCATTAGATCATTATGATTTTTCGCTAACATTCACTAACTTGCGCTGATATTTACAACCAGTAACTACTGCGTGTCATAACTTTCGAGACCACCGCCATCAGCTTTTGGACCGGAACCGGCAAGGCCACACCACCTGCTTGCATCGCTTGTTGACCATGGTGGATTTCGTCGGTTTGCATTTGTCTGAGCACAGCTTCACTGGCAGCATCCTCAGAACTTAGCTGGCCCAGATGATCCTTTAAATGTGCTTCAACTTGTTTTTCAGTCTCAGCGACAAACCCCAAACTCCATTTATCTCCTGCCTTACCGGCCAGCGCACCTAACAAAAAGGAACCTGTATACCAGATAGGATTGAGTATGCTTCGATGGCCATTTAGCGCCGTCAGGCGTTGTTGACACCATAGTAAGTGATCATTTTCTTCGGCCGCCGCCTGTTGCATGGATAAACGCACATCCGGCAATTTTGCAGTGAGTGCCTGGCCCTGATACAGCGCCTGCGCCGACACTTCACCAGCGTGATTTACCCGCATTAAGGCCGCGTTATGGCGACGCTGTGCTTCTGATAAAGCGGCTTCGGGTAATGTGTCAGCCGGACTTTTACGACCACTGCCCTGCGGTTTACCCCAGATAGTGGTGAGCGCTTTATCCAACTCAAACACACATTTATCAGCAAAATTATTTTGTCGTTGCATATCAGAATAACTCCACGCCGTTATTAAAAGCCAATGGTTGTTGCGCTAGTATCTTACCGTCCTGCAACAAGTGATGATAACTGTGCACCCGATCTCGGCCATTTTCTTTGGCAAAATACAAAGCATCATCTGCCTGACCAATGACATCCGCCAGCGAGGGTTGTTCAGCAACTTCAACAAATCCAATACTGACAGTGACTTTATCCAGTTGCGGAAACGGGTGTTTGGCAACCATTTCCCGAAGCCGCTCAAAGGCCATCAAAGCATCGGTTTCATTAGCGACATTCAGCAATACCACAAACTCTTCGCCGCCATAACGATATACTAAATCATCATCTCGAATGGCACCGGATGTCATCAGCCGCGCCACTAAAATAATCACTTCATCACCATATAAATGACCATAATTATCGATATCAATGATGCCCAACCAATGTTTGACAGCGTATTGGCGACGCCTTGAATCATTTGGTGAGGAATTGAGTTTATTTAGTTCATCACTTTGCTTAACCAAAATTTTGGTGATTTGCTCATCCAACGTTTCGCGGTTAAACAAGCTCGTTAATTTGTCGCGCTGGGTTTTATCTATCAGTGCCAAGTAGTTGGCGTAGACTTTTAGAATGCCATGCACCAATCGCTGATCATTGTGGCCAGGCAACGCATCGCAGTGATGCACCAAAATGGCAAAAATATCATCATGGGAGTCAAATGCTGGATACGCTATGTGCCAGCTATCGTCGTCATCTTGATGCTGCTGAATGCTCTCACTTTCTATAGCCGCGTTCATAATGTCTGACCACCAACGGACATCCGGATTCAAGGTTGGATTTTCGTCCGAAGAAACAATCACATCATTAACGCAAAACGCCAGCAAACTGATGGCATGCCCATGGTGATGCTTCCTTACACGAAACAATCGCAGCCCCTGCGCTGGAAATAATTCATTAAGGCTTTTTAACAGGCTTTTTTCTTGGATCTGTCTATCATGATGACTGGTGATCTCGGGAATGTTGAGTACTTCGCGCACCTTGAAGACATTAATACCGAACATTTCATTACGGCCGGTTTCATCATTAGTGCCAAGGCTAAACAGTAGCACCTCTAGGTGATTAATAACGGCAAGCTGAATGCGTTCGTCAATAGAATCAATGAAGGTGGCCATCGCAGTTCTCATCGGGAAATTAGATACGGCATATAACCGTTAAAGCAGTTAACGACCTATAGCACCAGAACTTGAGTGACAAATTTGCCACAAACTCAAGATAGTGTAAGGTGCGCATCGCAGCATGCAATCAGGGATAAAACTTAACAGAAAACTACACTCAGGCACTGCAAAGCAGTTAGAATGTGTCGGGTGATGAGGAAGAAACAACTCGGAATGGTGCCCAGGGGGAGACTCGAACTCCCACATACATAAGTACACTAGCACCTGAAGCTAGCGCGTCTACCAATTCCGCCACCTGGGCAACGAAGCGCGCACTATATAGATTGAGATAAAAACTGTCAATGACTAATGAAAACCCGCAAGACCCTTTCGCCGATCGCGAAGCCGAAAAATACGATAATCCAATTGCCAGCCGCGAGTTAATTCTCGCCCTGCTTAAAGACCACAAAGCCCCACTCAGTCAGCGCACTATCGCCCGACAATTGGGCATCAAAGAAGAAGACGCTACTGAAGCGCTGCGTCGCCGTCTTAGAGCCATGGAACGCGATGGGCAAATACTTCGCAATCGCAAGAATGCTTATGGTGTTGTTTCCAAAATGAACCTGGTCAGTGGCCGTGTCATGGGACACCCTGATGGATTTGGATTTTTGATTCCTGACGAAGGTGGCGAAGATCTATTTTTAAGTGAACGTGAAATGCGTGTTGTATTGCATGGCGATCGTGCATTGGCCAGAGTCAGTGGTACCGATCGCCGTGGACGCCAGGAAGGCAGTATTGTTGAAGTCGTCCAACGTGCAAATGAAACCGTTGTTGGCCGTTTGCAAGAAGATGCCGGTCTCTATTATTTAGTGCCGCACAACCGCCGTATCAGCCAGGATGTGTTGATCCCAGCTCAAGATTTGCTGGACGCTAAAGCAGGTCAAATTGTTGAAGCCTCCGTCACCGAACATCCCAATAAACACCGTTCGCCGCTGGGCAAAATTATCAATGTCCTCGGTGATCATATGGCGCCGGGTATGGAAATCGACATCGCTTTGCGTAGCTTCGAGCTACCACACGAATTTTCAGATAAAGCACTCAAGCAAGCTGAATCGTTTGGGGAACATATCCCCGAAGCGGCAATTGAAGGCCGGCTGGATCTGCGTGATCTGCCTTTGGTGACCATTGATGGCGCTGATGCCCGGGATTTTGATGACGCGGTTTACGCCGAAAAACTGAAAAACGGTAACTGGAAACTGTGGGTAGCAATCGCTGATGTTTCCTATTATGTGCAACCTGAAGATGACCTCGACAAAGAGGCGCAAGAGCGGGCCACATCGGTCTATTTCCCAAGTCAGGTTATTCCGATGTTGCCGGAGGCCTTATCTAATGGTCTGTGTTCGCTGAATCCACAGGTCGACCGATTATGCATGGCGTGTGAAATGGTTATTAATCCAGCCGGTGAACTCGAATCGTACAAGTTTCATGAGGCGGTTATCAATTCCAAGGCACGGCTGATTTACGAACAGGTTGCAGAAATTCTGGACACACCGGACTCACCGCTACGCCAGCAGTTTAATCATGTGCTGCCGGCAATAGAAACCATGTATGAACTGTTCAAAGTCATGCTGGGTGCACGCGAAGCACGCGGCGCCATTGATTTTGAAATGACCGAAACGCAATTTTTGTTTGATGAAAATCGTAAAATCGCTTCGATTGAACCACGTCAGCGTAACGATGCCCACCGGCTGATTGAAGAATTTATGATCGCCGCCAATGTCGCATCAGCTAAGTATTTGCTGAGTAGCAAACTACCGGTATTGTTCCGTGTCCATGACACCCCTGCTGCAGAAAAGCTTGCCGCACTTCGTGAGTTTCTGGGTGAGTTGGGTCTGTTTTTGGGTGGCGGTGATGATCCTGAACCACGTCACTATGCATCGTTACTGAAAACCGCCAGCAAACGTCCGGATGGCCACTTAATCCAGACCGTCATGTTACGCAGTATGAAACAGGCGGTTTATTCACCTGAAAATATCGGCCATTTTGGTCTGGGTCTGGAAGCTTACACCCATTTCACTTCGCCGATTCGCCGCTACCCTGACTTGTTAGTACATCGCGCACTGAAACATGCCATCAGCAAACAGAAAAAAGCCGCCTGGCGTTATTCCGAAGAAGCCATGGTGCAACTTGGCGAACATTGTTCCATGGCCAGCCGGCGCGCTGATGAAGCAACTCGTGATGTCAGTGACTGGCTGAAATGCGAGTATATGCAGGAACGGGTTGGTGAAGTTCATGAGGGCGTCATTGCCGGTGTCACGGGCTTTGGTTTGTTTGTTGAACTCAGTGATATATATATAGAAGGTTTGGTACACGTCACATCATTAAAAAATGACTACTATCAGTTCGATGCCGCAGGGCATCGTTTAATGGGTGAGCGCACACGGAAAGTTTATCGTCTTGGCGATAGCCTGCGAGTGAAAGTCGTGCGGGTCGACTTGGATGAGAAGAAAATCGACCTGGAACTCGCCTGATATCTTAGATTTTCCTTGACCACAGGCAGAAAGACAGTACAATTATGCCCTTTCCAAAATGCATCGCAATTTACTGCGGTCAGTCCAGAAACCACTTCTGTGGTGAGTGTAGCTCAGTTGGTAGAGCCCCGGATTGTGATTCCGGTGGTCGTGGGTTCGAGCCCCATCACTCACCCCAATTTTTCCCAAAGTTTTTTGCATTAATCGATAGCCAGCATGCTGGCAGTTGACGGCTAATTTGCCGACGCAAATGATTGATTTGCGTATACTCATTTTATTGTATTTAAAAATTCGCTTAATAAAAGCCAGCTAATACCTTAGCGAACGCAATAAAAAATCCCGCAAATTCAGTACCCTATAAATAGTTAAATATTACTGTCACAAATGGCGGCTTTTGACTTGCACCACTAAGGCGCCAACCGTATAATACGCAACCTGTTGCCGGTGTAGCTCAGTTGGTAGAGCAACTGATTTGTAATCAGTGGGTCGTAGGTTCAAATCCTATCTCCGGCTCCAAAAATATAAAGGGTTGTGTTTTTACACAGCCCTTTTTTGTTTTAACGTCGCCAAATCGTAGACTTATTCTACTCCCCCCTTTACAAACACCTTAATACAATCCTTTGTCATATTCCGCACACATTGCTGCAAATGCTTGCTGGATAAATACGCATAGCTTTAATATCTCTCTAAATCCTGCCAACGCATGAAGCACAAGCCGCGTTTTGCCCGCTTGAAATGACTGAAGTCAGATAAACACATTAAGGTATATGATAGTGGTCAATCAGGTTGTCTGACTATCGCTATGCGTAAAGCCTCACGCCCTTCAAAGACTTCAGCCGCTGCAGCACTGAGAAGTATCTTGTTGCTGGAAATCGCGCATGTCAAAAAATGGCGCAAAATCGCCATCAAAGGCAGGAATCCCGAAGGCGTTCACCAGCTTCGGGTCAGCCTGCGGCGGATGCAGACCGCATTGAAAATTTTCAGTCCGGTATTGAAAAAAGCATGCCGCCGCTATTGGCGCGCCAAATTGCATTTTTCTGCCAGAGAACTTGATGCCGCCCGTGATCTTGATGTGTTTCTGCTGTCACATTTTGCAGGCAAAGCCAGACTATCCAGCCTTCATCTTGAACTCAACAGTCAGCAACAAACGGCCTACCAACATCTCACCAAATCACTGAATAGCAACCGTTTCAAAAAGCCGGTACGCAAACTAAAAAAACAGCTCAAAGACACAAAATGGGCTGACCGGCATTGCCGCCATCCACAGCAGAAATTAAACAAACTTGCGCGGCAAAGACTGCCAATGCTGTATCAAAATGTACTACAACAAGGCAAAGCCATCGATCTGCAGGATGAAAAGGCACTGCATCAACTGCGCATTGCTTGTAAAGAGCTGCGTTATGGCAGTGAGTTTCTGCATTTTGTTGCCGACGAGTTTGATCGTGAACCGCAGTTCATCACAGCACTCAAGCAATTACAGGACACGCTGGGTGAGATACATGACGCTTATGTTCAAAAACAGATGCAGCACAACTTGTCAAAATCAGCAGTGAACACCCTAGCAGCCCGTGAGCTGGAGAAGATCCTGCAAACTAGTGAACGCAACAGTCTGGCAATGAAAGCTCGCCTGATAGCCGATCTGAATGCTTTACCCGGGCTGAATATCAGTGCACAAAGAGCTGACAAAATCGCTAATAAGGTCAAGTCATGAACATCGGCACCAACGGCTTGTTAGACTTGAGCTTTCTTCAGGTAATGTTCACTGATTTGTAACTTTAATGAAACACTTTAAACATAAAGCATTGTTCGCATTCCCGCTTCAGCATCGGTAAAATTCACGGCACTGATTTAAGCAAGCAATTGGAACTTTATTAATGGCGCAATACGTATACAGCATGAACCGCGTTGGCAAAATCGTGCCGCCAAAACGCGAGATCCTTAAAGATATTTCCCTGTCATTTTTCCCGGGGGCCAAAATCGGTGTCCTGGGTCTGAATGGCTCTGGTAAATCGACCCTGCTACGCATTATGGCGGGACTTGATAATGACTATATCGGTGAAGCACGGCCCATGCCCGATATGAAAGTCGGCTACTTACCGCAGGAACCTGAACTGGACGATAGCAAAACAGTTCGGGAAATCGTTGAAGAGTCAGTGGCTGATGTCAAAAATGCCTTGGCAGAACTCGATGCTATTTATGCAGCTTACGCCGAACCGGATGCTGATTTTGACGCGCTGGCCAAAAAACAGGGCGAGTTGGAAAACCTGATCACTGCCAAAGATGGCCATAATTTAGATAATGCACTCGAGCGTGCCGCTGATGCGCTACGCCTGCCACCCTGGGATGCCAAAGTTGCCGTGTTATCAGGCGGTGAACGCCGGCGTGTGGCGTTATGCCGATTGTTACTCGATAACCCCGATATGTTATTGCTGGATGAGCCAACCAACCATTTGGATGCTGAATCCATCGCCTGGATTGAACGCTTTTTGCAGGAATATCCGGGTACTGTGGTGGCGATTACCCATGACCGTTATTTCCTCGATAATGCCGCTGGCTGGATCTTGGAGCTGGATCGCGGTCGTGGTATTCCTTATGAAGGTAACTATTCGTCATGGCTGGAGCAAAAAGACCAGCGACTGGCACAGGAATCCAAAGAAGAGGCTTCACATCGCAAAGCTATTCAGGCCGAACTGGAATGGGTACGCCAGGGTGCCAAAGGCCGTCAGGCAAAATCAAAAGCACGCCTGAAACAATTTGAGGAAATGAACTCCAAAGAATTTCAGCAGCGCAATGAAACCCAGGAAATTTATATTCCACCTGGCCCGCGTCTCGGCGACAAAGTTATTGAACTTAAAAATGTCACCAAATCTTATGGCGACAAACTGCTGTTTGAAAATCTTAATCTTTCTATTCCACCGGGTGCCATTGTCGGCATTATCGGCGCTAACGGTGCCGGTAAATCAACGTTGTTCAGGATGATCAGCGGTGAAGAAACAGCCGACAGCGGTGACATTGAAATCGGCAGTACTGTTCAGCTTGCTTATGTTAACCAGGCACGTGAACTGGATGGTAAAAAAACGGTATTTGAGGAAATCTCAGACGGCGCCGATATGATTACTGTCGGTAATTATCAGACGCCCTCCCGTGCTTATTGCGGCCGGTTTAACTTTAAAGGTTCGGATCAGCAAAAATTCGTTAAAGATCTGTCTGGTGGTGAGCGTAACCGTTTGCATATGGCTAAATTGCTGAAAGAAGGCGGCAATGTGTTACTGCTCGACGAACCGACCAACGACCTGGATGTGGAAACCTTGCGTGCGCTGGAAGAAGCCATTTTGGGCTTCCCCGGCTCTGCCGTAGTGATTTCGCATGATCGCTGGTTTTTGGATCGTATTTGTACGCATATCATTGCTTACGAGGGAGATTCCAGCGTCAACTTTTTTGAAGGTAACTATTCAGATTACGCTGAAGATTACCGCAAACGCTTTGGTAAAGATCACCAACCAGAGCGGATCAAATATCGTCGGATGAATTAACCCATGACTCTGGTATTGGTCTGAATTGGCGGAGTTTTCAGATGTAACTATTATTTGAAAATTTGTTCTAGAGCCTTGTCATGATTGCTTTGACAAGGCTTTTTTTTGGGTTGCATCCAGCGTTTGATGGCCAGCTATATTACGAGTGATTTACTTGTTTGTAGCTACCTTGCCCACTATTCTGATGTGCATTTAAATTGCGTGATATTTTAATTAAGCGTTTATTTAAGTGTATTTTTGCAAACAAAATCCACATCAACCGCGATCTTTATAAAATCATGTATTTCAGCGCGGCGCCTCAGGATATAAATACCAATAAGCTGGAAACCCTGATAGTTAAATGCCGTCAGAAGAACGTTTTCTTTGCTTAACAATTATTTACTACTATAAAACCGAGTGTCGACACTTTAAACAACTAGACATAGCTGTTTGAATTATCGAAACAAATAAACTTCGCCGTCATCACTGCTGAACAGTAAGCCACCATCAGCAATGCTGCCCGATGCAAAAATTGGCCAGCCCGTGTCATAACTTGCTAATAGCGTACCGTTATCTCGATTTAGAATCAGCATTTCACCGGTCATTGTGCCGATATAGACTGCTGTTTCAGTCACCAGCGGTGATGCAAAAATTGGCGCCTCGGCCTGATACTGCCAAACGATTTTTGCAGTTTGCTGCTCGAGGCTGATGACGGCACCACCAGTGGTTGCTATTAATAGCTGTGAACCAGCTAATGCCGGCGACGAAAACACCCGATTTTCTGCCTGATAGTCCCAGATTGTGTCACCATTTTTGATATTGAGTTTCAGTAATCTACCGGCATCGGTTCCGATAAAGACCGCATTATTATTGACAGCAGGTGTGGCATCAACGGCCGATCCCACGTTAACGCGCCAACATAATTCACCTTGTTGATTCAGCGCATAAACATAGCCATCGTCACTGCCAAAAATCAGCTGGTCGCCGGCCAAAGCAACTGATGAATCGACTGCAGCACCGGTTTCAAAGCGCCATTTTAATTTACCATCAGAGGCATTTAATGCGTATAAGTAACCATCCAGTGAGCCGATATACATGGTGTCGCCCCACTGTAATGCCGAGGCAAACACTTTATCTTGCGTTTGAAAACGCCACTGTAATTCGCCAAGATGATCCAACGCATAGACATAACCGTCATCGCTACCAAAAATGATTTGCTTTGCTGTTACTAACGGCGTTGAAAAAATGCCGTCAGCCGCTTTAAACGTCCATAACGGCTGACCATTGCTTTTATCAAGCGCATACAGCGTGCCATCATAATGACCACTAATGACCTTATTTTCATAAACTACTGGTGATGCAGCAGCGCCATCCTCTTCGGCACTAAACGCCCAAATCGGTTCATTCAGTTCAAGCGGCCCTTTTTTATACCAAAAGCCGCTGCGATTATGATCAGCGCGAAACATGCTGCTTTCGGATATGGGAGCTGGTTTCAAATCACAGGCAACAAGTACCGTTACAAGCAGTGTGAGAAAGCCAGCGCGAAGCGATTTTGGATAAGTTATCAGATATGGCATTGGCGAATTATTACTGCTAGCCATTGGAGATTCAAATCTATATCCGTATAGCACCGGCCGATAAGGCGAATTTATAGTATGCTGAATACTGACATTCAACATCTACTGCCAGCAAACCGAAATGATGTTTTTTCAGCTTTTAAAACAATAGCATAGCAAGCCACTGCTTACTTATTAAAGACCCTCTCTTTTTCACAACATCATGTTATGATTTAATTGAAAAAGCTCGGGCTATATAAGTGTTCATACAAGGAGTGTCACATGTCTGCCTGGCTATTAATAATTGCTATTTTGGTATTGGTTTTGTTGCTCGGTGGGCTCTTGTGGCACCATCAACAAAACAAAAGCGTTTTATCAACCTCATTGAAACCACCGACAAAACGTTTTCATGGCGTCAGTATTCGGCCAACTTCTGGCGCTTGCCGCCACGTACAAGCCATTGCCGGAAAACGTTTTTTGCCTAATGAAGCACCATCACTACCATTAGCTAATTGTGATGTTGCTTATTGCGGTTGTCGCTATGAGCACCATCGGGATCGCCGCGCCCAAATCGATCGGCGCCATGCCCATATCGATATTGAGACACAGGGCTCCGGTAAAGAACACCGGGAAACAGCTGACCGCCGTCAGGGTCTCAGATAAGGATCCCGCGGCGATACCCGACCAGACTTTTGTAGCCGCAGAATATACTCGCGAATATCGGCCTTGTTCGCTGTCAGGATAAACGGCGCAACTTCCCGCATGCTTTCCTGGATATATGGCGAAATATCATTGTTTTCATTAAATAGCTCAACCCTGACCTGACAAATCAGCTCAATACCACTGCGAAAATTTGCTAAATCTGCTGCGGGTGTGCCGTCTTCGCCAATTGTCCAGCCACGGGCTTGCCATTCCTGATAACAATCATTTGCCAGTTGTTGCGTTGGCATTGCACCAATTCCAGCCTGTACAAGCGGAACCATAAATAAGCAACCCGTTATTAGCCATCTAAACATTTTTAACTCCTCAGAAATTATTTACGTTATGACGTGCGACCTTGCTAAGAAAATCCCAGTAGAGATTGAATTAACAGCGCTAATACAGTGCGAAGCTGCCGTTAATTGGTGCATACCGTCTATTATTTAACCGCCAAAAAAAAATAAATAACTGTTTTTATTGAAATTTATTTTCTGGCATTGTTAATGCACTAATTAAATTGTAATTTTGTTTCAGTGCATGTTGTTTGTTCTCTCTCTCGTTGCGTGCTGAGCTTTGGGTAAATCTTCGGATTTACCCTTTTTTTTGCGTCATCCTCTCAAAACCTGACAAAATTGTCTGTAACGATGACCGGTACGATTATTGCGTTAAGCCTATTAATCGTTACCGGAAAGTCAGGTCAATTATGGATATGAGCCCACAATACATTCGCAGTTTTCTTGATGCACACCAACTGCCGACTACTTATACGCAACAAATTCAGCAGTGGTTTGCTGGTCTGACAACTGAACTGTTAGCGCACCAAAAAAGCGCAAACCGTCCATTTCTGGTCGGTTTACATGGCGCCCAGGGTTCCGGCAAAACTACGCTTGCAGCGTGTTTAACGCATTTACTGTGCGAAGTGCACAATTGCCTGACCATCACTTTGTCGTTAGATGATTTTTATTTATCTCAGGCAAATCGTCAGCAGCTAGCTAATAATGTGCATCCATTGTTGGCAACCCGCGGTGTGCCCGGCACCCATGATTTACCTTTATTGTTGTCAACTGTAGACAAGTTATGCAGTAACGATTTGCCAGTGACGATCGCACGATTTAATAAAGCCACTGACGATCGCGTTGCTGAGGCGGAGTGGCCCGTCGTTAACCAGCAACCACAAATAATCATTATTGAAGGTTGGTGCATGGGCGCTTTACCACAAACAGATGATGCATTAAGCTCACCCATCAATCCGCTGGAACAGTTCGAGGATGCAGAAGGACAATGGCGACGATACGTTAACCAACAATTAGCCGGTGATTATCAAAACTTATTCGCTTTAGTCGATTACTGGCTGATGCTGAAAGCACCCGACTTTGACTGCATATATCATTGGCGGTTAGAACAGGAAGAAGCCCTGGCCGCTCAGGTCGATGCTGCCGCTCATGTTAGCATTATGGATGCACCTGAACTGGCCCGTTTTATTCAGTTTTATCAACGACTAACTGAACATTGTCTGCACACATTACCGTCGCGAATGGACACTGTCCTGGAATTAAATTCACACCGGCAGATCATTGCTTTACACCGGCCAAATCAACCGAAGACTCAAGTCGCCAGTGACTTACTGATTTTTACCGATTTGGATGGCAGTCTGCTGGATCACCATCATTACCGGCATGATGAAGCCAACGCACTACTGTCTCAACTGGCTGATGATGCGATTCCAGTCATTCCGGCCACCAGTAAAACCCGCTCAGAAATTGAACACTTACGCAATTCACTAAATAATACAGAGCCGTTTATTTGCGAAAATGGTGCCGCGATTTATATCCCCGTTGGCTATTTTGCTGACCAGCCGGCAGATACCGTTGTCGAACAGCAGTATTGGCTGAAAACCTTTGTCAAACCCCGCCGACACTGGCTGGATATTATCAGTACTTTAAAACCGCAATTTGGTATCGATTTCACCAGTTTTGCCGATGCCGGTATTGACGGCATTATTGCTATGACCGGACTCGATGTGCATGCAGCTGCCCGCGCTGCCCATCGTAAATATGGTGAAGCCATTGCCTGGCATGGCAGCCCGGCCAGACAAAAATTATTTATCGAGGCACTGCAAAAAGCTGGCGCGCAGGTATTACAAGGTGGTCGTTTTCTGCATGTTTCCGGTGCTTGTGATAAAGGACAGGCACTTCACTGGCTACTGCAGCAATATCAGCATTTTTATTCACAAAAAAAATGGCAAACACTGGCCATTGGTGATAGTGACAATGATATTGCGATGTTGCAACAAGCAGATTTGGCCTTAATTATCCCGTCACCGGTGCATGGTCTGCCACAATTAACACAACGGCCGGGCTTATATGTTGCACCACATACCGGACCGCGTGGCTGGGCAGCCGGCGTACAGGAAATCCTCGATCACAAACAGCAATTTGACACGCTGCAACCACAGGAGCATGCACATGGCTGATTTTCATCAAAACGGCATTATCACCACTTTGCATAATCTGACCCACCGACATCTGGCTGACTTAGAGCATGATTTGCAGGGGTTCAGCCAGCAGCGGCCAATGGGCTTATTGCTACCCTCCCTGTATTCAGAGCTGGAAGGGTCGGCTTTGCCGGAAATTGTCCAGCAGCTGAAAACCGTGCCGTATTTATCAGAAATTGTTATCGGTCTGGATCGCGCTGATGCCGGGCAATATGGCAAAGCACTGCAATTTTTTGAGGCACTGCCCCAACATCATCGGGTGCTTTGGCAGGATGGTCCAAGGCTACTGGCCATTGATGCTGAATTACAGGCATTAGGCCTCGCACCACAACAGCCCGGTAAAGGCCGGAACGTCTGGTATTGTATGGGCTATATACTGTCCTCGGGCCGTGCTGAATCAGTGGCTTTGCATGATTGCGATATTGTCACTTATTCCACCGAAATGCTGGCTCGTCTGATTTATCCGGTAGCTAATCCATTATTTAACTATGAATTTTGTAAAGGCTTTTATGCCCGTGTGGCTGGCGGCCGTTTAAATGGCAGGGTCAACCGTTTATTAATCACCCCACTATTGCGCGCCCTGAAAACGGTGATGGGACCCAGTGACTATCTTGAGTATATGGACAGCTTTCGTTACTCACTGGCTGGCGAATTTTCATTCCGGCGGGATGTACTTAACGATATTCGCATTCCCAGTGATTGGGGTTTGGAAATCGGCGTATTGTCCGAAATGCACCGAAATTATGCCAACAACCGCTTATGTCAGGTTGATATAGCTGATATTTATGATCACAAACATCAGGATTTATCAGCGCATGATCAGCAAGGTGGCTTATCAAAAATGTCGATTGATATTGCTAAAGCGTTGTTTCGTAAACTAGCCACCAAAGGCTCTGTTTTCAGCCCAGAGCATTTCCGCAGTATCAAAGCGACTTATTATCGAATCGCCCTCGATTTTGTCGAAACCTACCGCAATGATGCACTGATGAATGGCCTGCATTTTGATATTCATCAGGAAGAAGCCTCAGTTGAAATGTTTGCCCGCAATATTATGGATGCTGGTCAGATATTTCTGGAAAATCCAATGGAAACACCGTTCATTCCCAGTTGGAACCGCGTGCAAAGCGCCCTGCCGGATATTTTTCAACGGCTTTATGATGCTGTTGAGGCGGATCATCAGGAATTTGCCCGGAAAGCCGAATGAATACCACTACCGACGTACTGCCGCTACAACATAATGTGCAACATCACTTAGATGTGATTTACAGCGATTTATATGATGCCGACAACCGGCAACTACTGGCAGCTGAACTGCTTGACTTGATGCGCATAAACCCAGATCAACTGCCCCAGGTTATAACACAAAACAAATGGCAAGCCGATGATATTGCGGTGATTTGTTATGGCAACAGTATTATTAAAGACGGCGAATTTCCGCTTAAAACCCTGCAACGTTTTGCCCGTGACTGGCTGCATCCGCACAGCAATATTTTGCATATCCTGCCGTTTTTCCCTTATTGCAGTGATGATGGCTTTGCGGTTAAAGATTTTTTTGCCGTCGACCCGGCGCTCGGTGACTGGTCAGATATCATGTCGATTGGGAGTAATTTTAAGTTGATGGCGGATCTTGTGATTAACCATGCCTCGACAGAAAGTCAGTGGTTTAAAAACTTTGAGCAAGGCCATGGTGAAGGTCATGATTATTTCTACACGGCCGCTCATGCTGCTGACTTACAACACGTTGTCCGGCCGCGTACCAACGCTCTGTTAAGAACCACCGAAACCGGCAAAGGCCAGCAACACGTCTGGTGTACCTTCAGCCATAGTCAGGCAGACCTGGATTTTCGAAATTCTAAAGTATTGAAAACCATTATCTGTATCATCCGTTTTTATTTGGACCGGGGGGTGCGCTTGTTCCGCCTGGATGCGGTGGCGTTTGTCTGGAAACAGCTCGGTACCACCTGTTTAAATTTGCCTCAAACCCATGAAATTGTGCGGCTACTGCGTTTGCTGATTGAACAGGCACAGCCCGATGCCATTATCATTACAGAAACCAATATCCCCAACCGTGAAAATCTCAGCTATTTCGGCAACGGCAATGAAGCACACTGGATTTATAACTTTTCATTACCGCCGTTATTGTTAAATACAATGATGACCGGCGATAGCAGCTATTTACGACAATGGCTGATGAGTATGCCGCCGGCCCAGCATGGTACCGCCTATTTTAATTTTATCGCCTCCCATGATGGTATCGGCTTGCGGCCTGCTGAAGGCCTGCTCAGCGACAAAGAAATCACCACCTTGATTAACACAATGCAGGGTTTCGGTGGTGAAATTTCCTGGCGAGCAGCCAGCAATGGCATTAAAAAGCCCTACGAAATTAATATTGCCTTGTTTGATGCCATGCAGGGCACCGTTAAAGGTCCCGATAAATGGCAAATTCCCCGCTTTGTTTGTGCCCATGGCATCATGCTGGCGCTGGAAGGCATTCCCGGTATTTATCTGCACAGTTTATTAGCAACCGGTAATGATTATCAGCGTATGCAAAACCTGGGTTATCCACGGGCCATTAATCGCCATCAGTGGCAAGACAGTGAACTCCGCCAGCAACTAAACCAGGCTGACTCCCAGCATGCACTGGTCTATAAACATCTGACCACACTCATCCAGTTACGCCGCCAACAAGCGGCATTTCACCCAAATGCCACACAATACACACTGCAACTTGGCACCGCATTATTTGGTTTTTGGCGGCAATGCCAGAATCGCCGGCAAAGTATTTTCTGCGTTTTCAATATTACTGACAGCGATCAACCACTTTATATAAACGATTTAAATCTGGTGCTAACTGATAGTTGGCGAGATTTGATCAGTGGCAAGCTGTTGGTAGACTGGCCAGAAAAAATAATGTTGGCCCCCTATCAAATGCTCTGGATAAGTAATACCGAACAGACGCAACGTTGATGTCATGTTAATTTAATAATTGACTAATATGCTCACGCGACAAATAAAGGACTTGGTAAAAATGACCGACAAACAAACTATTCGCAAATGTTTATTTCCAGTAGCTGGCTACGGTACCCGCTTTTTACCCGCGACCAAAGCCATGCCTAAAGAAATGCTGCCGATTGTTAATAAACCGCTGATTCAGTATGGCGTTGAAGAAGCAATGGAAGCAGGTCTTGATACTATGGGCTTTATCACTGGCCGTGGTAAACGGGCCATCGCCGATCATTTTGATACCAGTTATGAGTTAGAACATCAGATCCTGGGTACCAGCAAAGAAAAACATCTCGATGACATTCGCCATGTCATGGATAACTGCGATTTTATGTTTATCCGCCAACGGGAAATGCTTGGCCTCGGTCATGCCATCCTCAGCGGTGAACCGATGATTGGCCCTGAAGACTTTGCTGTTATTTTGGCTGATGATTTATGTGCCAAGCCAGATAATGGCGGTGATCGGGCGATGAATCAGTTAGTTGAATTGTATCAACGCCATCGTTGCACAGTGATTGCTATCGAAGAAGTCCCACCAGAAAATACCGGTAGTTATGGTGTGATTGCCGGTGATGAAATTGAGCCTGGCGTGTTTCGTATTACCAATATGGTTGAAAAACCTAAACCAGAAGACGCGCCCAGTAATCTTGCTATTATTGGTCGCTATGTCTTTACCAATGATATTTTTGATTACATTCGCGACACGCCACCCGGTGCCAATGGTGAAGTGCAAATCACTGACGCCTTAAAAGCTATGGCACAAGAAAAGCCGGTTTTAGCGTTAAAATTCCAAGGCCAGCGTTTTGATTGCGGTAGCATCGGTGGTTTTGTCGAGGCCACCAACTATTACTACCAACACCAATATCTTGGAAAATAATAATTTGCTGTTCTGATGGGTACTAAATCTGAACAAGACAACGCCGCATTTACCAGTCAGGCCGACTTTCTTGAACAGGCCGTTTCGCAGTGGCAGAATGCCATTAATAATGAAGATTCGATTTCCTTGTTTTTGATCGAAGTTGATCAGTTTGATGATATCCGCCACAAAAGCGGCTGCGTGCGAAAAATCAGCGGTGCAATTGATAAGATTTTGAATCGCGATAATGACTTTATCACCCGCTTTAGCCGCAAAAAAATTATGTTTGTGACTTCCAGCATGACCTACCCGCAAACCCGGCAGTTGGCAGAGCGAATTCATCAGGTAGTTGCCGCTTTAGTTTTAAGAAAAATTGAAAGTGATATAACCACGTAGCCATTACTGTCAGTATCGGCCATATTACTTATGCGCCCGTGTCGGATAACCGTTACGGCATCCTCGATATTATCAGCAATGTTATTAACTTATGCCGGCAGGCCAAACTGATGGGGGGTAATTGTAGCAAAACTCGTCTCTACAGCCGGGTGTTGCGCTAATGTCTCATTGATTGGCAGGTCTGGCAAAAATGCTGAAAAATTGGTATATTTCCATTGATAACTAAAACTTACACGAGACAATTATGCTGAAAAAACTCGATAGTTTCCTGATGGAAAAATTCCCGCATATTATTCTGGCATTTACCTTTTTCTGGTTAGCATTGGTGGCATACGGCCTGCTCAACTCCTAAACATTAATAAAACACATCTAAAAAGCCGGCGCTGCCGGTTTTTTTGTGTCTGGATGATCCCATTTAGCAATGCTATGATCCAGATCAAGAATCAACATTGATTAATCGTGCATATTAAAGCTGCCAATCCACACAACACCGGAGGCTATATGCTACATAAACTCGATGAATGGGTGATGTCACACTTTTTTGATTTGATAATATTGTTATCAGTAGTTTCTTTGGTCTGGGTCGTATTGAGTTGGATCATGGCCTGAGCTGAAATGTCTGACGGGCCAGTTGCTGACCGTTTACTCTTAAACAGATGTGATGTTCACCGGCATACAATTTCTGGGTAGTGAGTTGCTGCATCGGTTGTTGTTTTTGCAGTGTAAGTTGTTGCTCGCCCGCCAGATTCAGACGTTGCCAAAAAAACACTTTTGCCGAGGCAACACCATTCGCGCGCATCAGCCATAATTCGTAATCAATCAACAGTGGCTGTTTTTGCTCGCTTAAATTCTTAATGGTCAATTTTAGCGTGACTGTTTCGCCAATGTGGCATTGGCTTTCAGCTAATTGAAATAAGACATCCAGGGATAAATCTGTCTGATAGCCCAATAATGCCAGCGCCGCCGGATCCGCTTGTTTTTGCAGGCTACGCAACGCTCGGCGAATGATCCATAGTCTATGTGGTGTCGCAGCGGTTTGCCAGCGTTGGCATACATCTAAAATCTGCTGTGGATGATCTTTGCTGAGATCATTCAAATGATTGGCGACTGATTTTTGGACATAAACACTGTCATCATCTTTCAGCTTGTCCAGTAATGCCAGCGCTTGCTTTATTGGAATATGCTTTAAGCGTTTCCCCCATGGCAACCTTGGTCGCAGTCCTTCTGAAGCCAACCGTCTAAGGTGTGGATCAGCACTTTGCGTCCAAAGCAGCATTTGCTGGTAAGTCGACTCAAAATGTTGTTCCAGATAGGGCCGAATGGCAAACTCCGCGGTAAATAACGGTGTCAGTACTGCCAGCACCGGTAAGGCCAGATCCGGCATTTTTAAGCCGGCCTGACCGGCATAGCGAATCACCGGCCAGGCAATATAATTTTGCCAACCGCCCGTTTTTTCAGAAGTTGGCCAGCTTTTAGCGAGCGCCTTTAAATCTTCTGCGACTTTATCGAATTGATCGGGCAACTGCTGCGCCATGGCATCAGCCACCAGATTCACCCGTTGGGTTAACGATAAAAATTCCAGCTCAGCCAAGACCTGTTGCTGAAAACGGTTTTTATCAAAACTGTCAAATTGTGCTTCAAGCACTACTGCTAAAAATGCCACTGCCTCGGCATTAATCAGCTGTTTTAGCGGTTCAGCCATCAGGGCTTATGAAACACCGCAATTGATTCGACATGACTGGTATGCGGAAACATATCCATAATGCCGGCAGCTTGCAGCTGGTAACCGTATTGGTGCACCAGTTCGCCAGCATCACGTGCCAGCGTCGCCGGGTTACAAGACACATAAACAATTTGCTCGGCACCTAAAGCTGCCAACTGGCCCAACACTTCAAAGGCCCCGCTACGCGGTGGGTCCAGCAAAATTTTATTAAAACCAGCTTTTGCCCATGGATAATCCGCCAGTGCGGTTTGTGTTAAATCGGCCAACTCAAATATAGCGTTAGACAGCTGGTTTTTTTCGGCATTACGCCGGGCATGGGCAACCAATGATGCATCACCTTCCACCCCCACAACCTCACTGACCTGCTGTGCGATGGGCAACGTAAAATTCCCCAAACCACAAAATAAATCCAGCAGTCGATCGGTTGGCTGTAAATCCAGTAATTGCATCGCCACCGGGATCATTTTCTGATTAATACCGGCATTGACCTGGGTAAAATCACCTGGCGCAAAATCAAGCATCAAGCTGGGCATAGGCGAATAAGCAAGCTGAGGCTGTTCCGGCCATAAAGGACTCACGGTATTGGGGCCGCCCGGTTGCTGATACATCCATAAATCATGCTGCTGGCCATAATCAATCAGTGCACTGATATCAGACGCTGACAAAGGATCAAGATTACGGAACACCAGCGCGGTATGCGAATCATCCATAGCGACTTCGATCTGGGCAATACGTTCTCTGGCCGATAATGTTTCGATAAGCGCCGCCAGCTCGGTCAACCGTAAGCCAACACGTGGATCCAGCACTTCGCATTGATTTAGCTCGGCAATAAATGGCGCTGATTTTTCCCGGAAACCGACCAGCACTTTTTGTTTTTTATGGACATATTTAACCCCCAATCTGGCCTTACGGCGATACCCCCATAAGGGTCCAGTCAGCGGTACCAGCCAGGTTTGTGGTGTTAATTGGCCAAAGTGAGCAAATTGTTCGATCAATGTGTTTTGTTTTAATCGCAGCTGAGCCTCAGGCTGCATATGCATCAAACTGCAGCCGCCACAAACGCCAAAATGCTCACACTTGGCAGCAACGCGATCAGCGGAAGCATTTAACACCTCGATGGTTTTCGCTTCATCAAACTTGCTGTGATAACGGGTATATTGGAATGTCACTGTTTCGCCCGCCAGTGCACCGTCAATAAACACCGTCTTGCCGTCTATCCGAGCAATGCCGCGCCCATCATGGGACAGCGTCTCAATATCTGTTGTGAAAATCTCTCTGGAAACCTGTTGTTTGCGATGTCGCCGCGCCATTTTTCTACCTTACATATAAAAAAAGTCCGGCCACGCACTGCACGTAACCGGACTTGAATCTTAAAAAATTATTTTTGCTGCCAACTACCGTTTTGCTCGTACCACCAGCCTTTGGCAGCGTTACTGATCCATCGGCGGGCAAACGTCTCCTGAATATCAGCCTGCCACTCCAGATGACCATTGGCGCGGGCAATTTCAGCATACAATGCTTTACGGTCCTGATTTTCTTCAGCAATCAGTCTGTTTATTACATTACGGTCTTTCAGAGCCACCGCTTTGGCATCATGCAGCGTTACCAGACCATCTTGGGTCAGGCCAATCGCACCGCTTTGATAAAACGGTTGTAATTGTTGATGTCGGGCCTTCATTTTAGCTTGCAAGGCGTTGATAGCCGGTGAGTTGATATTAATATCAGGCTGCGCCTGTGCTGGCGTAACGACCCAGTTAAGGAGTTGCATTGTCACAGGCAAATCTTTATTCAGCTGACTTTGTGGTTCAGTTTCAGATGGCGCAGCCGGTGTACTAGCAGCGTCTTCACCCCAGACATCTTCAATAATCCGATCGGCTGCTTTTTCGGCAGCGGCTTCCGGAAAATAAATATTAATGGTGACGCAAGATGCCAACAGCAGCAGGGTCATAAAACGGGTGAAACTGGAAATCAAACGCATATCAATCACCTTTATTTAATTATCGGTCCGTCACTGTTTTTTATTGCCTGGAGCCGGGTCAGCAAATCCGGCCAATCAACGCGGCGGGTGTAGCCTATGACATTTATCCACGGCGGTAATCCCCCGCCTTTGACAATATAATACCCTTGTTCATCATCTTCGACGCCGCTCATCTGACAAACCTCATTATTTAACTGACAACGGATGCCCAGCTTGTCATAGGAAAACTCTTCAAAAAAACCCAGAAAACTGCGTGACATGAGGCCGCTGGCGCCACCACCAATTTGCGATAAATTATCAACGGCGCGCTGACTGATACGGCGTTTACCGGGATTATTTTCTGGGGTAGCAAATCGGGCATCAAATTGTTCGGGCTGCCAGTTAGATAAGCGCAATCCGGCAATATTGCCATCCAGACGGCCGCTGATTTTACCAAAATCAAATGTACGGGTGAGCTGCTCTAAATCGATTTGTTGTATATCA
>CBFHWI010000014.1:0-48798 GCA_965659475.1 Methylophaga sp.
TGGTGTCGCGTTTGAAGAGCAGGAATTGCATCACCCGATTGTATTTAACCCGTTTTTTAATCTATATATCCAGAACCGTCAGCGCGATGCCTCGACAATGGCCCGTTACCATCACCGGATTGATGATCACCAATTATTGTTTGGCGTTAACTACGCTGTCAGCAATGTCAGCGGCGGCCAATACAATAATGATTTTGGTGAACAGGGCGCCAAACGTGCCGATATCGAAAACGATGCCAGCACTTTAGAACTCTATGCGATGGATCGCTGGAATTTTGCCGATAACTGGACGCTGGTCGGTGGTGTGCAGCTGGTTTCTGCCGAGCGGGAAGTGCAGCAAACTGATCTGACCGGCAGCGGCGTCAGCAGTAATCCTGATGATCGTTATCAAGCCATTAATCCGAATATTGGCCTGATTTACGCTTTGACCGAAAAAACCAGTATTTACAGCAATATCAGCCGTTTATACGAACCGCCAACCACTTATCAGCTAACTGATCAAACGGTTTCCGGCGCCATTCAGGAATTGGATGCGATGCGCGGTACGGTTGCCGAAATCGGCACCCGTGGACATTATAAGCAAACACAACGTCTGGGCTGGGATTGGGATATATCGCTGTATCACGCCGAGATTCGTGATGAAATTCTCTCTACCGAACCGGCCGGCGCCGTCGGCACCAGCCAAGCCACCAATATTGATAAAACCACGCATACCGGTCTAGAAGCATTACTCAGTGCCGATTACCAACTGGATGCAAAAGGCACGCATAGACTCGATCCAGTGCTCAGTCTGACGCTTAATCATTTCCAGTTTTACGATGATGCACAGTGGGGCAATAACGATTTACCGGCAGCACCTGATTATGCGTTACGGGGTGAAGTGATGTATCGCCACGCCAATGGCTTTTATGCCGGTCCGACCGTGGATGTGATTGGCCAGCGTTATGCCGATTTTGCCAACAACTATAAAATCGATAACTACGCCTTGATGGGCCTGAAAGCCGGCTGGCAAAATGAAACACAGTCGCTGCGCGTATTTGCCGAAGTACGAAACCTGTTTGACCGCGATCATATCGCCACTCACAGCGTGCGTACGACCGCCAATGCTGATGCCGATATTCTCTATCCCGGCGAACCCCACTCCGCCTATGTCGGCTTTGAATACCGCTACTGATAAAAACAGAAAATCCTCTCCCCAGGGATAGTGAATAACAGCATCATTGTGAACGCAGTGACGTAATCTACCTCAGTGGACAGAAATATATCATCCCGACCATAGCGGAGAGAGCTTGAAGATCCCCTCACCCTAACCCTCTCCCCAGGGAGTGGGCCTACATGAGATTCCTCGACTCACGCTCGGAATGACAATTTGTCTGATCTGAATTATCGGCCTTCCCCAGCAGCAAAACCTACTTCACTAATCCCCCCAAACCAGTTTACACTCAATCATTCCCAATGCCGGGCAGTGACATGGAAGCCACTTGCACACCTCCTAATCAAAAGATCCGTAACGTTTTTCAGATAATGGTCAGCACCATTGTTTGTGTAAAACTACGTCACAATTAATCAAACTTCCAGAGGAGCCAACAATGGCTGATGCGTCAAAACCGCCATTTCCACCTTTTAATAACAAAACAGCTACCCAAAAGGTTCGCCTGGCCGAAGATGCCTGGAATAGCCACGATCCGGAACGTGTCTCAATGGCTTATACCACTGACAGCCAATGGCGAAACAGAAGTGAGTTTATTTCTGGCCGTGATGAGATCGTCACTTTCCTGCAGCGTAAGTGGCAGAAAGAAATGGATTACCGATTGGTTAAAGAACTATGGATAGCTGATGGCAATCGGATCGCCGTTAGATTCGCCTATGAATGGCACGATCAAGCGCGCAACTGGTTTCGCTCCTATGGCAATGAAAACTGGGAATTTACAGAGCAAGGTTTAATGAGACAGCGTATTGCCAGCATCAATGATTTGCCAATTACAGAGTCAGAGCGCAAGTTTTATTGGCCTCTCGGACAACGTCCAGATGATCATCCGAGTTTGTCTGAAATGGGTTTATAGAACATTGAGATTCGAATCTGGCAACATTCATGGAGCATCTGAATACACCACTGAAAATTCTAGGCAGCAAAATGCCATACAATAAGCCCTCGTTATCAATATTCTGTATCTATATATGAAAGGATGCTTATGCTGATGTTCAATGGTTGGTTGGGGATAGTGTTGTTGGCGACTTCGGGCCATGCAATAGCAGAGGAACAGGCCTATAAAGGTCAGAATCTGTTGCAGGGAGGTGCTGATGTATTAGGCCAGCCGCTAGTCTATCCAAGCGGAACGCCTCGTATTACCTCAGATATCATTACCCTGGCACCGGGGGAAGCGGGCAAGCCACATATTCATCAGATCCCGATGTTTGCCTATGTGTTGTCGGGCATGATTTCGGTGGATTATGGCGACTATGGTGTTCGTACATACCAGCAGGGAGAGGCCTTACTAGAGGCCAAGAATGTGGTGCATTTTGGTTTTAACCCAAGCAGTGAACCAGTCAGCCTGCTGGTTGTATATATGGGCAGTACCGAACTGCCTAACGCTGATATCCCCTGAAGCCAGTTTAGCCGCAGTACACTGATCCGCTTGGAAAATAGGAGACAAATTTATTTTAGAAGATCAAGGCTGGCAAAACTTAAGTTTTAAAGGTGTATCAATATGTCTGACCGGCCGCTTTGATTCAGACCGCGAGGGATTTTCCGCTGAACTTTAGTTGCATTTAAAAGCCATACTTATAAAGAGCGTCAAGTTTAATAAGGAGGTTATATGGAACTTGAGGATCTCATTTTTAATTCTCTGCTCAAGTACACTAAAGCCTTGTCGGTTGCCTTAGGATATCGTGATTTTTTAACACAACTTCATTCCGAACGTGTGCAAGTTCTTTCTGCAGACATTGGGAAATATTGCGGTCTGACACATCAGGAGATTGATGCCCTTGTTGTTACTGCTTCATTTCACGATATAGGCAAGATCGGCATTCCTGACCATATTTTGTTGAAGCCTTCTAAATTTGATGAAGCTGAATGGGAAACCATGAAACAGCACAGCGAAATCGGACAGAAAATAATGGAATCAACAGAACTTGATGGTTCGAAACAGGTCGCTCAGTTTATTCGTCACCATCACGAATATTACAACGGTTGGGGCTACCCAGATAAAGTCTCGGGCGAAAATATTCCAATTTTTTCTCGGATAATCAGTATCGCTGACAGCTATGACGCGATGGCTGAGACAAGGTCATACCATAACGCCCGGACGCACCCGGAAATCATGGTTATATTACATAAAGAAACTGGGGAAAAACACGACCCTGAGCTAATGCAAGTCTTTTGCAAAATTATTGAATCCAGCCAGTTCAAGGCGAAAATTCATTAATTCAGATCAATACTTTATTTTTAACAACCACTGATCCAGTTGATTAGCAAACGCCTGGCGGTCACGTTGATGAAAGCTGGCCGGGCCGCTGATTTGTTCGCCGCTGCTACGCATGGTTTCCATAAAGTTACGCATGGTCAGACGCGCCTGAATACTGTCGGTGGTGTAGAGCTCACCGCGTGGGTTGAGCGCCAAAGCACCTTTTTCGATGGCTTCAGCTGCAAGCGGAATATCTGCAGTGACCACCAAATCACCTTTATTCAGCCGTTTGACGATTTCATTGTCGGCAACATCAAAACCGCTTTCAACTTGTAAAAAATGTAAGTACGGCGACGGTGGCAAACGCAGGCTGTGGTTGGCGACGAAAGTGGTGGCGACGCTTTTACGAGCAGCAGCGCGATAGAGAATTTCTTTAATGACCACCGGGCAGGCATCGGCGTCTACCCAGATTTGTGCTGTATGGTTGGTCACTGATTATTATCAATCTGGCGGGTATGTTCGACTTGTTTCACTTTGATATGAATGGCGGCTTTGGCCATCAAATGGGCACTGACGGGCGCGGTGATAAACAAAAACAACGTCACCAGCACTTCATGCAGACTTATATCGCCGGACTTGCTGGAAAAATACACCGATGAGGCAATCAGAATTGCCCCAACACCTAGCGTGCTGGCTTTGGTGGGGCCATGCAAGCGCATGTAAAAATCCGGTAGTTTAAACAGGCCAATTGAGCCAACCAGCGTAAAAAAACCGCCGAGAATAATAAGAATAGCTAATATGATTTCCAGCATGGCTTACTCCATGATATCGCCGCGCAGCAGATATTTGCTGAGCGCTAACGTGCCCATAAAGCCCATCACGGCAATCAACAGCGCCGCCTCAAAATACAATGCGCTGTCGAGGTGAATACCGAGCAAAATCAGCAGGGCGATAGCGTTGAGATATAGGGTGTCGAGCGCCAGAATACGATCCGGCACATCCGGCCCTATTGCCAGTCTGATAAAACTGAGCAGCAGTGCCAGGGCAACCAAAACAAAACTGATAGCAATCGCAGTCGTCAGCATCAGGCAAAAATCTCCTTTAGCGGTTGCTCGAACTTACGGGCGATATCGGCTTTAATCGACGCTGCATTATCAATATGTAATGCATGAATCAATAAGGTACGACCATCTTCAGTTAGATCACAGCTAACCGTACCGGGTGTAAGCGAAATCGTATTGGCCAGCAAACTAATGGCAATTGGCGATTGCAGTTGTAGTCGGTAGGCAATAAAGCCAGGCTGCAATTTATTGGCGCGCCCCAGAATCATTCTGGCCACCACCATATTGGCGACCATGATTTCCCAAAGCACAAAAGCTACATACTTAGCCAACAGCCGAGGTTTACGAATAGTGACCATTTCTGGCCAAAAACCGGAGGTAAACCAGGGAATAAAAATGGCCAGTAATGCACCCAAAACCATATGGCCAGCGCTGGTCGTATTATTCAGCAACAACCAAATAAACCATAACACCACTGTCAATACTGGATGCGGGAATAGGCGAGACCAACTCATTGACTGACCTCCGTGACTGGTTGCTGGCTTAAAACGGCATCAATGTAACTGCGATGATCGGTTTGTTGTGCGGCAATATTATCGGTAAATCCGGTCAATGGTTTGGCCAGTACTACCATCAGCGGGCTGATCACGAGCAGTACAATAACGGCAGCAAAGGCTGCTTTGTTAAGTGCTGGCGCCGGTTTTTCAGGTTCACTCTGCACACTATAAAATAGCAAAGAACCAGCGCGGGCGAGCGCGACAATCATCATTAAACCGGCCGATAGAATCACTACCAGGATAGCCCAGAACCAACTATGGACGATCGCTGCATTGAGGATCATCATCTTGCCAAAAAAGCCTGACAGCGGGGGCATACCGGCAATGGCAATCGCCAGTAGCATAAACACACCACCGACCAGAATCGGCTGATCTACCGGCGTTGCCTTGGTAAAGGTATCTGCATGGGTACCACGCGCCAAACGAATAACATCAGCCAGTAAAAATAAGGCCCCGCCGATAAACGTGGAATGAATCAGGTAATACAACGTTGCCGATAAAGCAGCCTGGCTATTAATGCCGATGGCAATCAATAAAGTCGCCACCGATGCCAGAATCAGATAAGCCACCTGCTGGCGGAAAATACGTGCGGCCATGACGCCCAGTGCTGCCAACACCAGTGTTATCAGCCCCAGCACCAGAATCCAGTTACTATGCACAAACGCTAAATCACCGGCAGATTCGCCAAAAATAGTGCCGTGCACCCGAATCATGGAATACAGCCCGACTTTGGTCATGATGGCAAATAACGCCGCCACCGGCGCAGAGGTATAGGCGTATGCATTTGGCAGCCACATATACATCGGGAACATCGCCGCTTTAATACCAAATACCACTAGTAATAATAAAGCAGCAGCGGTCACCACACCGCGGTCTTCGACGGCGACCGATTGCACGGCCATTGCCATATCAGCAATATTCAGCGTGCCGAGCATGCCGTAGAGCGTGCCGACCGCAAATAAGAACAGCGTCGAGCCAACTAAGTTGATGACTACGTAATGTAAACCGGCGCGGGTCCGCAACCGGCCGCCACCATGTAGCAGTAAGCCGTAAGAGGCGAGTAGCAGCACTTCGAAAAATACAAACAGATTAAACAAATCACCGGTCATAAATGCGCCATTCAGACCAAATAACTGGATCTGAAACAACACATGGAAATGGTGGCCCTGTTTATCGGTATCCGTGTTTATCGCATACCATAAGGCGGCTGAGGCCAGCAGGGCGGTGATAAACAACATCATCGCTGATAAACGATCCAGCACCATAACAATACCAAACGGTGCTTGCCAGTCACCGAGCAGGATTACCTGATAATCACCGCTGAGACTTTGTTGCACACCCCAACCGGTTAATAACAGTAGCAGTAAGGTGAAGCCCAAATTCAGCAGTCGCTGTATGCCAATACCGGCACGCTGCGCTAATAAAATGACAATACCGCCAATCAGCGGTAACAACACCGGGAAGATGGCAAACTGATTCATTTGACCGCGTCCTCAGCATTTTGCTGTTGTTTTTTATGTGCGGATGCATGACGCTCATCATCTGATTTATGCACGCCATCAACATGATCATTGCCGAGTTCACTACGGGCTTTCAGCGCCAATACAATTAAAAATGAGGTCATGCCAAAAGCAATGACAATAGCGGTTAAAACCAGCGCTTGCGGCAGGGGATCGGTATAACCGCTGGCGGCTTTATCAATGACTGGTGGCAGGCCGATTTGTAAGCGGCCCATGGTAAATAAAAATACATTGACCGCATAAGCCAGCAATGTCAGTCCCATCACCACTGGAAAGGTGCGGGCGCGCAAGGTTAAAAACACCCCGCAACCGGTCATCACGGCGATTACTGTGGCGATAAGCCATTCCATTAGTTTGGCTCCTGTGAATGCATAAAGTGAGCTGCGTGGCTCAGTTTGCCAAGTTCCACCAGAATCATCACGGCGCTGCCGACCACAACTAAAAACACGCCCAGATCAAAAGCAATGGCACTGGCGATTTCAAAGGTGCCGACCACTGGCCAGTTCAGATAGGTGAAAGCCGTTGTTAAAAACGGAAAGCCTAAAAATAACGGCACCAGCCCCGTTATCGTCGCAATCAATAAACCCGCGCCGATCACTGTATGCATATTGGCTTTGAGGCGCTCATTGGTCCAATCAATACCGTTGGCCAGATATTGTGAAATCAGTGCTACCGAGGCGATAAGGCCAGCAATAAAGCCACCCCCCGGCAAATTATGGCCGCGTAGGAAAATAAATGCTGCGACCATCAACATCAGCGGAAATAATAATCGGGTCAGCGTCTGCATGATTGGTGGGTGCGGATCATGGTTCCAAGGCACACCATTTATATCCTGGCCTGGGGCTGCCAGACGTAAACCATGTAACATCGCATAAACACATAAACCAGCGAGTGCCAGCACGACAATTTCACCGAGGGTATCAAAACCGCGGAAATCGACCAGAATGACGTTTACAACGTTGGTGCCACCGCCGCCCGGTTTGGCGTTTTCCAGGAAGAATTGCGAAATCGGCTGATATTCTCGGCTGAGCACGGCCATAGTCAAAATAAATACCGCCAGTGCTGATAACACTGAAATGACACCATCGCGGGTGTAGCGGGCAAAACTCCGTTCTTGTGGGGTATGTTGTGGCAGGAAGAATAATGCCAACAGCAGCAAAACAATGGTCACGACTTCAACCGAAAGCTGCGTTAACGCCAAATCCGGTGCTGAAAACAAGACAAAGCCAAGGGCTACCATCAGGCCAACAACTCCGAGGGCAATCAGCGAAATCAAACGCTGATGATGCAATACCACGGTCAACAAACTGGCTACTATCAGTACTGAAGCCATAACAAAGGTGACCCAATCGGCAGATAGCATTTCACGGTCACCAATAATGGGCGCCGGAAATTGGGCAAATGCGGCAAAGCCAACTAACAATGCCATCGCCAATAGCCAGGTAACGGCAGGCTGCAGGGCACTGCGATCAAAAATAGCAGTGACTTTGCGGGCCGCGCGAATCAGTTTCCAAAGCAGCCAGTCAAAAACGTTCTTGCCCTCAATACGCAGTAGCGTGCGCTCATGCCAATCCCATAATGTCTGACGTTTGAAGTACAGCAACACGCCAAGCACTAAGGCGATAAAACTCATCAGCAATGGCAGATTAAAGCCATGCCAAATGGCCAGACTGAACGTCGGTGCCGCACTTTGTAAACTGGCCGCCGCGGCAACATTTAAAATTGGCCCCAGCAGCAACATCGGTGCAATACCAACCACCAGACACAACACCACCAGAATATCGACCGGGATTTTCATAAAGCGTGGTGGTTCATGTGGTGTTTTCGGCAGGTCAATCGGCTCACCGTTAAAAAACACGTCATGAATAAACCGTAGTGAATAAGCGACCGATAAAACGGCTGCGATTGTGACCATTACCGGCACAAACCAAGCCGACAACCCACCGCCGGAAGCTGACAGTGCCTGCTCAAAAAACATTTCTTTACTTAAAAAACCGTTTAATAGTGGCACGCCGGCCATCGCTGCGGCGGCAATCATCGCCAGTACGGCGGTATGCGGCATCATCTTAAATAAGCCATTTAACTTGCGCATATCACGGCTGCCGGACTCGTGGTCGATAATACCGGCCACCATAAACAGCGACCCCTTAAAAGTCGCGTGGTTAATGATATGAAACAGCGCGGCTACCAACGCCATTTCGGTACTAAAGCCAAACAATAAAGTGATTAGGCCTAGATGACTGAGCGTTGAATAAGCCAGCAGGCCTTTTAAATCATGTTTGAACAAGGCGATATAAGCACCGAGCACCAAGGTAATCATGCCGGCGCCACCGACTAACCAGACCCATTCAGGTGTGCCGGAAAATACCGGGAAAAAACGCGCCAGCAAAAAAATACCGGCTTTGACCATGGTGGCCGAATGTAAATATGCAGATACCGGTGTCGGTGCTGACATCGCATGCGGCAGCCAGAAATGAAACGGAAATTGTGCTGACTTGGTAAATACGCCCAATAAAAACAACACTAAAGTTGGCACAAAATAAGGATCAGCCTGAATACTGGCTGAAGCTGCCAGCACGTCGGTCAGCTGATAACTGCCAGCCATTTGCCCCAACAAAATCATCGCACCGAGTAACGCCAAACCACCTGCACCGGTGATCGCAAGCGCCATGCGCGCCCCCTGACGGGCATCCTGACGATATTGCCAAAAACTGATTAATAAAAATGAAGTCAGTGATGTCAGTTCCCAGAACACCACCAGTTGCAGAATGTTTTCGGACATCACGATGCCCAGCATCGAGCCCATAAACATCAGCAGGTAGGCATAAAAACGGCCGGTAGAATCTTTTGCGGTCAGGTAATAGCGGGCATAAAAGATAATCAGTAAGCCAATCAGCAGGATCATCAAGGCAAATAACAACGCCAAGCCATCTAGCCGGTATGCGAATTGCAAATCAATGGCTGGGATCCATTGCCAGCTTTGAATAATAGTCTGACCGGCAAATACTGCATCCGTCGATGGCCATAACAAGACTAATGACAATAAAGTCGTAATGCCTGCCAGCCAGGCTGGAGCCAGCCGGTGATAACGATTGACCATGGCGACCAGTGGTGCGAGCAAAAAAGGCAGCAACACCAGTAACGGTAAATTAAATGAGAGCAGGTTCATGTCAGGCTTGCGTCCGTGATGCGGTCATTGTGCAGTATCTGAGCAGAAAGAAGGCCGGCTAATGCCGGCCGGAGAATCAACTATCATGCCGTTAAAACGGGCAGGCTTTTATTCTGATTGTGAAATCAGATAGTCGACAGCCTGTTTGACTTCATCATCACTGAGATCCTGTCTACCGCCGCGGGCAGGCATATTTTTGAAACCGTTAATGGCATGGTCATACAGCATCTCCACACCTTTTTCGAGCCGCGGTGCCCAGTCATCTTTGTTGCCTAATCTGGGTGCTTGCAACAGGCCGCTGACATGACATGTTGCACAGACGGCAGTGAAAATTTGTTGGCCGGGACCAAGATCTTGACTGGTTTCGACGGCTTTAGCATCGGCGTCAGTGTTGGCAGCAGCTTGCACGATAGGCTCTTCACCAATCCGTTCTTGCGCAACTGGCGCAATGCGCTCGCTGATAGCGGTGTCATCCATTTTTGCTGGTGCCAGTACATTATCAGCTAAAGACAACATATTATTAAGTATCAGATATACGACAACCACGAGTACACCGACGATTGCCAAACTGCCTACAAAAAACTTACCCGATTTGTTCGATTCCATTATTAACCCCTGACATGCTGGATGCCCGTAATTATACGGGGAACGCTGCGCCGGCGCTACGCGTTATCGGACCCAACGCAATTTTGCCGTGACTATGGCCTGCTTCGATAATAGCATGTGCCGCCTGCAAATTATCGACCGTTAATGCGTCAAATCTTTGCGTCAAAGTATGTCTCAGACATCCCGAATCGATAAGCTCAGCAATGCGCTGCAAAATACGCTGTTGCAGTTGAATATCGTCGGTTTGCAGCATTGGCCGGGTAAACATAAACTCCCAGACCATGCCGGCGCTTTTGTTTTTCAGCAGATTGAAATCCACGGGTCGACTAAAATTCACTGCGAGCCCAATCAAACCTTGTGGCTTAATCAGCTCAGCCATTATTGGAAAGTAATGATCGCTGTCACCGAGGCAAACAATATAATCCGGTGCAGGCAAATCCGCCTGCCGATAATTTGCCAATAAATCGCCGTGATGACTGACGATATGCGCTGCGCCCAGCGAATGGCACCAATCAGCCGATTCGTCACTGCCGACACTGGCAATCACGCTTAACCCGGCAATTTGTTTGGCCAGCTGAATCAACATCGATCCAACGCCGCCGGCGGCGCCGATGATTAATAAAGACTTACCATTATCTTTTTGCAAATTGATGTGCAGCCGGTTAAACAACAGTTCCCATGCCGTCAGACTGACCAGCGGCAAACTGGCTGCCTCCAAATTATTAAGGCTTTTCGGGGCATGGCCAACGATTCGGCTGTCGACTAATTGCTGGCTGGCAAAACAACCGGGCCGACTGACATCACCGGCATAAAATACCCGATCTCCCACTTTAAAGTCGCGTACTTTATCGCCTATAGCGACAATCGTCGCACAGGCATCCCAGCCCAACGTTTTCGGGGTGTCGGTAATCCCAGACTGGACTTTCTTGTCCACGGGATTAACAGCAACCGCATCGATGGCAACTAATAAGTCAAAGCTGGTTGGTGTGCTGTCGGGCAAGCTGACCTGTTGTGCGGGACCGTTTGGCTGAAAAAATTGCAATGCCTGCATGGTGTGCACTCCTGAACAAAGAATAAAAAGGGTGGTTACTAGCAGTATTGCCGAAGGGCATCCAGATAAGCGGCCTCATCGGGCATTTGCTGGTTGCGTTGCGCTTGCCAGATGCTTTCGGCCAGACATTCCATCATCTGATGTTCGGCGCTTAATTGCTCGCCATTATGTTTTAGCAGTAACTGCTGAAAAATTTCGGTAATACCGGCAGGTCTCTTGGTGGCGACCTGTTCGCGAATCGCTAAGTGTAAACCCATATGCAAGTATGGGTTGCTTTGGCCGTTTTCGACGAAATATTCCTGCTGCTGAGCGGCGTTGGCCAATGCCGGGTGATATTCCGGATGTTCCTGAATGACCACGGCAATTTGCTGCTCCAGCGGTGATAAAGGCTGTTGTTGCTGCCATTTTTGCCAGACTTGATGGTAATACTGGCGCAGCGTGTCGCGATCCTGACCAAACATCAAAATACCGGTGTGGCGCGTTTCTGCTGACGACGAAAATCATCACATAAATCATTGACGATACAGTCTTCGCATTTGGGTTTGCGTGCCGTGCAAACATACCGGCCATGCAAAATCAGCCAGTGATGGGCATCCAGCAAAAATTCTTTGGGGATGTTTTTGACCAGTTTGTCTTCAACCTCGCGGACATTCTTGCCTTTGGCGAGTCCAGTACGATTCGACAGCCGGAAAATATGCGTATCAACGGCCATGACCGGTTGTTTGAACACGGTATTGAGCACGACATTGGCCGTTTTGCGACCGACGCCGGGCAATGCTTCCAATGCCACGCGGTCAGCCGGCACTTCACTATCATATCGCTCGACCAGGATCCGGCATGTTTTGAGAATATTGTCGGCTTTGCTGTTAAATAAGCCAATGGTTTTGATATAACTTTTTAAGCCATCCAGCCCCAACGCCAAAATAGCCTGCGGCGTATTGGCGACCGGATACAATTTAGCCGTGGCCTTATTGACGCCAACATCGGTTGCCTGCGCCGATAAAATCACTGCGATCAGTAATTCAAACGGCGACTTGTATTGCAGCTCCGTCGTAGGTGCTGGGTTAGCGGCGTGCAGCCGGCTAAAAAACTGCTGGCGCTGTTGCTGATTCATGGTTAGTGCGCGGCTGCGCTGGCCAAACCTTGCACAGTTTTTGGTTGCCGTGCTTTATGGCGGGCATCGATGACGTTTTTCAGTGCCACAATCAGGCCCAGACCAATAAATGCGCCGGGTGGTAATAAAGCCATCAAAAAACCGCGATAATCTTCAATGACTGTAATGGTCAGACTGCGAGCAGCTTCACCAAACATTAAGTGGGAATCGGCAAGCAGCGTACCGCTGCCCAGCAGTTCACGAAAACCACCGAGTAATACCAGTACAAACAAAAAGCCCAGCCCCATCATAAAACCATCGAGCAAAGAGGGCAGTACTGGATTACGGGCAGCAAAGGCTTCGGCGCGGCCGATGATTGAGCAGTTGGTGACAATCAGCGGAATAAAAATCCCCAGGATCAGATACAACTCATGAAACCAGGCATTCATCGACAGTTCAATAGCGGTAACGATTGAGGCGATAATCAAGACAAATACCGGCAAACGCGCTTCATCAGGAATATTGTGACGTAACGCTGAAATAGCGCCATTGGATGCAACCAGCGTCAAAATAGTGGCCAGCCCCAAACCTAATCCATTGATGACATTATTGGTAACGGCCAACAGCGGGCAGAGGCCGAGCAGCTGTACCAGCCCCGGATTGTTTTTCCAGAGACCGTCCTGAATGATCTGTGTATAGATACTCATGGCTTGTCCTCAACTTTGGCAAACAACTTGTCGCGATTGCCCTGAAAATACTCAAGTGCACCACGCAGCGCATTAACAACAGCTCTCGGGGTAATAGTGGCACCAGTAAACTGGTCAAAATGACCGCCGTCTTTTTTTACTTTCCACTGGTTTTTGTCAGGCTTGTCCAGAGACAGTCCTTCAAATTGTAAAATCCAGTCGTTACGTTTAGCTTCAATTTTATCACCCAGGCCCGGGGTTTCTTTATGGTTTATCACCCGAACGCCGGCCAGCGTACCATCATAATAGATACCCATCAGCATCCGAATGCTGCCACTGTAGCCATCAGGTGCAACGACAGTAAATATCGCTGCCACCGGCTCGCCATTTTTTCTGGCCCGGTAAACCGTTGCGGTCTGCGTGGTACTGATGGCGGCGGTCGCCGGTAACATCAGTGTGTCTTGCAGAATCTGGTTATCAAACTTTTCCGCTGGCACTAAAACTTTAATCGCTTCTAATAATGCTTCGCGTTCATTAGCAGCGATTTGCCCACGGGTATTTTCTTCAGTTAAAGCGACCAGTGCCGTGGCACTAATCGCAAATAGCGCCAGCATCAAACCGACCCGCATAATGGGATTTTGCCAAAGCGCTTGCATTAGCGGGCTCCGTAGACTTTTGGCTGGGTGTAATAATCGACCAATGGCACCAGCATATTCATCATGATCACCGCAAAGGCAACGGCATCAGGGTAGCCGCCCCAAACCCGGATGATATAAACCAGCAAGCCAACACCGGCGCCAAAGACAATGCGACCTCTTAATGTGGTTGAGCCGGAGACCGGATCGGTTGCAATAAAAAATGCGCCGAGCATAAAGCCGCCACTGAGCAGATGAAATAACGGTGATCCCGTTACCTGCGGCGCGATTAACCAGGTAATTGTGCTGATGGCCAGCAAACTGCCAATCATTGCCATCGGTACATGCCAGCTGATGACTTTACGAAACATCAGCCACAGGCCGCCCAAAGCAAACCAGATATTAATCCATTCCCAGCCAATGCCACCAAACAAACCATACAGTGGCTGGCTGGCCACATATTCCGGCGAGCGCATCATGCCGATTTGGGTTTTCATATGATCAAGGGGCGTGGCACCGGAAAACGCATCCATGCCCATGCCCTGATACTCACCAGTGAAAATCACACTGAATGCAGCCAGCCAGCCCGGTGCCTGCTCTGCCAGACTGTTAACCGGTAACCAGGTGGTCATTTCGACCGGAAATGAAATGAGCAGTAAAACATAGCCAATCATTGCCGGATTGAAGGGGTTATAACCCAGACCACCATAAAGGTGTTTGGCAAAGACAATCGCAAAACTGACACCAATTACCGTCAGCCACCAGGGCGACAACGGCGGAATAGCAATCGCCAATAATACTGCTGTCACCGTGGCGCTACCATCACTGAGAAACGGTTTAATCGGCCGGCCGCGTAATCTCAGCATCAGCATTTCACTGATGACAGCCACCACCACGGCGATAACAATATTGATTAACACTGCCGGACCAAAGAAATACACCATGGCAATGACAGCTGGGATCAAGGCCAGCAGCACTTGCAGCATTTGTACCGTGACCCGATTACTGCCGGCTAAAAATGGCGGACTCAGCCGGAATATCGGCATCAGTTTTTCTCCTCGGCAGGGAATTCTGCTTCCGTTGCGTTATCTGCTGGTGCCGCTTTTTCTTTGGCAGCAGCTGCTTTTTTAGAGGCCTCTAGTGCAGCTTTACGCTGCGCCTGACGTTGTTCTTTTTCCAAACGTTCACGTTCCAGCCGTTCCAGGCGGCTCTCGTGACGCTCACGAGCCAGGTCAGATTTCTGCTGTTCACGTTCCTGGTTCATGATTTCCGTTTTAGCAAACCGGAAATACGACACCAGTGGAATTTTACTTGGGCAAACATAATCACAGCAGCCACATTCAATACAGTCGAACAACTTGTAATCACGTGTGGTATCGAACTCCTTGGCACGGGCATACCAATAAATCTGTTGCGGCAATAAACTCGCCGGACACACATCGGCACAATCACCACAGCGAATGCAGGGCAGCGGTTCATTGGCGGGTGCCACATCTTCGACACCGACCAGAATGCAGTTGGCCGTCTTAGTGATCGGTAATTGATCACCAGCCAGACTGTAACCCATCATCGGGCCACCCTGAATGAACGGTTCATCCGGTTGACGCTTGGTCTCACAAAAGCTCAGTAAATCACTGATCGGCGTACCAAACAGTGTTTCAAAGTTACCGCAATGTTTGACGTCGGTGCCGGTCACTGTGACGATCCGCGAAATCAGTGGTTCACCATATTTGACGGCGCGGGCAACGGCATAGGCAGTACCGGGATTGTGGCAAACAATACCAATATCAATTGGCAGGCCATTACTGGGCACTTCTTTACCAGTAACGACCTGAATTAATTGTTTTTCACCACCGGTTGGATAGCGGGTAGGGATCACCACGATATCAACGTTTTGCCATTCTGGCCGAGCGGCTAAGGCCAGCTGCATGGCAGAAATCGACGCCGGCTTATTATCTTCGATGGCGATAATCACTTCGCCGGCATTCAGCGCGTAACGCATGATCTCAATACCATCAAGAATGCCTTCGGCACGCTCGCGCATGATCATGGTGTCGCAGGTGATATAGGGTTCGCATTCAGCGCCATTAATCAGCAACATATCGACACTATGATGGACACCGGGGTTGAGTTTAATAAAACTCGGAAACCCTGCACCGCCCAGCCCGACAATGCCGGCATCCCGAACGATTTGCCGGATTTCATGCGCTGATAACTGCCGGAAGTCGGCGACCGGATGCCGTTCCAGCCAGTTATCTTCACCATCAGTTTCGATAATCACACACGGTGCTGACAGGCCTGATGGATGCGGAATGGGCCGATCCTCAATGGCAATAATTTTGCCGGAAGTTGGCGCATGCAGGCAGACTGACACATGGCCTTCAGCACGGGCAATACGCTGGCCTTTCAGCACTAAATCACCGACGTCGACAATCGGCACAGCAGCTTCACCGATATGCTGTTGCAACGGCAAAATCAGCTGTTTGCTGATCGGCGTTTTGTGAATAGGCGTTTGCGTGGAGCGTTTTTTATGGCCGGTTAAATGCAAACCACCGGGAAAATCACTGACCGGAGAACGCATTACTTTGTACCCTGTTGTAAATTAATATGCGATGGATCAGGCCAGCGCCAGGTATGCGGATTGGGCTGCGTTTCAACCATATCGATGCAATCCACCGGGCACGGTTCGACGCACAATTCACAGCCGGTGCACTCATTGGCGATAACAGTATGCATATGTTTAGCGGCACCCAGAATCGCATCCACTGGACAAGCCTGAATGCATAGCGTGCAACCAATGCAGCGATCTTCATCAATAACCGCCAGCATTTTCGGTTTTTCAACGCCACATTCTTCATCCAGCGGTTTGGGCTCGACATCGAGTAAATCAGCCAACGCCTGAATGGTTGCCTCACCACCTGGCGGGCAGCGGTTAATATCCACTTCACCGGCGGCTATCGCTTCAGCGTATGGGCGGCATCCCGCGAAGCTGCATTGGCCACATTGTGTTTGTGGCAGGATTTTATCGATTTGATCGACAATCGGATCGCCTTCCACTTTAAAGCGGATCGAAGCAAAGCCCAGCAGCAGGCCAAGCACCAACGCCAGCAAAGTAATTGCAACAATGGCCGTCAGCATGCGTTAAACCTTAACCAGACCGGCGAAGCCCATAAAGGCCATCGACATCAAACCGGCGGTAATAAGCCCAATCGCCGCGCCCTGAAAAACGACGGGCACATCGGCCGCAGCCAGTCGTTCGCGCATTGCGGCGAAAATAATCAGCACCATGGAAAAACCAATTGCCGCCCCAAAGCCATATAAGGCAGACTCCAGGAAACCGTGATGTTCCTGGACATTAAGCAGAGCAACACCGAGCACCGCGCAGTTGGTGGTGATTAAAGGCAGGAAAATACCCAACACCTGATACAGCAGCGGACTGGTTTTGTGGACGACCATTTCAGTGAACTGCACGACCACGGCGATAACGAAAATAAAACTGATGGTCCTTAAGAACTCGATGCCCAGCGGTGCCAGCAGGTATTCGTTGATCAGATAGCTACTGATAGAAGACATGGTCAGTACAAAGGTGGTCGCTAACGCCATGCCCATCGCGGTTTCTAATTTGCGTGACACACCCATAAACGGGCACAGGCCGAGGAATTTCACCAGCACAATGTTGTTCACCAGAATGGTGCTAATCAAAATAAGCGCGTAATCGGCCATTTAATAACCTACTGATTTTCTCAGGAATTAACTTAAACTCTGACGTTAAAGTCTTGGCTAAGTTGCTAACCAACCGTTTTAAAGTGGGCCATTATAGCGCAGCAGCACTGGTTTTCATAAGGCAAAATACTGATTTGCTTATTTAAAATATGTATTTAGCAGGATAACGAGTAGTGTAAAAATATATAAACAAAGCCTGCCAATGCAGAAAGATTTATGAATTCGTCTGCCGGCGTGCGCGTACTGAAGCAGCTAATTCCCTTAGCAGCGGCTCACTGTCATTCCAGGCCATACAGGCATCAGTAATACTCTGGCCATAGACCAAAGGCGTACCAGGCTCAGCATTTTGCCGGCCACCGATCAGATTGCTTTCCAGCATCAGGCCAATTATCCGCGCATCACCTTTAGCAACCTGCGCTGCCACTTCCCGACAAACGGTTGCTTGCTGGATATGATTTTTACCACTATTGGCATGACTGCAATCAACCATCAGTCGAACTGGCTGACCGCTGCGGCCTATCACTTCGGCAGCCTGATTAATACTGTCAGCATCATAGTTAGGTGATTTGCCGCCGCGTAAAATGACATGACAATCAGGATTGCCCGTGGTGGAAAAGATCGCTGAATGGCCGGTTTTGGTGACCGACATAAAGTGATGTGGTTTAGACGCCGATAAACAGGCATCAACGGCAATTTGCAGACCGCCATCAGTGGCATTTTTGAAACCGACCGGACACGACAAACCAGAAGCCAATTCACGATGCGCCTGACTTTCGGTTGTTCTGGCACCAATTGCACCCCAGGAAACCAAATCTGCAATATATTGTGGACTGATTAAATCCAGGTATTCGGTCGCCGCAGGCACACCCATTTCAGCCAAATCCAACAGCAGTTTACGGGCGATATGCAGGCCATCATTGATCTTAAAGCTGCCATCCAGATACGGATCGTTAATCAGACCTTTCCAGCCGACCACGGAGCGCGGTTTTTCAAAATAGACACGCATGATGATGTGCAGATCATCGGCCAGCTCGGTTATCAGGGGCTGCAAACGATTAGCGTAATCACGGGCCGCGTTGGGATCATGGATGGAGCAGGGACCAACAATAACAATCAGCCGGTCATCTCGCTGATGCAAGATTGCCTGCGTGGCATTTCGGGCATTAAACACTGTCTCCGAAGCGGATTCGGAGATTGGCAGTTGTTCATGTAATTGCGCTGGCGGCAGTACTTCCTGAATGCCGACAATGCGTAAATCATCTGTGCTGTAGAGCATAATCGATGACGCCCGAGGTCAAATTTAAAGCGGCAATTGTACCTGTTGCACCTTATTAAGGCTATGTCAGACGTCAGCAGTAAGCAGGATTTTTTTGAATCGCTGTAAGTGATTACACCAATTACTGACTGGCACATTAACTGCTTTAATATCATCGCAGTCAACCAATACTGCCAGATTTTTGTCAATCAGCTATATTGACCAGGGAAGGAGCATTTATGCGTTTAGTTGAATCATTGAAACATGGTCAGGAAAAAATCGGATCCATGAATGCCGGACTTCGGCTAAAAATGGAAGCGACCTTGCGTGACTGGCCGCAGCGGTTGAATCGCACACTGACAGATATGCGCAATTTATCGTTGCCATGGGGGCAGGTGTGGTTTTGGCAAGATGATCCGTCTGTTGCCGAACATCTGCAACAAGACCCGCAACTTGCTTTGGCTCAGGTTTATACACGCCTGCAAGAACAAATGGTTGATACCGTCGATATCGGCGAATGGTTTACCGTTAATCAAAAAAGTATTGATCGCTTTGCCGCTATCACGGGTGATCAACAGTGGATTCATACCGATCCACAACGCGCCGCAGAAGAATCGCCATTTAAGTCGACGGTTGCCCACGGATTTCTGACGCTGTCCTTGATTCCCCTGCTGACCGACAGTGTTGACTCGCAGAGCAATCCCTATCCAGAAGCCAAGATGGTCATTAACTCTGGTTTGGAACAAGTCCGCTTTCTGGCACCGGTAAAACCCGGCATGCGCATTCGGGCCAGCAGTAAAATTATCAAACTGCGTCAGTCCAGACAGGCGATTGAACTGGTACGGGAAGTCACCATCGATATCGAACACAGCAAACGCCCAGCCTGTATTGCTGCGCTGGTGTTGCGTTTATACTTTTAGTTTAGCGGCACACCGTTAAACAAGTCGGCGTTCAGCCACAAATGTACCCAAATACTAGCGGCATAACCCAGGCCAATCGCCCATATCCATTTTAAATGCGCGAAGAAGGTGTAAATTCCCCGCGCCTGGCCCATTACGGCGACACCTGCCGCCGAGCCAATCGCCAGCAATGAACCACCGACGCCGGCAGTCAAAGTCACCAGTAACCATTGGCCCTGGCTCATTTCCGGCATCATAGATAACACCGCAAACATCACCGGAATATTATCAATCACCGCTGAAATCAGGCCGATTAAAATATTGGCATTGGTCGCGCCCAAATCACCATAAAGCAAATGTGACCCGACGCTCAGATAACCAATGGTGCCCAGACCACCGACACACAAAATAATGCCGTAGAAAAACATCAAGGTGTCCCATTCGGCTTGTTGCAGCTGCTTGAAGATATTGAATGGGCCCTGTGACTGGGTTTCATCCTGCAGATTAAAAGGCGTCTCGCCATCATTTACGCGCTGAGAAAGCTGTTTTTTGTCGCGCATTTTCAGGACATAACCATATAGTTTTAACAGTCCCAGGCCGGTCATCATGCCCAACACCGGCGGCAAATGCAGGTAATGATGGCCACTGGCCGCCATGGCAATTGTTAATACAAACAAAGCAATGACCACAAATGCGCCCGGTTTTAATTGTACCGTTTCATGGATTGGCAACGCCGCAACATTACGGATCGCCAACGACATAATGACGGCCGGGATCAACCAGTTAACCAGCGATGGCACAAATAAGGCAAAAAACTCGGTAAAGTCGAGCACACCTTTTTGCCAGACCATTAATGTCGTGATATCACCAAACGGACTGAAAGCGCCGCCAGCATTGGCGGCAACCACAATATTGATGCAGGCAATGGCAATAAATTTGTGATTACCAGCGGCGACTGTCATGACCACCGTCGCCATCAGCAAGGCGGTCGTCAAGTTATCAGCGACCGGTGAGATAAAAAAGGCCATCAGACCGGTCAGCCAGAAGACGCTGCGTAACGTAAAGCCCTGATTGACCAGCCAGCCACGGATACCATCAAATACACCACGCTCGCCCATGGTGTTAATAAAAGTCATCGCGGCCAGTAAAAACAGGAATAATTCGGCGTATTCCAACAGGTTATGACGGATCATGGTGGCTGCGGTGTCATGAAATGCTGGATCACTCTGCTGTGCATAAATGACAGCGATCAACGCCCAAATCAGGCCGGCAGCGACAATCACCGGCTTGGATTTACGCATATGGATTTCTTCTTCAAGAATGACCAGTGCGTAGGCGACAAAGAAAATCGCCAGTGCCGCAAAGCCGACCCAATGTTGGGTCAAATCCAGCAAGGCAACAGAAACCTCAGCAGTATGTCCTGCTATTGGTAACATTAATAATCCGAAGAAAAATGCCCAATGCATACCAAAAAGGGCGCGCAGCCCTGAAAACTGGATCATCGTCTAATCTTGCCGCTGGTTGAAAAGCGCTTAATCATACGCCGAGATCCGGGATTGGCAAGTGTCTAAGCCGTGACGCTGTTATAAAATCCTTCAGAGGCGTCAGCGACCAGATCAAATACATTCTCAAAACCTTGCGGACCGCCGTAATAAGGGTCTGGTACATCACTTTCCGGCCGGTCTTTGGCATAGTCCAGAAACAGCTGCACTTTGTGTTGATGTTCTGCTGGACAAGCATGCTGCAAAATCTCCAAATTAGCGTTATCCATCGCCAGAATAAAATCAAAGTTTTCGAAATCGACATTGGCAAATTTGCGGGCACGGATAAATGATAAATCAATGCCACGCTGCCGGGCTGTTTGCTGGGCACGGCTATCAGGTGGTTCACCGACATGATATGCATGAGTACCGGCAGAATCGATTTCAAATCGCTCCAGGCTGTTTCTTTGTTTGAGCAGATGAATAAATACCCCCTCTGCAGTAGGAGAACGACATATATTGCCCATGCAGACAAACAGCACTTTGATTTTGCGCATTGTTAACCTTTGACTTCCGATAATAATTGATTGGTCATGGCTTCAGCCTGACCCAAATAACCGCCACCAAATAAATTGAGATGGTTAAGAATATGATAAAGATTGTAGAGAGTTTTTCGTACCCGGTAACCACTGTCGATAGCGCGGATATTCCGGTAAGCGGCATAAAAATCGCCGCCAAAATTGCCAAATAATTCCGTCATCGCCAAATCTGCTTCGGCGTCGCCATAGTAGCAGGCCGGATCAAAAATCACCGGTTGCCCCTGGTCATCAGCCGCGGCATTACCGCCCCATAAATCGCCGTGTAACAGAGACGGCTGTGGTAAATAATCGGTAAAAAATGCTGGTACCTGTTCAATCAGGCGTTCACCATTTTTTTGTAAACTGCCGGCAAAACCGTGACGCGCTGCCAGTTGGTATTGATGATCCAGCCGCTGATGTTGGTAGAAATTAACCCAATCATTTTGCCGGTCATTTGGCTGTGGCGTACTGCCGATGGTGTTATCCATCGACCAGCCAAAATAAGGCTGCGCAGCCGCGTGCATTTGTGCGAGTTGTTCACCGAGCAATCCAGCAGCTTTACCACGTAAACCGCCCAGCGGGATATATTCCAGCACCAGAAAACTATCGCTTCCGGTGCGGCCATGACAGATAACGTTTGGCACTCTCACAGCATTAGTGGCTGACATTTCCTGTAAACCTTGCGCTTCGGCGGCAAACATATCGCTGAGTTCAGGCCGATTCACTTTGACAAAAAACTGCCCGGCCGGCGTATTCAGTTGGTAAGCGTTGTTGATACAGCCTCCTCCTATAGTTTGGCTGTCGTAGGGCTGGCAATTGTCCCCAGTCGCTAATTCGATCTCTGAAATAATTGCTGTTAAATCTGCCATGTTATTGCTCCCGATTCCGCATAGTAAGTTCGTTACAGAGTCATGATAAGCTGTAAGAGAAATTTGCCAAGCTGACAGGAGTTACCGAATGTCTACAGTTACCCCTTTAAATCCTAAGCAACGGGTGGCGGCAAGCGCCGCTGAAATGATTGAAAACGGTATGATAGTTGGCCTTGGTACCGGTTCGACGGCAAATTTATTTATTGATGCTCTGGCTAGTCGCTGTCGTGAACAAGAGTTGCAACTCCGCGTTGTGGCAAGCTCGGTGATTAGCCATAACCGGGCCATGCAGGTGGGGCTCAGCGTCATGAGTATCAATCAGCTGACAGGACTTGATTTATATGTTGATGGTGCCGATGAAGTGGCAGAGGATATGAGTCTTCTTAAAGGTCGGGGGCAGGATTTGGTACGTGAAAAAATTCTCGCTCATCATGCCGATCAGTTTGTGGTGTTGGTTGATGACAGCAAACTGGTGAAAGCGATTGGTGATACCCACCCCATTCCGATAGAAGTTAATCCGGATAGCTGGCAACTGGTGCAAACGGCCTTGCAGCAAGCGGGTGGTCACGGTGAATTACGTTTAAATGCCGCCGGTGATAATGTATTTTTCACCGCTGCCGGTTCGCTGGTATTGGATATGAAATTTAGCGATATCAGCTGCAAAACCCTGGATCAGTTGTTATCGTCGCTACCGGGCGTTGTAGAACATGGCATTTTTTATCAGTTGGCCAGTGAGGTATTGATTGGCCGTGATGATGGGGTGGAGCGTTTAACTGCCGATTAAATACAGCAGCGCCGAGGCGCTGCTGCGATAAGCATTATTTTTTAAGTTCTTCGAGAATGGTTTCGGCTTTAGATTTGCCAAATTCACCAGAGCCTTCGACGCCAAGGTAAGTGACGTTGCCATCTTTGATGATCATCGCAAAACGGTAAGCGCGAACACCCATGCCACCACCGGTCAGATCGCGGTCCAGTCCCAGCGCTTTAGCATATTCAGCACTGCCATCAGCCATCATCCGTACTTTGCCGGCTGCATTTTGTTCGCGTCCCCAGGCTGCCATAACGAAGGCATCGTTGACAGCCATACACCAGATTTCATCAGCACCGGCCGCTTTGATCTCATCTGCCAATGCTACAAATCCCGGTAAATGCTGGGCACTGCACAGCGGTGTGTATGCGCCGGGCACGGCAAATAAGACAATGGTTTTGCCTTTGGCCATTTCCAGCACATCATGTGGTTGTGGGTTCATCGGGCAACCATTGTGGGGATCAAACTCGACACATTCGGTCAGTTTGCCGGTGGGTAATGTTTGACCAACTTCTATGCTCATTTTGATTTCCTTTTATTAATTACGAACGAGAGGCCATTCAGCATAAGCCAATTTTCACGTATAAAAAACAGTTGGTTTGGCGATCGCTGACGACATCGTTATGATGGGGGACACGAAAACAGAGGAGCTAACGATGGCGATACAAGAACCGTTGAAATGGGGCGTGCTCGGCGCGGCGCGAGTCATAGAAAAATTAGTCCCGGCAATTATCGCTGCGGATAATGCAGTGCTGGTGGCTATTGCCAGCCGCCGTGTCGGTGCGGCTGCCGAGTCCATCGAAAAATATGCACACGGTCAGCCCATTGAGGCATTGGATGATCCGCAGGATTTATTGGAGCGTGACGATATTGATGCCATTTATTTACCGATGGCCAATGAAGAACATGCTGAGTGGGCGCTAAAAGTCATTGCTGCCGGCAAACATGTGCTGATTGAGAAACCAATGGCGCTGCGGGTCAGCGATATTGATGCCATTGCCGAAGCGGCTGATAAAGCCAATGTTACTGTCATGGAAGGCTTTATGTATCGCTTTCATCCGCAGCATGAAGCGGTGCGGGAAATTATTGAGTCCGGCGAAATTGGTGAAGTGCGTACCGTTAACACACATTTTGCGTTTCCAATCAAGCCAGCCCGTTTATATAGAGTTAATCGCAGCATCGATAATGGCGGCGGCGCTATGTGGGATATTGGGCCTTATGCCGTGCACACTGCGCGGTTGTGGTTTGCCGATGAGCCGAAAGCAGCTTTTGCGATGGCCAATCTGAATGAGCACAGTGCTGATTTGAGTCTGGCCGGCCAGTTTGACTATGGGGACGGTCGCTATTCGCAGTTTGAAATGAGTTTTCAGCATGCCCGGCGCAGCACCTACGAAATTATTGGCACACTGGGCGGCATTAAATGCCATCAGGTCTGGCAACCCGCTGATCAGGAACCAGTTATTTCCTGGTGGACAGAAACCGGCCGTCAGCAACAAGTCACCTTACCAATGGCTGACCAGTTTGTTCGCGAAATTGAGCATTTCTCTGATTGTGCCCTGAACCATAAGCCAACGGTATTAACGCTGGCTGATGCGCGCGCCAATTGTGCCGCGATTGAGGCAGCGCTGCAGTCGGTCCGTGAGCAGCGGTTGATTAAACTGGGCTGATGGGTTGCGCAGTGACTGTTAGCTGCCGAAGATCAGTCCGATAGATAATATTCAACAGTCGATACCACACGGATTTTTTTGATATGTGGATTGTTCTTGTCGCGCGCGCTGATGCTGAATTGACCCTGTGACGCCTGCTTGATTTTGCCTAAATGGCTGTTGGAATCGGCAGCAAACTTTTCGGCGACTTCGCGGGCATTTTGCGTCGCTTCTTCGATCATTTTCGGTTTGATGTCATTAAGCCGGGTAAACAGATATTCGCTTTGCGCCTGATAATTATCGCCGCTTAATACCAAACCTTGTTTACCCAGCTCGGACAACGCTGACATTGCTTTTCGGACAGCGTCGATATTTTCCGAATAAACAGTGACGGTTTGGGTGGCGGTATAGCGAAATTCTGCGCGCGGACCGCCGCCATATTGTTGTGCAGATTTATCGGTGATAGTGGGGGCGTTGATGGTGATTTCGCTGCTACCAATGTCTTTGTCAGCCAGAAATTTACCAATTTTTGCGGTACCGGCTTCCATGGTTTGATAGAGCCTGTTGAGATCATTATCGGCTTCGGTAAATTGAATCGGCCAAATAACCACATCGGCTGGATATTCATGCTCCGACAGGCCTTTAACGGTGACACTGCGCTCAAGTTGCTTCATATCTAGCAAGGCTTTGCCCATCAAAAAGCCTAGCGCGCTGAGCCCGATGATTAAAGAGATCCCTAAAATCCAGGCAGGTAACACACGTTGTTCAGACATGCTGAGCTCCTTAAGACAGGGTTAACGCGCCGAAAAATGCTCGATGGCATAGGCAACGCGATCAGCCGGTTTCATCCGTTGTTTTTTACCAAGTTGTTCAATATGTTGCAAGCGGGGCAGTAAACCACGGCCATTGGCGATCTGAATGGTTAAGCCCGGGCGGGCATTGAGTTCCAACAACATCGGCCCCTGAAAACGATCCAAGACGATATCGGTGCCCAAATAACCGAGGCCTGACATTTCATAGCAAGATACCGCAAGATGCAGTAACTCTTCCCAGTGCGGAATTTTCAGTGCCATCAGATTGACGCCAGTATCGGGATGTAATAATACCGGTTTATCAAATTGTACGGCCCGCAGGGCATGGCCATCACCGATATCCAAACCGACACCGACCGCGCCCTGATGCAAATTGGCTTTGCCATTAGAATCACGGGTCGATAAACGCATCATCGCCATCACCGGAAAACCGCGAAATACAATAACCCGGGTATCGGGCACACCCTCGTGACTAAAACCGCTGAAACAATCATCAAAATGAATCAAGTCTTCGATAATGACCACATCAGCTTTACCACCCAACGAGAATAGTCCAGCCAGAATGTTTGATGCGTGACGTTCCAGATCGTTGATAGTGGCATATTGACCGTTAGATTTGCGGTAGCCATTTTCATCCTGACGGACCACGACTAAAATGCCTTTGCCGCCAGAACCATTGGCCGGTTTGATGCAAAAGCCTTTATCGGCTGGCAGGATTTTGATTAAGTCTTTAACACTGTGTTGTTCGGTAACCGTACCCAGTAAATCCGGCACTTTGACGCCAGCTTCGAGGGCGATTTCCTTGGTTTTCAATTTGTCATCGACCAGCGGAAATAAATACCGCGGATTGTAACGACTGATATAAGAAATATTGCGCTTGTTCATACCCAGTACGCCGATTTCTTTCAGCTTACTGGGGTGCACATATTTATCGCGTATATCTTTAAACCAGGTCAGCGGTCCGGTCATGGTTTGTCAATCTCGGTCATCGGTTTAAAGCGTTTCAACTCCAGCAGACGGTAACCGGTATAGCTGCCAGCCATCAGGGTGATTGCCATTAAAATCAGCTGAATACCCAGGAAGTTGAAGGTCAAATGTCTGACCAATTCATTGTTCATGACCTGAAAAGCAATAATGGCAACAGCCAGGGAACCGCCACCCTGAACCATAACTTGTTTGGCGCCTTCTTCTTCCCAGAGAATCGACATCCGTTCAATGGTCCAGGCCAGGATAATCATTGGGAAGAAAGTGATCTTCATGCCTTCAGTCAGACCCACTTTGAACGCAATAATCGAAAACAACGCGATCATGCCAATCACCATAATAATCACCGCTGATATTCGCGCCACCAGCAGCAAATTCAGGTGGGATAAATAAGATCGGATAATTAAACCAGCGCCGACAATCAGTAAAAAACCAACCAAACCAGTGATTAAGCTGGTTTGGATAAAGGCCAGGGCAATTAACACCGGCATAAATGTACCTGACGTTTTGATACCGATCAGAATCCGCATCAGTACCACCATCAGCACACCGACGGGGATCAGCAGAATATTTTTAAATAAAGCCTGTTCTTCAATCGGCAGATCGTAGAGTGAGAAGTTAAGCAATTGGCTATCGGCAAATTTTTGATTAAGCGCGACGCCAAAAGGCTGCTCCTGCTCGATCATAGAAAAAGTCACACCGGAATTTGTGCCACCAATGACTTCTAACACCGGCCCGGAATTATATTGCCATAGCATTAGGTTTTCCGGTTGACCTTGTTTGCCGGTTTCGGGATGAAACAGGGCGTATTCCTTATCATCAAACACCTGCAAATAATCAATTAAAGTTTGCCGGCGGCGTCCATCTTCCAATTCCAGTGCATGCACTTGCCGCGCCGGCACACCGGACTGGTGAAGCAACTGCACCAGCCAGGCGCTGCGCGGTTTTACTTGCGACAGTAATTCGGCAGTTTGTTTTTGATTATTAAATTCGACAATCAGCTCACGAGCCAGTGTATATGGTGAAGCTGAACGAGCCGTGGCACCATCCAGTAATTGCTGTGCGGCACTAGCATAAGGTTCTTTTTCAAGTACCGCTCTGATCTCAGGTATTCTGATGCTTTGCGTAGGAATGGCATAGGGATCGACCAGCATATCGACTTTGTAATACAAAGACTGGTTGCCACTGGCCTGACGGATAGACCATTCAACGCGTTTGCCGTTGCCACGATCTTCATAAGCAAGGCCATAACCGGGACTTGCTGTTTGCTGATTTAACTGGGTAAATCCCAGTTGTGTGTCGGGGATCGCCAAAGACGCAATGACTTCTTGGCCGTCAGCTTCAAAATCGACTTTCGCTTCAATTGACCAGGTTTGCCGGGTTTCGCCGGGCAACCAAGGAATATCCAATGCTATATGGCGGTGTAAGGTCAGGCCAATACCGGCTATTAATAATAGGCCGACCAAAACATAAAACGGCGTACGCGATGCCATAGGTTTCCTTAACTAATGTTAATTGTCAGTGTCTACATCGTTGTCAGGTTTTAACGATGGCCGATCTTTCAATGGCTCGGGCTTGGGTTGATGATAACTTTTAGCCACATCAATCAGCGCGATATCACGCAAAAATTCACGACCCAGCAAGATGGGATAGGTCATAGAGGAGCGGTCGGTCAGCGTAAATTCAGCGGTATCTGTAAACTCGCCAATTTTAATGGTCATTTCGATGACTGCTCGTCGATCAACTTCTTGACTGGAAGCCTGACGAATCTGGGCAAAACGAACCAATGGCGCTTCAACTTCATAGCTATCATCGACATCGTCATCGGGCACCATGTTAAAACGCATCCATTTTTTACCATCGCGCTCAAACTCAACAATATGGTGAGCAGATAAAGAGGAGGTAGTGGCGCCAGAATCAACACGGGCGCGAAACACTCGGTTTACCGCCTCCAGCCAAATCCACTCGGTGCGACCCAAAATGATTTTGTCATCCATCATCGGCGCCGCCACGGTCGGACATTTTTTTGGCGACTGTGGTGCGGGCATCATCACCACTGGTTCAGGCTGTTTATCGAGTTTATCGTTGATTGTCAGCAGTTGCTGCGAGGCAGCAACTTGTGAAGACTGTATATCTTTGAGGCTGGCTTGTTGCTTTTTTTGATTATCACCGATCTCAGCACAGTACGTTTGCCAGCGTTCTTCAAGGCGAGATTCTGACTGCAAAAGTGCTGTTTGTAGTAGTGCTGGTGTTACGGTTAGTTTTGGCTCTGACTGAAGACAGCCGCTTATCACACCACATATGAACAAAACGAGCGGGGTTTTAAACTTAACCATGGTAATCCTGTTTTTGTCGTTCGACGGGGGGGTGCCATCAGTTTAGCAAGTCGTAAATTGTACGCTTTGCCTTGGTTAGCTTGCCGATTTTTTTGCAAACAAATGTACATACCGGCCTAAATCGCGATAAGCAGGTAATCGACAGTATTGTTTTTCCAGTTTGTACAGATCATTTGCATCTGTTTCAGCGCGCGCACTGGCCGGTAAATAGTCACTGAACACGCGAATACCGCTATGACAGGTAATGTTAAAACTGTTTTCCAGTAACCATTGATAAACCACATGCGGGAACAGCGGATGCGGTGGACTGAGCCGGTTACCCTCACCGATATAACGGTGGTCAATAATGGCTGGCAAGCGCCAGCCGCCGCGCAGTACATTTTGATAGACCATGGCATTGCGGTTATAAAACATTAAAGACAGGTAACCGCCGGCTTTCACTTTGCTGGCTATGATTTGTAATCCGGCCATCGGTTCGGCCAGCCATTCCAATACGGCATGGTTAATAACCAGATCAAATTCCGGCAGTTCATTTGCCAGTTGTTGTGCAGCCTGATGGTGAAAATCCGCTTGTAAACCCGCAGCAGTGAAATCGCTCTTGGCCTGACTGAGCAGCTTTTCTGAAATATCACACAAGGTTAATTGATGGCCGTGTTGAGCAAGCCACAAACTGATTTGGCCGAGACCACAGCCGGCATCCCAAATATTTAATGATTTTGCCGCAGCAATTTGCGCTAAATCTTCTTTAAGAATTTCCAGCCGCAGCCGGCCTTTTTCAGTGTTGTATATGCGGTCACTGAATCGCTCGGCCAAATCGTCGAAATTGCGATCTTCCATTAAGCGGCGGGTTGCATCAGATTATCAAGCAAATTATCGAGTGCCAGAATACGACTGTCGGCATCAGGCATATCACCGGTAAATTTCAGCTTATCCTGACCATCCAGCTTAAAGCGTGCGGGTTGTTTCTGAATTAACTCGATGATCTTGATGGGTTCAATATTGGGCTGTTGGTCAAAAATCAAACGGCCGCCCTGATCGTAAACATCAATCTTACGAATGCCGATAGCTTTAGCTTTGAGGCGCATTTCATGGACGGCAAACAGGGTTTTGACCTGCTCCGGTAACAAACCAAACCGATCGACCATTTCCACCTGCAATTCATGCAAGGCGTCTTTATCGGCCGCAGCTGCAATTCGTTTATAAAGTACCAGTCGGTTATGCACATCGGGTAAATAATCCGCCGGGATCAAAGCCGGCACATGCAGATCTATTTCCACCATATGCCGGTCTAAATTGTCGGTTGACGGCGTCTGGCCTGACTTCAGCGCTTTAACGGCGCGCTCCAGCAGTTCGTTGTACAAACCAAAACCAATTTCCTGCATCTGACCACTTTGTTCATCGCCGAGTAATTCACCGGCTCCGCGGATTTCCATATCATGGGTTGCCAGAGTAAAGCCGGCACCGAGATCTTCAATTGATTCAATCGCTTCAAGGCGTTTGACGGCATCGGTCGTCATGGCATTTTGCGGTGGGGTGATGAGGTAAGCGTAGGCGCGGTGATGACTGCGGCCAACACGGCCACGGATTTGATACAACTGCGCCAGACCCAACTTATCAGCGCGATCGATAAAGATGGTATTGGCCGATGGCACGTCGATACCGGTTTCAATAATGGTGGTGCAGACCAGCACATTAAAACGCTGGTGATAAAAATCGAGCATCACCTGTTCCAATTCGCGTTCTCGCATCTGACCGTGGGCAATCGCAATCCGTGCTTCCGGCATTAGCGATTCCAGCTCGCGAGCGACGCGATCGATATCTTCAACTTTGTTATGCAGGTAATAGACCTGGCCGCCACGTTTGATTTCACGAAGCATGCCTTCGCGGACTTTCTCGGCATCCCATTGCAAGACAAAGGTTTTAATGGCTAAACGCCGCGCCGGTGCAGTCGCGATTATCGATAAATCACGAATACCGGAAATCGACATATTCAATGTGCGCGGGATCGGTGTGGCGGTCAACGTCAGCACATCAATATGGGTGCGGTATTTTTTCAGCTGCTCTTTTTGGGTGACACCAAAACGGTGTTCCTCATCAAGCACAAACAGACCCAGCCGCTTTGGCTGAATATCCTGCTGTAGCAGTTTGTGGGTGCCGATAATGATATCGGCGGTGCCGTCAGTGATGGCTGATTTGACGGTATCCAGCTGTTTTTTGCTGCGAAAACGGGATAAGACTTCGACTTTGACCGGCCAGTCGGCAAAACGATCTTTGAAATTTTCGTAATGTTGCTGGGCGAGCAGGGTGGTCGGTACCAATACCAGCACCTGTTTGCCGGATTGCACGGCCAAAAATGCAGCGCGCATCGCAACTTCGGTTTTACCGAAACCGACATCACCGCAGACCAGTCGATCCATCGGCGTATCAGACTGCATATCGGCAATCACGGCATCAATGGCATCTTGTTGATCGGGCGTTGTTTCAAACGGGAATGCGCCGCTAAACGCCGCATATTGATCATCGGGTGCAGCCATAGGTTGTTTCTTATTGGCAGCACGTTTGGCGTAAATATCGAGTAGTTCTGCAGCCACATCACGGGCTTTTTCGGCAGCACGGCGGCGGGCTTTTTCCCACTGGGTGGTGCCCAGCTGATGCAATGGTGCCAGTTCCGGTGCGGCGCCGGAGTATCGGCTGATAAGCTCTAAAGACGCCACCGGCACATACAGTTTGTCGCCTTTGGCGTATTCCAGCGTCACGTATTCGGCTTCGACATCACCCACATCCAGGCTCTGCAAGCCCAAATACCGACCGACACCATGATCTTCATGGACCACGGCATCACCGATCGACAGTTCGGCCAGATTGCGAATGATGGCATCGCTGTCACGTTTTTTGCGGCTGCGTCGCCGGCGTTGCATGACCTGCTGGCCGAATAACTGGGTTTCAGCGATGACGGCGAGTTTTAACGCCGGGCTGTATAAACCTCGGTCCATGGCTGCCACGGTGATGCAAAGGGGCGCTGATTCTTGCAAAAACGCATCGAAGTCATCGACGGGTTTGGGTTGCAGCTGATTTTTACGTAATAAATCCAGCAATGTTTCGCGGCGGCCTGCGGATTCGGCAGCAATTAGTACCCGGCCATCAAAGTTCTGCAGAAATTTTTCCAGCGCTTCGCAGGGTCTGTCCTGACGCGAATTAAGGGTCAGCTGCAGCGGCATAACGCTGGCGTAATTATGCTGGCCGGCGGCTTTTTCCAATTCAAAATTCTGGCATTGCAGTCGTTGCCAACGCTTAAAGCGGGCAAATAAATCTTCTGCCGGTACAAAAACGCTGGTCGGCGGCAATAATGGCCGTTCAGGATCGACGCGATGCTGCTGGTAGCGTTCTTGGATTTCCGCCCAGTAAGTTTCAGCGGCATGCGCCGTGTCATTACTGTTAATTAACAAGGTGTTATCGGGCAGGTAATCGGTCAGGCAAGCCGTTTCCTCAAAAAATAACGGCAAATAAAACTCAATACCGCCCGGCATATTGCCGTCACTGACTTCGCGGTAAATTAGGCTGCGCTGCGGATCGCCATCAAATTGATCGCGAAATTGCTGACGGAATAATTTGATGCTGTCGTCGTTAACGGGAAATTCGCGGGCCGGTAATAAATCAATCTGGTCGATTTCATCAACCGAACGCTGGGTTTCTGGGTCAAAGGTGCGCAAAGTGTCGATTTCGTCATCAAATAAATCGATCCGGAAAGGGCGCTTACTACCCATCGGAAACAAATCGACAATGGCGCCACGCACGGCAAACTCGCCATGCTCGACCACTTGCGACACATTGCGATAACCAGATTTTTCCAGTTTTAAACGCCAACTATCAATATCAAAAGTATCGCCGGTTTTTAATTGCAGTCGATGGCCAGCCAAGAAGTTGGGCGGCGCAATACGCTGCATGATCGTTGCCACCGGCACCAGCAAAATGCCGCGTTGAAAATCCGGTAATTGCTGCAAAGTCTGCAGGCGCTCCGAAACAATGTCCTGATGCGGCGAAAATGTGTCGTAGGGCAGTGTTTCCCAATCGGGAAAATGCAGAATAGGCAGTTTGTCGCGGCCCAGATAAAAGCGGATTTCGCTTTCCAGCCGCTGGGCACTGCCCATATCATCGGTGATAACCAACAAAGGGCCACCATGCTGCTGTGCGGCGCGGGCCAGCAGTAGGCCGGCAGCGCTACCATAAAGCTGGCCGGCCAGACCTTTATCGCCAACTTTGGCCGGTAATGCGGGTTGCAGCAGACTGACTGACAAAAAAAGTCCCCTTAATGTGGCTGAAAATTGAAAAGCGCGCTATTTTCCCACAAATCGTCGATGCCTGTAGCGTGTTGAAAAACAAGCGAACGCTGAACAGGTGAATTGATGATGCTATATTTATATTATTTGCAAAGGGGCAGAGATGGGAATGAAACGAACGGAAAACATTGTGCTGCTGAAAGTCATTGGCACATTCGAATTGTTGGCAGCGCTGGCAATGTTCTACTTTTTTTACGAAGATGTGCCGGCGATAATTGGTGGCCTTATTTTATTGGGCTTGTCGATCAACAGTTTTGTTCAAGCGCATAAATGCTATCAACGCCAATACAGCCCCGATAATAAAGGTGATAACACAAAATAAATGTCCGACGCGCAGCAACAGTCACCGGCGGCCTTTGATGCCGCCGGTTTTGTAAAGGGCCTGACCGGCCGGCCGGGGGTTTACCGGATGGTTGATTCTGACGGTAACGTGATCTATGTCGGCAAAGCCAAAAACTTAAAAAAACGCGTGGGCAGTTATTTCCGTAAAACCGGATTAACGTCAAAAACGCGGGTCATGGTGGCGCAAATTGCGCATATCGACATCACCGTCACCCATACCGAAAATGAAGCACTGATACTTGAGAATAATCTTATCAAGGAACTGATGCCGCGTTATAACGTGTTGCTGCGTGATGATAAGACTTATCCCTATCTATTAATCTCCGGCGATAATTTTCCGCGGCTCAGTGTGCATCGCGGGGCAAAACGTAAAGCGGGTCGATATTTTGGCCCATATCCAAGTGCTGGTGCGGTGCGCGAAAGTCTTAATCTGCTGCAAAAGATCTTTCCGGTACGCCAGTGCGAAAACAGTTATTACGAAAATCGTAGCCGGCCCTGTCTGCAATATCAGATCAAGCGTTGCACCGGGCCTTGTGTCGGGCTGATTTCCGAGGCTGATTACCAGCAAGATGTGCAGCACACCATTATGTTTCTCGAAGGTAAAAACCAGCAGGTCATGGATGACTTAACGACGCAAATGAATTCGGCGGCCGCAGATTTACAATTTGAACAGGCCGCAGCGATCCGCGACAAAATCGTCAGTCTGCGCCGGGTGCAGGAGCGGCAATATGTCAGCTCCATGCAAGGTGATTCAGATGTGCTGGCGGCTTTGGTACGTGACGGTATGGCCGTGGTTGAAGTCAATTTTATTCGTGGTGGTCGCAGTCTAGGCAGTAAATCGTATTTTCCGAAAGGCTCGGCGGATTTAACCGAAGCTGAATTACTGTCGGCATTTATTCCGCAATATTATCTGGGCAAAGATGTGCCGGCCGAAATTTTGCTCAGCCATCCACTGGCAGATATGCCGTTGTTGCAGGAGGTGTTGCAATCGGAATCTGGCCATAAAGTAGCGCTGCGCCAACCTCAACGGGGAAATGCGACGCGCTGGCTGCAAATGGCGATAACCAATGCCGAAATCAGTCTGACTCAGCGTCTCAGTAGTCGTGCCAATTTATTGCAGCGTTTTGAAGCCTTGCAAGATGCCTTGCAACTAGATGAGTTGCCGAAACGCCTGGAATGTTTTGATATCAGTCACACCAGCGGCGAAAAAACGGTAGCGTCCTGCGTGGTATTTGGTCTGGAAGGGGCGATCAAAGCCGATTACCGAAAATTTAATATTGAGGGCATTACCGGCGGTGATGATTATGCGGCGATGAATCAGGCGTTGAGCCGGCGATTTACCCGTTTGCAAAAAGGTGAGGGCAAACGCCCTGACTTATTATTAATAGATGGTGGTAAAGGGCAAATCACCGAGGCCCGCGAAGTATTGGCCGAATTGAATTTATCGGACTTGCCGATTCTGGGGATTGCCAAAGGCCCTGAGCGGCGACCCGGCGAAGAAACATTGTTTTTGGTGGGCCGCGCCGGTGAAGTGGTTTTATCAGCCGATTCACCGGCACTGCATTTATTGCAGCAAGTGCGCGACGAAGCCCATCGTTTTGCCATCACCGGTCATCGGGCCAGACGCGCCAAAGCGCGAAACACTTCCAGTCTGGAAGAGATCCCGGGGCTGGGCGCCAAACGCCGGCAAAAGATCCTCCAGCAATTTGGCGGCTTACAGGAAGTAAAGCGCGCCGGTGTTGAAGATTTAGCAAGCGTTGATGGCATCAGCAAAGCGCTGGCGCAAAAAATTTACGACAGCTTTCATGGCGACAATTAGGCAGGGCTTTTTCAGTCACAACCCGCAGAGCTGGAGATGAAAGATAAACAAGCCTTTAGGAAGTGATACCATAAGTCATCCCGACGAAAGACGACTCAATATGCTGAATATTCCCAATCTGCTCAGTTTGCTGCGAGTAATCCTTATTCCGGTGCTGGTGGCGTTATATTTTGTTCCCCATGTCAGTGCGCCCGTTTGGGCAACCGTGGTTTTTGTGCTGGCCGCAATTACTGATTGGCTGGACGGCTATTTAGCCCGTAAATGGCAGCAAACATCACCCTTCGGTGCCTTTATCGATCCGGTCGCAGATAAGCTGATTGTGGTGGTGGCATTATTGCTGATTCTGTATAAATCACCGGTCTGGTTTATTTTGCTGCCAGTTATTATCATTGTATTTCGAGAAATCACTATTTCCGCGTTAAGGGAATGGATGGCTGAAATTGGTGCCCGTAATGTGGTGCAGGTTTCGTCGATGGGCAAGTGGAAAACCACCTTTCAAATGGTTGCCATTGGCTGCCTGATTTTCTATAAACCGCTGTTTGGTTTACCCATTTTTGAAATTGGCGTGGTGCTGCTCTATATTGCCGCGTTACTGACATTGGTATCAATGATCAGTTACCTCAAAGCAGCCTTGCCGGTATTGATGGATAAGGCTTGACAGATAGATTTAACTGCCTATAATGCACGTCTTCCTAAGCGGGAATAGCTCAGTGGTAGAGCACAACCTTGCCAAGGTTGGGGTCGCGAGTTCGAATCTCGTTTCCCGCTCCAAGAACATCAAAAAGCCGCGGTTAGTCCAAGTTACTACTGCGGCTTTTTAGTCTTAAATACGTTCACCCGGCTGGGTGGCAGAGTGGTCATGCAGCGGACTGCAACTCCGTTAACGCCGGTTCGATTCCGACCCCAGCCTCCATTTATAAATCCAAAAAATTAAACAGATTATAATTCTTAAGGTGATTTTCGCGTTGAAAGTTACGCTGTTTGATGTCTCAGTTTTGATGCTTTCTCAATATTTAATTACAATGCTCGGTGTAAATCCATCCAGCTAGATTGAGAGCTTATTAATGCCTGATATTGTTGTTATGTTCTTTTTGCTGGGTCTAATCAGTGGTCTGGTCAAATCAGATTTAGCAATCCCCAAAGCGGCTTATGATGTGCTCAGTTTGTTATTGATGCTGACCATTGGTTTGAAAGGCGGTATGGGGCTGCATGGCAATATGGGCATGCATCTGGTTACAGAGTTACTGACAATTGCCTTGCTGGGCTTTCTGATTCCGTTATTACTGTTTCCCCTGTTATTAAAAGTCGTTCGTCTGAGTATTGCCGATAGTGCCAGCTTTACTGCGCATTATGGTTCAGTCAGCGCCGGTACCTTTGCCGTGGCGTTGGCTTATGCTGAAAGCCAGCAACTGATGGTCAGCGGCCAAGTCACGTTGTATCTGGTGTTACTTGAAGTGCCGGCGATTATTGTCGGTTTGTATTTGTTCCGGCGGTTTGCGCCACAAGCTTCAAATAACGTTAGCCCTCATGGCCTGTTACATGAATCGATTACCAATCGCGGGGTCATCTTATTGATTGGTGGCGTCATTATTGGTTGGATGTATGGGCCGGTTGAGGGTGCGGGGGTAACGAGTCTGTATACCTCCGCATTTATGGGTGTTTTGGCGTTGTTTTTACTGGAAATGGGGTTGGTTGCAGCCGATTCGCTGAGTAAAATTCAATGGCAAAATATCCGCATTATTTTGTTTGCACTGATCGCGCCACCGATTCTGGCGCTTTTCGGTGCAGCAACCGGGCACATTCTGGATTTGCCCGATGGTGCCATTTTAATACTGGCAACACTGACGGCCAGTGCCTCTTATATTGCAGCACCAGTTGCTGTTAGAGCAGCGATTCCTGATGCCAATATTGGTTTGGCGATGCTGGCATCTTTGGGTGTGACTTTTCCGTTCAACGTTATCGTTGGCATTCCGCTGTATCATCATTTGTTTTTGTAAGTAAAAAATACTTACAACACGAAAAAAGTCGCTGGAGTTTGCTGTTAATCTGCGACTTTAATAATTGTTTCTAAAGAATTTTTCGCATTTTTGTAGCTAACGTTCATACTATGTAAATTCCTTGATTTCTGGAGCATTTCTGTGTTGTTTGCCAAACCCCGTCTGATGGTTGCTGTTTGCCTGATTATCATTGGTATTGGCCTCAGCAGCGCCCACGCTGTGGCTACACTGCGAGCAGAAGACTTGGCTAAAGGTTTGGTAGAGGCGCTGGTAGTCAAGCTTAATCAAAGTGGCTGGCAAGTTCAGGTAAGTAAAGTCAGCGCCAACCCTTATGATCGCAATGTCCTGGTTGAAAATATCCGCATTCGCGACAAAATGGGCCGTTCACATTCAATTGATGCGCTGATTCTTAAAAATATTGAGCTTAACGAGCAACGTGATTTTGTGAAGTCCTTGCATTTGGAAACACGAGATGCGGTGATTACGCTGGTTAAATTAACCGAAGCGGATAATAAGTTTAATGTCTTGCACGATTATCTTCAGGCGTTGGGTATTAACAGTGGCCGGATGGGCCATCGGCAAATATTGGCGTTGGATTATGATGACGTTAGTGATCAGCTGTTGGTGACGATGGAGGGTCAGTTGCACCATCCCGCCGATAATAAAGCCATGTCACTGGTCGATTTTCGCTGGCACAGCCGTTTTAATAAGGTACCGGACTTAAAGCAGCAACTGACACTATTGGGCAATCCAGAAAATCGCGCCGCATTGGTTTTGCCATGGTCTCAGTTAGCGCTGATTTCGGGTGATTTATCAGTACAGGATCAAGGTGCATGGGAGCCGTTAATGCGTTCTGCCGCCATTCGGGAAAATATGCCAGAAGCCGATTTTCGTGCCCAGCTTAAACAACAATGGCAAAGTGATATCAATAACTGGCGCGCATTACCCGCCCCGTTAAAACAGCAGGCTACTAATGCGGTCGGCGTATTTGTCGATAGTCCACAACCCGCCATGCAATTGAATGTTGATGCCACTAACCAACTGGGTAATAACCTGATGATGGCGATGATGACGTCATTGATTAGCCCGATGGTATTAACGCAGTTATTTGAGATTGCCGTAGAGGCCGAATAAACACAGTAAGCTTGCTGCTTATTTCGGGCAGTTGATTACCGGGCAGTTGGCGGCATTGGTCGCGCCGTTTTGCTGCATTTCATCAACTGTTGACTGGATATTGGCATCATCTGGCGCTAATTCTATGGCACATTGCGCTGCTTGCTTTGCCGACACATCACACTGTAATGCCTGCAAACTATAGGCGCGGTTATTCCACAACACGGCAGTTCTTGGGTTAGCAATCAGCAGATCCGCATAAACAGTGTCGGCTTTTGCAAAGGCTTGTTGCTCAAAATACAAGTTGGCTAATGCCACGCCGGGTTCGGCATTATCGGGCCAATGTTTGATAGCTGTTTGATAGGCTACTTCCGCCGCATCGGCTTGACCAGTTTGCTGTAAATCATAGGCCGCCTGCATCCAGCGGGGCAGCGATGCATTAGCGGGCAGGGTATCAGGCGGCACGATGACCAAACCCCAATAATCAGCGCGTGCCCAAGTGCGTTCGAATGCGGCAAAGCTGGTTTGCCAGCGCTTGGTTTCACCAGAACGCAAAATTAATTCATTATTAGCAACATCAAAGCCAACCACTACGGCGTAATGCCAATAGGGCATCCATTGGTAGGCCAGATTTTGCATGACCAGTACCGGATGGCCTGCCTCAATTTGCGCCAGCATGGCTGTCAGTTCTTGCTCGACCACGTAAGGCACCAAGGCTTTTTCACGGGTGGCGGCGACCATTTCAATTTGCAGGCTGCCTTGTTTTTCCGGGATATAAATTTTATCAACCAGATCATCTGGTAATACATTAACACCGCGATATTGCATTACTGTGGCCAGTGCTGCTGGGCCGCATTGATACTGGGTTTGTGGATAAAAAGGTACGGATCCCAGTTCATTAGCCGCTTCGGCAAAACTGGAGGTGGGTAAGGCCTTGGTTTGTGGCGTGTAGCTACAGGCCGACAAAAAAAACGCTGCCAATAAAAAAACACCCAGCCAGGGCTGGGTGTTTGTCCATCCAATATTATTCAACATAGATCTGAATGTTTTAATTGACCGGATGAATAAATGAGAAGATGTCAGTCGCACCGATAACATCGGTAATAACAAATACGACAAAAATTAACAGAATTGCACCGAGAATACCGCCCGCTGGCATATCAGCGATTTGATCATTCAACTGTGCAACTTCAGCATCAGTCATGTTGTTGACCCGCTCTTTTACCTGTTCTGGGGCAACACCATAATCGAGCAGTTGTTTTTGAACATCTTCACGATCCAATAACTCAACCAGTTGTTGTCGATCATATTCAGATTGCTGTGATTGCAACACATCCGGTGTAGTGACCATTGCAGCCTGTACCGGCAGCGTAACAAAACCTATAAATGCCCAAAGGGCGAACCATGTCATCCACTTTTGTTTCATATAGCCTCCGTTATTCACAACAAATGTTGTCTGTCACACCCATCAACATAACAAAGTTTTGTACGAATAACCTGTTATTTAAAAGGGAAATGCGTAACAGATTAGACTGTAACGCTGCAGGATACTCAATACTGTGCGCCAGCGCACAAAAGCAATCATCAAAAAGCCACTTAAACGGCGTGAAGCCACATTTTTGAAAGCAAGCTTAAGCTACATGCAAGCTGTTAATCGACGTCGCGATCAGGTGACCTGGTCAGGTTGAAACAGTCTTCTGCTTAACGAAAAAAGTCGATATTGCCCTTGATGGCGTTAAAGCGTGTGGGCGTAATGCGCTTAAGCTTAAGATCAGTCAGTGGTCGGCGATTGACCGCGTAATTTTGCTAAACAGTTTTTGGCAATATTGCTCAGGAACCGATTTTTCGGCAGCGCACCTTCTGCAAAAGGCACTGGCCGAATTTGTTGCATAGCACTAATGCCAATGCGCGCCTGATATAAACCCACACCGACGCCTTGTGCAACGCTGCCAGCGATTTTACCACTGAGACCGAGACTGGTTTTTTCGGCCATCAGCGTTAGCCCTGCCTGAGTGCTGTAAGACAATAACGCCACTTTGCAAACCCGCAAATTTAAACGCCATTGCGCCAAAGTACCTAACCGTACACCGTAATGCTGATGAATCTGGTTGACCATTTTCAGCGTTTTCCAGATTACCCATAAGGTATCAACAATGGCTAACTGACTGACGGCGACCAGGACGGCGCTATGCACACTGTCACGTTGAATGAGTTGCAAAGCCTGCTGGTCGAGTTTGCTAAAAAACTGTTCATCAATCTGTTGTACAACTTCACCGTCATGAAAATAATCTGGCAGTTGTTCCGTCGCCGTAGCAAGCATCATGGCATGCTGGGTGTCTGCATAGAGTTTTTCGAGTTGCTTTAACCAGTCGTCCGCACGGCCACGGTTTTGTTCATGGCGCATTTGCTCTGCGGCATCTCTTAAAAAATCGACCCGGCGCATTTGCCGGCGACTTCGCCAGCCCAGCCATAATTGCTGTACCGACAGAGCTAATAAAATCACCACCAATATCGCAAATACACCGGCAAACAGGGGATTGTCAGCCAGTAATTGTTGCATCAGCTGCCACCAATCATAGCCAAGCCAGACCACTAATACCGCCAGTAAGCTGAAAAACCAGGCTTTTAACCCCCGGTGATTGGTTTTCGCCGGCGGCACAATATCAATGACAAAATCATCTTCGACCGAATCAGGCAGGCTGGCCGGTAAACTGTCACGGGCGGTAAAAAAGCTTTCTGATGAAAGCGGCGGGGGCTTTACCGAAGCTTGAGGTTTGTCTTTGAAATAAGGATCTTGTTCAGTCACTGGAATTTATCTCCCATCAAATCACGCAGCACTTTGTCCATGCGAATATGCGCCAGCCGGCCGCCAGCCGATAAATCAGGATTCAGTGGCGGTTGCAATTCCGGTGGCTGCCAGCCGGCAAATTGTTGCCATTGGCCGGCATCGGGAATCATTGCCGGTATCGGTGGATGGCGTAATTCGCCAAAACGGCCATCATTAAGGGTGGCGGTCAGATAATCCTGATGATCGTTGCTACTACGCACGGCGGCGGCAATTTCTGTCTCAATCTGGATCTGGTTACGTACCGACTGTGGTGTGATCCGGCTGATAATGTCATCCATCAACTGGCGCATCGCTTCATGTTGGTGCATGACAATGCGATCCGGTTTCGAGGCCAGAAACAGGATTTTTTCAACTCTTGGCGCCAGCAGATCCAGCAGGCGATTACTGCTGCCGGTTTGATAACTATCAATAATCCGGCTATAGGCCATCAGCATATCGTCGAAACAGGCTTTGCCATTGCTTAAGGCTTTGACGACATCAATCAGCATCACTTGCCGATCGATGCCGGTAAAGAAACGCTGATAAAACGGCTTCACCAAACGTTTTAAATATTGCTGGTAGTGATTTTGTAATTGTTGATACAGCGAATCTCCCGGGGCGTTTTTTAACTGCGCAAGGCTATAGGCCTGCAAATTAAGCAATGGTAAAACAGCCGGCAATTGGCCACTGTCATCCAGCAGGGCACGACCCGGTTGTAATAGCGTTAATCCTTGTTGTTTGCACAAGCGTAAAAACTGCTGATAACGGCCAAATAAAGCATCAATGACCGCGCTATCGGCACTGGCAAGCGGATCCAAAGCCGCCAGATCGGCCACTAAACCTGGGTCAATATCATCGCGTGGGGCTTTTTGCATTAAGCGGCCGGTATCCAGACACCAGTCGCGGTAATTTAATGACAACATTGGCAAATCAACCAGCCATTCACCGGGATAATCACGGATATCAATCGTCAAATGACGCTGTTCGCCAAGCATTCCGGACCACATGGTTTTTTGTTTGAACTGGATCTGTAAACGGGTGCCACTGATTTGCCGGGTAGATGCTGGCCAGCGCGGAGGCTGGGCCGATAAGGCGTCGATGCCGCCCTGATAATCAAATAAAGGCAGCCCGGGACTAGGTTGACATTCAATGGCCAACAGCCGGCCATCACGGGCCGGTAAAAAGCCGCCCAGGCCGGCATGATGAGAATATTTCAGTTGATGGATGAGGCTGGTTAAAAAAGTCGATTTACCGCTGCCACTAAAGCCGCTGATGCCTATTTTCAGATGACGGTCCATGGCCCGATTCAACAGGTTTTCGCTTTGATGCTGAAATTGCTGCCAGTGCTGTTTGAGCTGCTGGCCCAATGGTGCAGCCTTATTTGCCATACGATTCTCAATTAATTTAAAGTTTTAGCATAGCAGACTGCTGAAAGTCGAAGTAATTCAGCGGTTGACATGGTTAGCTGACTAACTATAATGAAGCTTACTATGTTGCAGCTCAAAGACCTACCGGATAAAGAAATGCTTAGCCGCTTTGCCGATCGTTATCCGCAGGCAGATGTGACGGCGGTGTTGACGTTTTTAAAGATATTGCAGGTTGGTACGGATTTATCACTCGCTTTGAATCATTATCTGGCAGGATATGATCTATTACAGGGCCGGTGGTGGGTGCTTATTTTATTGATGCGTGAGCCTGATAAAAGGGCGACACCATCGCAATTGGCAGCTCAGTCAGGCGTATCTCGAGCCACCATGACCGGCTTATTAGATGGCTTATTAAAAGAGCAATTGATTAGCCGTGAACATGCCATTGATGATCGCCGGCAAATAGCAATCAAATTAACACCGGCCGGACAGGCTAAACTGGATGCCGTTATGCCCGGCTATTATCAGCGGGTTGCCGGCATGATGTCGTCGCTGGATAACGCCAGTTTAGAAAACATGATGGACGCACTGACGACATTGCATCAGCAACGTCAGCTTTTTTATAACTAAACCCAACGGAGAATTTTATGAAAAAATTAGCAAAATGGTTAACCGCTGCGACGATGGTTGCTGCTTTGGCAGCCTGTGGCGAGCAATCAGTAGTAGATGCGAGTAAAGTTATCGATGACGCTAATACCAGCTGGAATAAAGCGTTTAACGCCCAGGATATTGACGCGTTGAGTAATATGTATATCGAGCAGGCAACCTTATCTGCCGGTGATGGCAAAGTGCTGGCGGGTCGTGAACAAATCGCTGGTTTATTCCAGAGCTTTTTTGATAATGGCCTGCATAATCATCAAATCACTTCTATCGCCAGTTACGCGTCAGAAGGTCAAGTCAGCCAATTAGCTAACTGGTCCGCGGATGTTGAAAACGAAGCCGGTGAAACTGTCACCTACCAAGGTGTGTTGATGACTGTGCTGCAGCAAGATGCTGATGGTGAATGGCAAGTAGCCTCGCACATTTGGAATATGGCGCAATAATTTAAACCAGTACGTCACAAAGGGCCGTCTTCTTTAGGGAGGGTGGCTTTTTTTATGGTTGCTGATACAGGTTTTCACCAAAAGTGTGCGTTCCGCACCAAATTGCATCGCAAATAAACATCTTAGTTACCTGTTAAAGATTAAAAAAACAATGAAATCAGTCATGTAGCGTTTGGCACAATGTCTGCACTGTTCACAGCAGAGATAACGCTGGAGTAAAGCATGAAAGAAAAACTGGTGCTGATTGGTAACGGCATGGCGGGGATGCGAACGCTGGAGGAGCTATTCAAGCTCACTCCGGACAAATACGAAATCAGTGTGTTTGGCGATGAACCTTACGGTAATTACAACCGCATTATGTTGTCACCGGTATTGGCTGGTGAGAAAACCATCGACGATATTATGATCAATGATCTGCAATGGTATGAAGACAACAATGTCACGTTATACAGCGGTCAGCGGGTTACTAAGATCGATCGGCTGAAACGCCGGGTCATGACCGACGATGGCCTGGTGGTCGAATATGACCGGCTGTTACTGGCCACCGGCTCCAAACCGTTTATGTTGCCTTTGCCGGGGGCTGATTTACCGGGTGTTATCAGCTTCCGCGATATTGCCGATGTCGACACCATGATTAATACCGCCAAAGCGCACCAAAAAGCCGTCGTCATTGGTGGTGGGTTGCTGGGTCTTGAAGCCGCCAATGGCTTAATGATTCAGGGTATGGATGTCACCGTGGTGCATATCAGCGACACGCTGATGAATATGCAGCTTGATAAAACCGCCTCGAACCTGATGCTTGATGAGCTGAAAGGCAAAGGTTTGAAGTTCCTGATGAAACATGAGTCTGCCGCCATTGAAGGGAAAGATCGGGTTGAAAGACTGACCTTTAAAGATGGTAGTTCTGTCGATGCGGATTTAGTGGTGATGGCGGTCGGTATCCGGCCTAATGCCACATTGGCACAATCAGCTGGCATCCACAGTGAGCGCGGTATTGTCGTTGACGACACCATGCAGACATTTGATCCGCGGGTCTATGCCGTGGGTGAATGTGTACAGCATCGCGGCACCACTTTTGGGCTGGTTGCACCATTATTTGAACAAGCTAAAGTCTGCGCCAATCATTTAGCGCAAATGGGTATTGCCCGTTATATGAGCAGCGTCACGTCAACCAAGCTGAAAGTAACCGGCATTGATTTATTCTCGGCTGGAGATTTTATTGGTGATGACGACAGTGAAGATCTGGTGTTCAAAGATGCTGCGCGCCATGTATACAAAAAACTGGTCATTAAAAACAATCAGCTGAAAGGCGCCGTGTTATATGGCGATACCATTGATGGCGCCTGGTATTTCCAACTGATGCGTGATGGCACTGATGTGTCGAGCATTCGTGAAAACATGCTGTTTGGTCAGCATCATTTAGGTGACTCTGGTTATGGCGCCAGTAATGCCGTCGATGCGTTGCCGGACGACGCCGAAATCTGCGGCTGTAATGGTGTTTGCAAAGGTGATATCGTCAAAGCCATCGGCAAACATAGTTTGTTTACTCTTGATGAAGTTAAAGCCCATACCAAAGCGTCGGCATCATGTGGTTCTTGTACCGGTTTAGTTGAACAATTGCTGGCCTCAACACTGGGTAGCGACTTTAATGAAACGCCGAGCAAAAAAGCGATGTGCGGCTGCACCGGCATGAGTCATAACGAAGTTAAAACGGCGATCACCGAACAACAGCTTAAAACGATTCCCGAGGTGATCCAGGCACTGGAATGGCAAAATCCGGATGGCTGTCATAGCTGCCGGCCGGCACTGAATTATTATTTGCTGAGCACCTGGCCTAATGAATATGTTGATGACCAGCAGTCACGGTTTATTAACGAACGGGTACATGCAAATATTCAGAAAGACGGCACCTATTCAGTGGTGCCAAGGATTTGGGGCGGGGTTACCAATCCACGTGAGCTGCGGGCCATTGCCGATATTTCCGATAAATATAATGTGCCTACGGTGAAAATTACCGGCGGTCAGCGAATTGATTTGTTGGGTATTAAAAAAGACGATCTGCCAAAAATGTGGGCTGATTTAAGTGAGGCAGGGTTTGTTTCCGGTCATGCTTATGGCAAGTCGCTGCGTACCGTTAAAACCTGTGTCGGCAGTGAATGGTGCCGTTTTGGTACTCAGGATTCCACTGGTCTGGGTATTAAGGTCGAAAAAATGACCTGGGGCAGTTGGACGCCACATAAATTCAAGATCGCCGTGTCAGGTTGTCCGCGTAACTGCGCCGAAGCGACGATTAAAGATATTGGTGTGGTCTGTGTCGATTCGGGTTATGAGCTTCATGTGGGCGGTAATGGCGGCATCAAGGTGCGTGCCACTGACTTCCTGTGCAAAGTGGCCACTGAAGAAGAAGCCATGGAATACATTGCAGCTTATATGCAGCTCTATCGTGAAGAAGGCCATTATCTGGAACGGACGGCCCCATGGATTGAACGGGTGGGTCTGAAACATGTACAGGCGTTGTTAGTTGACGATAATGCCAATCGCAAGGCGCTGGCAGAGCGTTTTTACGAATCACAGAAAAATGCTCAGAATGATCCGTGGGCTGAAGAAGTTGCCAAACAGCCGCAAAAATATATCCCGATTAAGCAGGTAGGTTAATGGAAACAAATTGGACTGAAGTGGGCCAGCTAGAAGATATTCCACAAAAAGGTGCCCGTGTATTAAACAGTAAAGATGGCGATGTCGCCGTATTTCGGACCAGCAATGATGAGGTGTTTGCCTTGTTTGATCAGTGCCCGCATAAAAAAGGTCCTTTATCACAGGGGATTGTTTACGATAAACGGGTGGCCTGCCCATTACATAATTGGGTAATTGATTTAGGCAGTGGTCAGGCCACCGGCCCCGATCAAGGCTGTACGCGTAGTTTTGCCACTAAAGTGGAAAACGGTGTGGTATTTATCGCCTTGTAAAGGAGCTGCTTTTGGCTACAACCACCCACACAACTTGTCCTTATTGTGGTGTCGGCTGCGGTGTCCTGGCGACGCCGGAGTCTGACGGTACTGTAACGATTGCCGGCGATCCGGCGCATCCGGCCAATTTCGGTCGTCTGTGTTCGAAAGGTTCAGCGCTTGGTGAAACTTTGGGTCTCGAAGATCGTTTGCTGTATCCATATGTTGATGGTCAGCGGGTCAGCTGGGATCAGGCACTGGATAAAGTGGCTGGTGAATTTCAGCGGGTCATTGATGAACATGGCCCGGATGCTCTGGCGATTTATGTCTCCGGGCAAATCCTGACCGAAGACTATTACATAGCCAACAAGCTGATGAAAGGCTTTATTGGCAGCGGCAATATCGACACCAATTCGCGGCTTTGTATGTCATCTGCTGTGGCCGCGCACAAACGTGCCTTTGGCAGCGATGCGGTGCCATGTAACTACGAAGATCTGGAAAGTTGTGACTTATTGATCCTGACCGGCTCCAATTTGGCCTGGTGTCATCCGGTCTTATTTCAGCGGATTAGTGTCGCCAAACAAGCACGGCCGAACATGAAAGTCGTGGTTATCGATCCGCGTAAAACCGCCACCTGTGATATTGCTGATCTATTTTTATCAGTCAAGCCCGGCAGTGATGGCTTTTTGTTTAACGGCCTGCTTAATTATTTAAAAGATTGCGATGCACTCGACTGGAGTTATATCGAGCAGCATGTCGAAGGGTTTGCCGCAACGCTGCAGGCTGCCAAAGAGACCACCGGCAGTATTCCCAAAACCGCGGCAGCTTGTGAGCTCAGCGAAACCGATGTCGCTGAATTTTTCCAGCTATTCGCCAAAACACCGAAAGTCGTGACGGTGTTTTCACAGGGGATTAACCAGTCAGCCAGCGGCACCGATAAATGTAATGCCATTATTAACTGTCATTTAGCGACCGGCCGTATCGGTCAACCGGGTATGGGGCCGTTTTCGATGACCGGACAGCCCAATGCCATGGGTGGCCGTGAAGTGGGTGGTCTGGCCAACCAACTGGCAGCACATATGGAAATCGGCAATGATGAACACCATGATCGTGTGTCACGTTTTTGGGGTACGGATAAGCTAACCCATACTGCCGGTGCCAAAGCCATCGATATGTTTGACGATGTTGCCAGCGGCAAAATCAAAGCCGTGTGGATCATTGCCACCAATCCGGTGGTCAGCCTGCCGGATGCTGATGCCGTTAAAAAAGCGTTGCAGGACTGTGAATTTGTTGTGGTAAGTGATTGTGAATCACTCACCGAGTGCACTGAAATTGCCGATGTTTTATTGCCTGCGTTAGCGTGGGGTGAAAAAGACGGTACCGTCACTAATTCTGAACGGCGTATTTCCCGGCAGCGGGCGTTTTTAACGGCACCGGGCGAAGCCAAAGCCGATTGGCAAATCATTCGTGACGTTGCTGTCCGTATGGGCTATGCCGATGCGTTTGACTTTAAATCATCGCTGGATGTATTTCGTGAACATGCAACCTTATCCGGCTTTGAAAATGAAGGTAGCCGCGATTTTAATATCAGTGCGTTGGCGGATTTCAGTGATGCCGCCTTTGCCGACTATCAACCGTTACAGTGGCCGATACCGGTCAGTAAACCGCAGGGCACATCGCGTTTATTTGCCGATGGTCAGTTTTTTACGCCATCAGGCAAAGGTCGTATGGTGCCAGTGACACCGCAACTGCCACAGTTGACGGATACCGAAAAT
>CBFHWI010000015.1:0-48742 GCA_965659475.1 Methylophaga sp.
CACCTTCTGGCTAGGCCTGGCCTTTATTGTGCTTGGCAGCTTTACAGCATTTTATGCCACCAGTCAGTTTCGAAAAGTGTTAAAAACGCTGGGGGAATCCGAATTTCCCGAAGGCTACCGCAGTCAGTGGGGGGTTGTCGTCAGTCTTATTATTGCGGTCCTTGGCAGCGCAATGGCCATCAGCTTATTTTTTACCTACAACTGAGCGATTCAATGTCTAAATGGTTATTGCTGAGCGCCGCTATTGTTGCCGAGGTATTTGGCACCAGCTTTTTAAAAGCCTCTGAGGGTTTAAGCAAATTCTGGCCTTCAGTGGCCGTCATTGCCGGCTATGTCGTCGCCTTTTATTTTTTGGCGCTGAGCCTGAAATATATTCCGGTGGGCATTGCCTATGCGATTTGGGCCGGTGTTGGCGTTGTACTGATCGCTTTAATTGGTTGGCTGGTTTTTGACCAAAAACTGGATTCACCGGCCATAATTGGTATCAGTCTGATTATCGCTGGCGTAATCACCCTCAATGTATTTTCCGGCAGCGTTTCTCACTAAGCTTGCCTGCTTTAACCTGTAATTTGAGTATTTAAATGAAGTCTAGCCCTGAACAACAACGTGAATTCGTTAATGGCCCGCTGATGAATCTCCGCCAACTAGGCAGCGCCCTGAAATACGTTGTTAAAGGCCGCTTGGCACTACCTGGCGGGCATTTGCCAAAACCGGCACATCAGGTACCAGAAGATTTTATCGGCGTTGGCGTGACCACCGGCGATGATCCTGCGATTGATGATTTTATTCTTGCCAAACTGACTGAACTCAATTTGCAGCAAGTCCGGCTCGACTTTACTTATACCGATTTGAATGGTCCTGTTAGCAGACTGCTGGATAAACTGCTGAACGCCAAAATCAACGTGCTGCTGCATTTGGTACAGCCGTTTCGTGAAGCCCAGCAAATGAAAACCCCGGAAGCCCAGGAACGTTGGCAGGCATTTGTCGAAACGGTCACCGAACAATTCGGTCACCAGGTGGCTGCCATTGAAATTGGCGCCACCAGCAACCGCCGGCATTGGTCGGGTTACGACACGGAAAGCTTCTTTAATACCTGGCAAATCGCCCACGATATTATCCGCGAAAAGCGCATTCAATTAGCCGGACCGAATATTTCTGATTTTGAGCCATTGCATAATATCGCGGTGCTCAACCGCCTGCGTCGGGAACAACAACTGCCCGATATACATACCAATAATTTATTCAGCGAACGGGTGACCGAGCCCGAGCGTTATGATCATCGGATATTTGGCACTAAACTGGCGCTGAAACTGAAAGTTAACCTGGTCAAAAAAGCCCGTTTATTGCAAAAAATCACCGGCGAGTTTGGCGTCAAAAAATTTATTTCACCGGCGGCTTTTTGGACTTTGCCACGTATTGGCAGGGTACTGATTCTCGGCGAACAAAAACAAGCAGATTATTTAACCCGTTACTTCACACTATTGGCAGCATCCGGTGCCATGCAGCAGGCTTATTGGGGCCCCTTTTTATGTAGCCGTGAAGGACTGGTCGACGATGGTAGCGGCGTTTATCCCAAACTGGAACGCATCACCCATTATCAGTCTGTACTGGGGCAACTGAGTGATTTTCGTGAGCGGCCGGCCTTTTATGCTATGCAGCAATTTATCCGGCAAATCCCCGGCAGTTTTTATCAGGGGCCGCTGGCCACGACTGACAATCTCGAAGTACATGCTTTTCGCCGCACTGATGCTCTTGTCCATGTTTTATGGACGATTAATGGTAAAGCCATGGCATTACACAAGCTTTATGATGCCGCGAGTTTAGCTAAAGCTGAATGCCTTAACCGTGATGGCGATTTGCTGGATGAAATGCCGGAATTTGCCGGCGAGTCGCCGATTTATTTGCGGTGGCCGGTGGGTACATTAGTCAGTTTTCATGTTCCACGGGGCAAAGGCCTCGATGCGTGGTATCGATATTTCCCCGGCAAACAGCTGTATCACTTTGATCAGGTGGGCTGGCAAGGTTTGCTATATGCCGATAATCAGGCAGATGCCGAAAACTTACGCCAGCAATTACAACCGGCGCAGCTGCCAGAACCACAAGCCAACAATATCTTACGTAAAGCCCGCAACATCATCTGGCGGGTTGACAATATTTTGGACCGGCCGTTTATCGCCAAAAAACCGTTGAAAATGCATGTTCATAAACGGCTGCTGGATCGTTACCGGCCCAGCAAAGCCAAACGCAGCTGGATCGCTGCTGCGGAATTATTACGCCGCGGTATTCCAACGGCGGAACCTATCGCCTATTTTGAAAAAAACGGCGATAAATCATTGCTGCAAAATCTGTATCTGTGTGAGCAAGTCGATCATGATTTCAGTGCCCGTGATTTAGTAACGGCATTTCATAATGGTGCCAGCGACATTCATGGTGTCAGTGAAGCGCAGGCCTATCCGCAACTGGCAGCGTTTTTGAATGATATGCATGCCCGTGGCGTATTTTTCCGTGACTTGGCGGGCGGCAATATCCTGATTAAAAAACAAGCCGATGGCGCGCTGGCATTTACATTGATTGACATTAACCGGGCACGTTTTTTTAATCGCAATGCCACACTCAGCGAGCGTTTGTCGGATTTAGCCCGCATTTGTCACAAACTGCACTGGTCGGGTCGTGAGCAATTGGTGGGCGAATATTTGGCGCTTAACCGCAAGTTTGGCAAATCTTTCAACTGGCGATTAAAACTGCCGTTTTATTTGTATGATTTTAAGGTTAACTTCAAACGCAAATATGGCCGTAAGGCGATCCGACGCTGGTGGCAGGCCCGAAAACAACAAAGCTAGTTGGCAGTCTACTGATTTACGGCGTAAATTGAGCTTATCGCTTTAAGGAGCAGGCTTATGAACCTCGAAATAGTGCAAAGTGTGTTGGGCTGGTCGGCGGTGATAAATTATTTGCTGTTAACGATTTGGTTTGTGATTTATAGATGCTGCGCTGAGTGGATTTACCAACTGCATAGTCGCTGGTTTGCCCTATCGCGCGAGCAATTTTCCGGTATTCATTATGCTGGCATGGCCATCCTTAAAATCCAGACCTTTATGCTGTTTTTGGCGCCCTGGTTGGCACTGTCCATGATTAACAGCCCCGCTTGAAAATACAGTTCCCGGCGATTTGGAGGGAAAAGCGGTAGATGGTTCATGAAGACTTTACATTGCGAACAGATTTTCAGGCAATAGATTTTTTATGCAGTTGATTTTTCGGGGTGAGAATATTCTTGAAGCCCACATTATCAGTGGCTTACTGACAGCTAATGGCATCGATAATCATGTTGCCGGACATTATTTGCAAGGTGCGGTCGGTGATTTACCGGCCAGTGATTTTGCCCATGTTTTTGTTCATGAGTTGGCCGATATTAGCGCCGCTGAGCAGCTTATAGAAGATTATGAAGCAGGCCGATTAGTCGGGACTTGAGGCAAAATATTGCCGGGCGGCTTTACTATCAATGTGGATCTGTTCAATCAATGCATCCAGATCGGCAAATTTATGTTCCTCACGCAGTTTTTGTAAAAACACCACCTGCACATGGGCACCATAAATATCCCGGTTAAAATCCAGTAAATGTACTTCCAGCAATGCTTTATCGCCACCAATGGTCGGCCGGATGCCAATATTGGCAACGCCATTGACCGGCTCACCGTCAATGCCAAATAGCTGGACAGCATAAACGCCTCGCAGCGGCACTTTACAACGATGCAGATGGATATTTGCTGTGGGAAAGCCCATTTGCCGGCCACGCTTATCACCATGCGCGACCCGGCCACTCATCCGGTAAGGCCGACCCAGTAATTTCTCAGCTACATCAAGATTGCCATCACGCAGCGCTTCGCGAATCCGGGTACTGCTGACCCGCATTTTATCAATGGCAAAAGTATGCATATTGACTACCTGAAAACCGTGCTGCTGGCCGGCTTGCTGTAACAAGGCAAAATCGCCTTGGCGATCTTTACCGAAGCGGAAATCATCACCGACCACCAAATAACTGACCCGCAGGCCATCAATCAATAATCGTTGAATAAACTCAGTGGCCGGCATATTGGCCAGTTTGTGATCAAAGCGCAACACACACAGTTTTTGGATGGAATAGGCCCGCAGCGCTTCGACTTTTTCCCGAAAACGGCTGAGCCGCGCCGGCGCTTTTTCTGGCACAAAATATTCGTAGGGTTGCGGTTCAAAGGTAATGACCACTGCTGGCAACCCCAACATATCGGCTTTCATCGCCAGTTGACTGAGCACTGCCTGATGCCCCAAGTGAACGCCATCAAAATTACCAATGGTGGCAACGCAAGCGCATTGTGGATCGGGCAAATTGTGCAAACCGCGAATAATTATCGGCATATCTGAAGAACGCTCAAACAAAACATGAGAGCATAAGCACAAACGCCACAACATTCCAGCGGGCAAGCCAAGGGCTTGTTGATTTTCCCGCTCCGCTTCTGTTGTAACGGGGAAAGTTCAACAAGCCCTGGTCATATTCTTTTATAATGATTTGCTGAAGCTGTTTTTTTTGAGGCCGTAATGGTAGCAAAACACAAAAAACTGGATTATGAATCAGCGGTCGCTGAGTTGGAATCGCTGGTCGAGCAACTTGAGCGCGGCGATATTACGCTTGAAGCGTCTTTGAAACTGTATGAGCGTGGTGTTTTATTGACCCGTGATTGTCAGGAAGCCTTGCAAGCCGCTGATCAAAAAGTACAAATGCTGGTCAAACAAGCTGGCAATCCAACGTTGGTGGATTTTGACGCGGATCCTGACGCTTCGTGACAGCTGCTTTTTCCTTGTCCGACTGGATGTCGGTAAATCAACAACGCGTAACCTCTGCATTGACTGCTCGTCTGACACTACAAAGCGATGCCCAAATGCTGGTCAAGGCTATGCAATATGCAACATTGGATGGTGGTAAACGCCTGCGTGCATTGTTGGTTTATGCCGCTGGTGAAGCCCTGTACAGTAATGAAAACGGGTTGGATGCTGCTGCCTGTGCAGTTGAAATGATTCATGCCTATTCACTGATCCATGATGATATGCCCATGATGGATGACGACGATCTTCGCCGTGGCCGGCCGAGTTGTCATAAAGCCTTCGATGAAGCCACAGCCTTATTGGCCGGTGATGCATTACAAACCCATGCCTTTCTGTCATTGTCTGACAACACATTACCGGCAACACAACAAATTGCTATGGTAAAAGCTCTGGCTGAGGCCAGTGGTGTTATGGGCATGGCCGGTGGTCAGGCAATTGATTTACAAAGTGTCGGCAAAACGTTGCAACTCGCGGCACTGGAACAAATGCACCAATTAAAAACCGGCGCGCTGATCCGCGCCAGCGTCCGTTTGGGCGCTTTGGCTTCGGATCAGGTGACCGATCGAAATCTGTTAGTTTTAGATCAATACGCCGCTGCTATTGGCCTGGCGTTTCAGGTGCAAGATGATGTGTTGGATGTGATCGCCGACACAGAAACACTTGGTAAACAACAAGGGGCCGATATTGCCCGTGATAAACCCACTTACCCTGCTATTCTGGGTTTGGAAACAGCGCAACAAAAGGCACAAGATTTGGTAGAACAAGCGCTCGCCGCACTTCAGCATTTAAGTGGCCCAACACAGGCGCTGGCGGGACTGGCTCGCTTTGTCGTGCAGCGAAATTTTTAACGTGAATATTATGAGCCGATTGTTAGAACAGATTAATGACCCGCAGGATTTGCGGCAATTATCTCGTAAGCAGCTACCGCAGCTGGCGGATGAGATCCGTACACTCATCATTGAAAGTGTCCAGCAAACAGGCGGCCATATTTCTTCCAATCTTGGTGTCGTCGAACTGACTCTGGCACTGCATTACGTTTTCAACACGCCTGAAGATCGACTGGTGTGGGATGTCGGCCATCAGAGTTATACCCACAAAATTTTGACTGGCCGCCGTGGTCAGATGCATACCATGCGCCAACCGGGTGGTTTATCGGGGTTTACCAAACGCAGTGAAAGTGAATTTGATACCTTTGGCGTTGGACATTCCAGCACCTCTATCAGTGCAGCGCTGGGCATGGCTATCGCCGCGCAAGCCAATAATGATTCCCGTCGTGCGGTAGCGATTATCGGTGATGGCGCGCTCACCGCTGGCCAGGCTTATGAAGCATTGGCACATGCCGGTGACCTGAGTGCCAACTTGCTGGTAGTACTCAATGATAATGAAATGTCGATCTCAAAAAATGTCGGCGGCATGGCCAACTATTTGGCACGACTGTTATCGGGCAATTTCTACGCTTCTGCCCGTGAAAGCAGCAAAAAAGTCCTGGAAAAAATCCCCACTGCCTGGGAAATTGCCCGCCGCGCCGAAGAGCATATGAAAGGCATGGTGGTACCCGGCACCTTGTTTGAGGAAATGGGCTTTAATTATATTGGCCCGATTGATGGTCATAATCTCGACACATTGATCACCACACTGACCAATTTGCGCCAGCGCAAGGGTCCGCAATTTCTGCACATTGTGACCAAAAAAGGTAAAGGCTTCGCCCCAGCAGAAGAACACCCCTGTAAATATCATGGGGTCAGTCCGGCAGGCAGCGCTAAAAAAACCGGCCCCAGCTATACACAAATTTTTAGCGACTGGTTATGCGATATGGCTGCCAGTGATAAGCATTTGATTGGCATCACGCCAGCGATGTGTGAAGGCTCAGGTTTAACGGTTTTTGCCAAACGCTTTCCAGAACGCTATTTTGATGTCGGCATTGCCGAACAACATGCTGTGACCCTGGCTGCTGGCTTAGCCTGTGAAGGCAAAAAACCGGTGGTTGCGATTTATTCGACCTTTTTACAACGTGCTTACGATCAGCTTATTCACGACGTTGCGTTGCAAAACTTACCCGTGTTGTTTGCCATTGATCGGGCGGGATTGGTCGGTGCTGATGGCCCGACACATGCCGGCAGTTTTGATCTGAGTTATCTACGTTGTATTCCCAATATGCTGATCATGGCACCTGCCGATGAAAATGAATGCCGGCAAATGTTATCAACCGGCTTCAAACACAAAGGTCCGGCAGCAGTCCGTTATCCGCGTGGTAACGGCCCCGGCGTCAACATTGAAAATGATTTAGCCGTGTTAACCATCGGTAAAGCCGAGGTGCGCCGGCAAGGACAAAAAGTTGCCATTCTGGCCTTCGGCAGCATGCTGAGCATGGCCCTGGAAGCAGGTGAAGCGCTGAATGCCACAGTAGTCAATATGCGCTTTGTCAAACCGCTGGACACCAACCTGATTAATACCCTGGCGGCAGAATATGATTTGCTGGTGACAATCGAAGAAAATGCCATTGCCGGCGGTGCCGGCAGTGCTGTTGCCGAATACTTGCATGAGATGAATTATGCTACGCCCATCAGGCATTTGGGCTTACCTGATAGTTTCCTTGATCATGGCAATCATCAGCAAATGCTTGCCGATATCGGTCTATCAGCCAATGGCTTAATCGATTTCATCAATCGTTTTTTTGCGTAATAATGGTCTATTACCCCGACTAATTCCTGAGTATAATAGTCAACAATATGAGCGCCACTTATACCCTTAAAATCCTTGCTGATTTCGCTTCTGCCCACACCTTGCGTGATTACCCCGGTGATTGCCGGCGTATGCATGGCCATAACTGGAAAGTGGAAGTTGAAGTCACTGCACGTGGCTTGAATGAACATGGCATGGGCATGGATTTTAAAACCATCAAAGTCGCCACGCGAGAACTGGCGAAAACGTTGGATCATCGTTATTTAAACGACATTCCGCCATTTGATGAAATTAACCCCACTGCTGAAAACATTGCCAGATATTTTTATCAGCAGCTCAGCCCCATATTGAATAACGATATCGCCAGCGTTTCTGGGGTGACCCTTTGGGAAACTGACCGCGCCTGCGTTAAATATAGCGAGGAATAAGCCACACATGACCGAACAAAATAAACCAATAGCTACTGGTGAGATCGAAGACGTTCAGAACATTAAAGATAAACGTCATATTGCCATCGATAAGGTAGGTATTAAAGATATCCGCCATCCTGTTGTGGTCAGCGACCGCACTACCGGTGAACAGCACACCATTGCCAACTTCAATATGTATGTGAACTTGCCACACCAGTTTAAAGGCACACATATGTCACGTTTTGTTGAGATATTGAATCAACACGAACGCGAAATCACCGTTAAATCATTCCATACCATGCTCGGCGAAATGACCGAACGCCTGGATGCGGAATCCGGCTATATCGAAATGAGCTTCCCGTATTTCGTTAATAAAGAGGCGCCGATTTCCAAGGTACGCAGCTTGATGGATTATCAGGTCAGTTTTATTGGCGAAATCAATCAGGGTAAAACCTGCATGACGGTTAAAGTTATCGTGCCGGTGACCAGCCTCTGCCCTTGTTCAAAAAACATCTCCGATTACGGTGCCCACAACCAGCGTTCCCATGTCACGCTGACGGTGAAAACCGATAGCTTTATCTGGATCGAAGATTTGATTGATTTGGTCGAAAACGAAGCATCATGCCAGATTTATGGCTTACTGAAGCGTCCAGATGAGAAATATGTCACCGAACATGCCTACGACAATCCAAAATTTGTTGAAGATATGGTCCGTGACGTCGCAGCCAGATTGAATGCCGATGAGCGGATTAAAGCCTATACCGTCGAGTCGGAAAACTTTGAATCGATTCATAACCATTCAGCCTACGCCCTGATTACCCAGGGTTTTTAAGCGACAAAATTTTAGAAAACGATGCCCGGCCAGTCCGGGCATTTTTTTAGTATTTTTGAATCAAATCCAGCCGCTCACCACGTCGCTGTAAATCCAGATCCTGTAAAAAACTCATCCCCAATAAGGCGCGCTGTGGTTCAGGTCCATCAAGGACAATCGCCATGACATTAAACCGCGTGATGTCACCCAGTTGCACTTTTTCCAAATTAACCTGATAACCGATACCCTCACCGGAAGCCGTACGCACACCAATTTTCGGTGCATTTAAATAATCTATCCCTAAACGCTGTGCTGTCGACACATTTAAAGCCACAGCTGACGCGCCGGTATCCACCAGAAAATCAATACCATAACCATTGATACTGCCGTTGGTTAAATACATACCATCTGTTGGCCACAAACTGACCATCGGCTGCGGACTGGGCGGTGAAAATACGCCGCCGATTTGAGTGCCCAGCGGAAAGTTCTGTTGTATGCCGTCAATTTCCAGAATCGCCTGATTACTGTCGGCAGCAATCAATTTGACACCTTCCGGGCTGGTTTGGCCGACTTTCAGAATACGCTGGGTATCATTGATATTAATCACCGCCTGATCACGGAACAAGCCTGACACCTGAATGCTTAACGCCGCTTCGGCCATCACAACGGCCGGCAAGATAAACGGTATAATGAAGTATTTAAATAATTGAATTCGCATGCGCATGGCACCTTTTTCCAAGCAGGATATTTTATAAATGTCAGCTGCTAGTTATCCCACGGTCAGCGGCGTGATCCTCGCTGGCGGACTTGCCCGCCGAATGGGGGGCGAAGATAAGGGTCTGGTTAATTTTCAGGGCCAGCCGCTTATTCAACACGCTATCAAGCGTCTGCGACCGCAAGTTGATCAACTTCTTATCAACGCTAACCGTAATATAGACCGCTACCAACAATTTGGCTACCGTGTCATTATCGATACATTGGCTGACTTTCAGGGCCCACTGGCCGGCATGCTCAGCGGTATGCAAAACGCAAGCTCAGACTATATTTTAACGGCGCCCTGTGATGGCCCGCTGCTCAGTCAAAAACTACGACAGCGTATGTTGGAATCACTATTACAGAGTGGTAAAACCATTGCGGTTGCCACCGATGGCCAACGCATGCAGCCGGTTTATTGTTTAATGCCTTGTCATTTACAGGCTGATTTAACAGCCCTTTTAGAAAGTGGTGAACGTAAAATAGATCTGTTTTTTGCACAGTACCCGGTTACCGAAGTGGATTTTAGTGATGAACCAAGCTGCTTTGTAAACCTGAATCATCCGGAAGATCTGGCTGCTTTGCCAGTCAACTGTCCCCTGCCAATGCTTGGTATTTCAGCATTCAGCGGCACTGGCAAAACCACATTGTTAACCCAATTGCTGCCACAACTGCGCGAAAAAGGTTTGCGGGTGGCAGTCATTAAACATGCCCACCACCGTTTTGATATTGATAAACCGGGTAAGGATAGCTACGAAATCCGCGAAGCTGGCGCCAGTCAGGTGATCGTGGCCTCAAAAAATTTACTGGCGTTGATGCAGACGCCATTAGCCGAACGTGACGAACCGCAACTGGCTGAATGCCTGGCTAAACTTGATTACGATGCGCTGGATCTGGTGCTGGTTGAAGGCTTTAAACAAGCCAACTTTGCCAAACTGGAATTGCACCGACCCAGTTTGGGTAAGCCGCTTTTAGCCAACGAAGATCAGCACATTATTGCCCTGGCGACCGACGCCTCAGTCAGCGTTAATCGTGACTTGCCCGTGCTGGATTTAAACGATGTCGGTAAGATAGCTGAATTTATTGAAGAATTTTGCCAACAGGCCCAACCCGCTTATGCTTGAAAACACCCCACAAGACAGCTGCGCCGCCCCCGAAAACCCATCCGTTTTGCGTGTAGATAAAGCGCGCCAGACGATTCTGGATCAAGTCGTTGCATTACAAAGTCAGCAACTTTTGCCACTACGTGACGCGCTGGGCAGAATTCTGGCTGAAGATATTATTTCACCATCTGATGTACCGCCGCATGCCAATTCAGCAATGGATGGTTATGCCATGGCCCATGCTGATTTAACGGTTGAAGCCGCCACTTTGCGTTGTATTGGCAGTGCCTTTGCTGGACAACCTTTTACCGGTCAAATTAACCGGGGTGAATGCATCAGAATCATGACTGGCGCTATTTTGCCAGCCATTTGCGATACTGTGATCATGCAAGAACAAGCACAAGCCAGTGGCGATAATATTCACTTTCAGGGCCAACATCAGTTTGGTCAGAATGTGCGTTTAGCGGGTGAAGATATCCAACAGGGCCAGACTGTGCTCAGCAAAGGTCGTCAGATTAATGCCGCAGATCTGGGGTTGCTGGCATCTTTGGGGATTGGTGAACTTCGCGTCATGCGCAAGTTACGGGTCGCCTTTTTTTCCACTGGTGATGAGCTTAAATCTATTGGTGAGACCTTATCTCCCGGCGATATTTATGACAGTAACCGCTACACCTTGTTTGCCATGCTGCAGCAAGCTGGTGCGGAAGTACTGGATATGGGCGTTGTCAAAGATGACCCCGATGCGATTCGATCTGCTTTGCAATCGGCCGCTGGTAATGCGGACGTGGTGATAACTTCCGGTGGTGTGTCGGTCGGTGATGCCGATTACATCAAACCGTTGCTTGCCGAACTCGGCAAGATGAATTTCTGGAAAATTGCCATGAAACCAGGCCGGCCGCTGACCTTTGGTCATTTGCAAAACACACCTTTTTTTGGTCTGCCCGGCAACCCGGTTTCGGTAATGGTGACCTTTTACCAATTTGTCTTGCCGGCGCTGCAAAAAATGTCCGGGGCCACCATCAATGCCGCATTGTTGCTACCGGCAATTGCCGCAGCCCCCATTCGTAAACGGCCGGGCCGCTTTGAATTTCAGCGTGGTGTCATGGAAAGCAGCGCAGCAGGTCAATTAACGGTGAGAATGACCGGCGAGCAAGGGTCTGGAATTTTAAGCTCAATGAGCCAGGCTAATTGTTTTGTTTTGCTGGATGAAGACTGCGACGGTATTGCTGCCGGCGATATCGTCACAATCCAGCCTTTTGCAGGTTTAATCTAATGTCAGACATCCACGATAAACAGCAGTTTGAATTTAATAAATTGCGTAAACGCCTACGCCGCCAGGTCGGTCAGGCAATTGCCGATTACAATATGATTCAGGACGGCGATAAAGTCATGGTGTGTCTTTCCGGCGGTAAAGATAGCTATACCATGCTGGATATCTTGCTGAACCTGCGGGATCACGCGCCGATCGATTTTGAACTGATCGCGGTTAATCTGGATCAGAAACAACCCGGTTTCCCTGAAGAGATTCTGCCGAATTATCTGCAATCAATTGGTGTGCCGTACCACATCATTGAAAAAGACACTTACAGCATTGTTAAAGAAGTGGTGCCAGAAGGCAAAACCACCTGCGGTATTTGCTCACGTCTGCGACGCGGCAGTTTATATGGCTATGCGCGGCAAAACGGTATTACTAAAATCGCGCTGGGTCATCATCGCGATGACATTATCGAAACGCTGTTTCTGAATATGTTCTATGGCAGCAAAATCAAAGCAATGCCACCGAAACTGCTTAGTGATGACAAATCCAATATCGTGATCCGGCCCTTGGCCTATGCCAAAGAGGCGGATATCGTACGTTATGCTGAGGCCCGTCAGTTTCCAATCATTCCCTGCAACCTGTGCGGCTCGCAGCAAAATCTGCAACGTCAGGTCATTAAAGATATGTTGCAGGCCTGGGAAAAACAATCACCGGGGCGTTTGGAAAATATTTTCCGTAGCTTACAGAATGTTGCACCGTCACAACTGGCCGATAACGACTTATTTGATTTTATTGGTCTGGAAACGCACAGACAACAAGGCACCAACGACAAAGATGCCACTTATGATGATCGTCAATTTCCAGTTTTAGCACGTTAATTGACATAAATCTTCGCCGCCTCTAACAACTTATGCACGGTTTGCAGCGTGTATTACAGAGACTTTACAGAAGTCAGCGCTAAGTCATTGAATCTCTACAAGTCAACCTTAACACACTGATTTTAAAGTTATTTTTTAGATGGTTACTTTTTAACCAATTTGTCATCGTCTGTTATGAATGAATCACTTAGCGATTTTCACAAACATTAACCACAGACTTATCCACAGAAAATGTGAGTAAGTCGCTAAGCTGTTGATTCCATCCTTTAAGCTTCTGAATTAGTTGCCTCGCGGGGTGAAATCTTCTGCAAATTCCAACGCATTGCCATCCGGATCACGACAAAAGAAAGCTGCCCGACCTGATTTGCTGCGTGAATAAGGCATACCCGCTTTATCAAAATATTCGGCCAGTTTTTCCAGATCTTCAACAACCAATGCCACATGCCGATCCTGGCCACCATGTTGGGGTCGTCCTTCCTTGCTGTCGGGATTCGGCAGCACCATTAAATGAATTTGCTGACCCTCCCCCAGATCCAGCCAGGCGCCGTCAAACGGAAACGCCGGCCGGCTGTGGTTTTGTGGGATTTGTAAAATATTGCAGTAAAAATCCAGTGATTTTTGTAGATCCGCGACCAGAAAAGTCGCGTGGGCAATTGATTTGATCATTGCGAAGTTCCTCTTAAAATTAATGCTGTAAATTTGCCATGGCAATTGGTCTAACTGAAATCAGACTTGTTGACGGCCACCTTCAATCCGGGCAACGCCATAAGCCGCAACAATAATCAAAATACCACCCAGCCAGTCAGCGATTCCCATGACTTCATCTGTTAACCACCAGGCTGTCACGGCCGCCACGACCAATTCAAACAGCATGATGACAGCCGCGCGATACACCGGCAAACGCCCAAGGCCAAATAACACGCATACTGTCATAGCGACAATGGCGAGACCACCAAAGGTTATCGCCAATAAACTTACCGTCAACGAAATATCTGGTACGGCACTTCCCCGGATCAGAATGACGACAAAAGCCACCGCGACAACGCCCCAATAAACGGCTGTGGTTTTAATATGCATTGGCACACTGGCCAGTTTGCGACTCAGCACATTATTGACGGCAAACATGATGCCAGCAAACAGCGCCAACCAGTCAGCTAATCCATGCGGCCACGGCAAGCCCATTTCATGTTGCCATAGCATTATCAAAGTGCCGGTCATCGCTAAAATAAGCATTGCCATCGCTTTATGAGAAAGCGTTTCACCCAGCCACCACCGCCCCAGAATGACACTCCATAGTGGCGCAAGGTAAAACAACAGCATAACGCGCATCACTTCGCCTTCAATCAGCGCTACCAGAAAAGCCAGATTGGTGACACCGGCGGCCAAAGCCAACCAGACTAAGTCCAACGGTAATTGTCGCCATGGCCAGTGGCCACGTAGCGCCTGGGGCAATTGTAAAACCGCCGCCGACAGATAAATCAACAGAGTGGTCCACACCACCGGCAGTCCAGCCGCTTCAAACAGCCGCATCGGATACCAGATAAAGCCCCACATGCTGGCGGCAAACAACAGACTCAGAACAGATAGACGATATTGTTGAACAGTGCTTAGATTCATGGCAATGCTTATAACACGGGCGGAGCGCAAAGCGTTATAATGTAGCGTTTTTTTGATCCGGCAAACTCATCGATGAATCCAGAATTGGCCAAGCTGCATCCCTACCCGTTTGAAAAACTGGCCGAATTGCAAAAAGGTTGCCAGCCACCGCAACATTTGCCGCATATTGCCTTGTCAATTGGTGAACCAAAACATCCAACCCCGGGCTTCATCACCGAGGCAATGATTAGTCATTTGCATGGCTTATCCATTTATCCAACCACTGCCGGCAGCCCCGAATTGCGGCAAACTATCGCCAACTGGTTGGATCAGCGCTTTCAATTAGACGGTCATATTAATCCACAAACGCAAGTTCTGCCGGTAAATGGCACCCGTGAAGCCTTGTTTGCCTTTGCGCAGGCTATTATCGATCGTGATGATGACCCACTGGTGGTTATGCCCAATCCGTTTTACCAAATCTATGAAGGTGCGGCGATCCTCGCTGGTGCCCGCATGCATTTGCTTAACTGCACCGATGACAATGGCTTTGTTCCCGACTTTGATAACGTCCCGGGCAGCGTCTGGTCGCAATGCCAGCTGCTGTATATTTGCAGCCCCGGCAACCCTTCTGGTGCAGTGATTGATGCTGAGGTCATGACCCGTTTGATTCAACTGGCCCATGAATATGATTTTGTGATCGCCGCCGATGAGTGTTATTCAGAAATTTATTTTGACGAGGCATTACCACCAGTAGGCTTATTACAGGCTGCCGTGGCTGCGGGTTATACCGACTTAAGCCGCTGTGTGGTATTTCACAGTTTGTCTAAACGTTCTAATGCGCCGGGCCTGCGAAGTGGTTTTGTCGCTGGTGATGCTAAGATCATCAAAGAATTTTTGCGTTATCGAACTTATCATGGATGTGCCATGCCGCCTGCCACCCAATCGGCATCGATTGCCGCCTGGAATGATGAAGCGCATGTTGCCCATAACCGAAGGCTTTATCGCGAGAAATTTCAGGCCGTATTAGACATTTTACAACCGGTGATGAACGTCCGACAGCCGGAAGCAAGTTTTTATCTATGGGCCGAAACCCCCATTGCCGACACCGACTTTGCCCGTGAGTTATTTCATCAATATAACGTGACCGTGTTGCCTGGACGTTTTCTGGCACGTGATAGCAAACAGGCCAATCCCGGTGTCAATCGTATCCGTATGGCGCTGGTCGCCTCACAGGAAGAATGTGTTGAAGCGGCCCATCGTATCCGCCAATTTATCGAATCTTTATCCTAACTGGAGCTGTTTTCCATGAGTGAAATTCAATCAATAATCGAAGCTGCTTTTGAGCGTCGTGCTGACATTACCCCAAAAAATGCTGACAATGATGTTCGCAATGCCGTCAATGAAGCGCTGGCAATGCTCGACAATGGCACTGCCCGCGTTGCTGAAAAACTAAATGGCGACTGGGTCGTTAACCAATGGCTTAAAAAAGCGGTATTGCTGTCGTTCCGTTTGAATGACAACCAACCAATGCCTGGCGGTGAAACCCAATATTTCGATAAAGTTGAACCGAAATTCGCCAACTTCAGCGAAGCTGACTTCAATAAAGCCGGTGTCCGGGTGGTCCCGCCTGCTGCTGCACGTCGTGGTTCATATATTGCGCCGGGCGTCGTATTGATGCCGTCTTACGTGAATATTGGTGCTTATGTTGATTCCGGCACGATGGTTGATACCTGGGCGACCGTTGGCAGCTGTGCACAAATTGGTAAAAACGTGCATTTATCCGGCGGTGTCGGTATCGGTGGTGTACTGGAACCCTTACAAGCCGGCCCGACGATTATTGAAGATAATTGCTTTATCGGTGCCCGTTCAGAAGTCGTTGAAGGCGTTATTGTTGAAGAAGGCTCTGTTATTTCAATGGGCGTTTATATTGGTCAGAGCACCAAGATCTTTAACCGTATGACCGGTGAAATCAGTTACGGTCGTATTCCAGCAGGTTCAGTCGTCGTATCCGGTAATTTACCGTCAAAAGATGGCAGTTATAGCCTGTATTGCGCTGTTATCGTCAAACAAGTCGATGAAAAAACCCGCGGTAAAGTCGGTATTAACGAATTGCTGCGTGATATTTGATTTGTGCCCCCCTCATCCCGACCTTCCCCCCAGATTGGGGGAAGGAGATGTGCCCTCTCCCATAGAAGAGGGTTAGGGAGCCAATAAATAGAATAAAGTGAATATGGTTGTTTACGGCATTAAAAATTGTGACACCGTCAAAAAAGCCCGTCGCTGGCTGGATGCACAAGCTGTTGCCTATCAGTTTCATGATCTGCGAGCGGATGGTTTAGATCTGCAGACCCTGGAAAGCTGGCTGCAATCTGTTGATTGGCAGGCCTTGCTTAATAAACGCGGCACTACCTGGCGCAAGCTTGAAGATCCACGTAAAGAAATGCTGGATGAGCGCACAGCCATCGATTTGATGCTCAATAATCCAACGCTGATTAAACGGCCGGTAGTGTGTGATGCTAATGGTTGTCATGTTGGCTTTAATGAACAGGAATACCAAGATCGTTATGGCCACTGAATTATCATCCACCGTTAAACTAACCCGGGAATTAATTCGCCGCAACAGCGTGACACCGGATGATCAGCAATGTCAGCTACTGCTGGCCAAACGGCTTGCCGATAAAGGCTTTAATGCCGAGCATTTACGTTTTGGTGAAGTTGACAATCTGTGGCTGCGCCGTGGCCATCAGGGGCCGCTGTTTGTGTTTGCCGGCCATACCGATGTGGTGCCCACCGGTCCGCTGGATAAATGGAAACATGACCCTTTTGCTGCCGATATTATTGATGGCATGTTATATGGTCGGGGCGCTGCCGATATGAAAGGCAGCATTGCTGCTATGGTCACCGCCTGTGAACGATTTATCGAACGCTTTCCAGAGCATCAAGGCAGCATTGCCTTTTTGCTGACCAGTGATGAAGAAGGCCCGGCAACCGATGGCACTGTAAGGGTGATGGATACCTTACAAGCCCGTCAGGAACACATTGACTGGTGTCTGGTGGGCGAACCCACCAGCAGCGACAAAGTTGCTGATGTGGTTAAAAATGGCCGACGTGGTTCACTCAATGGTTATCTGACCGTCAAAGGTAAACAAGGTCATATTGCCTACCCGCATTTGGCTGATAACCCCCTGCATCGTCTGGCACCGGCGCTGACCGAACTGTGCGCTGAAGTCTGGGATAACGGTAATGATGATTTTCCGCCGACCAGCTTTCAGGTATCGAATCTTAACAGCGGCACCGGGGCCACCAATATTATTCCCGGCAGCGTGGAAATGATTTTTAACTTCCGTTATTCCACGGAAGTGACCGATAAGCAGCTACAACAACGGGTCGAGGCCATCCTTGATAAGCATGGCGTCAGCTATCAACTTGACTGGGTATTATCTGGCCAGCCATTTCGTACCGCTGGCGGTAAATTGTTAGAAGCAGCTCAAAAGGCCATCAAAACAACCACTGGTTATGCCACCGAACTGTCTACTTCTGGTGGAACCTCAGATGGTCGCTTTATTGCGCCAACGGGGGCACAGGTGATTGAGCTCGGTCCGCTTAATGCCACCATTCATCAAATTGATGAGTGCGTTTCGGTTGCCGATCTGGATATACTGTCTGCCGTTTACGAACAATTACTGGTTAATTTACTCAGCTAATCATGCAAAACAGTCGTCATCATTTTAAATGGCTTTATCTGCTGGCAGCCCTGGTGCTGTTATTGCAGAGCTTTGCCATTTGGCATGATACGGCGCATCCATTCCACACCGCCGACGCCCAGTGTGAGCGGCTGGAAATCATCAAACACACGCCGGTGGTTAATGCCAATCCACCGCTGCTGGTTTCAAGCACCGCTATTCTGGTGCACATTGTCGCCGTTGCCGACCACCATCTGACGGTTAAAAACCGTCACCTGCCGCAGCTGATTCGCGGCCCCCCTGTTTTCTCATAACGCCCTAACAATCATTTGTGTTTTTTTTGGATCGCGCCATTTTTGCTGGCAGCGATCTATGGTGTTATGAGGATTTTTTTATGTTTACCCCAAATAAATCGGCCGTGCTGCTGGGTGCAGCGCTGGCTGCGATGCCGTTGGCTGCAACGGCTGAAGATACCGATGCGATTAGCATTCCTAGCCTGACTGTGACTGCCGATCCGCTTGGCGCACGCAGTCCCGATGAATTAATTCTGCCGGTCACGGTGCTGGCTGATGAAGCACTTGATAAAAAACGTGCCGGTACACTCGGTGAAACCCTGGATGGTTTGCCCGGTGTTGCCAATTCAGATTTTGGCCCCGGCGTTGGCCGGCCAGTCGTCCGTGGCCTGCAAGGTTCTCGGGTACAAGTGCTTGAAGATGGTTTGAAAACAGTCGATGTCTCCGGTGAAGGTGGCGATCACACCATTGCTATCGATCCCAGTCGCGCAGAGCAAATTGAAGTTTTCCGTGGCCCGGCAACACTGCTTTATGGCAGTGGCGCAGCGGGCGGCGTTATTAATGTTAAAAGTGATCGCTTCAATCCAGCGTTTGGTGATGCGCCCCGCGTTGATGGTGAAATAGGCTATGGCTTTAATGGCGATGAACGCAGCGGCCGTTTAGGACTGGAATTACCGGTCACTGACAGTTTTGTCTTGCGCACTGATTATAGTCTGCGCCGTAGCCATGATTTTGATATTGATGGTTACCAACAACAGGGCCAGACCGTTGGTGATAAAGACACTTTACAAAACAGCGCGACCGATACTGATGCCTTTTCGGTCACCGGTTTATTTAGAGGTGACTGGGGCCATGCCGGTTTAGGTTACAGCCGCTGGCGAACAAAATACGGTGTTCCGGAAGTAACGCTGGGCATTGGCGAGGAAGAGCAGGAACAAATCCGTGCTGATTATGATCGCATCGATTTTCGCAGTGAATTTTATGATCCGCTGCCCGGTTTTACCATGGCCCGTCTGAAAATGGCTTATACCGAGTTTAGCCAGCAGGAAATTGGCACAGCATTCGAGGATGGCCAGTTTGTTGAACAAGTCACCGAGACCAGCTTTGAAAACGATGAAACCGATCTGCGTCTGGAAATGGTGCATTTGCCGATTGGCATGTGGCAAGGCGTACTGGGCCTGCAATTTAATGATCGTGATTTTCAAGCCGATGGGGCCGGTCATGGCCATGGCGGCGATGAGCATGGTGATGAAGGGTTCTATGTTCGTGCCAATAAAACACAATCATGGGGCATATTCTTGCTGGAAGAACTGCCCACCGATTTTGGCCGGCTGGAATTTGCTGCACGTATCGATCATGTTGATTCTGATCCCTCGGTTCTGGACGAAGAACGACATATTGAACTGCCCGGCGGTGTGGAACTGGAGCAAGCAGCGGATCTCGGTGATCGCAGCTTTACGCCCTTTAGTCTGTCGGCGGGTTCGATCATCGATCTGGATGCCAAGCACCATTTACGTTTAGCAGTGACACGTTCACAACGGGCGCCGTCAGCTGAACAGTTGTATGCCTTTGGTAGCCATGCCGCTGCCGGTACGCTGGAAATCGGTGATCCGGATCTTAATGAAGAAACCTACACCAATCTTGAAATCGGTATTGACCGGCATTCAGGTATGTTCCGCTATGATGCGACGCTGTTTTATAACCGTGTCAAAGACTTTATCTATCTGGCATCACAAGATGATGGCACCGGTAACGCAGTCACTGTTGACGGTGACACGCTGGTATTTAATGACCAGGCCGATGCCGAATTCTATGGCGCTGAATTTACCGCTATTGCTGATTTGGTTAACGGACCAATGCCACTGAGTGTGCGTTTCAGCGGTGATCATGTTCGCGGCAAACTTCGCGATGGCCAGGATTTACCACGTATTACCCCCACCCGGCTCGGTGTCGGATTTGATACCGGTTATGGTGATTGGGATTTAAGTGTCGATTATCGGCGGGTATTTGAACAAAATAAAACCGCGATCGCTGAAGACAATACCAGTGGCTACAACCTGGTGTCGTTTGACTTGTTCTGGCGTCCGGACAGCTTTAAAGGTGGTGAAGTCTTTGTTCAGGGCCGTAATCTGCTGAATGAAGACGGTCGCCGACATACCAGCTTTCTGAAAAACGAAGCGCCGATAATTGGTCGTACCATTATGACCGGTGTCCGTTTTGATTTTGGCGGTTGATTCAATTTAAGTAATCAGGAAAGCCCGGCCATCAGCCTGGCTTTTTTGTTGGTGATAGTCAAAATACAGCGGATTTGTTAATTTGCTGTTATTAATCCAAGGAGCCCGTTATGGCTGATGAACAAGAAAACAGCACCCCAAAAGTCATATATATTTTATATCTGGTGGGGATTTTACTGCCGGTGATGACAATCATTGGTGTGATCGTGGCTTATGTGTTTCGTGGTGACGCCAGTGCTAATATGCAGTCACATTACACCTTTCAGATCCGTACTTTCTGGATCAGTCTGCTGTTACAAATCATCGGCTGGCTGACGCTGGTAATCGGCGTTGGCTGGTTAGTATTGTTAGTCTGGTTTATCTGGCTGATTGTTCGTTGTGTCAAAGGACTGCGTATTGTCAGCAAGAACTTGCCCTACCCTAACCCAACAACCTGGCTGCTGGGCTAATCACTCACCGCGATATATAGCAAACGGCCCATTCGCTTGTTGAGTGGGCATGATTTCCATCGTTGTCACATTGACATGTTTGGGGGTATTGGCCAGCCAGAAAATAGTATCGGCAATGTCATCTGCAGTCAGTGCCTGAGTCTTGGCATAAACACTGTCAGCTCTGGAGGCGTTATCTTTAAATCGCACCATTGAAAACTCAGTTTCGGCATTGCCCGGCTCGATATTGCTGACCCGCACGCCCGTACCCAATAAATCAGCACGCAAAGCCAGCGAAAACTGCCTGACAAACGCCTTGCTGGCACCATAAACATTGCCGCCCGGATACGGCCAATTACCGGCGACTGAGCCGATGTTGATGATATAACCCCGACCGCGTTTCACCATTTTTGGCAACAATAAATGGGTGCAACGCATTAGGCCCTTAATATTGGTATCCACCATACGCTCCCAGTCATCAAGCGCAGTCGCGTAGGCGGGTTCTAAACCCAATGCGAGACCCGCATTATTGACCAGGACATCAATATCAGAAAATGCTGCAGGGATAGCCTTTATCGCCACTTCAGTCGCCTGTCGATCACTGATATCAAAAGCGCTGATATAAACCAGCTCAGGCCCGCCCAGCTCGGCCTGAAGCTTTTCCAGACGCTCCCAGCGGCGACCGGTCAAAATTAAGCGCCAGCCCGCTTTGGCAAACATTCTGGCAGTAGCTTCACCAAAACCGGCGGTGGCGCCGGTAATCATAATGATCGACGCTTTTTCAGTCATATCGATTTTCCGTTTATATAGATGGTTCAGGCACCTTCAGCAAAGACGATGGTCCGCCTGCCACTGATAATAATCCGATGTTCAATATGGGCTTTTATGGCGCGGGCCAATACCAGCCGTTCAATATCCTTACCGATCATGACCAAATCTTCCGGGCTGTTATCGTGGCGTACCCGTTCAACATCTTGCTCAATAATGGGCCCTTCGTCGAGTTCAGCGGTGGCGTAATGTGCTGTGGCACCAATTAACTTAACACCGCGCTCGTAGGCCTGGTGATAAGGTTTAGCCCCCTGAAAAGCCGGCAAAAACCCATGATGGATATTGATAACTTTGCCAGAAAATTCCCGGACAAAATCCTCCGAGAGAATTTGCATATATCGCGCCATTACCACCAAATCAATTTGGTATTCGGCCAGCAGCGCCTTGATTTGCGCTTCTTGTTGCGGCTTGGTGTCAGTAGTTATCGGCAGATGATAAAACGGTTTGCCAAATTGCCGGGCCATATCGGCCAAGTCATTATGATTACCGATAATCAGCGGAATATGGCATTTCAATTCACCTTCATATTCACGCAGCAATAGATCAAACGGACAATGTGAGGCTTTGGTCACCAGTAACGCCACGCGATAAGGCGTATTGCTATAACGAACCGACCAGTTAAGGGCCATTTGTGCCGCCAGCGCTGTAAACGTGGCTTCCAGTTCGGCGTGCGGCATCTGATCCTCATCCTCGAGTTTCAGGCGCATAAAATAACGGCTGTTTTCGGTATCGGTGTATTGCTGACAATGCAGGATGTTATAGCCGCGACTGGCAAAGAAACCGGTAATGCCCGCCACCAAACCTCTCTGGTCGGCACATTGAATCAGAAATACGATGGCTTTCATGGTGTCTGGCCTGATACTAAAAAAGTGCTAAGACTAGCACTTTGCGGATGGGTTATGAATATTCGTTGTATTTATCAGCGCGGCCTTTAACCAGATCTTTGGGGTATTTGGCGGCATTTTTTTGCATCTTGCGACTCACCACGGCCGGTAAATCTATCTGCAGATCGTGACACAGATAAGTTAAGTAAACAGCAACATCGGCAATTTCATCTTCCAGTGCCTCGCGTTTATCTGAAGCGAGCATGGTTTGCACTTCGTCAGGTGTACGCCACTGAAACCATTCCAATAATTCCGCCGCTTCTATCGACAGTGAAATGGCGATATCTTTGGGATTATGAAATTGTTCCCAGTCACGTTCGCGGCGAAAGGTAAGTAATTGCTGCTTTAAAGTATTATTAATCATGATTTAAAAAGCTTTCCACAGTCTGACAAAAGACTTCGGGCTGATCAGCGTGCACCCAATGGCCGGCATTGGCAATCCTCAACAATTGCACATTACTGAACCACTGACGGATCTGTTGACGATCTTCAGTGCCAATATAATCAGAATCGTCGCCACTGATAAACAGCGTGGGCTGAACAATGGGCTTTGTTGGTATGACAGCTTGCAGCAAGGCCGGGTAATTACAAAATAAATGATTCAGATTTATCCGCCAGGCCAGCTGGCCGTCCTGCACAGTCAGATTCATTAATAGAAAACTGCGTACCGCTTGCTCAGGGATCATGGTTGCCAAGGCCTTATCAACTTCACTGCGCTGGCTAAACTGCGCCAGATTAACCGCCATCAGGTTTTTAAAAATCTGGCTATGACTGTCCGGGTACGAGCGCGGTGCAATATCAACAACAATTAATTTATTGAGAAGCAGCGGATAATCAAAAGCAAACTGCATGGCGACTTTGCCGCCGATGGAATGCCCCAGCAAATCGACTTTATCAATGCCAAGTTCAGCCAACACTTCAGCAATATCAGCAGCCATCAATGGATAGTTTTGCTGAGGATGTTGAAAAGATCGACCATGATTACGCAGATCAACGCTGATCACCTGTCGCATTTTTGACAGTTTTTTGGCTATACCACGCCAGTTATCAGCTGAGCCAAACAGACCATGGATTAGCAATAAGGGTGTCCCGCCTTCACCGGCGATTTGATAATGCAAGCTCATAAGACCCGCAGTTTGCCGCTATAATGGCCAACTTTCAATATAAGGCTTTTAACAATGGATGAAATGGTTTTAATGATGCTGGTCAAACAGTATTCAGATAAATTCGGCATTACTTTCAGCTCCAAGCACCTCGATGATGCTGATAAAAAAGCCAAACTGATCAGCCTGATGCAAGAGGCGCTGGCCGGCAAACGCGGCCCAGTCACGGATGCCGATTTAGAGGCGTAAAAAAGCCATCGCGAGGATGGCTTTTTTCGCAGCGCAAAATAATAAATCTACAACTTTTCAAATACCAGACAAGCGTTTGTTCCGCCAAAACCAAAGCTGTTGGACATCACCGCTTTAATACCGGCATTATCTTGTCTTTCTTGGACGATCTTCATGCCTGCGGCCTGAGGATCTAAATTATCGATATTGGCAGAAGCGGCGATAAAGTCTTCTTGCATCATCAATAAGCTGTAAATGGCTTCCTGAACGCCTGCAGCGCCCAGAGAGTGACCTGACAACGATTTGGTTGAACCCACCCACGGCATATTGCCTTCGGTAAATACCTGTTTAATGGCACCTAATTCTGCCAAATCACCTACCGGGGTACTGGTCCCATGGGCATTGATATAGTCAACCTTATCATTGCGCATGGTCGACATCGCCAAATGCATACAACGCTGGGCACCTTCACCTGACGGCGCCACCATATCGTAACCATCCGAAGTGGCACCATAACCGGTTAATTCGGCGTAAATTTTGGCACCTCGCGCTTTGGCATGTTCATACTCTTCAAGTACCAACACACCACCACCACCGGCGATAACAAACCCATCGCGGTCGGCATCATAGGCACGTGAGGCTTTTTCCGGCGAATCGTTATATTTAGTCGACAAGGCGCCCATCGCATCAAATAAAGAACTCATCGTCCAATGTTCTTCTTCAGCGCCACCAGCAAAGACAACATCTTGCTTGCCGAGTTGAATTTGTTCCATGGCGCTACCAATACAATGGGCACTGGTGGCACAGGCTGATGACATTGAATAGTTAACGCCTTTGATCTTGAACGGTGTTGCCAGGCAAGCCGAAGTAGTACTACCCATCACCTGGGTGACGCGATAAGGGCCAACCCGTTTCAAACCTTTTTCACGAAGAATATCAGCTGCTTCAACCTGATTTGATGAGGAAGCGCCGCCAGATCCCATAATCAGGCCGGTGCGTGGGTTAGAAACATCCGCTTCTGTTAAGCCCGAGTCAGCAATCGCTTGTTGCATAGCGATATAAGCATACGCCGCGGCGTCCCCCATAAACCGCAATACCTTGCGATCGATATATTCTTTAAAATCAATATCAAAAAAGCCGGCAACATGACTACGAAAGCCCATATCTGCATAAACTTGCTTGAATTTAATGCCGGAGCGACTCAACCGCAGTGACTCACTGACTGTTACAGCATCTAACCCCAGACAGGAAGTAATCCCCAAACCCGTTACAACTACACGTCGCATCGTCATATCCTAAAAATCATCTGTGGAAGTAAACAAACCAACCCGCAGATCTTTGGCAACATAAATTTCACGGCCATCAACTGATACTGTGCCGTCAGCAATTGCCAGCACCAGTTTCCGGGCAATCACCCGTTTTAAGTCAATTTTATAAGTGACTTTTTTGGCAGTTGGTAACACTTGTCCGGTAAATTTTACTTCGCCAGAACCCAGTGCCCGACCGCGTCCCGGATTACCATCCCAGGCCAGAAAAAAACCTACCAACTGCCACATCGCATCCAGGCCCAGACAGCCCGGCATGACAGGGTCACCCGGAAAGTGGCAATCAAAAAACCACAGATCTGGATGAATATCAAGTTCGGCAATGATCTCTCCCTTACCGTAGGCACCTCCAGTATTGGCGATATGACTGATACGATCCATCATCAGCATATTCGGGATAGGCAGTTGCGCATTGCCGGGTCCGAACATCTCGCCGTGACCGCATTGCAATAGCTCCTCGTAGGAAAATGATGCTTGCTTACTCATGAAAACTCTTGATTATCCCCTCAATTGGGCACGTAATGATAGCACGATCCGTGCGTACTCATAAAAGCCGCCATTTTGCCAAAAAAAAACCACGACCAACAGGCCGTGGCGACGTTCTATTAACGAACTGTTATTAGTTAGAAGCGACCGTCGCAGAGGCGTCTGGCGCCTGAACGTCCATCGCTTCCAACAACATGCCCATGCTGTTTAAAATACGATACATGGCATAGCTTTCGTCATATTGTGCTTCAGTCAGTGAAATCCGTGACCGGAACAACTCATTTTCTGAATCTAGCAAGTCCAGCAAAGTACGTTGGCCTAAGCTGAATTGTTGTTGATAAGCATCACGGGTTTTTTCGGCAGACAGCGCATAAGTTTCAAAATAGGCCATTTGATTACGCACTGTTTGCAGGGCATTCCATGACAAACGGGTACTTTCTTCAACCTGACGGTGCGTATTATTGCGAATTTCTGCTGCCTGATTAATCAATGCTGCCGTTTCTTCACGACGGGCTTGATCGCGGCCACCATTGTAAAGGTTATAACGTAGTCTCAACATTGCCTGGAAATCGCGGTCTGAGCCACGCACCGCATCAATATTGTTGTCTTGACGCGCCCCAACTTCAAAGTCTACACGCGGGAAAAAAGGCGCCAACGCAGTATCATGCTGATAATTGGCTGACTCAACGTCGGCATTAGCAGATTTCAATGTCGGATGATTATTGATGGCAGTTGCAATCGCTTCTTCAATCGATGCCGGGATCAAGCTCGCTGGTGACTCCGGATCGCTGAGCGACGTCGGCATAACACCCACCACACGCAGATAATTGGTTTTGGCATCACGTAAGTTACTTTGCTCGGCCATCAAATTGGTTTCTGCCAAGGACAAACGACCTAAACTTTGATCACTATCAGCACGCCGCCCAACCCCCCTTTCAGAGCGTAGCAAGATTTGATCATGAGTACGCTGATGGGCTTCTAAATTGTCTTGTGCCAGTTCAACAATTTTCTGCCGGCGCAGAACATTCAGATAAGCATCGATGGCTTCCAGTGCAGTATTTTCTGAAGCGCTATAAACGGTGAAGGCACGTGAGTTAGTACGGGCTTTTTGACGACCGACTTCATTTTTAGTCTGCATACCGTCAAATAACATTTGCCGGGCATTTAAACTGGCCTCATTACGATTATAGCCAACACTATCACCGTTAGCTGGATTATTACGGGTAGCGGGGTTGCTGGTCCGCTCGTAACCGGTACCGAGCCCCAAGTCCAGAGTCGGGAAATAACCCGCTCGGGCCTGATCAATTTCTTTAGAAACTGCCGCACGTTCATGTACAGCAGACAAAACGTCCGGATTGGTTTTTAAAGTGATATCAACTGCTTCACGTAACGTATCAGCAGAAGCGACATTGATGACAGTAATGATTGGGATGGCGAAAATTAAAGTTTTCATAATGCATGTCCTATTAATTATGAGTCGTGTTGCTTGCGGCATCCCCTCACTCAACACAATATTATTAATTAAACTTATTAATAAGTTTTTCCTTAAACACACTCAATTTAAGTATATGCCTAAATTCAGACTAACGTAAATCGCGAAATACAATAGCCAGTGACAGACGATCCGGTAAGTTCATTTTTTGAAATATGGTGGTTAAATGGGCTTTTACGGTGCGCTCGGTGATATCCATTTTTCGGGCAATGATTTTATTGGTCGCGCCATGACTGACTAAAGTAGCGACTTCTCGTTCTTTCGGCGACAAACTGTCAACGGCTTTGCGATGCGCATCGTCAATTTTGGGCGCATGGTTCATTTCATCAACGAGCTCACTCACTAGATGCCGCTCAACCCAGACTTCGCCTTGCAGAATCAAGTGAATAGCAACACATAGTTTTTCCAGCGGTAAGCTTTCTTTGAAGTAACCACGCGCACCTTGTTTCAAAGTCGCAATTTGCATAGCAACGGGCTGCTCTGGACCAACAATCAATATTCGACTGTTGGGCGCAACGGCTTTTAATGCAGCCATAATCTCAGATTGCTGTGCATCCAACAAAGCTTGTTGGCAAATCAATATATCGGCAACTTGAACGGTTAAGGCCTGCTGCAATGCATGGATATCGCGATACGCAAAACACAAATATTCTTCATTCAATACGGCACTGATTGCCCGTGCTTTGTCGGCGTCTGCAAAAGCAAGATAGACACGACGCTGGTCGGTGATAGGCTGATTCATATCAACACCCATACATTAGCGTTCCCGCAATGCTTCATGTTTAGCTTTAAGGATAGGCTTAAGTATGTAATCCATCACTGTTTTTTTGCCGGTCAAAATATCAATGGTGGTCGTCATCCCGGGAATAATCTCCAGGCTACCTTTGTTGCTTTCGATCTTATTATCATTGGTACGCAGATAAATCAGATAGAAGCTTTCATCTTTATCATTGGTAATGGTGTCAGCACTGATACGTTCAAGCTTGGCAGGCAAACCACCATAAATCGAAAAGTCATACGCTGTAAATTTCACCATAGCATCCTGACCCGGCCGTAAAAAAGCAATATCTGCCGGCCGAATATGTGCTTCAATCAACAAGTTATCTTCCAATGGCACAATTTCTACCAAATCTTCACCAGGCTGAATGACACCACCAACCGTATTCAGCAAAATACGCTTAATCTTACCTTTGACTGGCGAACGTACCTCTGTTCTTGTCACCCGATCTTGCAGTGCCGAGGTGGTCTCTTCAGTTCTATTAAACTCGGCTTTAACTTCACTGAGCTCCCGCGCAGCTTCCGTTTGAAAGCGTGCCCGCTCTTCAGCAATTTTGCGGTTAACTTCATTTAAAGCTGATTGGATCCTCGGAATGGCCAATCGGTTGGCATCCATTTCACCTCGCAAATCATTAACAGTACGTTTCAGACGCAGTATTTCAACTTCAGACATTACGCCTTGTGCGACTAAAGGCTCAGACATGGTTAATTCTTGATTACTGAGCTCATAACTGCGCTGCAACTGTTGTTGCTTTGCACGGCGCTCAACCAGTTCCTGCTGACGTTGCTGGGCTTGCTGTTGTAAAACACTCACCGTACTTTCTAAACGCCGCTGTCTTGACGCATAAAGTTCTTGTTCGTCAGCCGCTAAAATAGGTTGTTCAAATAATAATTTTTCAGGCAAAACCAGCGGCTTACCTTCACTCTCAGCTTCCAATCTGGCAGCGCGTGCCATTAATTCCCAATATTTAAGCTGTGTTTCACGAAAAGATGATGAAAAACGCGTGTCATCGATTTTCATTAGCACGTCGCCTTTCTCAACAATCTGGCCCTCAGCAACCAGTATCTCGTTGATGATGCCACCCTCCAGGTTTTGCACCACTTGCAAACGACTCGATGGCACCACCTTGCCTTCACCGCGAGTGACTTCATCAATTTCCGTGACATTGGCCCACCAGCTGGCACAGATAAAAAACAGCAACGTCAGGATCAACAACGAATGGCCGCCGCGATGTGTAGACTCCATCGTTGCCGAACTGACCTCGGACATGAATTCAATATCATCAGGATGTGTGCGCTTGAACAATCCCATGATTTAGCCCTTTGATACCCGGATATGACCGCTTTTCAGCGCGGTCATAATTTGCTCACGTGGACCATCAGCGACTAATCGCCCTTGATCCATCACCAAAATTCGATCAACCAAACTCAGCAGCGACGCGCGGTGCGTAACCAAAAACAGCGTTTTGTCTTTTATCACCCCAGACAATTTTGCTTTGAATCGCTCTTCTGTACTGTTATCCATGGCATTCGTCGGCTCATCAAGTACCAACATCGGCGGATCGGTTAACAAAGCACGGGCAACCGCCACACTTTGTCGCTGGCCCCCAGACAAGCCTTCGCCACGTTCGCCTACTGGCATATCAAACCCAGCCGGATGGCGATTGACAAAATCAGTGACGCCGGCAATTTCAGCAGCGCGCAACACGGCAGTATCTTCGGCAAATGGCGCGCCCATGGCAATATTGTCGCGGATACTGCCAAAAAACAGCACCACATCTTGTGGGGCATAGCCCATGCTATGACGCAAATCGACGGGATCAATCTGCCGGATATCGGTGTTATCCAACAAAATTGAACCATCCAATGGCTCATACAAACCCAACAACAGTTTTTCTATTGAGCTTTTACCCGAACCGATACGGCCAATGACGGCAACTTTTTCTCCCGGACTTATCTTAAAGCTGACGCCGGTCAGCGCATCCATTGGTTGATCCGGGTAACGGAAACTAACGTTTTTAAATTCTATGCCGCCTTTAAACGCTGGCCGGTGCAGAAACGCCCGGCCGCTGGGTCGCTCTATCGGCAGATTCATCATCGAATTTAACGAGCTGAGCGCTGCTCTGGAATGATGATAACGGGTTAAAATCGCTGCTAACTGACTCATCGGCGCCAATGCGCGTCCAGTTAAAATGGTGCAGGCAATTAGCGCGCCCATGGTGATTTCATTTTCACTAATCAGGTACACGCCATAAATCACCACAGCAATAGTGGTCATCTGCTGGACAAAGCTGGTTAAATTAATGGCCGTCGTAGACAGCAACCGGGCACGTTGACTATGTCTGGCTATAAAGCCAATGGTTTGCTCCCACTTACGCTGTATCGGCGTTTCGGCACCAATACTTTTAATCGTTTCCAAACCCGTTAGGGTCTCAATCAGCGTGGCGCTTTTTTGACCTGAATGACGGAATAATTCCTTAATTGTGCGGCCCAGCGGTATTTGAATAACCAGACTGATTAAAATTGTCAGGGGAATGACTGCAAGGGGAATGTAGGCGAGATCGCCAGCCAGCATCCAGATAACGGCAATGAACAAAAACGCGAATGGCAAATCAATCAGTGTGGTCAGCGTAGCCGAGGTGAAGAAGTCCCGGAACGATTCAAATTCCTGCATGCTATTAGCAAAGGAGCCGACTGAGTTGGACCGGGCAGCCATTTTAATGCCCATGACACGTTCAAAAATAGTCGCGGACAGGATCACATCGGCGCGTTTACCGGCCATATCAATAAAGTAGCCACGCAGCGTTCTGAGCAGAAAATCAAAAACAAACACCGTGGCAACGCCGATAGCCAGCACCCATAAAGTCGATAACGCATGGTTTGGCACCACTCTATCGTAGACATTCATAATGAACAGTGGCGAGGCCAGTGCAAATATATTGACCAAAATCGAAGCAACAAACACCTCGCTGTAAATCGGCCAAAACCGCATGATGGTGCCCCAGAACCAATGCCCTGTTCTTGGTACTGATGAGGTTTCGGTGCGTTTATCAAAGTAGTGCGCGGGTTTAATGAAGATGGCATAACCGCTGTAATGCTTTTCTAGTTCGTTTATTTGAACGTCAGTTTCGCCGCTTCCGGTTTCCGGGAAAATCACCGTCGCGGTTTTACCTTTGAGTCCGGTAATAATGCAGGCGGTGGTGTCATCCAGTAACAACACGGCTGGCATAACAAAGGGCGAAATTTTACGTAGTGGACGTTTAACAGTTTTTGCCGATAGACCGGCACGCTCAGCTGCGCGGCTGAATAAGCCTGGCGTCAATTTATTATCAACCAGCGGCAAACCGGCTACCAGTGAATCAGCACTGTGCGGTTTATTCAGCATTTTGGAGAGTAATAGCAGACAGCCCAGTAACGGATCATCCAGCGTGCCACGCCCTTGATCCGCGTTCCATTGCGCCTTGTCATTAAGCTTGATGACTGGTTCGGTTTCCATCAAAATCCATTAATACCGGACGAAAAGCGTGATGAGTCTCACAGTTTTTTACTTTACTGTAAAGTGATTCACCCTTAATCTCAACAATAGCTTATAACATCGCATAATTACAGGGAATAATTTATATGGCATATGTCAGCCGCGATCCAGCAGGACACATCATTGCGCTGTTTGATACACCGCAAGCAGATGCCAACGAATTCATATCACCTAACGCACCGGAATTATTAAGTTTTTTGGGGCAAACCGAAGATGCTAATGCGGCGCGGACACTCTTATCAAGCTCTGATCAGGCGCTCATCCGGGTAATAGAAGATTTGATCAATACTTTGATCGATAAAGAGGTAATTTTATTTACTGACCTGCCGCCAGCAGCGCGTGAAAAACTCGCCAATCGCGAAAAATTCCGTGACCATCTGAGCAGCCTAGAAAACCTGATGAACGAAGATCCAGGCTTACTTTAGAGGGTGATTATTTTTTAGGCTTACGCCGGCTAACTTCCTGGCGTTTTTCCTGTTGCTTCTGATTGGCCTTGTGTTGTTTTTCCCGAAACGGGTTATCACTGGTTTTGAATTCGACAATCACTGGCGTGCCATGCAACTTCAACGCTGTGCGGAAATAGTTTTCCAGATACCGCCGGTAACTTTGTGGCGTCGATTCCGTCTGATTGCCATGAATAATGATGCGCGGCGGATTTTTGCCGCCCAGATGCGCATAGCGGAATTTAATACGCCGGCCATTGACCAGTGGCGGTGGATGATCGGCAACGGCATCTTCTAATGCACGCGTCAGTCGTGGTGTTGGGATCTTGGTCAGCGCCGAACCATAAGCCTGCTTAACCGATTTGAGTAATAACCCGACTCCACTGCCATGTAACGCTGAAATGAAATGTGTTTTGGCAAAACTCAAAAACGGCAGCCGACGTTCAATATTGGTAGCAACCCATTCGCGCTCCTGCTTTTCCAGCCCATCCCATTTATTAACCGCGATGACCACCGCCCGGCCGCTTTCTATAATCAGGCCAGCTAAATGCAGATCCTGCTCTACAATACCTTCCTGGGCATCCAGCACCAGCAGCACCACATTGGCTGCTTCGATGGCTTGCAGTGTTTTAACAATACTGAATTTTTCCAATACTTCCGATACTTTAGAACGTCGCCGAACACCGGCGGTATCAATTAAAATGTAATGGGTATTATCTTTCTCAAATGGAATATAAATACTGTCACGGGTGGTACCGGGCTCATCAAAGGCCACCACTCTTTCTTCACCCATTAAACGATTAACCAGTGTAGATTTGCCAACATTGGGTCGGCCAACAACAGCCAACCGAATACGGCCATCTTCTATATCAGCAACCGCATCAGCATCTGGCTCAGCCGCAGGTGGTAACGCATTGATTACCCGTCTTAACAAATTATCGATGCCGCGGCCTTGTGATGCAGAAATAACTTCTGGCTCACCCATGCCTAACGAATAAAAGTCCGCCGCTGCAATTTCACGCTGCTCGCCTTCGGTTTTATTGATAACCATCATCACTGGTTTACCGACATTTCGCAGCAGCTGGGCAATCAGCTCATCCGAAGGTGAACGGCCATGCCGACCATCAACCAAAAATAAAATCAGATCCGCTTCATCAATGGCCAACTGCGCCTGTTTACGCATCAGGTCCGCCATATTGTCGGTCTGATCGGTCAAACCGCCGGTATCAATTAAAATAAATTCGGCCTCTTCATGCCGAACCTGGCCATAAATCCGATCCCGCGTCAGACCCGCAAAATCTGCCACCAGCGCATCGCGACTTCGGGTCAGACGATTAAATAAGGTCGATTTACCGACATTTGGACAGCCCACCAGGGCAACAACTGCTTTCACTTATGGGGTCTCAATGGCGGTCAAACGTCCGTCGCTGCTCATTACGTACAACATCCCATCAGCAACGATCGGCTTACTGGTGATCGGTTCATCTGTGATTTCCTGACGGGCAACAAAACGGCCATCTGATCGGGCAAGCCAATGTAAATAGCCATCCAAATCACCGACGACAATATAATCACCGACAATGGTCGGCGCTGTCACGTTACGGCGTAACAAACGTGTTTGCCGCCACAATGAATCACCGGTGCCATCCTGAATGGCCCAGATATAACTGTCTTCATCGGTGATATAAACCGCTTCACCTTGGGCAACATCAAAGCCATCTTTTGTTGAGATTTCACGCTCCCACAGTTCGTTGCCGGTATCAATATCCAAGGCTGCCAGATTGCCCTGATAGGCTGCTGCATAAACGGTATTTCCAACCACTTTCAGATCAGCATCAATATCAACCAATCGTTCCAGTTCTGTACGGCCACGGGGTACGGAGACGCTTTTTTCCCAGATAACTTTGCCATCGACTAACGATAAAGCCACCAATTTGCCATTATCGTAACCTGCCAGCGCCCGGTCACCGATGATTTCTGGTGCGCTAACGCCCCGTAAACTCAACAATGGCACACTACGCTGATAATTCCATAACACTTTACCCTGATCAGCGGAAAGCCCGGTCACCCGACCATCAGCAGTGCGTACCACCACCACATTTTCATTGGCTTTTGCCGGTGCAAGTACTTCACTGGTCAGACGTTGCCGCCAGAGAATGTCACCGTTTTGGTCATCAAGCGCAATGACTTCTCCCTGTTGCGTACCGATTACAATTTTGCCAGCACCACCACCAACACCAGCAGCAACGGCAACTTTCAGTTTTTTTCGCCAGACACTGCGACCATTTATTGCCTGATAACTACGAACATCACCTTCGGCATCAACGGTGAAAATATGCTCACCCTGCAACCAGGGAGATAAATCAACATAGGCACTTTCAGCACCATCACCGGTATTTTCCCGCCACAAAATTTTCGGTTCAAATTCCGCTACAAATTCAACCAATGGTTCAGGCGGCGCTTCATAGGTTTCTTCAACAAAAAGATACTCAATCGCACTGCAAGCGCTGAGCATACTTAGCATTAGCGATAGGGATAAAAACTTTTTTATTCTCATTGGACTGCCACATCATCACGTTTCATTTGCAGCAACGTATAACGAGGATCATTGCTGCTGACATTGTTGAGGGCATTTTGATACGCTTCATAGGCCTGCTCGGCAGTATTCTGGGTGGCGTATATGTCACCTTGTAACTCGGCAAACAATGAGACAAAGCCTTTGGTTTGGGCTTGTTCTGTTAACTGTAAGGCCGCATCAAAATCACCGGTATCCATTGTTAAGCGTGCTAAGCGAAGACGCGCCAAATCCTGTTGCGCTGCTAAATCTGCATTATCGATCACCCATTGCAGTTGTTGCATAGCCGCAGCCAAATCATTGTTATTAGCTAATTGCGTGGCGATTTCGGTGCTTGCAAATGCTGCATAAGGTGTTCCTGAATAATCACTTTGCAACTCATTGACCATGGTGAGTGCCGATTCCAGTGCTCCCTCACTCATGGTGACCAGCGACTGCTGATAAATGCCGGCGGCTTGATCGGCCTGTGAGGCTTGATAGCTGAACCAGTAACGACTGCCAAAAATGGCGACAATACCTAATGCAATCCCGACGGCCACAGCCAGGCCATTTTCCCGCCACCACTGTTTTATCGCTTCACTTTTCTCTTCGTCGGACGCGTAAATATCCATTCTGACTCCTGTTTTGCTTAAGACTTGCCAAGCAGATCATCGTTAAAAATAATGCTGCGATTATACGTGGTTACACGTCGATTGTGGCAAAGCTGTTAGCGCGGCTATGAATGCACCAGGTCAGTGCGACAAAATGACAAAACGCACCTTTACTGTGCGAATAGCGCACCAAACCGATATCAGAAATGGGCTAACCAATTGCTTTTATTAACATTGTCTAAATTGGTGCGTTTTTTGCTATTTTGGTGCCACAGCATTACAACAATATAAAAGGGAACCACCGTGCAAACTTCAACTGATGTGTTATTTATTTTGCTGGGCGCCATTATGGTGCTGGCAATGCATGCTGGCTTTGCATTTCTGGAAGTCGGGACTGTTCGTAAAAAAAACCAGGTCAACGCGCTGGTCAAAATCATTACTGATTTTGGCGTGTCAACCATTGCCTATTTCTTCATTGGCTACGGAATCGCTTACGGACTCAATTTTCTACAACCGGCGCCAATGCTGGTCGAAAACAATGGCTACGCACTGGTCAAGTTTTTCTTCCTGCTTACCTTTGCCGCAGCTATCCCGGCGATTGTTTCGGGCGGTATCGCGGAACGCGCCAGGTTTTATCCGCAATTGATTGCCAGCTTTTTTATCGCCGGTTTTGTCTATCCATTGTTTGAAGGCATTAGCTGGAATGGCATGTTTGGTATGCAGGAATGGTTAACCGATAGCTTTGGTGCACCATTCAATGATTTTGCGGGTTCTATCGTAGTCCATGCCGTTGGTGGTTGGATCGCATTGGCAGCCGTTTTACATCTGGGTCCGCGTCATGGCCGTTATGGTAAACAAGGTGAAGTATTTGCCCACCCACCTTCAAGTATTCCATTTCTGGCACTGGGCGCGTGGATCCTGACCGTTGGCTGGTTTGGTTTTAACGTCATGTCGGCGCAGGAAATTGAGGGTATCAGCGGTATTGTCGCCGTAAACTCTTTAATGGCGATGGTTGGTGGTACCTTAGCTGCCTGCCTGATGGGACGCAATGACCCGGGCTTCGTCCACAATGGACCATTAGCCGGTTTAGTGGCAGTTTGTGCCGGCTCAAACGTCATGCACCCGCTTGGTGCATTGATGACGGGGCTGATTGCTGGTGGCTTATTTGTCTACTCCTTCACCCTGGCGCAAAACAAATGGAAAATTGATGATGTATTAGGCGTCTGGCCGCTGCATGGTTTGTGTGGTGTTTGGGGCGGTATTGCTGCAGGGATTTTTGGTCAGTTAGCGCTGGGCGGTCTGGGTGGTGTTAGTTTGATCTCTCAGCTTATCGGCACAGCCGTCGGTGTAACAATTGCTTTTGTCGGTGGCTGGATTGTTTATGGTGTGCTGAAAAAATTCATGGGCATCCGTTTAACCCAGGAAGAAGAATACGACGGCGCTGATTTGAGTATTCATAAAATCAGCGCTAATCCAGTCAACGATTAGTCTGAATGGGCATTATCCGCTGGGTGTCAGCGGATAATGCCACCTTTTTGATTATCTAAAAATTGGATAAAACAGGTGAGCTCATCAGCTTCCTGTTCGATGAGATCTAGTTTGCGACGGGCATCTTCCAGACGAAAACCACTGCGGTAAACCAATTTATAGGCTTGGCGGATATTGCGTATCTGCACTTCACTAAAGCCACGCCGTTTTAAACCTTCCACGTTAACGCCAATGGGTTCGGCCATATGACCAGAGACCAGCACATATGGCGGCACATTACGGGAAATCACACTGCCCATCGCACTAAACGCATGGGCACCCAATTGGTTAAACTGACTGACCAGTGTAAAGCCACCCAGGATCACATAGTTATCGACTATCACATGCCCTGCCAGCGACGCATTATTGGCAAAGATATTGTCATCACCAATGATACAGTCATGGGCAATATGCACATAAGCCATGATCCAGTTGTTATTGCCAATTTTGGTAATGCCGCCGCCTTGCGACGTGCCACGGTTAACGGTGACAGACTCACGGAACAGATTATTGTCACCGATTTCCAGCAGCGTCGCTTCACCACTAAATTTCTTATCTTGTGGCTCGGCGCCTATCGATGCAAACTGAAAAAACCGGTTGTTTTTTCCAATTTTGGTAGGTCCTTCAATCACGACATGCGATGCAATTTCACAACCGGCAGCTATCTCGACATCCGGTCCAATAACGCTGTAAGGTCCGACTTTAACATCTGCTGCCAATTTGGCTTTGACATCAATTATGGCGGTTGGATGTATCACGATGGCATTTCTTGGTTTACACACATGATGTCAGCGCTAACGACGACTTCACCATCAACCGTGGCCTCACCACTGAATTTCCACAAATTTCGTTTATTTTTAATGAGTTTAACTTCCAAACGTAACTGATCACCGGGTTCCACCGGTTTTTTGAAGCGGGCATTATCAATACCTGCTAAATAATACAAAGCTTCGTCAGAATGGATATGGTCGGCTGTTTTAAAGGCCAGCAGACCGGTGGCTTGTGCCAATGCTTCAAGAATTAAAACGCCCGGCATAATCACCCGTTGTGGGAAATGGCCGGTAAATTGAGGCTCATTAAACGTTATATTCTTGATGCCAACCAGATACTCACCAGGGATAAATTCAACAACCCGGTCAATCAGCAAAAAGGGATAACGATGCGGCAGCAGGCGCTGAATTTCATGTATATCAATGGTGTTCAAACTGATTTCCTTGCATCTTTAGCGGTGTCACACCCGCGTAATATTACTGGCACTATGCCAAGCGGTAAAGCCTAATAACTCAGCTGGACTTCTCAGCCAGTAGCGCTTCTAATAATTTTACCCGCGCTTGTAACTTTTCAATTTGCCGATAACGAACGACATTTTTATGCCAATCCTGGGTCGGTTCAGCAGGAATACCTGATGAATAACTTCCCGGCTGACTGATTGATTTCGTCACCATACTCATACCGGTAAATTGCACACCATCACAAATCTCAATATGCCCGGCCAAAGCTGTAGCACCACCAATTGCACAGTACTTACCAACATGTGTGCTCCCGGCAATACCAACGCAGCCGGCTATCACCGTGTGCTCGTCTATGGTGACGTTATGCCCAATCTGGACTTGATTATCGATTTTGACGCCATTAGCAATGACGGTATCTTCAATAGCGCCGCGATCAATCGTTGTATTGGCACCAATATCAACATCGTTGCCTATTTGAACACTGCCCACTTGCGGCACATTAAGCCACTGCCCCTGATGCAACGCGATACCAAATCCATCGGCACCAATGACAACACCCGGATGAATTTTGGCGCGTTCACCAACTTTGACACCACGGCACAACGTGACGTTAGCAACCAAAATACTGCCGGCGCCAACACTTACATCTTGCTCCAGAACACAACCCGGACCAATTTGTACATCGGCAGCAATTTTGACATTGGCCCCGATATAGCATTGCGCGCCAATGGCAGCTGTCGGATCCACTTCGGCATCATTATCAACCACTGTGGAGGGGTGTATACCAGATCGTGCCACCCGAGTGGGCGGATATAATAAAGCAGCGATTCGCGCATAGGCAACGTAGGGATCATCGACGACAATGGCATGACCATTAATCATATCGACATCTGCCGCTTTAACAATGACAGCACCCGCCTGTGTGGTTTTCAGAAACTTGCGGTATTTGCTATTAGCGAGAAAACTAATGGCATCGGCACCCGCATTTTGCAAGGTGCCGACGGCTTTAATTGGGAAATCTGCTACACCGACCAGCCGGCCATCAACCCGCTCAGCCAGTGCCGATAATGTCCAGACCACGCAGGCTTATCTGGCTTTCAGCTTTTCCAGCACTTTGCTGGTCAAGTCAGCTTTATCACTGGCAAAAATAACGCCTTGATACAGGACCAGGTCATACTTTTCTGCTTCAGCAATGGCCACAATAGTTTCAGCGATTTCTTCTTCAAGTTTGCGTAACTCTTCATTACGGCGAATCGATAAATCTTCGCTGTATTCTTCCTGCAGACGTTTTAACTCACGTTGATCACCAATAATCTTGCGCTCTTGTGTATCACGTTCGTCAGCACTCAAAATTGCTGCATCTTTTTGTAGTTTTTCTTGTGCAGAACGGACCTGGCGATTTTTGGCTTCAAGTGCTTTGCTACGTGCTGAAAACTCAGTTTCCAATCGTTTCAAAGCCGCATCTTTTTGCGGTGACTGATCAAGAATACGGCTGGCATTCACCACACCGATTTTTAAATCGTTAGCAAAACTGGCTGGGCTGACCACTAATAAGGCCAGTGATACCAACATTACTTTTACTATATTCACTTTCAACTCCAGATAAATTAACTAAAACGTTGATCCCAGTGAAAACTGGAATGCTTCTTTCTCATCGCCACTTTGTGCATTAAGTGGTGCTGCAATACTGAACGACATGGCACCAAATGGTGAAATCCAGATAGCTGACACACCGGTTGAGTAACGCAGTAATCCCGCATCAAAGCTCTGATCAACATCATAAACGTTACCGACATCAATAAAGGTACTGAGTCGGAGTGAACGCAAGGTTTTTTTCATAAACGGTACTGGGAAAATCACTTCTGCGCCCCCCGTAACCAACATATTACCGCCGATAGGACGATCATCACCGTTAGCTGTAAATTCACGAACACCCAGCGTATTTGCTTGATAACCACGAACACTGCGGATACCACCCGCGTAAAAGTTTTCAAAAAATGGCAGTTCCGAGGTTGAGCCATAACCATCGGCATAGCCGAGATCGGTCCGTAACGAAAAGGTTAAATCATCCGAGAGCGGTGTAAACCAGTTGTTGCGATAGCGTAGTTTATAAAACTGTAAGTCACCACCCGGCACTGCCACTTCCGCACTCAAACTTTGTTCCATGCCCTGCGTTGGGAGCAAAGCATTATCTCGTGAATCACGCGTCCAGCTCACAGTGACCGGAAAAGCAGTAAACGAGTCGCCTTCACGGGCAATAAATTCTTTATAACTAGGGACAATGAACCTATCGTCACTAGGCAAATCAATCTCGGTACTTTCAAACCCCAGCGCCAGACTAATGCGATCACTTTCGGTAATAGGAATCCCAAAGTTGATATCACCGCCCCAGGTATTGGTGCTGTAGTTGGCAAGGTTTGCCTCACGGGCATCGGTTTCACGATAAAACGCATTAAAGCCCTGGCTGATACCATCAATGGTAGCAAATGGGTTGGTGTAACCAAAGCTATAGACCGTATTAATATCACTGTTGTTAAAGCCCAGGCGAATATGTTTACCACTGCCCAGGAAGTTGCGCTGAGTCAGATTGGCATTAAAAATCAGACCGTCAGACTGTGAGAAACCAACACCCGCTGAGACACTGCCCGATGCGGTCTCGGTAACATCAAAATCCAGATCCACCTGATCACTGGTGCCGGTTACCGGAATGGTTTCAACATTTACATTTTCAAAATAACCCAGCCGTGAAATCCGCTGGCGGGATTGTTCAACTTTACCGGTGTCGATCCAGGCCGATTCTTGTTGTCGCAATTCCTGGCGAAGCACTTCATCACGGGTTTTGCTGTTCCCACTAATATTAATCCGCCGTACATAGGCTTTGCGACCCGGATCAATAAAGAAGGTCAAATCGACCTCACGCGCTTCACGGTCAATGTCTGGCACAGCATTGACGTTCGCAAAGGCATAACCATCATTACCTAATCGGTCGGTCAGGTTTTCTGAACTGTCATTAATAGCTTTACGGGAAAAGACTGAATTATTGCGAATAGTCACCAAATCAAATAAATCTTGCTCAGGCACAATCAGATTACCGGCGAGACGGACTTCATCAACTTTATACCGTTCGCCTTCCGAGATATTGATAGTGATAAAGATCTGTTTTTTATCATCACCAATGGTGACCTGTGTTGACTCTACAGCGAAGTCTACATAACCGCGATCCATATAAAACGACCGGATAGTTTCCAAATCGGCTGATAATTTCTGGCGCGAGTACTGATTATCTTTGGTTAAAAATGACAACCAACCACCGGTGCTGGATTCAATTTCATCAATTAATTCATCATCATCAAAGTTATTATTGCCAACAATATTAATCTCACCAATGGTGGCAACTACACCTTCTGCCATGGTAATGCGAATGCCGACACGATTCCGTGATAATGGCGTGACTTCCGATTGAATATCGACGCCGTATTTACCGCGACTGAAATATTGGCGCTGTAACTCTAGCTCAACTCGATCCAGCATGGCCTGTTCAAACACCTGGCCTTCAGCAAAACCGATTTGTTGCAGTGATTTGGTTAACTCATCACCGTCGATGTCTTTATTACCAATAAATTCGATAGTGGAAATCGCAGGCCGCTCACTGACCTTAATGACTAAAACGCCGTCATCGCTTGCCACTTGTACATCGTTGAAATATTTGGATTTAAATAATGATCGAATAATGCCCTGCACATCATTGTCTGTCAGCTCATCGCCGACTTTAACCGGCAGATAGTTAAATACCGTACCTGCGGAGATACGTTGCAAACCCTCTACACGGATATCTTTGATGATAAATTCTTCAGCCCAGGCAGCCGAAGTAAGACAAAATAAGGCCAGTGCAGTGAGTATTTTTTTCATTGTTATTATCAAACAGTCCGCCGACGAAATCGTAAGTGTACCTGCAATGCCATCATTAGCCAAACAGTCTTGTTAAATCATTAGCAAAGGCAAAAAACATGAGCATTAGCAACAGGATCAGACCAATTTTTTGCCCCTGAATCTGTACGGCTTCAGATACCGGGCTACCTTTAATCCATTCAATAAAATACATCAATAAATGGCCGCCATCGAGAATCGGCACCGGCAATAAATTCAATATGCCCAGACTGATACTGATCATGGCCAAAAAGCCAATAAAACTGATCAAACCCTGCTGGGCACTGCTGCCGGCAAATTGGGCAATACTGATGGGACCACCCAGATTATCGGTAGAAACATTGCCCTGGATCATGCCCCATAAACTCGCCACCGTATTGGCACTAAAAGACCAGGTTTGTAAGGCCGCTTCCGGAATTGCCGCGAACGGTCCATAACGCAGTTCTGACTGTAACTCGGCCGGCAGTTGTTGATTGCTAAGTGCCACACCAGCACCAATGCGGCCTTTGCCCTGTTCATCTGGTTTAGGTGTCAATTCGCCATCAAGCAGCTTGCCATCGCGCAAAAAGCTGATGCGCAGTGTTTGATTCGGTGATGCCTGAAGCAATGTTACCCAAGACTGCCAATCAGCAAGCGTTTGATCATCAGCACTAATTAACTCATCACCAGCCTTTAAACCCGCTTCTGCGGCAGCGCCATCATCCATCACCTGTCCTAAAACAGCTGGCATCGGCGGACGATAAGGCGTTATACCAACTTCTTTAAATAATGCTGCAGCAGCATCAAAGCCGATTTCAGGCAACTGCAGTGTTTTTTCATGACTGATGCCACCACTTAACACGGTGATCGTCACTTTATCGCCATCTTGGGCATAATTCAGCCAACGCTGAAAGACACTGTTCCAGGTCGGTGTTTTCTGACCATTAATGGCAATCAATTCATCACCGGATTGTAATTGCGCCAGCGCCGCCGGCGAGTCGGCCACGACTTCATCAATAATCGGCTTGCTGCCCGGCACACCCATCACTAATATTAGCCAGTAGGCAAAGATGGCAAATAATAAATTGGCGGCAGGTCCGGCCGACACAATCGCAACACGCTTGCCTAAAGATTGCTGGTCAAAACTCAACGGCTTTTCAGCATCGCTGACATCTGTTTCGCGGCTATCAAGCATCTTCACATAGCCGCCCAATGGCAAGGCAGCAATAACAAATTCGGTGCCATTCTTACCGGTACGCGACCATAACGCTTTGCCAAAACCCACCGAAAATTTCAGCACTTTAACGCCACAACGCCGCGCGACCCAGTAATGACCATACTCATGGATCACGACCAGTAAACTCAAGGCAATAATGAAATAAAATAACGACTGCATCAGTTAATCAGCCCTGCAGCCGCCTGTCGTGCTGCCGTTTCGGCAGCCAGTACTGTGACTAAATCGTCAACGGGTACCGATTCAATTTTGTTCAGAACCTGCTCAATAATCTCGGCAATCTCAGTGAAGCGGATGTGTGTTTGCAGAAAAGCCTCAACGGCGACTTCATTAGCTGCATTCAAAATAGCGGTGCTGGTGCCGCCAGTATTTAATGCCTGATAGGCAAGTTTCAGGCACGGAAACCGATCAAAATCAGCTCCAGCAAAATCCAGGCGACCGGCTGTGACTAAATCAAGCGGCGCAACGCCGGAATCAATCCGTTTTGGCCAGGCAAGAGTATTAGCGATCGGTGTACGCATATCCGGATTACCCAGCTGCGCCAGCACCGAACCATCAGCATAATCCACCATAGAATGAACAATGCTCTGCCGGTGTAACAGCACATCGATCTGACTGCTCGGCAAACCAAATAGCCAATGTGCCTCAATGACTTCCAGCCCTTTATTCATCATGGTGGCTGAATCGACCGAAATTTTCTGGCCCATTGACCAATTGGGATGCGCAACCGCCTGCGCCGGTGTCACATCAGCCAAATCGGCCAAATCCCAATCCCGAAACGGTCCCCCTGATGCCGTTAAAACAATGCGCCGGATACCTTTATCAGCAAACTGATATTGCTGGGTATCCACCACCGGTAAACATTGCCAGATCGCATTGTGTTCACTATCAACCGGTAATAATTCGGCACCGCTATCAGACACCGCTTGCATCAATAACGCGCCGCTCATCACCAGCGCTTCTTTATTGGCCAGCAAAATACGTTTCCCGGCTTTAGCAGCGGCCAATGTCGGCATTAAGCCAGCCGCGCCAACAATTGCCGCCACGACAATATCGGTGTCATCCGTAGCCGCTATCTCGGTCAGCGCCTGTTGTCCGGCACGAACTTCAATATTTAAACGTTGTGCGGCTAATTTCTGAGCTAATTGCTCGGCACAGCCTTTATCGAGCATCACTGCAATTTTCGGTTTGAACTGACAACATTGCACAAATAAAGCGTCAACTGAGCGATTGGCCGCCAACGCATAAACCTGATAGTCATCGGGATGACGTGACAACACATCTAATGTGCTGACGCCTATTGAACCAGTCGAGCCTAAAATGGTGACTTGTTTCATTACTAACGCACGCCTGCCAGATACAAACCAGCGGCGAATACCGGACTGGCCGCCAATAAACTATCAATGCGATCCAACATGCCGCCATGACCGGGTAATAACTGGCCACTGTCTTTAATGTGATAACTGCGTTTAATCAGGCTCTCAAATAGGTCACCAATCACCGCTGCCATTGCTGCCAGTAGGGTCAGCGCTAACCAATTCAGCATGCCAAGCTCTGCCGTTAAGCCAATCGCAATACTGATAAAAAAGACCACACTGACCAGCAATAAACCGCCGGCGAAACCTTCCCAGGTTTTATTGGGGCTGATGGCCGTGGCCAGTTTGTATGTGCCAAAGCGTTTACCAAAAAAATAACCGCCGGTATCCATTAACCAAACGACGACCAGCAGATACAAAACCGTCTGTGGGCCGATACTGGCAAGACCATGTAACCATAAAGCGCTATATATAAAGCCAGACAAGGTCACCACTGCCAGTACAAAACTGACAAACTGATTTTGCAGTGCTTGATTGAAAAAAACAGGCAGCGGCCGATGGGCGAAAATGATGACCAACAGGCTCAGCAGCAACCAATAAGCTAGTAAAAACAGCAGCATGCTTTGACTGCTAAGCGTCGGCAAACTCAGTAATGCCAGCAGTAGCAGCAAAACGATAGCAGCCGGGCGTAATAGCTTACTTTTTATCCCAATCATGCTCAGCCATTCCCAGCCGGCTAAGCCTGCAGCAATCATCAGTAAAGCTAAAAATCCAACACTGGGCAGTAACATAATCGCCAAAACGATCAGCGGGATCAAAATAGCCGCTGTTAGCAACCGTTGTTTAAGCATCTGCGCGTCCCTGTAATTGCTCAGAAGTCCGGCCAAAGCGACGTTCACGTTTGCCAAACCAGTCTATTGCCTGATCTAACGCCTGGGCATTAAATTCTGGCCACAACGCATCGGTAAAATATAATTCGGTGTAGGCCAACTGCCACATTAAGAAATTGCTGATCCGTTGCTCACCGCCGGTGCGAATAAACAAATCCGGTTCTGGCAAATCAGCGGTAATCAACTGCCCGGCAATATCTGCTTCGGTCAGTGAATCAGCGGTTCGCTGGCCATCAGCAACTTGTTGTGCCAGCTTTTTCACCGCCTGGGTAATATCCCAGCGGCCACCATAGTTAGCAGCAATATTAATAATAAGACTGGTATTGTTTTGGGTCAGGGTTTCAGCGGCGTGGATTTTTTGTTGCAAGCTGTCAGAAAAGCCAGCGATATCGCCAATCACTTTCAAACGAATATTGTTTTGGTGCAGCCGTTTGACCTGATTATCTAGCGCATGGCTGAATAACTCCATTAACAGATCAACCTCTTTGCCGGGCCGGCGCCAGTTTTCACTACTGAAAGCAAATAAACTGAGCACTTCGATACCACAGGCGACGCAATGTTTGACGATGCCTTCAACGGCACGAACACCGGCGCGATGGCCCATAAAGCGAGGTTGTAAACGTTGTTTTGCCCAGCGACCATTACCATCCATAATGATGGCAATGTGCCGGGGAATCGATCTGGCTGACGCCTGCATAGTGTCCGCGACCTTTGCGGTTACACTTCCATCAGATCAGTTTCTTTTTCCGCCAGAACATCATCAATCTTTTTGATGGTAGTGTTAGTCAGTTCTTGAATATTTTCTTCTGCGACCCGTGCTTCGTCTTCAGAAATGTCTTTTTCTTTAAGCAGGTCTTTAACGGTGCCATTGGCATCACGGCGAATATTACGCACAGCAATACGGGCATTTTCGGCTTCAGATCTGGCCACCTTAACCAAATCCCGACGACGTTCTTCTGTTAATGCCGGGATCGGTATACGAATGGTCATGCCAGCACTATTTGGATTCACGCCCAGATCAGAGGTCATGATGGCTTTTTCGATAACCGACACCATGTTTTTTTCCCATGGTGTGACACTAATGGTACGTGAATCTTCAATACCGACATTGGCAACCTGGCTTAACGGCACATCTGAGCCATAATAAGGCACGGTCACATGATCCAATAAACTGGTATGCGCACGGCCGGCACGGATTTTTGCCATCGCCGTTGACAGTGCCACAACACTTTTTTGCATCCGCTCAGCGGCATCTTTTTCAATTTCGTCAATCATCTTCGAATCCTATTTCACCAATGTACCGACATCTTTGCCATATATGATGTCAGTCAGATTTCCATATTGATGCATATTGAATACCCGTAACGGCATTTTTTGTTCCTGGCACATGACGACTGCCGTGGTGTCCATTACCGCCAGACGATTATTGATCACTTCGTCGTAACTTAGCGTTGAATATTTTACGGCATTCGGATTTTTACTCGGGTCATCATCATAAACGCCGTCGACCTGAGTGCCTTTCAGCATCAAATCCGCCCCAATTTCGACTGCCCGTAAACTGGCCGCTGAATCAGTGGTAAAAAACGGATTCCCGGTACCAGCCGCAAAAATCACGACCCGGCCTTTTTCCAAATGCCGAATCGCCCGGCGGCGTAAATAATCTTCACACACTTCGTGAATGCGAATCGCTGACATCACCCGGCAAAACGTGCCGTTGTGTTCTAAAGCATCTTGTAAGGCCAACGCATTCAGCACAGTGGCCAGCATGCCCATATGATCCGCACTGACCCGGTCCATTCCCTTGGCTGCCAAACCGGCACCACGAAAAATATTACCGCCGCCAATAACAATGCCAAGCTCAACGCCCTGTTGGTTCAGGGCGGTGATTTCCTTGGCAAAACGGGCGATCACTTCCGGCTGAATACCGTATTCGGCATCCCCCATCAGGGCTTCGCCGCTTAACTTCAGCAGAACCCGTTTGTATACCGGCTGATTGCCCGTTTCAGTCATTGATTAATTGCCTCGTGCTTGCGCCATAACTTCTTCAGCGAAATTATCGGCTTTTTTCTCAATACCTTCGCCCACTTCGAAACAGGCAAAACCTTCAACACTGGCGCCGGCTTTGTTAACCAGTTTTTCTACCGTTGTGTCCGGATCTTTAACAAATGCCTGACCCAATAAGGTGACTTCATTAACAAATTTGCTCATCCGGCCTTCGATCATTTTTTCAACAATCGCTTCCGGCTTACCGCTTTCACGCGCTTGTGTCGCGACAATGTCACGCTCTTTTTCGATCAGTTCTTGTGACAGTTCATCTGGAGAAACCGCTTGTGGACGGCTAGCAGCAACATGCATTGCTAAATCCCGTGCCAATTCTTCATTACCACCCGCTAATTTAACCATGGTACCGATACGATCGCCATGACGGTAAGCACCGATAACGCCGTTTTCAGCATGCATCAGCGTAAAGCGACGCACCTGGATGTTTTCACCAATTTTAGCAATCAGTGACTGACGTGTTCCATCAATTGTGTCGCCACCATCTAACGTCAATTGCAGCAAACTTTCTAAATCGGCTGGTTGCTCGGCTAATGCTTTTTTAGCAACAGCGCTGACAAAATTCATAAAGTCATCAGCTTTGGCAACAAAGTCTGTTTCTGAGTTAATTTCCAGCATGACCGCTTGTTTACCGTCATCGGTGGTTTCGATTGCGATAACACCTTCAGCAGCGACGCGGTCAGCTTTTTTATCCGCTTTGGCCAAACCCGATTTACGCATGGCTTCGATAGCCGCTTCAATATCACCGTTGGATTCAACCAGTGCTTTTTTGCATTCCATCATGCCTGAGCCAGTACGCTCACGCAGTTCTTTTACCAGTGCAGCAGTAATTGCCATGATTTTAAAACCCTTAATATCTATTTGTTTATGGTCGGCCACAAGGCCACACATACAACACAGGCCCGCCTTGAAGGGCGAGCCTGTTTATGAAGCGTCAGCGATTACTCAGCTGCCGCGGCTGCATTGTTTTCCGCAACTTCAACGAATTCTTCGTTGCTGTCACCGGTGGTAACGGATGCACGGCCTTCCAAGATCGCATCAGCGATATTGGCAGTGTACAAACGGATAGCCCGCATGGAGTCATCGTTACCAGGGATTACGTAGTCAACGCCATCTGGGTTGCTGTTGGTATCAACGACAGCGATAACGGGAATACCTAATTTATTAGCTTCCTGGATCGCAATGCGCTCATGATCAACATCCATGATAAATAATGCATCTGGCAAGCCACCCATTTTGCGGATACCGCCCATGCTTTTTTCCAGTTTGTCCTGTTCACGTGCCAGGTGCAAAACTGCGTTCTGTGTCTAGCATTCTGTGTTGACGC
>CBFHWI010000016.1:0-42291 GCA_965659475.1 Methylophaga sp.
TGATAGTGTGGGAGTTCCCATGTGAAAGTAGGTCACTGCCAGGCTTTAATATAATAGAAAAGGCCACTCCGATAGGGGTGGCCTTTTTTATTATTTGAAGTTTAGAAAGTGTGACCTACTTGAACGAAGTGACAAGATTGCAGGAGCAATCTTGGACTGCCGGAAGCAGGTCGCGTAGCGATTTGCCCCAGGGATGGGGCAAACAAAGTAGGTCACTGCCAGGCTTTAATACAAAAATAACCCGTCTCGAATGAGACGGGTTATTTTATATCTGTAGGTTTTGCAGTTCTCTGCCTGAGCATGGCAACCCCCATGTGACATTTTTGCCTGGAGCAAAAATGGACGCCAGCGGCGCCCGCAGGGTGTAGTGCATGGATGCACTTCATCAAAGTAGGTCATAAATGAGTGACTGCCATTAACCGGGGTGGCTTTTTTTATTATCTATCGTTTAGAAAGTATGACCTACTTGAACGCAGTGGTTGGTTTTTTGCTCCTGCAAAACCGATATACGATGAGCAGGGATGCTCAAGTGTCGCGCTAACACAGGATAGTGATAGCGACCATTACTTCCCTGTAAATAACAAAAACATCAGGAATGTTTTTGCATGAGCGAAGCGAGCCCGTAGGATCGCCTACAGGGATGTAGGCGATAAAGTAGGTCACTTACACAGAATGTAGGCAATAAAGCTGGGCACCAATAATCGCTTCTGCGCTAGCGCCCATACATCGCCGTTAACTGCATTAAAAATCCCGTCTCAATAAGGCAGGTTTCCATACCTGAAATAGAGCTACCGCTCTACCAGATCAATATACTCATGCGATAGACAGATTGTCATTCCAGTTTGTAGTGTAGCTGGCGCTTTTACTCTCCTGCTTCATCTTCCAGGGCCGTCGAAAACCTTCCCGGGCAATTTTCAGGCTGTCACGGCCTAGTCGATGATTAACATTGTCCAGCACCTGCATTAACTGATCGTTATGCTCATTGGGATTGTTAATAAATAAGTTCAGTTGCTGCTCGTTAGCCGCTGATATTTTCCCAAGCATAATGCCTGCCTTGGCATATTTAAAGCCAGGTTTATAAACCTCATCTAATATAGACAGTGCTGCTTTAAGTAGTTGCCGGCTGTCATTGCTGGGTACTGTTAGAGCTGCTGTTAATTGGCCACGGTAAAAATCTTCGCCCTGATGAAATGGGCTGGTGCGAATATACACATACACTGTGGCACATACTGATTGTTGAAAACGTAGCTTGCTGGCCGCGCGGCTGATATACAGGGTGATGGATTCGGCAAGGCTTTGCTTATCAGTGACCGGTATCCCGAAACTACGTGAACTGATAATTTGTTTTTTGGCAGTTTGTATTTGTTCTAGCTCAATACAGGCTATGCCATTGAGTTCACGAATGGTCTTCTCCATAACAACGCTGTAATGACGACGCAACCGCTGTGGATTGGCACGTTTGATATCGAGTACAGAGTGCAGATTATTATTTTTACTAAGCCGTTCTCCGAGTCTTTTGCCAATACCCCAAATTTTAGTGTTGGGTAATTGTGCAAACATCTCGTCCAGAGTGGTTTCAGTAATATCAGCCAAATCACAAACGCCCTGGAATTCAGCTTGTGTTTTTGCGCAGTGGTTAGCCAGTTTAGCCAAGGTCTTAGTAGCGCCAATACCAACTGAAATGGGCAGGCCGGTCCACTGATGAATAGTGTCACGCATCTGTTGGCCATAAGTCATTAAATCGAGGTGCTGAAAACCCGTCAGCTCCAGAAAACATTCATCAATAGAATAAATTTCCTGATCCGGACAAAACTGCCCGAGGATACGCATCACACGGTTGCTCATATCAGCATATAAAGCATAGTTGGAGGATAGGGCGACGATGTTATGTTGTCGGGCAAGATCGACAAACTTAAACCACGGGGCGCCCATTGGAATACCTAAAGCTTTGGCTTCATTACTCCGCGCGACCGCGCAGCCATCGTTATTGCTGAGCACAACGACTGGCTTGCCATTTAGCTTTGGATTAAAGACGCGCTCACAGGAAACATAAAAATTATTTACATCGACCAGCGCGATACGACGATTACTACTTTGCACTTCAAAACCGCCTGAAGGCGCCGGTAACAACGCCCCAGATCTCAAACTGCATACCCTCTTTAATCTGTATCGGCTGATAAGCGCCAGTACTATTTTCCGGTATCAACAGCGGCCGGCCGTTGGCATCTTTGCCAAGACGTTTAATGGTAAATTCGCCATCGACGACTGCAAGAACAATGTGGTTTTTACGGGCATTCTTTGAACGATCAACCACCACCTTGTCTCCAGGTAGCAGACCGGCATCAATCATCGACTGGCCTTCAATGGTGACAAAGAATGTGGCTTCTTCGTTATCGATTAAAAACGTATTGGGATCCAGGCGTTTTTCGACATGTTCATCTGCAGGTGATGGAAAACCGGCAGCAACTTTGGAACTGAACAGTGGCAAACTGATATTTTTAAGTGTTACCGTTGGACGACTGATGGTCAGTGTCAGAATCTGCGATGGTACCGGTAAATTCGCTTTATGGGCGCTAATCAAATCACGCACGATCAACTGTTGGCTTTTTGGTATACGCATCACTACGCTGGGCTCTGTTTTAACACTGCCTTTTTTACGGCCGGCACCGAGACGGCGGCCGCCATGCGAATTTATTTGTGCCATAAATACCTTGATTAATGGTAACTTTAAATCAAGTTTATTGCGCAGCTGCCTTTTTGACAAGCATTTAGTGATTAATCGAGGGCGATATAATTTTCTGTTTCAAACCGCGGTGTGCAAATCGCCAAAAACACCAGATCACTGTTACCAGTATTGGTGATTCGCTGCCGGGTATCGGGCGGAATTATCACGACATCGCCGGTAGAAACGGTTTGTGCTGGCAGATCGCCCACTTCAACATCACCCTGACCTTCGAGTATGACGTAGCGCTCAGTCGTTGCACTTAATTGGTGCCAATGGGTGGTGATATTGCACTCTACGCGTGCACGGGCGATTGATACGGTGGGATCTTGCGCTGAATTGGCAAGCTCATTGATATAACAACCTTCAACAAAGAAATATTCTTTTTTGGCTGAAAAACGCTTGATATATGGCTTCATAACCGAATAGTAACCCTGTTTATAGTTGACGCACAAAGTCGAGACTGGTTGTTTGTGATTAACTATGGCACTTTTAATGCAGCACATTGCCTGAATCCACTTGTAGGGAGGCGCTGTATGAAATTGCTCATTGTGCTCTTGCTATTTGTTTCGCCGGTTGATGCTCAAGAATCGGCGCAGTGGAAACGCATGCTGTTCACTGGTGGCAACCATATGATTATGGGCTTTGCGCCGGCAACTTTACATTTTTCCGATACCCTGAATATTTTTATCGAGGGTGATGGTAAGCCCGGTATTGCCCTGGATTTAGCACGTAGTATTGGCGGTAATTCAGTGTATTTAGCGCGACCCTGCCAATATCTGGATGGCAGCCGATTTAACAGTTGTGGCAAGGCAGTCTGGACCTCTCATCGTTACTCTCAGGCGGTTATCGACTCAATGGACAGGGCAATCACAGCGCTAAAAATCCGTTATCGTGCGAAAACGTTGCGACTGATTGGCTTTTCAGGTGGTGGCGCGGTAGCCAGTATTATCGCGACTCAACGTCAGGATGTGGCTTTATTGGTGACCGTAGCCGGTAATCTGGATCATAAACGCTGGACGGACTATAACGCCTCACAGCCATTGGCGGGTTCACTAAATCCGATTGATTTTAGTAAAGCGCTGGAAGCGATACCGCAGATCCATTTGATTGGGGAGCGCGACGATGTGGTACCCGGCTCTGTTTTAACGTCTTATTTATCGCGCCTTAAAAAGTTGGATAAAGTCAGCAGTCATATTATTGTTGGCGCCAACCATACATGTTGTTGGTCTCTGGCGGTGGCGCAGGTACTGGAGTGATTTTTTATGGCAATCAGGCGGCAACAAAAAGTGCCGCCTTGATTACTATTCAAGATAAAAGACTTATCAGTTGAGACTGGCTAACCAGTCATCATCCGATCCTTCATTCATGCCTTCAAATAGATAGGTTGATAAATAACGCTCTCCGGTGTCGGGCAACATGGCCAGAATGACGGAGCCGGGCTCAGCTTTTTCGGCGACTTTCATGGCGGCCGCCAGGGTGCCACCACACGATAAGCCGACAAAAATACCTTCTTCGCTGGCCAGCCGGAGTGCCCAGTTTTTGGCTTCTTCATCAGTCACTGGATACAACTCATCATAAATTTCACGATTTAATACGTCCGGAATAAAATCGGGCGTCCAGCCCTGAATTTTATGTGGGTGCCAGTCATTGCCTGCCAATAATGCAGCGTTTGCCGGTTCAGTAGCGACAATTTTAGTATCTGGACGGGCTAATTTGATCATTTCACCGGCGCCGGTCAGTGTGCCGCCGGTGCCCCAGCCCGATACCCAGTAATCGAGACGTTTGCCAGCAAAATCACACAGAATTTCCGGACCAGTAGTATTGCGGTGATAAGCGGGGTTGGCCGGGTTTTCAAATTGGCGTGCTAAAAACCAGCCATGTTTATCAGCAAGTTCTTCGGCCTTTTTGACCATACCGGTGCCTTTTTCAGCGGCTGGGGTCAGGATTACTTTAGCGCCCAGCGCCCGCATGATTTTGCGGCGCTCAATCGAAAATGTCTCGACCATGGTGGCAACAAATGGATAACCTTTGGCGGCACAAACCATAGCCAGAGCAATGCCGGTATTACCAGAAGTCGCTTCAACAACGGTTTGTCCGGGTTTTAATACGCCACGTTGTTCGGCATCTTCAATAACGGCAATCGCCAAGCGATCTTTGACCGAAGCCATTGGGTTAAAAGATTCAACTTTGACATACATGTCGACGTGTTTCGGTGCGATGCGGTTCAGCCGAACGATAGGTGTATTGCCGATGGTGTCCAGAATACTGTTATAAATCATAATTTGCTCTGCCAGGAAATATTGCTTAAGAGTACAAGATGTCAGTTTTATGACAAGCCCTGAAACAAAAGCAGCCGCTTATAGCGGCTGTTTAAAGACAATTTGGCTAGCTTAGTTAGGGCTACTGACGTGGATATTTTGTTTGGTCGATTGGCCGCTGCGAGGTTTTTTGACCGATTCCGGATTGGCAGTCTTTTGCAGCGCTTTAAGAATATTCTGCCTGGTGATCGAGCCCACCAGACGATTTTCTTTAATGACCGGCATACATTTGAAGGCTTTTTTCAGAAAGATTTCTGCGACATCAATAATGGAAGCTTCGTAGTCGATGGTTTCAACACTATGATGCATATATTCTTCAACACGGCCGGCAGATTCACCTTGATAAGCGGCATTCAAGGCGACCTGCATACAGTCTTTTTCTGACAAAAAGCCAATTAAATTACCGTGATGATCAATCACGGGAGCGCCGGAGATCTTAAGTTCAATCAACTGATGAATTGCCCTGAGTACATCCATATCCGGCGTGAACGTTAACTTGGTGCCGTTCATATGATCTTTAACTTTCAGTGATGCCAGCATGCTGCTCTCTCCTCAGCGGTAACTTACGCGTTTTCCTGTGCGTGTTTACGTGTCGCACATTGTTGTTTTTCTTCAGCGCTACAAGCGCCGCCACAGCTACCAGACAAGCCGACCTGGTTGAGGCCGCCACAACTGCCTTTGATAGCGCCACGACCAAATATTACACCTATTGCCATGCTGGCGACGACGAGTAATAACAATACAAAAGCAGCGAAAAACGTCGACATTTAGCCCCCGAAGTCGTCGAGCATAATATTTTCACGCTCAACACCCAAATCTTCCAGCATTTTAATCACCGCGGCATTCATCATCGGTGGACCACACATATAATATTCGCAATCTTCTGGTGCCGGATGATCTTTGAGATAGTTTTCATACAGCACATTATGGATAAAGCCAGTGTAACCCTGCCAGTTATCTTCGGGCAGCGGATCAGATAGCGCGACCTGCCAGTTAAAGTTGTCATGTTCGGCAGCCAACTGGTCAAAGTCTTCGGTATAGAACATTTCCCGTAAACTACGTGCGCCATACCAAAAAGTGATTTTGCGTTTGGTTTTGATGCGACCCAGTTGATCAAAAATATGTGAACGCATCGGTGCCATACCGGCACCACCACCGATGAAGACCATTTCTTTGTCGGTATCTTTGGCAAAAAACTCACCAAATGGCCCCGAAATCGTCACTTTGTCACCGGCTTTCAGATTAAAGATATAAGAGGACATGATGCCCGGCGGTACATCATCATTGTTGGGCGGCGGTGAAGCAATCCGCACATTGAGCAAAATAACGCCTTTCTCTTCCGGGTAGTTGGCCATCGAATAGGCCCGCACCACATCTTCTTTAACGACTGATTTGTAACGCCACAGATCAAAACGATCCCAGTCCGGTCGATATTCATCGCCAATGCTAAAGTTTTTATATTCAACGGTATGCGGCGGGCATTCGATCTGAATAAAACCACCGGCACGGAATTTAACATCTTCGCCTTCTGGCAATTCAAGAATCAGTTCTTTGATAAACGTCGCAACATTATCATTAGAGCGAACGGTGCACTCCCATTTTTTGACGCCAAATACTTCTTCCGGCACCTGAATACGCATATTTTGTTTAACAGCCACCTGACAGGACAGGCGATCGCCTTCGGCGGCTTCACGTTTGGTGATATGTGATTCTTCAGTGGGCAGAATTGAACCCCCACCTTCAAAGATTTTTACTTTGCATTGCGCGCAGGTACCACCACCACCACAAGCTGACGACACGAATAAATTGGCATTGGCCAGCGCACCTAGTAATTTGCCACCGGCCTGCGTGCGAATGGTTTTTTCGTCATTGATAACAATTTCAATATCACCGGTGGCTACCAGCTTAGAGCGGGCGCCGAGAATGACACCGACCAGCAGCATGATGATCAACGTGAATAAAATAATACCGAGTATGATTTCCATTACAGTTGAATCCCCGAGAAGGCCATAAATCCAAGCGCCATTAAACCTGCGGTAATAAAGGTAATACCTAAACCTTGCAAGCCATCAGGAACATCGGAATATTTCAGTTTTTCGCGAATACCGGCAATGGCGGTGATAGCCAGCGCCCAGCCAAAACCACTACCAACACCATAAACAGTACTTTCCGCCAGATTGTAATCACGTTCCACCATAAACAACGTACCACCCAGAATGGCGCAGTTAACGGTGATCAGCGGCAGGAAAATACCCAGCGCGTTATAAAGTGCCGGCGCATATTTATCCATGGCCATTTCCAGGATTTGTACCATGGCCGCGATGACACCGATATAGCTAATCAGGCCGAGAAAACTTAAATCAACATCGGGCAGGCCTGCCCAGGCCAGCGCGCCTTCCTGTAGCAAATACTGATAAATCAGATTATTGGCCGGCACCGTAATTGTCTGCACCACAATAACGGCAATGCCCAGGCCCAGCGCCGTTTCAATTTTTTTGGAAACCGCCAGAAAGGTACACATGCCCAGGAAGAAAGCCAAGGCCAGATTCTCGACAAAAATCGAGCGGATAAACAGACTGAGATAATGTTCCACTTACAGTACCTCCGTCCGGTGCACCTGATGGATTTGATAATCCGGGGCTTCCACTTGTTGTGGCTTCCAGCTGCGAATTGCCCAAATCATCAAGCCAATGATAAAGAAAGCGCTTGGCGGCAGCAGCATCAGACCATTTGGCACATACCAGCCGCCCTCGTTGGCAACCGGAATGATAGTTTGGCCAAATAATTTACCGGCACCAAATAACTCACGGAAGAAGGCCACGGCCATCAGTATCAGGCTGTAACCCAAACCATTACCCAGACCATCGAGGAAACTCATCACTGGTGGGTTTTTCATTGCGTAAGCTTCGGCACGCCCCAACACGATACAGTTGGTAATGATCAGGCCGACAAATACCGATAACTGTTTGCTGGCCTCATAGGCATATGCTTTAAGCACCTGGTCAACAATAATGACCAGAGAGGCAATAATCGTCATTTGTACGATGATACGAATACTGCTGGGGATATGCGCCCGAATCGAACTGATAATCGCGCCGGAGAATGCCGTTACGGTGGTCAGGGCAATCGACATAATCAATGCCGCGGACATACTCGTGGTCACCGCCAGCGCAGAGCAAATGCCCAGCACTTGCAACGTAATGGGGTTATTGTCGATCAAAGGGTCAACAATATTTTTTTTCGCCTGACTTGCCATCAGTTACTCTCCAACTCAGCGCGTAAATTATGTAAAAACGGGCCAAAACCCTGTTCGCCCAACCAATAAACCATCATGTTAGAAACACCCTGACTGGTTAATGTGGCACCGGATAAACCATCAATTTTGTACTCGGCATTGCTGGCATTTTCGTCGACGAAACCGCGCACGACACGCAGTTCAACATTGCCGTTGCCATCGTAAAGTTTTTTGCCTTCCCACTTGGCACGCCAGCGGGGGTTATCAATTTCACCACCAAGGCCCGGCGTTTCGGCATGTTGGTAAAAACGTAAACCGGCAATGGTATTTAAGTCGGCTTCTACTGATAAGAATCCATACATGGTTGACCATAAACCATAACCACTGACCGGCAGAATAACTTGCTGCACCGCGTTGGTCACAGAATCACGCAGTAAATAAATGGGCGCATATTTGGCTCGATTACCGATGCCGGCAATATCATCCTCAATATTGACGGCATATTCAGGTGTGGCAGCGGCTTTATATTGGTCAAAAGTTGCCGGGTCCACATCAACAACACTATCAGCGTATTGGCCAGCATCTAAATTCACCAACTGCACATCAAAGCGCTCAAAAGCAGCGTCAATGTCCATTCCCGGTTGATAAAGACCGGTTACCGCCAGAATATTTTTGCGGATATCATTTTTCTTATTGATAGTTTGCTGACCTTTCAGGACAACGGCTGCTGTCGAAACCAGCACGGAGCAAACCAGACAAAGCAACACGGCAATGAAAATTGTTTTTCGCGGGTCATCATTAGGCAAAGCCATCAGGCTGCCTAAAAAGCCCTTTTTCTGCGTTGATTCAGTCATAGTTAAACTCGTTGTAGTCGGCGTTTGACGTTGGCCTGCACGACAAAATGATCAATTAGCGGTGCAAAGATATTGGCGAACAAAATAGCCAGCATAATGCCTTCCGGGAAAGCTGGGTTAATGACGCGGATCAAAATAGTCATAAAGCCGATCAAAATGCCGTAAATCCAGCGGCCTTTATTGGTCATGGCGGCTGACACCGGATCGGTTGCCATAAACACCATACCAAAGGCAAAACCGCCCAGTGTCATATGCCAGTACCACGGCATACTAAACATCGGATTGGTGTCACTGCCGATTAAATTAAACAGTGCGGTGGTCAGGAACATGCCGAGGAATACCCCGAGCATGATGCGGTAGGAGGCAACTCGGGTGATTAACAGGAAGGTCATACCAAACAAGATTGCCAGCGTTGAGGTTTCACCCAAAGAGCCTGGCATCATGCCGATAAAGGTTTGGCCCCAGCTATAGCCGGCCTCGGTAATGGCTTCAACACCGCCTAATGCGGCCAGACCTAAAGGTGTGGCACCGGTATAACCGTCAATTGCCGTCCACACCGCGTCTCCCGACATAGAAGCGGGGTAGGCAAAATACAAAAATGCCCGACCGGTCAACGCTGGGTTTAAGAAGTTTTTACCGGTACCGCCAAACACTTCTTTACCGATAACGACACCAAATATAATCCCCAGCGCCACTTGCCAGAGCGGCGTCGAAGGCGGCAGGGTCAGCGTGTAAAGCATTGATGTGACCAGAAAGCCTTCGTTGACTTCATGATTACGCACTGCGGCAAAAATAACTTCAAACGTACCGCCGGCGATCAGCGTGGTCAGATAGATAGGCAGAAAATACAGCAGCCCGTGAAACATATTGGAGAAAACACTACTGGGATTGTAGGTGATTCCCAGCGTATTCATGATCCAGCCGCGCCAGCCTTCAACGGTGGACATACCCAGATCGGCCATGGCGCTGTTAGCCTGAAAGCCGGTGTTCCAAAGCATCAGTAGCAGAACTGGGAATGTCGCCACAACGACATAGCTCATCACCCGTTTCAGATCGATGCCATCCCTTACATGCGGTGAACCACGAGTAGTGTCTGCTGGGCTGTAAATAAAGGTATCCACCATTTCATAGAGGGCGAAAAACTTCTCATACGGCCCGCCTTTTTGAAAGGACGGTTCAATTCGGTCGAGGAATCTTCTGACGCGCGCCATAGCTAACCTTCTTTTTCAATTTGCGTGAGATTGACCCGTAGCGCCGGGCCATAATCATATTTACCGGAACAAACATAGGAACATAGGGCCAGATCTTCTTCATCGAGTTCTAAGCAGCCCAGAGCCTGTGCCGAGTCCGTATCTCTGACCAATAAAGCGCGCAAGAGTTGTGTTGGCAAAATATCCAGTGGCATCACATATTCAAAGACACCTACCGGCACCATGGCTCGTGGGCTACCGTTTTGTGAGGTGGTCAGGGCCAGATTTTTCTTGCCGAGGATTTTTGAGAAAAACACATTTAATGCTGAAAACTTATCTTTGCCACCTGGACGGATCCAGCCCAGTAATTCGCGTTGGTGGCCTTCGGCAATCACTGAAATTTGCGTATGGAAACGACCTAAATAGGCTGCCCAGTTACTGGCTGTGTGGCCATGTAGCACCGAACCGGAAATGACCCGCGATTGCACATCTTGCACTTCACCGCGTACCAAATCTTCCGTATTGGCACCCAGCCGTGTCCGGATCAGGCGCGGTTTATTAACCAGTGGTCCGGCCATAGACACGATTCGTTCTACCCAATATTGGCCACGGGTAAACAACTTGCCGATAGCGATAACGTCCTGATAATTAATATGCCAGACAGTTTTTTTGACGCCAACCGGGTCGATGAAATGAATATGCGTACCCACTAGGCCGCTGGGATGCGGGCCGGAAAAAGTGTAAGTATCAAGATTGGCTATATCAGGTGTCGGCAATGCTGTTTGTGGGGCCTGGCACAAATTGATTTTGCCAGAGGTCAGCCGGCTAAGCACTGTCAGGCCATGCTTAAAATCTTCGGCATAAGTGTTGATAATTAATGCCGGATCAGCAGCCAGCGGACTGCTGTCAATGGCTGTGACGAAGATGGCGTGGGGCTCGCTGCCAAGTTCCGGGGTCTTGCTGTAGGGACGCGTACGTAGTGCCAACCATAAACCGGAGGTCACTAATTGTTGTTCAACCGTTTGGCGATCCAGTTTGCCAAGTTCGCCAGCGGCATAAGAATCAAAACTGACTGCATCATTGCCATCCAACTCGATAACAACGGATTGCAGTGCGCGTTTGGCACCCCGATTAATCGCTTTAACAATACCCGCGCCAGGTGAAGTAAATAATACGCCGGGATTTTTTTTGTCTTCAAACAGTGGTTGTCCCAGTTTTACCCGGTCACCTTCATCAACCAGCATGGTGGGCCGCATACCCACATATTCATTACCCAGAACGGCGACGGATTGCACCGGATTGCCATCCATGATGGTTTGTTCGGGCGCGCCTGCTAAGGGCAGTGTAAGCCCTTTCTTGATTGAGAAATGCATATCCCACCTGATCAGCGATGGCCGGGTAGCCATCCACAAAGTTTGTTGATTAATTAGCGTTGAATTATAGCCGCTTTAACAGCGTGTTGGGAAGCGCACAATACAGATTTAATGCGGGTTTTCAGCTGATTTGTTGCTGTATTCAGAATGCTGCTTTAGCCACAGATAACCAATAACAAAGGCGAACAGCGCAACGACGGCAGCCAGCAAATAGGTTGCCGATGGTCCCGGTTCTAACCATAGGTAGCCGCTGAGCAGACTGCCTGCTGCGCCGCCGGCGCCAAAGCTGACACTGCTATACAAAGCCTGACCACGGCCCTGATTACGGCCGGTAAAATGTTGATGTACCCAGGCAATCGCCGAGGCGTGAAACATGCCGTAACTAGCGGCGTGCAGGCTTTGTGCGGCAATCAGCATGGTTAGGTTTTCCGGGAATAAGGCAATCAGTGTCCAGCGCAGTGCACTGAGCAGACAACTAGCCAGCAGCACCAAACGGATGCCGAATTTAGGCAACCAGCGATGCATTAGCAAAAACACCCCGATTTCAGCGACGACGCCCAATGCCCACAACACACCTATCAGGCTGCGGCCATAACCATGCATTTCTAAATAAATACTGTAAAACGTGTAATACGGTCCATGCGCCAGCAGCATCAGAAAACAGATGGCCAAAAAAGCCAAAACTGAAGGTTGTTTTAAAACGGTTTTCAACGGCACATGCTCAAGGCTTAAATGCCGGCTGGCCGACTCCGGTACGCTAAGACTAACCAGCCAGATCCCGGCAGTGCTGATTAGCAAGGCATAAGGCACGATGCCGGCATCAAATTTTTCGGTTAGCCAGCCGAGCAACAACACAATGACAATAAAGCCCACCGAGCCCCAAAGACGTATTTTGCTGTAATGATGACTGTGTTCACCGAGATGCTGCAGGGTGGTGACTTCAAATTGCGGCAGCGTGGCATTCCAGAAAAAACTGAAAGTCATCAACACCAGCGCCATCCACAGAAAATTCTGATTGATGAAAATACCGCTAAATGCCAGCACCCCGATAAAACTGGCAAGGCGAACAATTTTCATTCGCTGGCCCTGATGATCGGCGATCCAGCCCCAGACATTTGGGGCAATAATCCGGCTCGCCAGCAGGATGGCGGTCAGTTCACCGATTTGCCGGGCAGAAAAACCTTCCCATTGCAAATATAGCCCAAAATAGGGCACCAGCACACCGAGCGTTGCGAAGTAGAAAAAATAAAAGCCTGACAGTCGCCAGTAAGGCACTTGGGGTAAGGGCACGAACTCAGGCTTGAGCTGGGATAATAGGCGTATCGGTTTTTACATCAGCATTCTGGCCACGCTGACGCAGCATATGATCCATTAACACTAATGCCAGCATGGCTTCAGCAATCGGCGTTGCCCGAATGCCTACACATGGGTCATGACGACCATGGGTGACAACCTCTATCGGATCACCATTTACATCAATACTGCGACCCGGAATACGCAAACTGGAAGTCGGTTTTAAGGCCATGCTGACCAGAATATCCTGGCCACTGGAAATACCACCCAGCGTGCCGCCGGCATTATTGCTGAGAAAGCCTTGCGGCGTTATTTCATCACGGTGCTCGGTGCCTTTTTGGGTGACCGATTCAAAACCGGCGCCAATTTCCACGCCTTTAACAGCATTAATGCTCATCATGGCATGGGCAATATCGGCATCCAGCCGGTCAAAAATCGGTTCACCCAGACCGGGCGGCACGTGACGGGCGATAACATTAATCCGTGCGCCGATGGAGTTACCTTCTTTACGCAGGGCATCCATGTAATCTTCTAGCTGTTTTTCAATGGCCGGATCCGGATTAAAAAACAGACTGTTATCCAGATGTGAGAAGTCCAGGGTTTGTGCTTTTATCGGGCCGAGTTGTGCCATATAGCCCTGAATTTCGATGCCATAGCGTTCGTACAGGTATTTTTTGGCAATGCCGCCAGCGGCAACCCGCATCGCGGTCTCGCGTGCTGATGAACGGCCACCACCGCGATAATCGCGGAAACCAAATTTATGGTGATAGGCATAGTCGGCATGGGCTGGTCTGAATTGCTGGGCAATATTGCCGTAATCTTTGGAGCGTTGATCGACGTTTTCGATCAATAAACCAATCGGTGTGCCGGTGGTTTTGCCTTCAAAAACCCCTGACAGAATTCTCACCTTATCGGGTTCACGACGCTGGGTTTCATGGCGACTTTTACCGGGACGGCGCCGATCCAGATCGCCTTGTAAATCAGCTTCAGACAATGCCATACCCGGCGGGCAGCCATCGACAATAGCGCCCAAACCAGGGCCGTGACTTTCACCGAAAGTGGTGACGGTGAATAGTTTTCCGAAGCTGTTGCCTGACATAAAAAATTCCGGTCAATAATTAAACAATAAATACTGTAGCAAATCCGAGGAAGGCCATAAAACCGACCACATCGGTAATCGTCGTTAACAATACACTGCCCGACAGTGCTGGATCGATTCCGAATTTTTTCAGCGCCAGCGGAATGGTGACGCCGGCCAGTGACGCGGCTACCAGATTAATAATAATCGCCACCCCAATCAAAATCGCGATACCGACATCCTGAAACCATAAAAAGGTAACAACGGCGATAGCCATCGCCCAAATAATACCGTTGAGCGCACCAACGGCGAGTTCTTTACGCAGCAGCCAGCGTTGGTTTTTGTCATTTAACTGACCAAGTGCCATGGAGCGAATAACCAAAGTCAACGTTTGACTGCCGGCAATACCGCCCATACTGGCCACAATTGGCATCAATACTGCCAGCGCAACGACTTTTTCGATAGTGGTATCAAACAAGCCTATCACCCAGGAAGCCAGAAAGGCGGTAATTAAGTTGATACCCAGCCAAACTGAGCGGCGATGGACGCTTTTTTTCACTGGCGCAAAGGTATCTTCATCTTCACTCAAGCCGGCCATGCTCAACATCGAATGTTCGGCAACATCGCGGATAACGTCGACCACGTCATCGATAGTGATACGACCGAGCAAGTGATTATCTTTGTCGACTACCGGCGCGGAAATCAAATCATGTTTTTCGAAGCGGTGGGCAACATCTTCATCAGACATATTGGCCGGAATGGCATCGACCTGATGCGACATGACTTCCCGTACCGTCATCGACCGGCTGCGACTGACCACCTGTGATAAACGCAAAGTGCCGAGATATCTATCTTTGTGATCAACGACATACAAGCTGTCGGTGTTTTCCGGTAAATCGCCGAGCATGCGCAAATAGCGCAGCACCACTTCGAGGGTGATATCCGAACGTACTGTCACCACGTCGGTATTCATTAAACCGCCGGCAGTGTCTTCCTCAAAACCGAGAATCACTTCAATGCGGCGACGACGCTGGCTGTCCATCGCCCGCAACACTTCCTGCATGACATGGTCCGGCAGATCCTGCAGCAAGTCGACCACGTCATCGGTATCAAGATCTTCGGTGGCGCTGAGCAGGTCAGCGGTATCCATATCAACCATCAGGCTGGTTCGGACATCCTCACCGATATAAGACAGCACCTCACCGCGCAGTTCGGGATTGATGATTGGCCAGCAGACTTTCCGTTCAGCGGGTGGCAGTGATTCCAGCAAATGTGCTGTTTCTGCTGGATGCAAACTAGCCAATAAGCGCCGCATCCTGACGAAGCGGCCACTTTGCAGCGCATCTGCCAGGGTATCGAGCGAATGATTTAAAGCATGGTATTGATCCAGCTCAGACATAACCGGCTCCACAGCGCGTCGGTGTTTGGAAATTGACTTGTGGTGTATTTTAGCCTGTGGGGCCGATGCTGGATAGCGTTAAATCTAAGGTCAGATCATCTTTACGGTTAATTAGATAGCCGTAAAAAAATAAGCGGGTCTTAGTGATCATGCTCCGGCGCGTTGACTTGTTCGAGCAGCATATCGGCTTCCATTGCATCGGAAACATCCATGATTTGCAGGGTATTGGTCGGCAACTGACCCAAATCGGTTTCATTGATGATTTGTTTCACTTCCAGCAAGGCATTGGGATGCATGCTGAAGTGTTCCAGCCCCATCGCCAGCAATAGTCGTGTGAAACGCGGGTCACCCGCCATCTCACCGCACATTGATACCGGAATGTTATGACGTTTACCGGCTTCCAGCGTGAGATGAATCAGCTTAAGCACAGCCGGATGTAGCGGGTCATAAAGATAGTTGACGTGATCATCAATACGGTCAATCGCCAGTGTGTACTGAATCAAGTCATTGGTACCGATTGACAGAAAATCCACATGCCGGGCAAACATATCTGCGCAGACGGCGCTGGCCGGGATTTCGATCATCGCGCCAGTTTCAATATGCCGGTCGTATTCCAAGCCTTCGCGTTCTAATTCAACTTTGCATTGTTCCAGCAGATTTCGCGCTTGCGTCAGCTCATGCATCGTCGAAATCATCGGAAACATGATTTTGATCTTGCCAAAGGCTGATGCCCTCAAAATCGCCCGCAACTGGGTACGAAACATCGCCGGTTGCGCCAGGCATAAACGAATGGCCCGCAAACCGAGCGCCGGGTTGGTGACCACATTTTGGGAAAGCTGCCGGCCACCATCCACCGTTTTATCAGCACCCAAATCAAAGGTACGAATGGTGACCGGGTGGTTGTTCATACCTTCGACGACATCACGGTAAGCGGCCAATTGTTCTTCTTCTTCCGGTGGTGCCAGCCGGTTCATATATAAAAACTCAGTACGATACAGACCAATACCCTGGGCGCCGGCAGCCGAAATAGTACCAATATCTTCGGGTAACTCAGCGTTGGCGAGCAAAGTGATCGCTTTGCCATCACGGGTTTTGGTGGGCTGTGATTTATAGCGGCTTAATGACGAAATATGTTCGTAAAACGCAACCTGCCGCTGCTGAAATTGTGTGGTAGTGCTGTCGTCAGCGCCGGCGATCATAATGCCGGCTTCGCCATCAACGATCAGTGGCTCGTTATCCTGCACATAACGGCGTACTGACTCGACGCCAATAATTGCTGGAATACCGAGGCTACGCGCCAGAATTGTGGTATGCGATGTCGCACCACCATGTTCAGTAACAAAACCAGCAATGCCCTGATGCTGCATTAATACCGTATCAGCAGGCGTTAAATCCTCGGCAATAATGATATGGCCTTTGAGACGGCCATCAGGGATTTCGTGATCGGCGACCTCTTGATCAGCGAGGATCCGATGCACCCGGTTGACCACATGATCGACATCATCACGGCGGGTACGCAGATAGGGATCATCCATCTCATTAAAGACATTGATCAATGCGTCACGCTGCAGTTGCAAAGCCCACTCGGCATTACAACGTCGCTGGCGAATCATATCGACGGGTACTTTGCTCAATGATGAGTCATTGAGCATCAAAATATGCGTATCAATGAAGGAAATGACATCTGATGGCGCATTGGCCGGAATATGATTACGAATGGCTTTTAACTGTTGTTTGGCCTGTTCAATGGCTTCCAGCAAGCGCTCGACTTCCTGTTCAATCGCAAACGCTGGGATCAGATATTCCCGTACATCCGGCTGGTTATGAAACAGAATATGGGCACGGCCTATTGCAATGCCTCGGGAGACGCCCAGCCCTTGTAGTTCGAGGGTCATTGGCCTTCCTCAAAATAATTGTCAATCAGTTCACCGATGGCTTTCAGTGCGGCATCGGCATCATTCCCATCAGCGCAGACAGTAATTTCGGTACCTTTGGCGGCTGCCAGCATCATCACGCCCATGATACTTTTGCCATTCACTTCACGGCCATCACGGCGCACCATAATATCGGCATTAAAGGTCGAAGCAGTGGTCACAAATTTAGCCGCTGCACGGGCATGTAAGCCAAGCTTATTGATGATGGTGAAGGTTTGCTGGGTCATGACAAATATCCAGAGTGGTGGCAACGCACAATGCCTTCCTGGCCACCGCTGATGGCTTTGATTTCGAGTTCATCCAGATTGAGTGTTGGGTAATTCAGCACCCGGACCAGCATTGGCAGGTTTAAGCCAGAGACAATGCGGATATCATTGCGATCCGATACGGCGCAGGCAATATTGCTGGGCGTTGAGCCAAACATATCAGTCAGGATCAATATGCCGTTACCCTGATCCAGTCCTATTAAATCGCGATTTAATTGTTTACGAATGGCGTCTGGGTTGTCTTTGACCTCAATGGAAATCACTTTGGTCGGCAACGGACAGCAGGACAACATTTGTCTTGCGGTATTGATGAGCTCGGTACCGATATGATTATGCGATACGATTAAAATGCCTACCGTCATTTGCTGTCTCTGGGCCGTTTGTCTGAGCGGGTAACGGTCTTGAATGTAATAGATATCAGGTGATTTCGCAAATGTCAGACTTTGGTCTTCATGGATCGCTGCTGTAGCCAGAGGGTAATACGTTCGGTCAGGCTGAGTGGGTTAACCATGCTTAATGCCAGAATGTCGACGTTGACACCCAAAATTTTCTCAGATGATTCTGGGCAAAACGCCAGCTGCTGAGGCGGCTGAGGTAACAGTTCGATAATGAAATCAATATTCGATTCAGCGAGAACGGCATTATCAGTAAACAGGCTGCGAATATTCAGCAAACCCAGTTCGCGGCTATGTAATAAACCAATATGGGCAGCTGGGCACTGGGCGATTAACTGTCCCTCGCGGCGGGTAATGTCGACACAATCATCAGCAATTAACTGACCGCCCTGGTTTAACATCGCTAATGCCAGACTGCTTTTGCCAATACCGGGAGGGCCGCAAATTAACAGGCCGTATTGATGCCAGCAAACCATTACCGCATGGCGTTGGATGACAGTCGGTTGTTCAGGGGATAGCGGCATGGGATTTATTTGCTAGTCAGGGCCGCGGGTAACCGCCTGTTAAAACAATTACCATTTTAATCTTCGTCGATTGACAGCAAGTATTCGAAGATTGCTTCAGCATTACCTGCCTGACGAATTTTGCTACAACATTCAGCATTACGGAATAGCGTCACCAGCCGTGATAAATGTTGCAAATGATTTTCTGAATCTTCTTCCGGGACTAACAAGCCAAAAGCGATATCTATTGGCTGGCCGTCAGAAGCTTCAAAATCAACTGGTTCAGATAGCGTCAACATGGCCGCAACAGTATGGGTTAAATCGGGAACGCGGGCATGAGGAATTGCCACGCCTTTGCCGAGTCCGGTACTGCCCAAGCGTTCGCGCTCAAGCAGTACCTGAAAAATTTTCTCGGCGGATAATGCCTCGCTGTTGGCCGCCAGCAAACGACTCAAATTTTCGAGCACCCGTTTTTTACTGGTGGCTTCGTCGTGATAACTGATGTTATCGGCATTCACTAGCAGCGCAGCGATGAGCATAAATCAGACCTTAACTTGCATTGTGCTTTTGCATGGCACCATCGGCTTGATGGTGATTAGTGATTTTATCTTTATGCTTGATGATCTGCCTATCAAGCTTGGCGACCAGATTTTCGATAGCGCTATACATATTTTCGTGTTCGTCTGAGGCAAACAAGTCAGCGCCACTAACGTGCACTGTAGCCTCGGCTTTCTGGCGATCTTTTTCAACGGCCAACACCACATGTACATTGGTCATATGGTCGAAATGTCGAGTCAGCTTTTCAAATTTTTTATTGACATGATCCCGAAGACTATCGGTGATATCAAGATGTTGTCCGCTTAGGTTTAATTGCATAATGCATCACTCCTGTTGGTGGATGAAAACTGGTTTTATACCAGTCGCTTACGCTCGTTTGAAGGCAGTATTGACAATGTTTCCCGGTACTTAGCAATGGTCCGTCGGGCAACATTAATGCCTTCTTCACCGAGGATATCAGCAATTTTGCTGTCACTCAGTGGTTTTCTTGGATTTTCTGCCGCGACTAATTTTTTGATGATGGCGCGGATGGCGGTTGCAGAACATTCACCGCCACTTTCTGTCCCGACATGGCTGGAAAAGAAAAATTTTAATTCAAAAATACCACGCGGGGTATGTAGATATTTGCGGGTGGTCACCCGGGAAATAGTCGACTCATGCATTTCCACTGTTTCGGCAATATCAGCCAGCACCAGAGGGCGCATCGCTTCTTCACCATGATCCAGAAAGTCTTTTTGCCGCTCGACAATCGCTTCAGTGACTTTGACCAGTGTTTCGTTGCGGCTTTGCAGGCTTTTTAAAAACCAGCGTGCTTCCTGCAAATTATTTTTCAGATAGGTATTTTCGGCGCTGCTATCGGCGCGATTAATTAGTTGCGCGTAATGTTCGGCGATTTGCAAACGCGGCGCATTGTCAGGATTGAGTGACAAGCGCCATCGGCCATTTATTTTTTTGGCATAAACATCAGGGACAATGTATTCGGTGTTGTCGGTTTGAATCAAACTGCCGGGGCGCGGATTAAGCAACTGAATACTACGCACCAGTTCGGTTAATTCATCATCCGAGACTTTCAGCGCCCGTTTAATCAGTGCGTAATCCCGTTTCGCCAACGTATCCAGGTGTTTGTCGATAAGCTCAGTCAGCACGTCTATATGCTGCAAAGCGGCGGCATCATAGAGCCTTAACTGAATCAGCAAACATTCGCGTAAATCGCGAGCGCCGACACCGACCGGGTCAAAATGCTGGATCCGGTGCAGCACCGTTTCGATTTCGTCGAGTTCAATTTCAGCAAATTCTTCACCGAGACTTTGTTGAATGTCTTCCAGCGTGCACTTTAAATAACCATCGTCTTCGATCGAATCAATAATGGTGGTGGCAATGGCTTGTTCGGTATCGGTAAAAGGCGTCAGGCGCATTTGCCAGAGCAAGTGCTGCTGTAGATTATCGCCACTGCCATCCTGACTGTCGCGCTCAAATTCAGCATCCGCATTGCTGGTGCTGCTAAGGCTGCCACTGTGTTGCTGTTCAAAGGTGTCTTCCCACTGGGAATCAACCGGTAAATCTTCGGGGATATCGCTGTTTTCCAGTTCACTTATTTCGCGGCTGTCATCTTCATTACTCCGCGTGGTCGTTTCTGGCGCATCATAATCATAGTCTTCTTCGACTTCCAGCAGCGGATTGGTTTCCAGCGCTTCTTGTATTTCGACCTGTAATTCCAGCGATGAAAGTTGTAACAAGCGGATCGCCTGTTGCAACTGGGGTGTCATCGATAGACTTTGGCCTACACGTAGCTGTAACGAGGGTTTCACTTAGATTGGACGACGAGAAGTTATGAGCATGAGTCAATGTTACCGCAAAGCCGGCGCCGTTGCCTATATGGCTTGTAAAAATAAACGCCGGTCAAAGCAGTGCTACAGCACTAGCTTTAAAACTCAGCCACAGCAGGTCACCAAGCTGGAGCTGCAGTTGTTGCAGTGACGGAGGGCTGATAATCACCTGAAACGCTTCACCACAGTCGATACTTAAACGTACTTCACTGCCTTCCTCAGCAATCTGAATCAGCCGGCCCTGCAATTGGTTGCGGGCGCTGCTGTCTTTATCAGGATGGCGGCTGATGATGATTTCCCGCGGATCAATGGCAATATGCCGGGCATTGGTTTGCGCCGGACTGGCATACAGTTTGAGTTTGCCGGTATCAAAACAGTCGCCACTGAAATGGCCATGAAATAAATTCAACAACGGCGTTTCGGTCAGGCGGCCATTGAGCAAATGAATATGCTGACTGGCCAGCGCGTAGGCCTGCATTCGATCATGGGTGGTGAAAATCACCGTACGCTGGTTATTGCTGAGTTGTTGAATTAAATCTTCCAGCTGGCGGATATGCTGACTGTCGAGATGAGAAAAAGGCTCGTCAAGCAGCAAAATATCAGGCTGATAGGCCAGCACCCGCGCCAGCGCAGCACGCTTTAATTCACCTCCAGATAAGGTGGCGGCACCCTGATCGGCCAGATGCGTTAAATTCACCGCTTCCAGCGCCTGCTTAATCCACTGGGAATGTTTGCTTTTGGCAATATGCTGACAACGTAGGGCCAGGGCAATATTGTCGCGGACACTGCCGGGCAACAAATAGGGTTGCTGGGCAACCAGACCGATACGTTGGCGCTGCAGTCGTGAGACTTTTTGCGTACTTTCGGCAAATAAAAAAAGATCGCCATTTGAGGGTTTGCTGAGCAAAGCCAATAACGATAATAAAGTCGACTTACCGGCACCATTCTGGCCGAGAATCGCCAGCGTCTGGCCATGTTCTATACGCAGCGCCGGAATATCCAGCACACACTGCGTGCCATAGTGCATTTGTACATTTTGCAGTTGGTAGCAGGCGGTCATTGAATACGTTTATCCAAAGCAGATAGTGTGAAATTCAATAAAAAAGCGATTAGCAGTAAGACAATACCCAACGCCAGTGCCAGTTCAAATTCGCCTTTGCTGGTTTCCAGGGCAATCGCGGTGGTCATGGTGCGGGTATAACCTTCAATATTGCCGCCCAGCATCATCGCTGCACCGACTTCGCCAATCGCCCGGCCAAAGCCGCTAATAATGGCGATGACAATTGCCAGCCGCACGGTGCGCATAATTTGTAATGTCTGCTGCCTGCGATCGGCGCCTAAGCTTTTTAAGGTCGGCAATAAACGTGGATCAGCTCCTTTAACGGCGGTAATGGTCAGATTCATCATGATTGGCAAAATCAGAATCGCTTGCGCCATGATGATTGCCGTCGGCGTGTACAGTAAACCCCAGTCACCCAAAGGTCCCATCCGGCTCAGTAAACCATACAGCAATAAGCCAATGACCACGGTGGGCATGGCCATGAGCGTATTGAGCAAATGTTGCAGGCTGTTTTTACCGGGAAAGGAATGAATCGCCATCATCACACCAGCCGGCACCGCCAGCACGGCTGACAGGATGGCAGCAATCACAGAGATCATGACCGAAGTGGTGATAACCTGCCAAACATCGGCATCCAGATTCAGAAGCAGTTGCAGCGCTGCCAGCAATGATTCAGCAAAATAATTCATTTGCCAGATATTAACGGTTAACGGTCGATTAAGCCCAGTCGTTCACAGACGGTCAGAACCGGCTCAGATTTGTTCATACTGTAAAAATGCAGCCCCGGAACGTCGATTTCCAGCAATTGTTCGGTGAAATCGGTTAGGAAATCAGTGGTAAACGCCTGCATCGAAGGAATGTCATCGTAATAGGCTTCAAGCTTTTTGCGCAGCCAACGCGGAATTTCTGCCCCACAGCCAGCAGAAAAACGGGCCAATTGCGCATAATTATTGATCGGCATAATGCCGGGAATAATGGGAATTTCAATGCCGGCCTGCATACAGCGATCAGCGAAATACAGATAGGCATCAATATTGTAAAAATACTGGGTAATAGCACTGTCGGCGCCAGCATCGACTTTGCGCTTGAAGTTTTCAAAGTCGCTGTTGGCATTCTGTGCTTGGGGATGCACTTCTGGATAAGCAGCCACCTCAATCGTAAAATGATCACCGGTTTCAGCACGAATAAACGCCACTAATTCATTGGCATAACGAAAATCGCCGGGATCGCGCATACCCGACGGTAAATCACCACGCAAAGCGACCAGCCTGGAAATATCGTTATCAATATAGGTTTGCAAAATGTTGCGAATGCGCTCTCTGGACGAGCCAACACAAGATAAATGTGGTGCCGCATCAATGCCGGTTATGGCAGCACGTTGCTGAATCGCCACTACGGCATCCAGCGTATTGTCCTGCGTTGAACCACCGGCGCCGAAAGTAACTGAGTAAAAAGCCGGCCGTAAAGCCGTTAGCTTTTCCTGCACCTGTAATAAATTAGTGACGCCTTTGTCAGTTTTAGGTGGAAAAAACTCGCAGCTGATAACAGGGGATGTCGCCATGATTTTGTTTAACTTCTCTACAAAGAAAAAGGGCTAACTTTTCAGTTAGCCCCGTTTTAGTTTAATAACGGTAATGATCTGGTTTATAAGGGCCGGTTTGTTCCAGACCAAGATATTGTGCTTGATCCGCCGTCATTTCGGTGAGATGTGCACCGATTCGGCTCAAATGCAGCCGGGCGACTTTTTCATCAAGTCGTTTCGGTAGTACATAGACTTTGTTTTCATAGTTTTTGTGGTTATCCCACAACTCGATTTGTGCCATCACCTGATTGGTGAACGAGGCTGACATGACAAAACTTGGATGGCCAGTGGCACAACCCAGATTCACCAAACGGCCTTCAGCCAGCAGGATAATGCGTTTGCCGTCAGGGAAAATGACGTGGTCAACTTGTGGTTTAATATTTTCCCACTCGTAGTTAAGCAGCGAAGCGACATCAATTTCGTTATCAAAGTGACCGATATTACAAACGATGGCTTCATTGCGCATCGCAGCCATATGGTCATGGTTAATCACATTGATATTGCCGGTGGCGGTGACAAATATATCGGCTTTATCAGCGACTTCATCCATGGTGACAATCCGGTAACCTTCCATCGCTGCCTGCAGGGCACAAATCGGATCAATTTCAGTGATAAACACGGTCGCGCCCATACCGCGGAATGCCTGCGCACAGCCTTTACCGACATCACCGTAGCCTAAGACCACACAAATTTTACCCGCGACCATCACGTCGGTGGCGCGTTTGATGCCGTCAAGCAAAGATTCACGACAGCCGTAAAGATTATCAAATTTAGATTTGGTCACGGAGTCATTTACGTTAATAGCTGGGACTTTCAAAGTGCCAGCTTTCATCATTTCGTATAAGCGATGGACGCCGGTAGTGGTTTCTTCTGACAAGCCACGGACATCATCCAGTAATTCTGGGAACTCGTTATGCATGATCTGCGTTAAATCACCGCCATCATCTAAGATTAAATTCGGCCGCCAATTATTTGGGCCAACCACCGTTTGGCGAATACACCAGACGGCTTCTTCTTCAGTTTCGCCTTTCCAGGCAAATACCGGAATACCCTGATCAGCCATTGCAGCGGCCGCATGATCTTGGGTTGAGAAAATATTGCATGATGACCAGCGTACTTCAGCGCCGAGTTCGATCAACGTTTCAATCAGCACCGCTGTTTGAATAGTCATATGCAGACAGCCAGCAATGCGGGCACCTTTTAACGGCGCTTTACCGGCATATTCTTCGCGTAATGCCATCAGACCAGGCATTTCGCTTTCGGCGATTTTAATTTCCTGATGACCCCATTTGGCGAGGCTGATATCGGCGACTTTGTAGTCTGGTTTTAGGTTTTTGACAACTTGAGATTGCATGATAAATATCCTATTAATTATTTAAGGCCGGCAGCGTCGCGTAAGACTGGGGCAAGGTCAGTTCGTTCCCAGCTAAAGTCAGCTTCTTCACGGCCAAAGTGGCCGTAGGCGGCGGTTTGTTGGTAAATGGGGCGTACCAGATCAAGCATTTTGATAAGCCCAACCGGGCGCAGATCAAAGTGTTCACGAACCAGCGTGACCAATCTTTCTTCACTGATTTTGCCAGTGCCAAAGGTATCAACACTGATAGAAGTAGGGTGGGCAACACCGATGGCATAAGACACCTGAATTTCACAGCGATCAGCAAGGCCGGCGGCAACAATATTTTTGGCGACATAACGACCAGCATAAGCGGCGCTGCGATCGACTTTGGATGGATCTTTACCGGAAAACGCGCCGCCACCATGACGGGCCATACCGCCATAGGTATCAACAATGATTTTCCGGCCGGTCAGACCGCAATCACCGACCGGGCCACCGATAATAAACTGGCCGGTGGGGTTGATATGAAAGCGGGTGTTTTTAGTCAGCCATTCTGCTGGCAGAACTGGTTTGATGATGTGTTCCATCACCGCTTCATGTAAGTCAGACTGTTTGATTTCCGGATTATGTTGCGTCGATAACACGACGGTATCAATGCCCACCGGTTTGCCGTCTTCATAGATAAACGTGACCTGGCTTTTGGCATCGGGACGCAGCCAAGGCAATTCACCGGATTTGCGGATATGTGCCTGACGTTTAACCAGGCGATGGGCATAGGTGATTGGCGCCGGCATCAACACTTCCGTTTCATTACTGGCATAACCAAACATCAGGCCTTGATCACCAGCACCTTGCTCATCTTCGCTACCGCGATCAACCCCCATATTGATATCAGGGGATTGTTTACCGATAACCGACATCACACCACAGGTTTGACCATCAAAACCAACATCAGAGCTGGTATAACCAATTTCACAGATGGTATCGCGGACGATTTGCTCGAGATCCACCCAGGCAGACGTGGTGATTTCACCGGCAACAATAGCAACACCCGTTTTGATAAGGGTTTCGCAGGCAACACGTGCCTGAGGATCCTTTTCAATTATTGCGTCGAGTACTGCATCGGAGATTTGATCAGCGACTTTATCTGGATGACCTTCTGAAACCGATTCAGAGGTAAAAAGATAAGCACTACTCATAGACAACTTCCTCATTATTTAATGTAGGTAAAGATAGTCGGACTATGAGAAAAGTTCGGAAACTTCGTCCATTACTACCAGTGACCTGTTAATAATGAACGCCGTTTGAAGATTGCATTGGGTAAGCCTAGCAGAGGTAAACTCTGTCGCAGCGTTCCTTACCCGAACCTCATATGATAATTGATAGTCGAAAAAAAACAAGTTAATCAAGACCATCTAGAGCATTAATAACGCCCCATGTTGTTTCAGCCAACGGCGATGATCTCGATAATCAGCAGTAAATTGTTCAACCAACTGCCAAAAATTGGCGCTGTGATTCATCTGTTGTAAATGACATAACTCATGGATGATAACGTAATCAATCACCGCCGGTGGTGCCTGAATCAGCAGCCAGTTCAGTTGCACTTCGCCGCGGGCATTGCAGCTGCCCCACCGGGCTTTATAGCGGCGCAGCTGGACTTTCTTTGGTTGTAATCCTGTGACATTAGCAAGCTGTTGGCAACGTGCTGGTAGGTAGGCTTCTGCTAATTGTTTATAACCGCGTGATAGCGTGTTTTTAATCATCTCACTATCAGCAGTAATCGGTAATTTAAGATAAAACTGCTGATGATCAAAAACCAGTTGCCGGCGTTGTTGTAAATCGGGATTGAGCTGCAGCGGGTAGTCATTGCCCAGATAAGGCTGTTTGCTCTCGGCAGTAAAAATGCGCTTGGCTTGTTGGCCGATCATCAGCAATCTGGCATTTAACCAATCCTGTTGTTTGGCGACAAATTGTTTGCCCAGCCATAACGGCAGGCGCTTGGGCAGATGTAGTGAGACCTCATCACCGCGCACTTTCAAGGCCATGGTTTTTCGCCGGGCACTGCGTTTGACGGCAATATTGATACCGTTCAGCTCGAAAAAGCTCATTTAATGACTGGGTAAAAGACATTCATGTGGGCATTTTACCGGCTGATTTGCGAAAATAACCGATTAAAATCAAAAAGACTGCTTGTGAATACTGAACTGAAAACCGCCCATCGCCTGTCAGTGGCGCCAATGCTCGATTGGACCGATCGGGATTTTCGCTATTTATGCCGGTTACTGTCTCGGCATACGCTGTTATATACCGAAATGGTGACAACGGGTGCATTGTTGCATGGCGATACTGCGCGTTTTTTGGATCATGATGCGGCGGAATATCCACTGGCTTTGCAACTCGGCGGTTGTGCCCCCGATGATTTAGCGGCCTGCGCCAAATTAGCGGAAGACGCCGGTTTTCAGGAAGTAAATTTGAATGTCGGCTGCCCCAGTGACCGGGTACAAAATGGCCAGTTTGGCGCCTGTTTAATGGCCAGTCCCGATTTGGTCGCCGAGGGCGTGGCGGCGATGAAAGCCGCCGTTTCAATTCCGATTACAGTGAAAACTCGGCTGGGCATTGATGAGCAAGATAGTTATCAATTTCTTTATCAATTTGTCAGTGCCATTGATAAAGCTGGCGCCGATGCATTGATTTTGCACGCTCGAAAAGCCTGGCTGCAGGGCTTAAGCCCAAAGCAAAACCGTGATGTCCCGCCGCTGGATTATGATCGCGTGTACCAGATTAAAGCCGATTTCCCACAGTTACATACTGACATTAACGGCGGTGTTCATAGCATTGATGAGGCTTTACAACATCTGCAAAAAGTCGATGGTGCGATGATTGGTCGGGCCATCTATCACCAGCCCTATTTGCTGGCGGCTGCTGATCAACGGATTTTTGGTGATGATTCAACCGTTGCTAGCGAGCCGGAAATTGTTGAACAAATGTTGCCGTATATCGAACAGCGGATGCGCGAAGGCCGGCCGTTAAAATCGATTACCCGGCATATGCTGGGGCTGTTTCAGGGGCAACCCGGCGCCAAACGCTGGCGGCGGTATTTAAGTGAAAATGCCCATTTACTGGGTGCGGATATTGATGTGATTCGCCATGCTTTAAAACTGATTGGTTGATAAAGGTTAACCACAGAGGGCGCGGAGAATTTGAAAGAATAACTATCCGCAGATTACGCAGATTACCGCAGATTATTTCTGAATCAGTAATGCACTGTTAATGGGGGAAGTTGGCAATTCAGTGCAGTTTTTTGGATGATTCCATGGCGTTCGTCATGAAACACCCTAGGACAAGGCGTTTTAACTCCCAATAGCTAATTCGCGACGGGTATTTCGGGTGTAATCGTGCTGTAGTCTAGGCAACAAAAAATAAAATCTGCGGAAATCTGCGTAATCTGCGGATACCAAAAAAACTCTGTGCCCTCTGTGGCTCTGTGGTGAGTATCATTTAATTCCGTAATCCGGTGCCCTTATGCAGCAAGTGCAGGGCATACCAGGTCAGCATTGCTATAAACAGCACAATAATGGCAAATGCCCAAAACACCGAGACATCGGAAATGCCCAGCAGGCCATAACGAAACGCGTTGACCATATACAAAACCGGGTTCAGTAACGACACGTTTTGCCAAAACTCAGGCAATAAATTAATGGAGTAAAACACACCGCCCAGATAGGTCAGCGGCGTTAGAATAAAAGTTGGAATAATCGATATTTCATCAAAGCTGCGCGCATAGACTGCGTTAATAAAACCGCCCAAAGCGAATAATACGGCGCTCAGCAACACCATCGTGAAAGTGATCCAATAATGCTGAATGGTTAAATCGGTAAAGAACAAAGCCACCATTGACACAATCATGCCAATCAGCAGACCGCGCGTGGTGCCACCGGCCACATAGCCGGCCAAAATCAGATAATTGGGCACCGGCGCGACAATCAGCTCTTCAATATGGCTCTGAAATTTGGCGCTGAAAAACGATGACGCCACATTGGCGTAGGCATTGTTGATAATCGCCATCATAATCACGCCCGGCGCGATATATTGCATATAGGTGAAGCCTTCCATCTCACCAATCCGGGTGCCAATCAGATTGCCAAAAATAATGAAATACAGCGTCATGGTGATGGCGGGTGGCAATAAGGTTTGTGCCCAGATCCTTAAAAATCGGCGGATTTCACGGGTAACAATGGTTTTAAATGCGATCCAGTGTTGTGGATGACGGCTTGCAGACATCAATGTTTCTCCGACGGTTCAACCAGTTTCAGAAATAGCTCTTCCAGCCGGTTGACCTTGTTTTTCATACTGGCGACGTGAATGCCTCGCTCACTAAGCACGCTGAACAGGCCGTTAAGACTGTCACTGCGATTGAGTTCAATTTCGATGGTGGTACTGTCGACCTGATGATGGGCAATGCCATTTAATAGATGGCTATCGGTCAGCGGTTGTTGCAAATCCAGGACAAAAGTTTCTTTATCGAGACGATTAAGCAGCGATTTCATATCAGTATTTTCGACGATCCGGCCTTTATCAATAATGGCGATATTGCGGCAGAGGTTTTCAGCTTCTTCAAGATAATGTGTGGTCAGAATAATCGTCGTGCCCTGACGGTTGATATCGCGCAAAAACGTCCACATCGAGCGGCGCAGTTCAATATCAACGCCAGCGGTTGGTTCATCAAGGATCAATAATTTCGGATTATGGACCAGCGCCCGGGCGATCATCAGTCGGCGCTTCATACCGCCTGATAAAGCGCGGGACGGTGTTGTGCGTTTATCCCATAAGCCTAATTGCTTGAGCAGAGCGTCGGCGCGTGGTTCTGCTTCTTTGGCTGATAAACCGTAATAGCCCGCCTGGGTCAGCAAAATATGTTTGACCTGCTCAAAACCGTTGAAATTAAATTCCTGTGGCACCAGACCAATATAGCTTTTGGCAAGCTCGGTATTGTTATCTAAGTCGGCATCAAACACTTGTACCCGGCCGGTGGTTTTAGTCACCAGCGAGGTGATAACACCAATGGTTGTAGATTTACCGGCGCCATTGGGGCCAAGCAGAGCAAAAAAATCGCCTTGTTCGACGTTAAGGTTAATATCATTCAGCGCCTGCAGGCCATTGCCATAGATTTTGTTCAGGTGTTCGATGGTCAGTGCGGTCAAAATGTTGGTTCCAAGCAGAATCTGGCACGCTAGATTATCATGCCCGTATGTCAGATGAAATTTACCGTAGCCAAGTTCCGCCACAATCCGAAGCTGAATTACTGCAGCGATGCCAGGCTATTGCCGGACAGACACTCGGACAACTTGCAGCCCCGCTGAATATTGCTGTGCCAGAAGATTTACGTCGTCACAAAGGCTGGGTTGGCGGTTTATTGGAAAAAATACTGGGTGCTGATGCCGGCAGTCATGCCGAACCCGATTTCACAGGGCTCGGTATTGAGCTGAAAACCTTACCACTGGCTGCCAATGGGCTGCCTAAAGAATCGACCTATGTCTGCACTGTCAGTCTGACTGAAACTGGTGAGTTACGCTGGCAAGACAGCTGGCTGCGCCGCAAACTGGCTAAAGTATTATGGTTACCGGTCGAAGCAGATAATACGATTCCACTTGCCGAGCGCTATGTTGGCGAGGGGTTTTTATGGCAGCCGGATACTGAGCAGACAGCTTTATTAAAACAAGATTGGGAGGAGCTGATGGATGCGCTGGTGCTCAGTGGTCAGGCCGGCTTATCCGCGAGGCAAGGCCAAGTGTTACAGATTCGTCCTAAAGCTGCCAATAGCCGGGTTCTGGCACAGGCGATAGCTGACGATGGCAGTCTTATCCAGCAAAACCCACGTGGCTTTTATTTGCGCAGTGAATTCACCGGCAAAATCTTACAGATTAATCAGGCTTGCCGTTTACCTGTTTGAAAAGGCAGAATGCAGGGGCTTTTTCAGTTACAACCCGAAGGGCTGGGACTATTTTTGCGCCCGGCTGCCTTGTATGAAATAAGTCCCAGAGCCATTTATCGCTGATGTAGAAGAATGACACAGCGCAATTTCAGCCTTGACGGCCACAAAAGCAGCCGCCAGCAATGGTGGATATGGAAGATAAACAAGCCTTAGCAATGGAGAAGGAATCGCCTGTGCAAAAACTCAATGCGCTTGTGGTGGATGCGTCCGCTGAGTTTCGTGATGAAGCGAAAAAAATTCTGGAGTCTGCTGGGTTCAGTGTTGAACTGGCAGAAAATGGCCAACAGGGATTGGTATTGGCGAATGTCTCACGGTTTCGTTTAGTTTGCTGCAGTGATGATTTACCGGATATTGCCGGCAGTGAGTTTTGTGGCCAGTTGCGATCGGTCAATGGCTATGATTTTGTTGCCGTTTTGGTACTGACCGAAAATGATACGGCTCGCACACTCAAGCAGGCGCTGTTGGCCGGTGCCACCGATATCTTCAGCAAACACGATGGCCATGAGTTAGAGACCTATATACAGCGACTGGCCGAGCGTGAAACGCGTCAGTTATCGGGCCGCGTGTTATTTATCGAAGACTCGCGAGTGTTACAAACCATTATCATAGATTTACTGACTGATATGGGACTTGATGTTGATGCTTACACCTTTGCCGAAGAAGCATGGCAAGCGTTTAGTGGTGGTGATTATGATCTGGTGATCACCGATATCATGCTCGAAGGCAGCATGAGTGGCATTACGCTGGTGCGCAAAATCCGCCGGCTACGTGAGGAATACGGCAATGTGCCGATTATCGCCACTTCTGGCTTTGATAATATTTCCCGCAAGATTGAGTTATTTCACCTCGGTGTTAATGACTTTGTGTCAAAGCCGATCGTCCGTGAAGAATTACGGCAACGGGTGTTTAACCATATCACTAGCTATCAGAATGTCCGCGAACTGCGCGCCCAGCAAAATTCGCTTTACAGCCTGGCGATGTTAGATCAGCTGACCCAGTTATTTAATCGTCATGCACTGCGCGAATTTGCCGGAAAATATTTCAGTGAGGCGTATCGCTTTAAACGCGATTTGTCGATGGCGGTACTGGATCTCGATAATTTTCGGGCACTCAATGATGAGCATGGTCATATCAAAGGTGACCAGGTGCTGGCGGAGCTCGGTAACTGGTTAAAAAGGCATGTACGTGACGTCGATATGGTGGCGCGCTGGGCCGGCGAAGAATTTGTTTTGTTATTGCCAGGCTGTGATGCTGAAGGCGCCGCGGCGCTGATGGGGCTGATGCAAAAACGATTATCACGCTTTAAGCCTGCGAATCTGGGTATTAGCCTCAGCGTCGGTGTTGCGGAATTACGCCATGACCAGCAAGACAACTTAAACAGCTTGTTTGAAATGGCCGACCGGGCGATGTATCAGGCGAAAATGGCCGGCCGGAATTGTGTCAGGCAATATCAGCCTGAAGCCGGCTAAAACATTTTAATGGTTGTTAGCAAAAGCCAGACATTGCGGCTGGGTCAGCATAAATACACCATGGCCACCTTGTTCAAAATCCAGCCACATAAAGTCCATCATGGGCCATTTCTCGGAAACGGCTTGGTCGCTATTACCCACTTCGACAAATAACAGGCCATCCGCCGTTAAAAAGTCTGCGGCGCCAATAATGATTTGCTCCACCAATGCCAAGCCATTGTCATCTGCTCTTAATGCCGCGGCTGGTTCATGACGATATTCGGTTGGCAGGGTTGCCATTTCGGCATCACCCACATAAGGCGGATTGCTGACGATTAAATCGTACTGCTGGCTTTTGTCCAGATTCGCCCATAAATCCGATTCAATTAATTGCAATCGGTCCAACAATTGGTGTTTTGATTGATTGATTTCGGCGACGTCCAGCGCATCACGGCTGATATCTACAGCATCAACAGCCGCTTCTGGGAAAGCATAGGCCAGCGCAATAGCAATACAGGCACTACCGGTGCACATATCAAGAATACGGTTGATATTTTCCGGCTCGGACAACCAGGGCGAAAAGTCACTGGCAATTAATTCAGCAAAGGGCGAGCGGGGAATTAACACCCGTTCATCGACATAAAATGGCAGCCCAGCAAACCAGGCTTCATGGGTCAGATAAGGGGCCGGCAGTCGTTCATCGATACGCCGTTTAATCAGACCAAGCAGGCTGCTTTTTTCGTCAGCCGTTAAGCGGGCATCAAGAAATATGTCCGGCATGTCGCTGACCGGCAATTGCAGACTGTGCAAAATCAGCTGCGTCGCTTCGTTAAAGGCGTCATCATTACCATGTCCGTAAAACAACTGCGCTTCATGAAAGCGTGAAGTCGTCCAGCGCAAAAAGTCGCGCAGCGTGACAAGTTGTTCCGCTGCCGCCTCATAATCAGCGGTCATTAATGGGCTGTGATATCAACAAAATGGCCGGCAATGGCTGCCGCTGCCGCCATCGCCGGGCTGACCAAATGGGTACGACCACCTTGTCCCTGACGCCCTTCAAAGTTACGGTTTGATGTCGAGGCGCAGTGTTCACCCGCTTCCAGACGATCGGCATTCATGGCTAAACACATAGAACAACCCGGGTCACGCCATTCAAAACCGGCTTCGATAAACACTTTATCCAGGCCTTCCTGTTCGGCTTGTTGTTTAACTAACCCCGAACCTGCTACCACCATGGCTTGTTTGACGCTGCTGGCGACTTTGCCACCTTTAATGGCTGCCGCAGCTTCCCGCAGATCTTCGATACGTGAATTGGTGCAAGAACCGATAAATACCCGATCTAATTTAATATTAGTGATAGGCAGATTGGCCGATAAACCCATGTAGTTCAGCGCTTTTTGCATGCCGTTGCGTTTTACCGCATCTTGTTCAGCAGCCGGATCGGGAATATTGGCATCGACTGATACCACCATTTCTGGCGACGTGCCCCAAGTGACTTGGGGTCTGATATCGGCAGCTTTTAGTACCACGACTTTATCGAAATGCGCACCCGGATCGGAATACAAATCCTGCCACGCAGTTACTGCTTTGCCCCAGTTGTCGCCTTTAGGCGCAAACGGCCGGTCTTTTAAATAATTAATCGTGGTGTCATCAACTGCAACCATGCCAGCGCGTGCACCTGCTTCAATCGTCATATTGCAGACTGTCATGCGGCCTTCCATAGACAAAGCCTGAATCGCTTCACCGGCAAATTCAATGGCATAACCATTGCCGCCAGCGGTACCGATTTCGCCAATGATGGCCAGCACGATATCTTTGGCCGTAATCCCAGGATTGACGTGGCCTTCAACACGGACCTGCATGTTTTTCGATTTGCGTTGAATCAGGCATTGGGTTGCCATGACGTGCTCAACCTCAGAGGTGCCAATGCCAAACGCCAGCGCGCCAAATGCGCCATGCGTGGAGGTATGTGAATCACCACAGACCACGGTCATCCCGGGCAGTGTAGCGCCTTGTTCTGGGCCAACCACGTGGACAATACCCTGACGCATATCATTTAGGCCAAATTCGGTAATACCAAATTGTGCGCAGTTTTGATCCAGTGTTTCGACTTGCAAGCGCGAAATTGGATCAGCAATACCCTGATCCCGATGACTGGTCGGTACATTATGATCCGGAGTGGCCAAAATCGAATTCAGCCGATAGGGCAGACGACCAGCCAGACGCAGACCTTCAAAGGCCTGCGGCGAAGTAACTTCGTGAACTAAATGACGATCAATATACAGAAGAGCGGTGCCGTCGCTTTCGCTGCGTACCACATGTTGATCCCATAATTTGTCGTAAAGTGTTTTGGCGGTCATGGTTTTGGGCTACAAATTAAAGTAAACACATTATTATACAGCGATAAATGGGGCCACTCTATTGGCAGTGCAATTGTTAGGGCTTGTTTATCTTTCATCTCCGTCTCTGTTGTGAGCTGAAAAAACGACAATCAAGGCGCGAGGAGAGCCGTTTAGCCATTCTAAAAAAACGACGAGCAACGCAGACCGGCGCGCGCCTCCTTGGCGCGCCGGCATACCGTCCATCCATGGACATAAATGGCATTTTTTTCAGCCACAACCCGAAGGGCTGGGACTATTTTTGCGCCCAGCTGCGTTGTATGAAATACATCCCTGTATTTCACCGCTTCGCGGCCAGCAAAGCTGTTCAAATGGGTTCCAGACCCATTTTGTCAATCGCTGATGTAGAATAACTACACGACGCGCTTTCCGCCTTGCCGGACACAAAAATAGCCGCCAGCAGGGGGGGATATGAAAGATAAACAAGCCCTAGCGTAATCAGAGCTTTTCAGCCAAAAAAAAGGCAACCCGAAGGCTGCCTTTTTCATTTACTGATAAGGAAAGTGGTTATTCCATATTAGCGTGTCTATATTTCATTTCCTCTTCGGGAATACCTTTCTCATGAATAAGATGAGAAACGATTGCTTCCAAGAAAATTAAGGTAGACAGTTCAAACATGGTACCCATCGGCATGCCCTTAGTTGGGGCAAAGCTTTGATCAGTACCGATTTGAATTGTTTTATCTGCGATATCACCAATCGTTGAACTGGATTTTGAACAAATCAAAACCACTTTTGCGTTTTCAGATTTAGCTTTATTTGCAAATGAAACCAGCTGTGTTGTTTCACCTGAACCAGAAATAACGATTAACAAATCGCCTTCGCGGATACTGGGTGTGCTGATTTCACCTTGAACATAGACAGTATAACCACTATGCATCAACCTCATACCCAGGAAGTTGCCTACCAGTCTTGAACGACCTGCGCCAGTGATAAAGATGCGTTTGGCATCATCACACATGGCAACAAATTCAGCTTCAAGTGAACTGTCAGTCGCTTTCAGGATATCAGTGATTTTGTTTACAACTAGATCACGATGCATTGTCATTTTACTAATCCTTATGCTGCGTCAACCAATGCACGCAGTTCTTTAGCTGATTCTGCTGGAGAAGGTGCACCGTAGATAGCCGCACCAACAACAACAATAGCCGCACCTGCTTTTACGCAGCTTTGGATAGTGTCTTTGTTAATACCACCAGCAACAGAAACTTTAACATTCAGACCCAAACCAGTGATGGTTTTCAGATCTTCGAATGGTGTTTGACCTGCCGCTTGTGCGTCCAGACCAGTGTGAACACCGATGATGTGCGCGCCGTTAGAAGCAGCTTCTTTAGCGACAGCAGCTTTGTCTTCAACACCGATCAAGTCAACTTGTGCTTCAGCATTGTTTGCGTTTGCTGCTTTGATAACGCCTTTCATGGTGGCCATATCAGACGCACCCAGAACAGTAGTGATATCACCACCAGCTTCGAAGAAAGGTGTTGCTTCGTATTCACCAGCATCCATAGTTTTCAGGTCAACCAAGATTTTCTTATCTGGGTGAGCCGCTTTCAGGGCTTTAACCAGTTTCAGACCGTTGTACTTGATGCAAGGTGTACCAATTTCCAGAATATCGACGTAAGGAGCGACTTGTTCAGCCAGCGCCATAGTTGCGTCAAAATCCAATGAATCCAGAGCCATTTGAATTTCAGCCATGTTTTTTTCTCCTATTAATTTAAAAATAATCCCGTGCTTATTGTGGGACTTTCTAATCAGCAATCAGAACAGCATGCTGTTCTAAGAGACTGTGTTGTCCAGCTGGTAAAATGACCAGCTGGACGGGTGCTAATAAACTGCGATTAGCCTTCCAGTTCTGCCAGACGTTTAGTCAGCAGGTCTTCTAATGATTCTAACGCTTTGGCAAAACCATCAATACCTTCAGACAGCTTCTCAGCAGCCATACGGTTTTCTTCATGCATTGTGTCGAAGGTGGCTTTGTCCATACTGATTTTCTGAATGTCAGCTTTTGCTGATACTTCAGGAGACAGTTTACGTTCCAGAGTGCCTTCAGTACTTTGCAATTCATCCAGCAATTTTGGTGAAATGGTCAGCAAATCAACACCAGCCAGTTCAGTGATCTCACCAACATTACGGAAGCTCGCGCCCATAACTTCAGTGTTGTAACCAAACTTTTTGTAGTAGCTGTAGATTTCAGTCACTGACAATACACCCGGATCTTCATTTGAGGCATAAGAATCACGACCAGTGTCTTTTTTGTACCAGTCGAGAATACGGCCAACAAATGGTGAAATCAGTGTAATGCCATTTTCAGCACAAGCGATAGCTTGATGCAGACCGAACAGCAAAGTCAGGTTGCAATGAATGCCTTCTTTTTCCAATACCGCTGCTGCTTGGATACCTTCCCAAGTAGATGCGATTTTGATCAGAATGCGATCTTTAGAAATACCAGCGGCTTCATATTGGGCAATAATTTCACGGCCCTTAGCGATGGTTGATTCTGTATCATAAGACAGACGCGCATCCACTTCTGTTGAAACACGACCTGGAATAATGTCGAGAATTTTCAGACCAAAAGATACTGCCAGACGGTCAAATGCCAGTGTTGCGACTTCTTTTGCAGAAGCATTATCGCCCAAAGATTGACGGGCAGCTTTCAGCGTATCGTCAACAATACTTTGATATTGTGGCATCTCTGCAGCAGCAGTGATCAGCGATGGGTTAGTTGTTGCATCGCGCGGCGTGTATTTTTCGATGGCTTGAATGTCACCGGTGTCTGCCACGACCACGGTCATTTGCTTCAGTTGATCAAGTAAGTTCGCCATGTGATTACCTTTTTTGTATCTAATTAAAATAGTTTTTTTGTCACTGTTGGGCGTGCTCAGTAAAAATTGCCGACCCAGGCCGGCAGTTTTCAGAACAAAGCTCATCAGCGATAAGCCGCTGATGAAGGTCGAGCTGGCTTAAATACTTAAGCTTTGCTGCGGATGTAACGCTCTACACCCGTCATGGGCTTGCCATTTGCATTTTCCCGGATGTATTTCTCAACACCAGTCACTGGCTTGTTGTTGCTCATCTTGCTACGGACGTAGCGCTCAACGCCGGTTAACTGCTGGCCGTTTTGCGCTTTGTTACGGATATAATGCTCAACACCTGTCAAGCCATCATTCGCTGATTTTTTTGCAGCATCATTACCGCAGCAATCGCTGCTATCAGATGATGAAAACAAGCCTTTGAAAAAGCCGCAGATAGACGCTAATAAACCTTTTTCACTCATGAGAAATACCCCTGTTACCTTTATTTGAACCCCATCTGCCCAACAGTTAGAGAGGTTGGTGCAACGGGTAAATTACTATTTTAGGTTTATTGTGGCAAGCCAACCCATGTCAGTAGATCTTTAATTATAGACCTGCTTCATTAGATTTGACCACTGTCACCAATCTACAACATGCGTTGTCATAATCTGGTGCGCATAACCCGGTTTGAATGAACGTTGATAAAAAAAACGAGTGGCAATAGCCACTCGTTTAGTTTACATCGTGCTTGTCAGGCTCTGCTTACGCAGCGTCAACCAATGCACGCAGTTCTTTAGCTGATTCTGCTGGAGATGGCGCGCCGTAAATAGCAGCACCAACAACAACGATAGTTGCACCAGCTTGAACAGTTTTCTGGATGGTGTCTTTATTCAGGCCACCAGCAACTGAAATACGCACGCCCAGATTCAATGAAGCGATTGCTTGCAAATCGGCAAATGGTGTTTGGCCAGCAGCTTGTGCGTCCAGACCAGTGTGAACACCGATGATTTGCGCACCATTTTTAGCGGCTTCAGTTGCAACTGCTTTTTTGTCTTTAACGCTGATCAAGTCGATTTGCGCTTCTGCGTTGTTAGCGTTGGCTGCTTTAATAACGCCGCCCATTGTCGCTTTGTCAGATACACCCAAAACAGTACAGATGTCAGCACCTGCTTCATAGAAAGGTGTTGCTTCATACTCACCAGCATCCATTGTTTTCAAATCAACCAGGATCAGGTTGTTTGGGAATTTGGCTTTCAGCGCAGTAACGATCTCCAGACCGTTATACTTGATGCAAGGGGTACCGACTTCAAGAATGTCGACATAAGGGGCAACTTGTTCTGCAAGTGCGAGGGTTTGGTCGAAATCCAGAGAATCCAGAGCCATTTGAATAAGTGCTTTTGCCATGCTGACATGCTCCTAAAAATTAATTTATATATGGTTTTACGTTGAAAATACGCCCGCAGACTATAATGCAGATGCTTCAAGCCTGTCAATTTTTACGGTATAGCGCACGCTTTTAGTGCAGTTAAATGCGCTTGCTGATCTTTCATCTCCGCTTCGGTTGTGAACTGAAAAACTGCTAATCAAGATGCGAGTAGGGTCGTTTGTCAGATACCTCCCTGTATTTCATCGCATCGCGCTCTGTCGGATACAAAAAAACAGCCACCCACATTGGTGGACATGAAAGATAAGCAAGCCCTCTCTGGACAGGTTGAATTCAACTGTGCGAGGCTTTGCCTCAATTACAGTCCGGTATTGTTTGCCGGCTTTCAGTCAGATTGAGTATTTTTTATGACACAGACTATCAGCGATATTGGCGGCCTCATAATTGATATGGATGGCGTACTTTGGCACGGCAATCAGCCACTGCCGGGGCTGAGTAATTTTTTTGCCACTTTACGTGAGTTACAAATCCCGTTTGTTTTGGCGACCAATAATGCCAGCCTGACGCAACAACAATACATTGATAAATTAGCAGCTATGTCGGTTCAGGTATCGCCATCAGAAATCCTCACCTCCAGCATGGCAACGGCCCGCTACTTAAAAGAGAATCTACCAGCCGATCAGCGCCGGGTTTATGTGATCGGAGAGGAGGGATTGACCAAACCGCTGCAACAGCAAGGCTTTACGCTGACTGATTTATATCAGGTCAATCAACCCGAAAAAGGTATCAATAATGACGGTGCCGATATTGTGGTGTCCGGGCTGGATCGCAAACTGACCTGGGATAAGCTGGCCACTGCAACACTCAATATCCGCGCCGGTGCGGCATTTTATGCCACCAACGCAGATACCACTTTACCAACCGAACTAGGTGAAGTGATGGGAAATGGTGGGGTGCTCGCTGCGCTCACCGCGGCAACCGGCCAAACCCCTATCGTCATTGGCAAGCCGGAGCCGATTTTGTATCAACAGGCTTTAGAAATTCTCGGCAGCGACCAGCACAACACGATTGCGATTGGCGATCGTTTAAATACCGATATTCTCGGTGCTGTTAATGCGGGTATGCGCAGTTTGATGGTGCTAACTGGCGTGTCCAGCGAGGCTGATTTAGCTGATATTGACTATGCGCCAGACTGGATTTTGCCGGATATCCAAGCGATTACCCAGACACTCAAAGCCAGCTTTTAACAGGCTTAATTTATAAGGAATGGCAGCATGAAAAAAATTCTCAATGATGTTGAAACGTTGCTTGATGACAGCTTGCATGGTTTTGCTACAGCGCATCAGGATATTGTCAGTTTTAATGCCATTCCACGATTTGTCAGTCGTAAGAATCTGGCAGATAAGCCCAAAGTGGCATTGGTTTCTGGTGGCGGTAGTGGCCATGAACCGTTACATACTGGCTTGGTCGGCAAAGGTATGTTGGATGCAGCATGCCCCGGGCAAGTGTTTACCTCACCCACCCCCGATCAAATGCTCGCGGCCGTTGAAGCAGTTGAAAATGGTGCCGGTGTGCTGTTTATCGTTAAAAATTATGCCGGCGATGTGATGAATTTTGAGATCGCCTCAGAAATGCTTGAAATCGATAACGACACCGTTCTGGTTGCCGATGATGTGGCCTTACCGGCCGATCACAGCACTGGCCGTCGTGGTGTCGCTGGCACCCTGGTGGTCGAAAAAATCGTTGGCGCAGCGGCTGAACAAGGCTGGGATTTGGCAGCTTGTAAAGCGCTGGGCGATAAAGTTGCCAATAATACCGCCTCGATGGGCCTGGCTTTAAACAGCTGTACCGTGCCCGCCGCTGGCAAAGCCACATTTACGATCAGCGATGATGAAGTAGAAATGGGCGTTGGCATCCATGGAGAGCGTGGCCGGGAAATCGTGCCGTTAGTATCAGCCGATGAATTGGTTAAACAGCTGGCTGATACCATCGATAAAGCATTACAACCCAAAACTGGACAAAAAGTCTTGTTGCATATCAATGGATTAGGTGCCACGCCATTGATGGAGCTGTATCTGGTCTTTGATATTGCCGCCAAATACTGGCAGCGCAAAGGAATTGAAATTCACCGCTCGCTGGTCGGTAATTTCACCACGTCATTGGATATGGCCGGTTGCTCGGTGACGCTGACCTTATTGGACGATGAATTGACTCAGCTTTGGGATGCGCCAGTGCATACCGCTGCTTTGCGCTGGGGTTGTTGAAATTTAACCACAGAGGCACAGAGGGCACAGAGTAAGCACTTATTAATTTATCCGCAGATTACGCGGATGGGCGCAGATTATGCAAAAGGATATGCAAACGTACGCCATTATTGGTGCAGCAATGAGTGTTCATTCTGCGCTGGGTTCCGGCTTTCTGGAATCGGTATATCAGGAAGCGCTTGAAATGGAATTGCAGATGAATGGCATACCTTACGTCCGCGAAAAGCAGCTACCCATTCATTATCGAGAAAAACTGCTCAAAACAGTTTATAAGGCTGATTTCTTGTGTTTCGGTTCAGTAATCGTTGAATTGAAAGCCATACAAAATCTTTCAGCGCAACAAGAATCACAAGTCATTAACTATCTCAAAGCATCCGGTTTGCAAAAGGCCATTCTGCTTAACTTCGGCGCCAAGAGTTTGCAACACAAGAGATTGGTTTTAAATCTGCGACCATCTGCGTAATCTGCGGATGTATTTATTCTAATTTTTTTCAATTAAAACATCAGCAATGGCAAAAAGCATCAGTTGACTGGTGCGGGCACCGGCATCAATATGCCCACGGGCGCGTTCGCCTAAAAATGACGCACGGCCTTTGGTGGCTAGCATCTCTTTGGTTGATAACATACCGGTCTCAGCCGCTTGTTTCATATGACTTAAAGCGACTTCAAGTGATTGATTCTCATCAATACTTTTCTGAAGGCTATTTATCGCGGGGATCAGCGTATCCAGCATGGTTTTTTCGCCAACATCCGCTTTGCCTCGTGCTTTGACTGATTCAACACCGGCGGTAAATGCTGTGACGATATTGGCAAAATTTACCGATTTATCTTTAGCCGCTTTACCCATCGCCACAAACATTGAGCCAAATAGAGAACCCGATGCGCCTCCCATGGTCGACATTAATGTCATCCCAATTTTGCTGAAAGCCTCTGATAAATTCATCTCGTCGAGACGCTCAATCTCAGCGATAAGCGCATCCAGCCCCCGTTGTAAATTAATCAGATGATCGCCATCACCAATAGCCTGATCCAGTCCGGCAACTTCATCAGCATGATCGTTTAATGTGGTTTTAATAGCGGATAGAAAAGGT
>CBFHWI010000017.1:0-454 GCA_965659475.1 Methylophaga sp.
GCGATGTGCCGATAAAGGTGATGGGTGCGGCGCTTTTAACACCAGATGTTTATCATTATTTATCATCGCGCCTTTTTTCTGTGCATAACTGCCCCACAGCATAAACACCACGTTTTGTGCCTGCTCATTTACGGTGGCAATAATTTTATCGGTGAATTGCTCCCAGCCCTTACCTTGATGGGCATTGGCCTGATTTTGTTCGACCGTTAATACGGCATTCAACAACAATACGCCCTGCTGCGCCCAGCTCTCCAGATAACCATGTCTGACCGGATCGATACCTAAATCGCTTTTTAATTCTTTATAAATATTATTCAGAGATGGCGGAATCTTCACACCCGGCTGCACTGAAAAACATAAACCGTGTGCCTGACCCTGTTGGTGATAGGGATCTTGACCGAGGATCACGACTTTTACTTTTGATAAAGGCGTGGCTTCCAACGCATGAAACCAG
>CBFHWI010000017.1:464-41669 GCA_965659475.1 Methylophaga sp.
CGGAAAAATAACTTTGTGCGCCTGCTTTTGCTGCTGCAAAAAAGCTTTGAGCTGCTGCATATAAGCTTGTTCAAACTCACCGGCTAACTGCGCTTGCCATTCGGGTGCCTGTTCCAGGGCCATGAGGGGCTCTCCTACTTGATTGCTACATATCCTAACAGTTTGCCTGATCTTGAAAAATGACCCGCCAGACGTGTAGTTGTCTTAATGCTTTGATATTTAAGGTCTAAAATTATTGAGGTTTGAGCATTTACCTCATAAGGGGGATCAACGATAAAACCATTAATTTCGAACCCGGGCTGCATATTAACGGTCATTGCATTAAACTATTTTATAAACCAATGATGGCCGTAAATCATGTCTGATAAACTGCAAAAAACTGATGCCGACTGGCAAGCTCAACTCACTGCCGAACAGTATCGGGTCACCCGGCAAGCCGGCACCGAAGCACCTTTTTCCGGGCAATATTACGAACATCGGGAACAGGGCCAATATCACTGTATTTGCTGTGGCACACCGCTGTTTACATCTGATGATAAATTTGATGCTGGTTGTGGCTGGCCCAGTTTTTCGTCACAGATCGACCATGGTGTGGTCAGTCATCATGCCGATCACAGCCATGGCATGGATCGCACTGAAGTACGTTGTAAAACCTGTGATGCGCATTTGGGTCATGTGTTTGATGATGGCCCGCCCCCCACTGGGTTACGTTATTGTATCAATTCGGTGGCAATCGATTTTAATGACAAAAAATGACTGGACGCTGTATATCATAGAAGCCGAAAATGGCCATTTATATACAGGTATTACCACCGATTTAGAGCGCCGGTTAAATCAACACCAAAGTGGTCGTGGTGGCGCCAAGTTTTTTCACAGTAGCGCCGCCAAACAATTGGTTTATCAGGAAAATCATCCGGACAGAGCCTCTGCCAGCCGCCGGGAAGCCGCTATCAAGAAGTTATCTCGCCAGGCCAAACTGCAACTTATCGGCAATGCATTAAAGCAGGTATAATGGCGGGTTTTTCCCGTTACATTCAGCTTTAATCGAGGTTCTTCGTGCTCAGCACCGCCAATATCACTATGCAATTTGGGGCCAAGCCCCTGTTCGAAAATGTTTCCGTCAAATTTGGTGACGGCAATCGTTACGGCCTGATTGGTGCCAACGGTTGTGGTAAATCAACGTTTATGAAAATCCTCGCTGGCGTCCAGGATCCGACTGCCGGCAATGTGATGCGGGATCCCAACGAATCGTTTGCCGTACTGAAACAGGATCAGTTCGCCTACGAAGACCAGCGCGTTATTGATGTGGTGATCATGGGGGATAAAGCGCTGTGGGAAGTGCATCATGAGCGGGATCGCATATACAGCTTGCCCGAAATGAGCGAAGAAGATGGCCTGAAAGTCGCGCATCTGGAAGGTGAATATGCTGAGCTTGATGGTTATACCGCTGAATCACGTGCCGGTGAATTATTGCTGGGTGTTGGGATTCCAGTTGAGCAACATTATGGCCCAATGAGCGAAATTGCGCCGGGTTGGAAGTTGCGGATTTTACTGGCGCAGGTGTTATTTGCCGACCCCGATATTCTATTACTCGATGAGCCGACCAACCATCTGGATATCAATACCATTCGCTGGTTGGAAGAGATTTTGAGTCAACGTAACAGCACCATGATTATCATTTCGCATGACCGGCATTTTTTAAACCGGATCTGCACTCATATGGCGGATATGGATTATGGCGAGCTGCGGATTTATCCTGGTAATTATGATGAATATATGACTGCCTCAGTCCAGGCACGGGAACGTCTGCAATCTGATAACGCCAAGAAAAAAGCCCAAATTAAAGAGCTTCAGGAATTTGTCTCGCGCTTCTCGGCCAATGCCTCAAAAGCCAAACAGGCGACGTCACGACAAAAACAAATGGAGAAAATCCAACTGGATGACATCAAGCCCTCCAGCCGGGTCAATCCATTTATCCGCTTTAATCAGGATAAAAAATTATTCCGTAACGCTGTGGAAGTCAGTAACCTGACTCAGGGTTATGAAGATGAACATAAGCTTTTTGAAAAATTCAGCTTTATGGCTGAAGTTGGTGAAAAAATCGGCATTATTGGCCCTAACGGTATCGGTAAAACCACGTTGGTAAAAACGCTGGTCGGTGAAATAGGGCCCAAAGCCGGTAAAGTTAAATGGTCCGAAAATGCCAATATCGGTTATTACGCGCAAGATCACGACAATCTGTTCAAAAGCAATATGACATTATTTGAATGGATGAGTCAGTGGGCCGCACCAGAAGATGATGAACAGGTCATTCGCGGTACGCTGGGTCGCTTATTATTTTCCGGTCATCAAATAGATAAAAAAGTGAATGTGCTGTCTGGTGGTGAAAAAGGCCGGATGTTGTTTGGTAAATTAATCCTGCAAAAGCCCAATATTCTGGTGATGGATGAACCGACTAACCATATGGATATGGAATCAATTGAATCCCTTAACATGGCCCTCGAGCAATATGAAGGCACGCTGATTTTCGTCTCCCATGATCGGGAATTTGTATCGTCTCTGGCGACGCGAATTTTTGATATGGAAAATGAAGGTATCACTGATTTCGATGGTAGCTACGACGAATATCTGAGTAGTCTGGGCATCGTTTAATTTCAGCCATTTAAACCCCGCCGCAAGCGAGCTTTTTTCTTTCGCATGGTCTTTTTCCATGCTACTTTAACAATTTATTTATCATCGAGGATAATGCCATGTTAAGCCGCCTGCTACACACTGCTCTGTTGCTTATATTTAGTTTTATGTTGCCAGTTACGGCTTTTGCCGCCAATGCTGCCGAAATTGATATCAAAGTCGATGAAACGCTCAAACGCTTCAAACAGGAAGTGCCGGGGGGCGATCGCTATTTAGCCAAAGCCAAAGGCGCTTTGGTATTTCCCAATGTGATCAAAGCCGGCTTTGGTATTGGCGGCGAATATGGCGAAGGTGCCTTGCGAATCGGCACTGAAACGGTTGCCTATTACAGTACTGCTGGCGCGTCGATTGGTTTTCAGTTGGGTGTGCAAAGCAAATCTGTGATTATCGTTTTTCTGGAAGATAAAGCCCTGGAATATTTCCAATCCAGTAAAGGCTGGGAAGCCGGCGTCGATGGCTCAGTGGCTGTTGTTGAATGGGGCGTTGGTGAAGACATCAACACCATCAATGTTGAAGATCCGATTGTCGGTTTTGTATTTGGCAACAAAGGTCTGATGTTTAATCTGACACTGGAAGGCTCAAAATTTACCCGTATCAATAAATAATGACGACAACCGCATATCCAGCTAAAACCTGCGAATTAGATAGGCTGGTAACGCAGCCCAAACTGATTGCTCTGGCAATCAATGGTGACAAGACCCAGCAACGCCGTAATGGTATTTATGGTTACCCCGGTGAACGCTTCAAGCTGGATGGTATCGATTTTGAAATCACCAATGTCAGTCGTCAGACACTGGGCGAGATGACTGAAGCTGATGCCAAAGCCGAAGGGTTTGACAGTCTTAATGAATACCAACAATTGATTTTACGCATGCATCCGGGCATGCAATGGCAGCCAGACGCAAAGGTCTGGCTGCATCAGTTTCATCGCGTCGATTAGCCTTCTAAGCGAAAGCCGAGTTTGATGGTTACCTGCCAATATTTGATCTTGCCTTCCTCAACATAACCACGGGTATCAGTCACCTCAAACCAGTGAATCATATGCACTGTTTCTGCCGCCTTAGCGATGGCGTTTTCAATGGCTTTATCCGAGCTTTCAGTTGAGCTGCCGGTGATCTCAATATGTTTATAAGTATGTTCAGTCATCATTTCTCCTATTGTCACGCAAGTAAATAAACCAATAAAACAGGCCCACCAAAATACTGCCACCCACCAGATTACCCAGGGTCACAGGCAGCAAATTGCCGAACACAAAGCCGCTGATATTTAAATTCTCCGAAACGCTCAGCCCCATGCCTTGCCAAGCTTGCGTATTGCTGGCCAGCATGCCGGCCGGAATGATAAACATGTTAGCAACACTATGTTCAAAGCCCAGCGCCACAAAAGCACTGATCGGCAATAACACCGCTAAAACTTTATCGGTAACGCTGCGTCCCGCCATGGTTAGCCAAATAGCGAGGCACACCAGTAGATTACACAAAACACCGCGGCTAAAAGCTTCCCAAAACGTTAAATTAACTTTGCTTTCGGCAATTGCCACGGTTTTGGCGGCCATTGATCCATCACCCTGCCACCAGAGTCCGGATAAAGCAATCAACACCAATATGCCTAATGCCCCAATAAAATTGCCGAAATAAACAATCAACCAATTATTAAGTAGCTGCCTGCCGCTGATTTTGCCATCCACAAAGGCCATAACCAGCAAGTTATTACCGGTAAACAATTCGGCGCCTGCCACCACCACCAGGACCAATCCCAAACAAAATGCCAACCCCCCAAGCCATTTTAATACCCCTAAAGGCATCATGCCCGGCTCATGAATAACCAATGTATAAAATGCTGCGCCCAGGGCAATAAATGCCCCGGCTAATACCGCTAATGCCAGCACCCGAAACGGGTCATTGGTACATTTACTGAGGCTAGCCTGCTCAACACGTTTGGCTACTTCGGCAGGGCTATAAGCATCAATCGAAAACGGATCCATGTACTGCTCCTTAGGTGGTTGATAACATCATCTTAATCCTCCCGGGCAACATTAATAAACAAATGATTTTGCTATCTTTTACGCTGTCAGGTCGGTATAATTCGCGTCTTGCTTACATCTCCAAACAGTTTTACATATAAAACTGCACTTCACAGGTTACTCCATGTCTACAGAACAGATTCAAGCGACGCCCTCATTCAGTGAGTTAGGGCTGGCCCCCGCTATTTTACAAGCCGTACAACAAGCCGGTTACGAAACCCCTTCACCGATTCAGGCACAAAGTATTCCGCCGCTGTTAGCTGGCCGCGATTTGCTGGGTCAGGCGCAAACAGGTACCGGTAAAACGGCCGCTTTTGCCTTGCCGTTACTGAGCCGTATTGATGTTAAAAACAAAGCTACTCAATTATTGGTGTTGGCACCAACACGTGAATTGGCAATTCAGGTTTCAGAAGCCATTCAAAGCTATGCCAAACATTTAAAAGATTTCCACATCCTGCCGATTTATGGCGGTCAAAGCATGGGCATTCAGCTGCGTTCTTTACAGCGTAACCCACAAGTTGTGGTCGGTACGCCCGGTCGGATCCTGGATCATATTCGCCGCGGCACCTTGAAACTTGCCAAACTCGAAGCCTTAGTGCTCGATGAAGCGGATGAAATGCTCCGTATGGGCTTTATTGATGATGTCGAAACCATCCTCAAAGAAACCCCGGAAAACCGCCAGGTCGCGTTGTTTTCTGCAACCATGCCCGGCGCGATTCACCGGGTAGCGCAAAAATATCTGAAAGATCCGGTTGATGTCCGTATTCAAAGTAAAACATCTACGGTCACCACCATTAACCAGCGTTACTGGCAAGTGACCGGCATGCATAAACTGGATGCGCTAACCCGTATTCTGGAAGTCGAAGATTTCGACGGCATGATTATTTTTGTCCGTACCAAAAATGCCACTGTTGAACTGGCCGAAAAGCTGGAAGCCCGTGGTTATTCAGCATCTGCCATTAATGGTGATATGAATCAGGCGCTGCGTGAGAAAACCATTGAGCGCATGAAAAAAGGTAGCATCGATATTCTGGTTGCTACCGACGTTGCCGCACGAGGTTTGGATATTGAGCGCATGAGTCATGTGGTTAATTATGATATTCCTCACGATACTGAATCGTATGTACATCGGATTGGCCGTACCGGTCGCGCGGGTCGTAAAGGTGAAGCGATTTTATTTGTCTCCCCACGCGAAAAACGCATGCTCGGCGCCATTGAAAAAGCGACGCGCCAAACCATTACCCGCATGCAGCTGCCAAGTACCGAAGATATTGCTGATCGCCGTGTACTGCAGTTTATGGAAACGCTTTCAGAAACCATTGAATCGCAAGACCTGGCCTATTTTGAAACCATTATCAGTAAATATCAGCAAGAACATGATGCCGATCCAACTGAAATTGCCGCGGCTTTAGCATTTTTGCTGCAAAAAGAACGGCCACTGAATCCTGTCAAACACGTCAGTGAACGTCCGCAGCGTGAAGAACGGCCACAGTCCGAAAAACGCTTCCGTGACGATCGTCCGCCACGTAGCGAAAAACGTAGTGACCCGCGGCCACCGCGTGCCCATCCGAAAGAAGCCGATATGGATACTTATCGGGTCGAAGTGGGTCGTGCTGATAATGTTGAACCGCGTAACTTGGTGGGCGCTATCGCCAATGAGGCCGGCATGGAAAGCCAGTTTATCGGCCGCATCACTATCAACGAAGATCACAGTCTGATTGATTTACCGCAAGGTATGCCCAAAGATATTTTTCAGCATCTGCGTAAAGTCTGGGTCGCTAATAAGCCACTGAACATGAGTCTTGCTGGTGACGATGATATTGCTGCGACTGCTTCACGGCGCAGTTTCAAAAAAGAACGCCCGCCCGCTCCTAAAGGCTATAAACGGCCGCACAAATTCAAAAAAAGTTAAGCCGTTAAGTTAAGCCCATAAAAAGTCACTGCTAGCAGTGACTTTTTTTTTTAGCGTGCCACAATAGCCCTCATGCTGAATATTATCTGGATCGCCTTTTTTCTGATTGCCTTTGCGGTGGCTTTGTTCAAACTGTTGATGCTCGGTGACACCGAAATATTCAGCCAGATGATGCAGGCGTTGTTTGCACTTTCAAAAACTGCTTTTGAAATTGCCTTGGGCCTGACCGGTATTCTCGCCTTGTGGCTGGGCATTATGAAAATTGGCGAACGCAGTGGCTTTGTCGAATGGCTAACCCGCGGTTTGACGCCACTTTTTGTCAGGCTGATGCCTGAAGTACCCCGTCACCACCCGGCGCTGGGCGCCATGGTGATGAATATTTCTGCCAATGCGCTCGGTCTTGATAATGCCGCGACGCCGCTGGGTATTAAAGCCATGCAAGAGCTACAAAAGCTTAATCCATTTAAAGACACCGCCAGTAATGCTCAGATATTATTTCTGGTCATTAATACCTCGGCAGTCACTTTATTTCCGGTAACCATTTTTACCTATCGGGCACAAATGGGCGCCGCCAATCCCACCGATGTCTTTATCCCCATCCTGATAGCCACTTATTGCTCCACTTTGATTGGTTTAATCACCGTCGCAGCCGTACAAAAAATCAATTTGTTGGATAAAGTCGTATTGGCTTATCTGGGGGGTATCAGTGCAGTGGTGTTTGGCTTACTGGGCTATTTCTCCAGCCTCAGTCAGGAACAGATGCTGATTCAATCGGCAATGATCAGCAATATCGTTATTTTCACTTTGGTTATCGCCTTTATTGTTGCCGCCGCCTGGCAACGGGTAAACGCCTATGAGGCCTTTATTGAGGGTGCTAAAGAAGGCTTTAACACGGCCATTATGATCATTCCCTATCTGGTCGCAATGTTAGTAGCGATTGGTGTGTTCAGGGCCAGTGGTGCGCTGGAATTACTGGCTGATGGCGTGCGTAACGCTGTGCTATTTTTCGGCTTCGATGACAGATTTGTAGATGCCCTGCCTACCGCGTTGATGAAACCGTTCAGCGGCAGCGGTGCCCGGGCTATGATGATTGATACCATGGAAGTCCATGGCGCCGATTCTTTTGCCGGACGTTTATCCTCTATTGTCCAGGGCAGCACCGAAACCACATTTTATGTGCTGGCAGTCTATTTTGGCGCCGTCGGTATCCGCAAAGTCCGGCATGCAGTGAGTTGTGGTCTGGCTGCCGATATTGCCGGTATTACCGCAGCAATATTTATTGCCTATTGGTTTTTTGGTTAAGTCTGTCTACTTACATCATGCCAAGCCAAAAATAAATCATCACCCTGATGCAATTTCTGCTACATTTCACCGTCTTTTCAATAGCTTACTTTTGATGTTAGGCCCTTGTGATAATGGAGAAATTACGCATTGAACGCCCCGCTGTTCATCGATCCCACTTTACTGGATCTGGTTGCTGAGCAACTTGCCGAAACCAGTTATTGCGTGTTGCCGCAGTTATTACCGCTACCGCTGAATCATGATTTGTATCGCCGTGTTGCGAGGCTTGATGATCACAATGCGCTGACGCTTGCCGGTATTGGCCGCGAGCAGGCTTTTCAGGTCAACACCCATATTCGCAAAGATGAAACCCGTTGGCTGAATGATGAACATCCGGTAGATACCGCCTATTTAGCAGCGATGTCAGCGTTTCGACTGGCGATGAATGAGCGGCTGTTTCTGGGCCTGTTTGATTATGAAGCACATTATGCCCATTACGGCCCCGGCGCTTTCTACAAACGGCATGTCGATGCCTTTAAAGGCCAATCCAGCCGCATTCTGACCACGGTTTTATATTTAAATCCTGATTGGCAAACTAAAGATGGCGGCCAGCTGGTGATTTATCAGCCTGACAGTGATGCTATAGTGACTACTGTCGAACCAGAACTGGGGACCTTTGTAGTGTTTTTAAGCGATCAATTTCCGCATGAAGTCCTGCCCTGCCAACAGGATCGCTACAGTATTGCCGGCTGGTTCCGCGCCCAGGATCCGCTGCAGGCACCGTTGATTTAACATGGCATTGCCCGACTGGCAAATTCTTGAACTCGGCCATCCGCTGCTGCGTGAACAGGCCAAACTGGTTGCCCATATTGAATCTGCTGAAACTCAGCAATTGCTTGATGATTTGCTGGCTTTTGTTTCACAAAAACACGGCATGGGTATTGCGGCACCGCAGGTCGGTATCAGCAAACAGATTTTTATTATGTGCAGCCACCCCAATCAGCGTTATCCCAATGCACCGGAAATGCCACCAACGTGTGTTATTAATCCGCAAATTATCGGCATGGAAGGCGGCACTGTAAAAGACTGGGAAGGCTGTCTCAGTATTCCCGGCCTTCGGGCCCTGGTGCCCAGAGCAGAAACCGTGCAAGTACGTTATGTGACCCGCGATGGTGAGCAAGTCGAAACAGCTTATCACGGCTTTCTGGCCCGCTTGTTTCAGCATGAGTTTGATCATTTGCAGGGCCGGCTGTTTATCGATCATGCCGAATCAACACGCGATATCATGACCGAACATCAATGGCGTAAAGCCATACTGGGTCAGGACTGACCGCCTTAACAGGAGCATTCCATGGCGCAGCAATATCCGGCGCTTAACGATCGTTTAATTGATTTTATCAACAGCCAACAGCTGTTTTTTGTCGGCACCGCGACTGCTGACAGCCGCGTTAATATTTCGCCAAAAGGCATGGACTCGTTGCGTATCATTAATGCCAATCGTGTTATGTGGCTGAATGTCACCGGCAGTGGCAATGAAACTGCTGCCCATGTCCGGGACAATCCCCGCATGATCTAGGGCTTTATGGTAAAGCAACCGCCATTCATCAGCGCGATCCCCAATGGGCTTCGCTGTACCCACAATTTGATCCCCTGCCCGGCGCCCGGCAAATCTATATTCTGGATATTGATCTGGTACAAACATCATGCGGCATGGCTGTGCCGTTATTTAATTATATCGGTGACCGGGAGGCCTAGGGTCTGTTTATCTTTCATCGCCACCACTGCTGGAGGCTGTTTTTGCGTCCAACAAGGCGGAAATGATGCGATGTAGTTATTCTACATAAGTCATTTCCAACGCTGTGGGGCGGAAAAAAAGCCCCAGCCCTCCGGGTTGTGATTGAAAAAACGTCACCCGGTGTTGCTCGTCATTCACTTGGAACAACCAAGCTTCATTCCTCGCGCCTTGGGTGACGGTTTTTCAATTCACAACAGAGGCGGCTATGAAAGATAAACAGACCCCAGAATAACTGGGCTGAGAAACAAGGTGAAGTGGGCATTAGTGAATACTGGCGGCAGAAAAGTCAGCAAAGTATTGATGGCATAGAAACGGATATTGTAAGTAAAAATATCAGCTAATTATTGATTACCAAACATCTCACCAACAGCAATCGCCAACACGTTTGAGCGATCTTTTGAACGCAAAGCATGCATTACAGGCTCGCGCAGTTCTGGCATATACAGCAAATCAGCCAACAGCTGACTGAAACCCGGCTGGCCGGCATTATTTAAGGCCAGTTGCTCGCAGTATAAATTCGCCAGATGTGGTTGCTTTAATACTGCCCAGCAACGTCCGCCAATAACCGCCAGAATTTCAATATCGTGGCTGCAATCATGTGTCAGCGTCTGCTCGACCATACCCGCCAATAATCCCTGTGCCGGGCTATTGGAGGCTGCTCTGAGACAGGCTATTACCTTTGCCGAATCAGGTTGTTGCTGTTGCAGTTCGGTAGACAGTAATTGTGACAGTTGTTCAACCAAGCTGGTCGCCGGTTGGGCATTTTCCAGAAAATTACATACTGTCTGAAATGGCACATCAGGCAGTTTTGGCAAGGTTTGTATCAAACCCTTTAATTCATCCGGTTCATTGACTCTGACTGCGACATCGGCAACACCCTGCATCGCCAAATTCTGCCAATGAGCAGTGTCTGTGTGGTCAGTGAAATATTGATAAGCGGAGTCAAAATACGGCGAGGCCGGTAATTTCAAATGATATGTTGCCAGCGCATTAAATGCCGCCATTTTTTCTTCGCGGGGTGTGAACGTATACGGGCTGTCTTTTAACGCACCGTCGATTTTCTGACCATCGGCTGCTGCCAGCATTGATTCACCAACACGTTCCAGCAACATCATCAAAAAGGCATCGCGGGCTTGTGGTATCAATAAGCCTTGCTCATCCAGCGGCAATTTCAAAAACCAGACATAACGATTATCAGGCCGCTGTGAATCCCAGAAAATCACCCCGAAAAGGGCATGTCTTTGCAAAGGATACGGGTAAGGCTGATGACCGCGTTCGAACTGACCAAAGGCTTCGCTGCTCAGTTTGGCAACGCGCCGCCCCATATCAAACACCCGGAATTTAGCACCGCTATGTTCTAGAAAGGCACTAAGTGTCGTGATTGGGTTTTCTGCAGGTAATTCAGGTTCAGCCATGGGCTTTATCAGGTACGGTATTCGGCATTGATTTTGACGTAGTCGTACGAGAAATCGCAGGTCCAAACCATATCTTGTGCATCGCCGCGGCCCAGATCGACATGAATCGTTATTTCGCTTTGATCCATCACCTGTTGACCTCGATCTTCCGTGTAATCGTCGGCTGGTTGGCCACCAGCAACAATCGCCACTTCATTCAGGGCAATATGAATGTTAGTTAAATCCAGATTATCTAAACCACTACGGCCAACGGCGGCCAGAATTCGGCCCCAATTGGGATCTGAAGCAAATAATGCCGTTTTGACCAGCGGTGAATGGGCAATAGTGTAAGCCACCTGCCGGCATTCAGCGGTATCGGCGCCACCTTTAACGGCAATGGAAATAAACTTGGTTGCGCCTTCACCATCACGGACAATCGCTTGTGCCAGGAAACGACTAAGATCATTCAATGCTTGTAAGAAAGTTTGCGCTTGGGCGCTATCAAGTGAATCAATTTCTGCATTGCCGGCTTGACCGGTTGCAATCAATACGCAGGCATCATTGGTCGAGGTGTCACCGTCAACGGTAATGCGGTTAAAAGACTGAGCCATCGACTGGCGCAACAATTGATCTAACATTGGCTGGCTAATAGCAGCATCAGTCGCAATATAAGACAGCATGGTGGCCATATCAGGGCGAATCATGCCCGACCCCTTGGCAATTCCTGTCAGCGTCACTGTTTGGCCATTGAGCTGGCACTGAACGCTACGCGCTTTAGCAATGGTATCGGTGGTCATAATGGCATGCGCGGCGGCATACCAATTATCGGCCTGCAACCCCGAGAATGCTGCCGGCAAAGCGGCTTCGATTTTTTCGACCGGCAATTGCTGACCAATAACACCGGTCGAAAATGGTAAAACGGATTCGGCATTAACACCGGCGATTTCGGCAACCGCCTGACAGCTTTGTCTGGCGGCTTGCATGCCTTTGTTGCCAGTACCAGCATTGGCATTACCGGAATTAATCAGCAAATAGCGTGGCGCCGCTTGACTCTGATGTTGACGACACAACACCACCGGTGCGGCACAAAAAGCATTACGGGTGTAAACGGCAGCGGTATGACTGCCTTCGATCATTTCAATCAAAACCACATCTTGCCGGCCCGATTTTTTGATACCGGCACTGGCTGTTGCCAGCCGGATACCATTAATAGCCAACAAGTCTGCCGCCACTGGCGGCAGCAAATTAACGGCCATTAACTGACTTGTCCGTGGCAGTTTTTGAATTTTTTACCGCTGCCGCATGGGCAGGCTTCATTACGGCCAACTTTGCGACCATCACGGGTGATTGGCTGACTGGCCGATGGCTGTTCTGCCTCATCTTCTTCTGCCTGCATTGATGATGCATCTTCATGCTGATACTCAACATCGGCTGATTGCCGACGCTGCGCATCAACTGCTTCGACATCAGATGGCGCCCGCACTTGTACCCGTGAAATCAAACTGATCACATCATGTTTAATCGATGACAACATGGCGGTAAACAGCGAGAAGGCTTCGCGTTTGTATTCTTGTTTGGGATCTTTCTGTGCATAACCACGCAGGTTAATGCCCTGACGCAAATAATCCATCTGCGCTAAATGCTCTTTCCATTGTGAGTCCAGCGTTTGCAGCATGATGGCTTTTTCAAAGTGACGCATCAATTCGGGGCCGACTTGTTCTTCTTTGGCTTTACAGGCTGACTCGGCAGCTTCAACGATTTTATCGCGCAGGCTTTCTTCATGCAGACTGTCATCAGATTCCAGCCAGCCGCTGATATCTAAGTCCAATGCAAAATCGTCACGCAGCGCTTGTTCAAGGCCCGGTACATTCCACTGCTCATCAATACTATTGGGCGGAATATAAATGCTGATAACGTCGTTAACAACGCTACTGCGCATACTGGTGACCGATACCGAGACATCGTCAGCTGCCATCAGCTCATTACGCTGTTCGTAGATGACTTTGCGCTGATCATTGGCAACATCATCAAATTCCAGCAACTGCTTACGAATATCAAAGTTATGGCCTTCGACTTTACGCTGGGCATTTTCGATAGCACGGCTCACCCACGGATGTTCGATGGCTTCGCCTTCTTCCATGCCCAGTTTTTGCATCAGTGCAGCCATGCGATCTGAAGCAAAAATACGCATCAGATTGTCTTCCAACGACAGATAAAAACGGGTAGAGCCCGGATCACCCTGCCGGCCGCTGCGGCCCCTCAGCTGATTATCGATACGCCGTGATTCATGACGCTCAGAACCGATGATGTGTAAACCACCGGCTGCCAAAACAGCATCATGGCGTTTTTGCCATTCCGCTTTGACAGCGGCTTTTTGTTCTGCCGTGACTTCTTCACCAAGGCTTTCGATTTCAGCATCAAGACTGCCACCGAGCACAATGTCGGTACCACGACCCGCCATATTGGTGGCAATGGTCACCGCAGCCGGTTTACCGGCCTGGGCAATGATTTGGGCTTCTCTTTCATGGAATTTAGCGTTCAAAACCTCGTGAGGGATCTTCGCTTCGGTCAATAACCGGTCAACATATTCAGAAGTCTCAATTGACGCCGTACCAACCAAGACCGGTTGTTTGCGCGTCACGCAGTCTTTGATGTCTTCTAAAATAGCGTCGTATTTTTCTTTACCGGTTAAATAAATCCGATCGGCTTCGTCTTTACGTTTCATCGGCCGGTGGGTCGGGATCACCACCACTTCCAAACCATAAATGGATTGCAGCTCATAGGCTTCGGTATCGGCGGTACCGGTCATACCAGACAGCTTACTGTATAGCCGGAAATAGTTCTGGAAGGTAATCGAGGCCAGGGTTTGGTTCTCGTTCTGGATTTTAACGCCTTCTTTGGCTTCAACCGCCTGATGCAGCCCTTCAGACCAACGCCTCCCCGGCATGGTCCGGCCGGTGAATTCATCAACGATAACGACCTGGTTATCCTGAACGATATAATCAACATCGCGCTGGAACAGGACATGCGCCCGTAAAGCTGCCGTAACGTGATGCATTAAACCGATATTAGCGGCGTCATAGAGACTGGCATCCTCACTGAGCAGACCGGTTTCAGTCAGCAAATTTTCGACTTTTTCATGACCGGCTTCAGTGAAATGCACCTGTTTATTTTTTTCATCAATGGTGTAATCACCTTCTTTGGTGACTTCCAGGGTATCGCCTTCGCCAGTTGTTTCTTGCCTGGTGAGATGTGGGATCAGCGTGTTGATTTGCTGATACCGCTCAGAGCTGTCTTCGGCAGGACCAGAAATAATCAACGGGGTACGGGCCTCGTCAATCAGGATAGAGTCGACCTCATCGATAACAGCAAAATTCAGTTCACGCTGCACTTTGTCTTCAATACGAAACGCCATATTGTCGCGCAGGTAATCAAAGCCAAACTCATTGTTGGTGCCATAGGTAATATCGGCTAAATAAGACTGACGGCGCTCATCGCCGCTCATGCCGCCAACAATGACACCGGTTGATAACCCCAGAAACCCGTATAATTTGCTCATCCAAGCAGCATCACGGCGCGCCAGATAATCATTAACTGTAATAACGTGGACACCTTTACCCGGCAGTGCATTCAGATAAACCGCCAGCGTGGCCACTAGGGTTTTACCCTCACCAGTTTTCATTTCAGCAATCTTGCCCTGATTCAGCACCATACCGCCGATCATCTGGACATCAAAGTGGCGCATTTCTAGAGAACGTTTACCGGCTTCGCGAACTACGGCAAACGCTTCCGGCAAAATATCTTCAAGGGTTTGACCATCAGCAAGGCGTTGGCGAAACTCTACGGTTTTCGCAGCGAGCGAAGCATCATCAAGTTCAGCGTAGGTTGTTTCAAGTTCGTTAATTTGTGCGATATTTTTTTGTAGTTTTTTGATGACCCGCTCATTGCGGCTGCCAAAGAACTTACTGAAGAGATTGCCTACCATGACTAAACTTACCTGTTATCTGTGCAGCGTCTGCGGTGTATAGGATAAACCGCGTGATTATAACGCGGACAGCAATCAAGATCGAAATCTTGTCTGCTTGCTTTAATTGGCGACGAAAAACCGGATTACAAGAGGCTTATTCGGTATCGATGTAATTATGAGGATTGACTGACTTACCATCCTTGAGGATTTCAAAGTGGACATGGGGGCCGGTTGAACGACCAGTTGAGCCCATCAGGGCCAAAACATCACCTTTGGCGACGCGATCACCCACTTTCACTTTCACTGTTTTGTTGTGAGCATAGCGAGTCATATAGCCATTGCCATGGTCAACTTCCACCAAACCACCATAACCGCCTTTCATTCCCGCCCAGCTGACAATGCCATCAGCAACGTTTTTAACATTCGTGCCTGTTCTACCGGCAATATCGATACCATCGTGGAAGACTTTTTTACCATTAAAAGGATCAACCCGGTAACCATAAAACGAAGAGATCCAGCCATCATCAACAGGCCGTCCACTAGGAATAGCAGCTGTAATGCTATCGGTTGTCAGAAAATATTCCTGCAAGGCGACCAGTGTATCCTGCTGGCTGGCAAATTCTTCATTAAGGCTGGCAATGCCTTGCTCCAATTCTTCGCTGGTCAGCAGATTGGCGTCATGTTCGATACCCCCCATGCCGGGACCAATATCAAAATCAAATTCGCTGGTATCAAACCCAGCCACTTCGGCAAGTCGCTGGCTGAGCATTTTTAAGCGGATAGCTTCCGCTTGCAAACCACCAAGCTGTTGAGCATAAAAGCCTTCAAGGGTCTCATTTAAGGTAGTGTTAATAGATATGGGTTGATGTATCGCAGGCGTTAATAATTGTGTTGTTGGAAAAGCGGAGTTGTCAGATGGTGCCGGTGGGTTCAGCCAATTAATCACCGAATAAGTACTGCCGGCGATGGCGGCAATCAGCAATGCGCCCAGCAATATCAGCCGGGTTCGGCTAAGATGCCATTGTTTGTGGCCTGCATTGTTGGTCGGTATTATAATGATCTGCATTGTTTACGCTCAGTCTTGGAAATAATTCATGTCGAACAAGCCACGGGCTTTCGCCAAGCTCTGCCAACAGCATCCTCACTTACTACAACTCCACAGTCGCGTGCAGAAATTAACCCAGCTGGATAGTCTTCTGCAAGCAATTTTACCTAACAACTTTGCCGGCCGTTGCCGGCTGGTGAATCGCAATGGCACTGAAGCTACTATAATTGCCGAAAGTGCGGCAATAGCTAGTTTGTTACGTTTTCAAACTCGCAAAATTTGTCAGCAACTGTCTACACAACTTGCCGACCCTATTCTTAAAATTACTGTCAAAGTCCGTCCCGATCACCGATTGGAACCAGCACGAGCCCGGCTTAAAAATTCACTGGCGCTGTCAAATGACAATGCCCAATTAATAGAACAGACCGCTGAGGGCATCAGCGATCTGCAATTAAAAGCCGCGTTACACCGTTTGGCAAAACGCGGCGGTAAAACTTAATCAGTTGACGATAGAGGCTGCCGGCCGGCTGAACAGAATAGGCGCATCTTTGTCTTCTTCAAAGCTGACCAGTTCCCAGGCATCTTCCTGTGCCAATAACTTACGCAATAAGCGATTATTTACTTCATGGCCCGATTTATGGCCGACAAACGCGCCAATCAGACTGTGACCCAATAAATATAAGTCACCAATCGCATCCAGCACTTTATGGCGGACAAACTCGTCTTCATAACGTAAACCATCTTCATTAAGCACCCGGAAATCGTCTACGACAATGGCATTATCCATACTGCCACCTAAAGCCAGATTCATTTCCCGCAGTTTTTCGATATCTTTCATAAAACCGAAAGTCCGCGCCCGGCTGACTTCACGAACAAAGGATGTGGAGGAGAAATCTACATCCACTTGCTGTGGCCGGCCGGTAAATGCCGGATGTTCGAAGTCAATAGTAAACGAAACTTTAAAGCCTTCGAAAGGCTCGAATTTCGCCCATTTATCACCGTCTTCAAGCATGACGGGTTTTTTAATGCGGATAAACTGCTTGGCAACGTTCTGCTCTTCAATACCGGCAGATTGCACCAGAAATACAAAAGGTCCGGCACTGCCATCCATAATCGGTACTTCTGCGGCATTCAGATCGATGTAGGCGTTATCGATACCAAGCCCAGCCAGCGCCGACAATAAATGTTCGACCGTGGATACCTTTTGACCATGCTGAACAAGCGTGGTGGACAGCGCGGTTTCACCCACATTGACAGCTTTTGCTTCAATATCGACCACCGGGTCTAAATCCACACGGCGGAAAATGATACCGGTATTTGGGGCCGCCGGCCGCAGCGTCAAATAGACCATTTCGCCGCTGTGTAAACCGACACCAGTGGCACGAATCACATTTTTTAATGTTCGTTGCTTGATCACCGTGTGACCCCCTTTTTTCGATAATAATCGAGTAATAATATCATAAGCTTAGCCGCTGTCACCTAACTGAAATATTCCGCTTAATCAGCCTGTCGCCGTAAAAATGCTGGAATATCCAGATAGTCCATATTGACATCACCATTGGCAACTTGTTTCTTTTGCTCTCCCTGACGGTTACGCATCACCGTTGGTTCGTCATAATCGACTTCAACCGATTTTTTAACGATTTCAATTTGCGGTGCAGCCACTTCGACCGGTTTCACCACTGCGGCACGCGCACCACCCAAACCAGTTGCCACCACAGTGACACGTAATTCATCTGTCATCTCAGGGTCAATAACCGTACCCACGACAACCGTTGCGTCTTCAGAGGCAAACTCTTTAATGGTATTACCGACTTCTTCAAATTCACCGATACTCATATCGAGACCGGCAGTGATATTGACCAGAACGCCACGTGCACCCGCCAAATCAACATCCTCCAAAAGCGGGCTGGATACGGCTAAACGCGCAGCTTCGGTAGCACGATTTTCACCAGAGGCGCGACCAGTACCCATCATTGCCATACCCATTTCTGACATCACGGTACGCACGTCAGCAAAATCGACGTTGATCATACCTTCGCGGGTAATTAGTTCAGCAATACCCTGCACCGCACCCAGCAACACATCATTGGCTGATTTAAACGCATTGAGCAGGCTCATTTCTTTGCCTAATACTTTCAACAACTTTTCATTCGGAATGGTAATCAGTGAATCAACATGTTGTCCTAACTCGTCAATACCAGCCAAAGCTGTTTTCATGCGCTTGGCGCCTTCAAACGGAAATGGTTTGGTGACGACAGCAACGGTCAGAATGCCCATTTCTCTGGCAACCTGCGCGACCACTGGTGCTGCACCAGTACCTGTACCACCACCCATACCAGCAGTAATAAAGACCATGTCAGCACCTTTAATCACTTCCATGATGCGTTCACGATCTTCCAATGCCGCCTGACGTCCAACATCCGGATTAGCACCTGCGCCTAGGCCTTTGGTGATGTCAGTACCCAATTGCAATTGTGTTGTTGCTGCACTGCGCCGCAACGCCTGTGCATCAGTGTTGGCACAAATAAAATCGACGCCCTCGATTTTATTCACCACCATGTGTTCCAAGGCGTTTCCGCCACCACCACCGACACCAATTACTTTGATGACGGCGTTCTCTGTATACGTGTCAATCAATTCAAAAGTCATAACATTTCTCCCCACTTTGTTTTACACAAACCTGCTCAGAAATTGCCCTGAAACCAACTCTTCATTCTGGCAAGCATTCCTTTAAAGCCTTCCGACATCACAGACTCGCTGTGACCGGTACTTACTTGTTCATTTCCAAATAACAACAAACCCACACCAGTGGCATGGATAGGATTACGCACTACTTCCACCAGACCGCCCACATGTTGCGGCAAACCCAGTCGCACTGGCAGATGAAACACCTCTTCAGCGAGTTCAATCACACCTTCCATCTTGCTGCTGCCACCGGTCAATACGACGCCGGCTGCCAACATTTCTTCAAAGCCGCTACGGCGTAGCTCTGCCTGTACCAACATCAGTAATTCTTCATAACGTGGCTCAACCACTTCCGCCAATGTCTGGCGTGCCAATTGCCTTGGCGGCCGGTCACCAACGCTTGGCACTTCGATGGTTTCGTCTTCACGGGCCAACTGCGTTAACGCGCAGGCATATTTGATTTTGATTTCTTCAGCGTATTGGGTCGGGGTACGCAGGGCCACAGCAATATCATTGGTCACCTGATCACCGGCAATCGGAATCACCGCGGTATGGCGAATAGCGCCATCAATAAACACCGCAATATCAGTAGTGCCGCCCCCAATATCCACCAGACAAACACCCAGTTCTTTTTCGTCTTGTTCAAGCACCGAATAACTCGATGCCATTTGTTCGAGAATGATGCCGTCGACCACCAGACCACAGCGCTCGATACATTTGGTGATATTTTGTGCAGCACTAACGGCACCGGTAATCAAATGCACTTTGGCTTCCAAGCGGACGCCAGACATGCCAATCGGCTCGCGGATACCTTCCTGATTATCAATAATGAATTCCTGCGGCAATACATGTAGCAACTGTTGATCGCCAGGGAAATGTACAGCGCGGGCCGCATCGAGAACGCGATCCAAATCACCCTGAGTGACTTCTTTATCGCGAATGGCCACTGTGCCGTGTGAGTTCAGACTGCGGATATGACTGCCTGCGATACCGGCAAATACCGAATGGATTTGGCAGCCAGCCATCAGCTCGGCTTCTTCGATAGCGCGCTGAATTGACTGCACCGTCGATTCGATATTCACCACTACTCCTTTTTTCATGCCACGCGCAGGATGAGAGCCGATACCAATAATTTCCAGCTTATTATCACTAGGGCCGGCATCATGAATGGGTGCGGCGACAATGGCCACCACTTTTGAGGTGCCAATATCCAGCCCGACAATTAGTTCGCGTTCGCTTCGTTTAGACATCATACGGTTCCATTAAAATCAGGTTGCTGGCCGCTTTTCCATTGCACCGCAAGGCCATTGGTGTAGCGCATATCAATCGTTGCGATCTGTTCACGGTAAACCGCCAGCTGACCGCTAAAAACACGGATAAATCTTTGCAAGCGGGCTTCACTGTCAGCGCGTCCCAATTGCAGTTTTAAATCGTTGGTAAAAGTCATACCCCAGCTACGCCGTTCATCCATCTGCAAACGTCGAATACGCAGTTCGAGTAAATTAAGATCCCGTTGCATCACGACCAGACGGCGGGCCATCATTTCGCTGCTACCTTGTGGTCCATTTAGCTGCACCAATCCCTCTGGAAAACTAGCGGCTTCAGGATAAAATACTTGTCCCCGGTTATTCACCAATCCATCATCATTCCAGCGGGCAATTGCCTGATGTTCGGTAACGATCAAATGCAGCGTATCCGGCCACACCCGGCGGACCTGGATTTGATCTACCCAAGGAATTTCTTTTGCTGCCAACCGCAGTCCGGCGACATCAACATCAATAAAACTGCCTGTGACATAAGGTTTAACAACTTGTTGTAACTGCTGACGATCGGTTTGTTTTAAATCACCTTCGACGGTGACATGCAGCACCGGCAGCGTATCTTCCTGATGCAGATAAAAACCTGCCCCGAGTACAACCAGCAGCGTTAATAATGTCAGTATCACACGGAGCCGCTGGGGCCAATCAACGGCTTCCCGGGGCCTTTGTGGCGCAGTGCGAGTCGCACCCGCTTTACGACGACGCTCAGCAATCATGTTGTCACCTGCAAGCTGTTTTCGAGGATCCGCCAGCACAACTGCTGAAAATCCAGGCCGGCCTGTTTGGCAGCCATGGGCACCAGACTGTGGTCGGTCATACCCGGTACGCTATTGGCTTCCAGCAAATAGAAATTGCCAGTGCTGTCAGCCATCAAATCAATTCGGCCCCAGCCACGCATTTGCAGTGCATTAAAAGCGGTTAATGCCAGTGTTTGGCAGATTTTTTCCTGTTCTGCTTCAAGGCCGCAAGGACATAAATATTCAGTGGTATTGGCCTGATATTTGGCTTCATAATCATAAAAAGCCCGTGGCGTTTTCAGGCGAATTACCGGTAAAGCCTCACCATCCAGAATACTGGCGGTATATTCGGCGCCATTCACCCATTGCTCGGCAATGACATCATGATCGTATTGCAGCGCCAGGCTGATGGCTGCTTTAAGTTCTTCACCATCTACCACTTTGCTCATACCAATACTGGAGCCTTCATTGACCGGTTTAATAACCAATGGCAGACCGAGCATTTTGACCAGCTCGATCGGATCAGAATCTGCACTGACATGCTGGAATTTCGGCGTTGGCAGGCCCTGCTGCTGCCAAATCAATTTGCTAATGCGTTTATTCATCGACAACATGGCACCGGTCACGCCACTGCCGGTAAAGGGCAACCCCATTGCTTGCAGTAAACCCTGAATTTCACCGTCTTCACCGCCACGACCATGCAAAATCACAAAGGCCCGTTCATAATTGCCATGACGCAAGGTGACATCGACTTGCTTATCTACATCAATACCAATCGCATCAATACCTTGTGCCTGCAAAGCAGTTAGCACGGCACCGCCACTGCGCAGTGAAATTTCACGCTCAGCACTGCGACCGCCCATCAACACGGCAACCCGACCAAATACTTTAGGATCTTTGACCCGGCGACTCATGCGTGCTCCCCGATAACATGCACTTCTGGGGTCAACGTGACGCCATGTTGCTGTTGTACTTTTTGTTGTACCAAACTAATTAATGACTCGATATCTGCTGAGCTGGCATCACCATCATTAACAATAAAATTGGCATGTTTTTCTGATACGCTGGCGCCACCAACACGTAGCCCTTTGAGGCCTGCGCTCTCGATCAAACGGCCGGCAAAATCGCCTGGTGGATTACGAAATACTGAGCCGGCACAAGGCTGGTTGGTCGGCTGACTGGCATTGCGTTTGCGTAATAAGCCCTTGATCAGATCGGCTTCTGCCTGTGCATCCCCCGCCTCAAACAGTAACGTTGCCGCAACAAACCATTCATTTTCAGGTGCTTTGACATACCGATAATTGACTTCAAACTCACTGGCAGCGCGTGCTGTTAATTCACCGCTGCGACTCACTGTGGTGACGCTTTGAACAAATTGCCAAGTTTCACTGCCATGAGCACCAGCGTTCATCGCCAAAGCACCACCAAACGTGCCAGGGATCCCTGCGAGAAATGCGCCGCCCGCCAAACCAGCACGGGCCGACTGCTTGGCAATTTTGCTACAATAAACACCCACTTCAGCCGTCACTTCGTTGCCTTCTATACTGATGTCTTGCAAGCTACCAGCATAGGCGATGACAGTGCCGGCAAAGCCACCATCGCGAACCAGCAAATTACTGCCAAGGCCCAACCACATAACGGGTTCAGTTAATGGCAACTGACTCAAAAACAAGGCCAAGTCTTCAATGTTTTTTGGCTGATAAAAGCGCTGGGCAATGCCGCCAACACGCCACGAGGTATGACCAGCCAATGGCTCGTTAAAGCGGAGTTCACCCTGCAAGTGGGGATGCATAACAGCCATCACGCCTTGCCCTCCAGCATGGTGTCGAGTTCACGGGCAATGGTGCCAATATCACCAGCACCTAAGGTCAGCAATAAATCGCCATCCTGCAGTAAGCCCGGTAGCAATCCATACAGCGCCTGTTTATCTTCAGCAAATACCGGCTCAACCTGACCTCGCAAGCGAATTGCCCGACATAGACTCCGGGCATCGGCACCGGCAATTTTTGGCTCACCGGCAGCGTAAACTTCCAGAACCACCAGCACATCCATTGCCGACAACACTTGGGCAAAATCTTCAAACAAATCACGGGTACGGGTATAACGATGCGGTTGAAACACCACCACCAAGCGGCGATCCGGCCAGCCACCCCGGGCAGCCGCTAAAGTCGCAGCCACCTCGGTAGGATGATGGCCATAATCATCGACCAGCAAAACGCTGCCTTGGGGCATCGCTTTTTCGCCCAATAAATTAAAGCGGCGGCCGACACCGTCAAATTTGGTTAATGCTGACTGACATGCCTCAACGCTGACGCCTAAATTTCGGGCAACTGCCAATGCCGCTGTCGCATTTAATGCGTTATGTAAGCCGGGCATATTCAGTGTGACCGGATATTGCAAACCGCTTTGCAATTCGGTGATCACAAAACTGCTCTGCCCTTGATGCTGATGCAAATCTGACAAACGGTAATCCGCCTGGTCTGACTGGCCATATCGCATGATTGGTCGGGTGACTTCTGGCAACACACTGACGACTTCTGGATCATCGATACACAACACTGCCAGTCCATAGAATGGCAAATGATGTAAAAATTCGATAAACGTCGCTTTCAACTTGTTAAAGTCGCCGCCATAGGTCGCCATATGATCATCATCAATATTGGTAACAACGGCGATCATTGGCTGCAAATATAGAAACGATGCATCGCTCTCATCGGCTTCCGCTACCAAATAGCGACCTGTACCTAGGCGCGCATTAGTGCCTGCACTGTTCAGCCGGCCGCCAATAACAAATGTTGGATCTAATTCTCCCTCACTGAGCAAGGCAGCAATCAGGCTGGTCGTGGTGGTTTTGCCATGCGTGCCGGCAACGGCAATGCCGTAACTGAAACGCATTAATTCAGCGAGCATTTCAGCGCGTGGCACCACGGGAATACGTTGCTCACGTGCTGCCTGTAACTCAACATTATCTTCGCTCACAGCAGTGGTCACCACAACGACATCAGTGCCCGTCAAATAGGCCGGATCATGACCAATCTTGATATCAGCACCGAGCTTACGCAGATGCAGAATAAGTGCGTTCTCTGCTAAATCACTGCCGCTGACCTGATAGCCAAGATTGAGCAATACTTCGGCAATACCGCCCATACCGACCCCACCAATCCCAATAAAGTGGATATGTTTGACGCGGCTTTGCATTGCTGATGTCAATTTAGCCATGCAACTGCTCCATACAAATATCGGCAATCACCGCTGCACTGCCTGATTTCGCCTGCTGCCGGGCCCGATTGGCCATCGATCTTAAACGTGGCCGGTTTTCATTTAATTCACTGAGTACATTGGCTAAATCTTCTGCCTGTAACGCCGCATCAGCTATTAACAATGCCGCATCAGCCCGCGTTAATACCTGGGCATTCGCCGTTTGATGATCATCAACGGCATACGGATATGGCACCAGAATCGAAGCCACACCAGCGGCCGCTACTTCGGCAACCGTCAGCGCACCAGCTCGGCAAATCACAATATCCGCCTGTGCATAAGCTGCTGCCATATCATCAATAAAGGCTTTGACATCGGCATCAATACCAGCCTGTTGGTAAGCATCACGGGCAGCAATAAGATGTTTGTCACCGCACTGATGAATGACCTCAGGGCGAATGGCTGCTGGTATTTTTGCCAGCGCCGTCGGCACGGTTTCATTGAGACTACGTGCCCCCAGACTGCCGCCCAGAACCAGTAGTTTCAGTCGCTCATTTTCTTGCTGGTAACGTTCGGCAGGCGGCGCAATCGTCTCAATATTCATCCGCACCGGATTACCGACCCAACGTGCTTTGCTCGTTTTGATACTGTTGTCAAAGCCAAGTAAAACCGCTTTGGCAAATGGCGTCAGCAACCGATTGGTCAAGCCAGCAATGGCGTTTTGCTCATGAATGACGAGCGGGATCCGGCTCATCCAGGCCGCGATACCGCCGGGACCTGAGGCAAAACCACCCAGTCCCAGCACAACTTCCGGCTGGAAAGCTTTGATATGTTGACGTGCTTCACGCACCGCTTTAATAAGTTTAAACGGCGCGGTCAGCCAGCCCAGTAACCCGTTTCCACGCAAGCCCTGCACTGAAATAAAATTCAACTGAATATCGGCCGCCGGCACCAAACGGGCTTCGATACCACTTGCTGTGCCCATCCAGCGAACTTCAACTCCCCGGGTACGTAATTCATCGGCCACTGCCAGCGCTGGGAATACATGTCCACCGGTGCCGCCGGCCATTATCATTACCCGGCTCATCGTTTCACCCTCGCGGCCGCGGTTTCCGGTTTTCGGGTTTCAAGGTCCACCCGTAGTAATAAACCAATGGCAATACAGACAATTATCAAACTGCTGCCGCCATAGCTCATCAATGGCAAGGTTAGACCTTTGGTAGGTAAAGCGCCCATATTGACACCAATATTGACGCAGGCTTGAATACCCAGCCAAATGCCAATGCCATAAGCGACTTGCGCGCCAAACCGTTGCCCGGCCAGTTCAGCAGCGCGGCCAATCGATAGTGCCCGCCAAATCAAGACAAAAAACAAAGCAATCACCACCAACGCACCCAACAGACCCAGTTCTTCGGCAATAATCGAATATAAAAAGTCAGTATGTGCTTCTGGCAGGTAAAACAGTTTTTGCATGCTACTGCCGAGGCCGACGCCTAACCAGTCGCCGCGGCCAAAAGCAATCAGCGCCTGAGTCAACTGAAAACCACTGCCAAACGGGTCAGCCCAAGGGTCCATAAAACTCTGCAAACGCTGTAATCGATATGGCGCCAATGTGACCAGCAAATAAAACAAACCACCCAACACCGAAATCATCATGACGAAAATGCTAACCCGGGCCCCCCCTAGAAACAGCATGGCGACGACTGTCGACAGGATCACGACGATTGACCCCATATCCGGTTGTAATAGCAATAAAAATGAAGCAATGGCCAATAACACCATTGGTGCCAGAATACCGGTCATGGCGGTACTGATTTGGCTTTGATGACGCTGCAGATAATCCGCCATATAGATGATGGCAAACAACTTAATGAGCTCCGCAACCTGCAAATTAACTGGCCCCAGCGGCAGCCAGCGGGCACTGCCATTGACTTCGCGGCCAATCCCCGGAATCAACACCAATGCCAGTAAGATAATGCCCACCAGTAACAATTGTGGTGCTCGTTGCTGCCAGGTAAACAGACGCACTGACAATACAGCCCAGGCCAGCCCAAGTCCCATTAGGGCATAAATCAACTGCCGGATAAAAAAGAACAACTGCTGTCCGGTTTTACTTTCAGCCATAGTAATAGATGCCGAGCAGACCATGATCAGCCCCATCAGCAACAAGGCCAATGCAGCAAATAATATATGACGGTCAAATTGCTGACTAAGGCTCATGCCTGCAACTCCCGCACGGCTTGCTCAAATTGCTGACCACGATCGACATAACTCAAAAACATATCGAAACTGGCACAGGCCGGCGATAACAAAACCTGCATGCCTTCTGTGGCAAATTTTGCCGCCAGATTCACCGCAGATTTGATGCTGTCGGCAGTTTGAGTAATGACTGTGGATGGCATGATTTCTGCAATTTCACTTGCCGCCTCACCAATCAATACAGCAGCAGATACATGTGCTTTGAGCACTGGCGTTAAACCGGAAAAATCCTGGCCTTTACCGACGCCGCCTAAAATCAGTACCAGACCACCGTTACCGGCCAAACCTTCAATCGCGGCAATACTGGCACCCACATTGGTGGCTTTTGAATCGTTGTACCAACGCACACCGTGCCGTTCACGCACCAATCGACAACGATGTGGCAAACCTTTATATTCCCGCAAAGCTGACAACATGGCATGCATTGGTAAGCCCATGACACTGCCTAGTGCCAGTGCGGCCAACGCGTTGGCGATATTATGTTGGCCGGCAATTTTCATATCACTGACCGGCATCAATTCATAAAGACCTTCGCACAGCCAGTTCTGGCCATTCACGAGGCGCACACCAAAATCCTGTTCGCCATGATGTTTTATGCCAAAGCCAATGGTTTGCCTTTGTGGATCGGCCATAGCTGAAACAACCGGATCATCACGGTTTATCACCATCACACCCGTGCCTTGATAGACCCGTTTTTTGGTCTGATGATAGTCAACCACACTGTCATACCGATCCAGATGATCCGGGCTGATATTCAGTACCACTGATGCAAACGAATTGAGGCTGGTAACCGTTTCTAACTGAAAGCTGGACAGCTCCAGTAGATAAAAGTCCACCGGTGCTTTATCCAGCAAATCCAGCGCTGGCGTACCCAGATTGCCGCCAGTTGCTACTTTTTGGCCCACCAGCTGCGCCATTAAACTGACCAGCGTTGTTACCGTGCTTTTACCATTTGAGCCGGTTATTGCGATTACCGGCGCATCCGCATGGCGGGCAAATAATTCAATATCACCGATTATTTCAATACCAGCATTGGCGGCAGCTTGCAGTTCTGGCAGCCGGGGGTCTACGCCGGGGCTGAGAATAATTTGATCGGCATGCTGCAACCATTTAGCTGATAAACCACCGGTATGCACCAGTACTTCCGGATATTCCTGTTGCAACGTATTTAAAGCAGGTGGCAAAGCACGTGTATCCATAATGGCAACCGCTGCGCCACGCTTGCGTAAAAACTGCGCGCACGACAGTCCGGTCTGTCCCAAACCGACGATCACGCAGTTTTTATGTTGCAAATTGGCCATCAAAATACTCATCTAATTTTCAAGGTCGCCAAACCGACTAACACTAAAAACACGGTAATAATCCAAAACCGGACAATAATGCGTGGCTCTGGCCAGCCTTTTAATTCATAGTGATGGTGGATGGGCGCCATCAAAAACACCCTTTTGCCGCGTAATTTGTATGAGGCCACCTGAATCATTACCGACAAGGTTTCAATGACAAACACCCCGCCCATGATCAGCAGGACTAGTTCCTGACGCACCACTACGGCGACCACACCCAATGCAGCGCCTAACGACAAAGCGCCGACATCGCCCATAAATACTTGTGCGGGATAAGTGTTAAACCACAGAAAGCCAAGACCGGCACCGACAAGGGCCGCACAAAATACCACCAGCTCACCTGAGCCCGGCACAAACGGAATTTGTAAATAACGTGAAAATTCAGCATGGCCTGCCACATAGGCAAATAAGCCCAACGCCGCCGCGACCATTACGGTAGGCATAATGGCCAAACCGTCCAAACCATCAGTCAGATTGACGGCATTACTACTGCCGACGATGACCAGATAAGCCAGCAACAAATACCAGCCACCCAGCGGAATAATAATTTCTTTGAAGAACGGCACAATCAGTTGCGTTTCAGCCGGTACCGATGCGGTAATATATAAAAATACCGCAGCACCTGCACCAACGACTGATTGCCAGAAGTATTTGTAGCGGCTGATCAACCCTTTCGGATCCTGACGCACCAGTTTGATGTAATCATCAACAAAGCCAATCACACCAAACAATAAGGTCACCAGCAACACTACCCAAACATAATGGTTACTGAGATCGGCCCACAACAATGTACTGACCGCTATTGCCACTAAAATCAGCGAGCCTCCCATGGTGGGTGTGCCTTTTTTGCTGAAATGTGATTCGGGTCCGTCGTTACGCACCACTTGACCGATTTGTCTGAAACTCAAATGGCGGATCATCGTCGGCCCAACTAACAGGGCGATACCCAATGCCGTCATCACGCCCAGTATCGCCCGTAACGTCAGGTACTGGAAGACGCTAAAACCACTGTAAAACTGGCTTAAATATTCACTGAGTAATAACAGCATCAGCGGTCTCCTCCGGCAGCGAGTGCATCTGCCAGTTTGTCGAGTTGCATAAAGCGCGAGCCTTTAATTAGACAGGTCACACCGGCTTGCAGATTTTGCTGTAAATAATTTTGCAGGCTGTCACGATCGGCAAAATGTTCGGCAGCATCCCCAAATTGCGCTGCCGCTTCGGCGCTTTGCGCACCCACAGTCAGCAGCCGATGCACATCAGCCGTTTTAGCATCACGGCCCATTTGCTGATGTATTTGCAGACTATCCGGTCCCAGTTCACCAAAATCGCCCAGCACCAGCCAACGCGGACCGGGGAAACTTTTCAGCGTTTGCAACGCCTGTCCAAATGAACCGGGATTGGCGTTATAGGTATCGTCAATTAGCATTGCCTGCTGTTTGGTCGGCCGCAATTGCAGACGGTGCGGCACTGCTTTAATGCTGGCCAGCCCTTTAATCATTGCTGAAGGTTCAATACCCAGCCCATGACACACTGTCATTGCCGCCAAAGCATTTGCAACATTATGGCGACCCGGCAATGGCAGGCTGACAAAATGATTAACGCCATCAAGCTGCACCATAAAATGACTGCCGGCAGGTGTTGTTTGGCAATCCAGCGCGCTGACATCAGCGGGGTTTTCCAGGCCAAATGTCAGTGTTTTACGCTCGCCAATTAACGGCTGCCAGATTGCCTGATACGGCATATCGGCATTGACAATGGCAACACCGTCACTCGCGATACCTGTGTAAATTTCACCTTTGGCTTTGGCAACCCCTTCCAGACTGCCGAAGCCTTCCAGATGCGCCGCGGCAACATTATTGATAATCGCTACCTGCGGCTGGGCCATGGCCACCAGTTTTTCAATTTCACCATGGTGGTTGGCGCCCATTTCGATCACCGCAAATTGATGCCCGGCTTTTAGGCGTGTCAAGGTCAGTGGCACGCCCAATTCATTATTAAGGTTGCCCTGTGTGGCAATCACATGATGCTGTTGCGCCAACATGGCACTGATCATTTCTTTAAGCGTTGTTTTGCCATTGCTGCCGGTGATGGCAATAACGTTTGCCTGGCTCTGCTGCCGCCAGAAAGTTGCCAGTTTGCCAAAAGCCAACACCACATCATCAACCAACAATTGTGGCAAAGGATCATCGACGGCTTTGCTAACCAAAGCTGCAACGGCACCGGCTTCGCGGGCCTGCGCTAAAAAATCATGACCATCAACATGTGTACCTGCTAAAGCAATAAACAAATCGCCTTTTTTTAGCTTACGACTGTCAATGGCCGTACCGGTTACATTAATGGCGTCACCGTTATAAACACAGCCCAGATGTTTGGCAATATCAGTTAATGTGAGCGGCAAACTCATACATTCGCTCCGAAATGTTGTTGGCGGGCTTGCAGTGCTTCCCGAACGACAGTAACGTCGCTGAAAGGCTGTTTGCTGCCTTGTTTTTCTTGATAATTCTCATGACCTTTACCGGCCACCAGCACCATGTCGTCATGAGCAGCTTCGCTAACGGCATAAAAAATTGCCTGACGCCGGTCGCTCAAAATCACAGCATTTTGGGGTTGCTGCATACCAGCAGAAATTTCGGCAATAATGTGGTCGCTGGCTTCCGAGCGTGGGTTGTCATCGGTCAGCACTACACGACTGGCCAACTGTTCGGCCTGCGCGCCCATCAAAGGCCGTTTACCGCGATCCCGATCGCCACCACACCCAAAGACGCACCATAAATCAGCACTTTGATTTAAATGTTGGCGCATGGCCGATAAGGCTTGCGATAAGGCAGCCGGGGTATGGGCATAATCGACCACCACAGACGGGCTATTCGCCTGTTGCAACAATTGCATCCGACCACTGACCGGCTGTAATTGCGACAAACAACGCGCAATCTCAGTCGGCGTGAAACGCAACGTGCTTAGTACAGCAGCTGTGGCCAGCAAATTATCGATATTAAAGCGGCCCAATAAACTGGCATCAATATCCAGCTCAGTCGTATTTACAGATAACTGAAAATGTAAGCCAACCGGATCAAAACGAATGTTTGTTGCCTGCCAGTCGGCGATTTGCTGTTGGCTATAACTTAACCAGTTAACGGCTGCCGGCTGTTGCTGTTCGTATAATGTTTTACCAAAGGCATCGTCGATATTGACGATGGCGGTTTTTACCGCAGGCATCAAAAACAAACGCTGCTTGGCAGCGGCATAGGCCTGCATATCGCCGTGATAATCCAGATGATCACGGCTCAAATTGGTCAATACGGCAATATCAATGGCAATGGCATTCAGGCGGCCCTGCGCCAGTGCATGTGATGAAGCTTCCAGCACCACATATTCAATGCCCGCATCTCGCATCCCGGCAAACGTTTGTTGTAATTGCAATGGATTGGGCGTGGTCATACCGGTATCTTGCAAATCGCTGAGCCGGCCTTGGCCCAAAGTGCCGATAACACCACAGGGTTTTCCGGCTGATTCCAGACTCTGGGCAATAAACTGACTGACTGATGTTTTGCCGTTGGTGCCGGTCACAGCGATCACAGTCACATGTTTGCTGGGCTGCTCATAAAAACGGGCACCGATGGTGCTGATCTGTTGATCCAAATCGACCATTTTGATCACAGGCACTGGCACTTCATCGTGCTGCGCAGCATCAATAATTATTGCTTTGGCACCGGCTGCAATAGCTTGATGAATATGCTGTTGCCGTATGGCAGATTGTTTGGCACTGGCAATAAATAGGCTATCGACCAGCACCGCACGGCTATCCATGCTGATCGCTGATACTTGAATATCATCAGCCAATGGCGTGGCAAGATCTTGAATTAATTGATTCACTGAAATCATTGCTTTGCCACCTGTAATTGATTGGTTGGCAAAGCATCTGGGGCGATGCTTAATAAACGCATCGCTCCCGACATGACTTCGGCAAATACCGGCGCCGCGACGGCGCCACCGTAATATTCATCTTTACTGGGTGAGTCAATCATGACCACCATGGCCAATCGGGGATCGCTGGCTGGAATGAGTCCGGCAAATACTGATTGGTAATCAGCTTCGGTATAACCACCAGCATTCGCTTTTTTAACGGTACCGGTTTTCCCTGCTACCCGATAATTCTGCACTGCAGCACGCGTAGCGGTTCCACCCGGCAGGACGGTCAATTCCATCATGTCGCGAACGCTTTGCATCAGATCTTTATTAAATACCCGACGCCCCGGCATCGGTTTATCCTGCTTGATAAATGTGACATCCCGCAAAATGCCATTACTGCCAATCACGCTGTAGGCACGTGCCAGTTGCAAGGCATTGGTTACCAGGCCATAACCGTACGCAAGCGTTGCCCGTTCCAGCGTTCGCCAATTGCTTAAGTCAGGTAAATACCCAGTGGCTTCACCGGGGAAATAAGTGCCGGTATCCATGCCCATGCCAAAGCTGGCAAAATCTTTCCACAAATCATCCGGTTCCAGCGCCAGCGCAATTTTGCTAGCAGCAATATTGCTGGACTTTTGAATTAACGTTGCCAGATCGATTTCGCCATAATCACGAAAATCCTTAATCGAATGACCGGCAACGCGAAATACCCCTGGATGGGTATTGATAATAGTGTCGAGATTAAATAAACCTGATTTCAGGCCGCTGACCACGGTAAAAGGTTTTACTGTTGAACCCGGTTCAAATAAATCGGTCACCGCACGGTTACGAAAATCACTGCTGCGAAGACCCACACGGTTATTGGGGTTAAAAGCCGGCTGATTGGCCATCGCCAATATCTCACCAGTCTTAACATCAACAATTACCGCTGTACCGGCAACTGCACCATGGGTTTTAACGGCGTTTTTCAGTGCGTTGTAACTCAGATATTGCAGTCGCAGATCCAGACTTAGCTGCAGGTTTTCACCGGCTTTAGCAGCCCGGATTTGCTCACCGCCGCCAACAAAATTGCCTTTGCTGTCACGCACCATACGCTTTAAGCCAGGCACACCAGTCAATGTCGGCTCATATGCCAGCTCTAAACCTTCCTGGCCCATATCGTCGATATTGGTAAAGCCGAGCACATGGGCGCTGACTTCAGCCGTCGGATAATAGCGTTTGTATTCACGTTGCAGGGCAAGGCCGGGGATTTTCAATTGTTTTACTTGCTGCGATAAAGCCGGCGTGATGCGGCGTTTAACATAGACAAACTCCCGGCTGGGATTGTTGAGAATTTTTTGCTGAATATCTTCCAGCCGGACATCAAGGATTTTGGCAAGTTTAGCCAAATGCGGTTGGTCAACCTGGGTGACCTGTGGATTAAGCCACACCGAGTGCACTGGCGTGCTGATGGCCAGCGGCTCACCATACCGATCCAAAATCATGCCGCGATGCGCCACTACCGGCACATTGCGTAAATGCCGGGCATCACCCTGATCACGCAAAAACTCATTATTGAGGATCTGTATATCAATCAGGCGCCACAGTAAACCGAATACGATCAGTATAAAACTCAGCCGCACCAGATTCAGCCGCCAGACATTGACCTGCATTACTGATTGCTGGCGACTCATGGCATCACCATGACTGTGTTATCAGAAGTCGGTGCCAGCATATTCAATTTCGTACGAGCTTGCTGCTCGACACGACCGGGACTGGCCCAGGTGCTTTGCTCAAGCAGTAAACGGCCCCACTCTTCATTGAGTTGATCACGCTGATTTTCCAGCTGTTGCATCACCACAAACTCACTACGGCCCGCATGTTTGGTCACGACGACGGCTACCGCCGAAAACAGTACCAACAACATCATCACCAGCATCGGTAAGTCGGCTTTAAGCGTGGCAACAAAATTAGATAAATTCATGCCAGCTTCTCCGCCACACGCAATACTGCACTGCGCGCCCGTGGGTTGGCCGCAACTTCTGCATCGCTGGCTTGCACCGCCTTACCAACAATTTTCAGCCGTGGATTGAGTTCTGCCGCCCGGATCGGAAAATGTGCCGGCAAATCATCGCCTTTGGCTTCATCACGCAAAAAACGTTTCACGATGCGATCTTCCAGCGAATGAAAACTGATCACCGCCAGCCGGCCACCGATAGCCAGCACGTCTATGGCTTGTTCGAGGGCACTGCTCAGTTCATCAAGTTCATTGTTGATAAAAATACGAATCGCCTGAAAGGTCCGAGTGGCCGGATGTTTAAATTTATCTCTGCTGGGGCTGGCTTTATCAATAAGCTCTGCTAGTTGCCGCGTAGTCGTTAACGGGGTTTGTTGGCGCTGTTCAACAATGGCACGGGCAATACGTTTACCGTAACGCTCTTCACCCAGGGTTTTTATAACCGTGGCAATCTCAACTTCTTCAGCTTGCGCTAACCACTGGGCAGCGCTGATACCAGCGCTGGTATCCATACGCATATCCAATGGACCATCCTGCATAAAACTAAAGCCGCGAGCAGCTTCGTCGAGTTGCGGTGACGAGACACCAATATCGAGCAAAACACCGTCTATTCGCTGCTGCCATAACCGCTGATGAATAACATCGCTTAGCTGCGAAAAGGCACAATGTTCAATACTGAAACGGCTGTCTTCTGCTGCCAAGACTTGTCCGGCGATAATTGCCTGAGGATCACGATCCAGGCCCAGTAAGCGGCCATCATCATTAAGCTGCTGAAGAATGGCGCGGCTGTGACCACCACGGCCAAAAGTGCCGTCGACATAAAACCCATCTGGCTTGATCGCCAGCGCGGTCACGGCCTCTTTAAGTAAGACCGGTAAGTGTTGTGGGAGGCGCTCTGTCATGGTCCACCCTATATGGATAGGCTTTCGAGTTCAGCCGGCAATATCGCGTCGAAATCTTCCTGCAAACAGTCATCCATTAAACCGTTCCAGGTTTGCTCATCCCATAATTCAAATTTGTTGCCCTGACCAATCATCACAGTATTTTTATCAAGACCGGCGAATTCACGCAGTTTGGCCGGCAATAACACCCGGCCATGACTGTCCATTTCACATTCGGTGGCATAACCCAGCAGCATCCGCTTTAAACGGCGCACTTGTTGATTAAGGCTCGGCAATCCACTGAGTTTTTGCTCGACCAGCTCCCATTCGGGCAGTGGATAAACTTGCAGGCAGCGATCAGCGTGATCGATAGTAATCACCAGCCGGCCTTCACAACTGACATCCAGCTGCTTGCGGAAACGGGCTGGCACAGCCATCCGTCCTTTTGCATCCAGATTAAAAGTTGCGACGCCTCTAAACACGCTAAGCCCTCAAAAATTATGATCCACGAAGATCCACTTTTCTCCACTAATCGACACTATAGGAGTGCAGATCGGACAAGTCAAGCAGCAAAATAAACAAAATCCTCTTTTTACGACAAGGACTTAGCTGCATTTCTCAAAAGTGGGAAAAAAGCCCGGGAGCACTTTTTAAAGGACATGTTCTTTATCAAAAATGTGGCATGGGAAGTTAAAGTAAATTCTAGATGTGTTGAAAAAAATGAAAAATGAAAACAAGTCTTGGTCGAAAAATCTGGTTAATCGCAACTTAATGTCAGTTAAGAAAACGGCATATTATTTGGACCATGCTAAATTCAAGCGAAGAATTATACGTGACTAGTTGAAAAATGATCCCCAGCAGCTCGGTCATGCCAGCCTTATAGAACCGGCGTTGAAGCATATTTACGGCCAATATTTCGTGCGACAACTTTTCATCGTTTTACCAGTAAAACTTTCGTTTTTTCTTTTTTTGACTGTTCAAATAAAAAAAAATCACATATGCTCAGCTTAGACAGCTAATAGTTTTTTGCCAGATGCAAGCCAATGACGGCCGGCATCATCTAATGCAAGGAGAACTGTTATGCGTCGACTACTGCATCTGTTCTGTCTCGCTCTCGCCTTTATTCCGGGGCCGCTGCTCGCCTTGGAATTTAATATGCCAAGAGGCGTCACTGACACCAGTCAGTCTATCTTCGGTCTACACATGACCATTTTCTACATATGTCTGGCTATCGCCATTATCGTTTTTGGCGTGATGTTCTGGTCCATCTTTCACCATCGAAAGTCCAAAGGCGCCAAAGCCGCCCAGTTTCACGGTAGTGTGCTGATTGAAATTGTCTGGACAATCATTCCCCTGATTATACTGGTGCTGATAGCGATACCGTCCACGATCACCCTGGTCGACATGTATGATGCCGGCGAATCCGATATCGATATTCAAGTCACCGGCCACCAGTGGAAATGGCACTATAAATACATTGGCGAAGACGTCGACTTTTTCAGTATTCTCAATACCTCGCGCGAAGAAATCGAAAACCGGAAAAAGAAAAACCCCAATTACCTGCTTGAGGTCGACAATGCATTGGTCGTGCCCATCAATCAGAAAATCCGTTTCCTGTTTACCTCCAATGACGTGATCCATGCCTGGTGGGTGCCGGATCTGGCTATCAAGAAAGACGCCATTCCAGGCTTTATCAACGAGTCGTGGACCCAGATTAACGAACCCGGGACTTACCGCGGACAATGTGCCGAACTATGCGGTAAACATCACGCCTTTATGCCGATAGAAGTTAAGGCCGTCCCGGAAGCGGAATACCTGGCCTGGCTGGATCAGCAAAAAGCTGCCAAGCAGGCAAAAGCGGCCTCTGTTGAGCAAGACTGGAGCATGGAAGAGTTGATGACGACAGGTGCGACAGTGTACGAAAAAAACTGCGCTGTCTGCCATCAGGCTGATGGCGCCGGCATGCCGCCCGCCTTTCCGCCATTAAACGGCAGTGCCATTGTTCAGGGTGACAAGGCTGATCATATCAACATCGTCGTCCATGGCCGGTTGGAAAAAGGCATGCCCGCATTCGGTGAACAGTTGTCCGCGGTTGATATTGCTGCCGCCATCACCTATGAACGCAACAGTTGGGATAACCAGACCGGAGATATCGTCACCCCTGCCGAGATTCAGGCACTGATCGATAAGGAGTGAGGTCTTTATGAGCGCCTACACAGAGACAGCACATCACGGCCCAGCAAAAGGATGGACTCGCTGGATTCTCACCACCAACCATAAGGACATTGGCACACTCTACCTGGTATTCAGCCTGATCATGCTGTTTATCGGCGGCTCAATGGCTTTTGTCATCCGGGCCGAACTGTTCCAGCCGGGTCTGCAGTTAGTCGTACCGGAATTTTTCAACCAGATGACCACCATGCACGGCCTCATTATGGTGTTCGGTGCCGTCATGCCCGCTTTTGTCGGCCTGGCTAACTGGCAAGTGCCGCTGATGATTGGCGCGCCGGATATGGCGTTGCCGAGAATGAACAATCTCAGCTTCTGGATTCTGCCGTTTGCCTTTGCCATGCTTATTTCAACGCTGTTCATGGCCGGTGGCGCCCCAGACTTCGGCTGGACTTTCTATGCCCCGCTGTCAACAACCTATGCGCCACCAAGCGTGACCTTCTTTATCTTTGCCATTCATATGATGGGCATATCCTCGATCATGGGTGCGATTAATATCATTGTGACGATATTCAATATGCGTGCGCCGGGCATGAAGTTGATGGATATGCCTCTGTTCGTCTGGACCTGGCTTATCACCGCCTTTCTGCTGATTGCTGTGATGCCGGTATTAGCCGCCGTGGTCACCATGATGCTGATGGATATCCATTTCGCCACCAGTTTTTTCAATGCTGCCGGGGGCGGAGACCCGGTACTGTTCCAGCACGTATTTTGGTTCTTTGCCCATCCTGAGGTTTATATCATGGTGCTGCCGGCTTTCGGCGTGGTGTCACAGATCGTGCCCACTTTCGCCCGTAAACCCCTGTTCGGTTATCAGTCCATGGTCTATGCCACGATAGCCATCGCGGTGTTGTCGTTTATCGTCTGGGCGCATCATATGTTCACCGTGGGGATGCCGATCGCTGGTGAACTGTTCTTTATGTATACCACCATGCTGATCGCCGTGCCGACCGGGGTTAAGGTGTTCAACTGGATTAGCACCATGTTCAGAGGTTCGATGACCTTTGAGACGCCGATGCTGTTTGCCATTGCCTTCATCGTCTTGTTTACCATTGGTGGCCTGTCAGGACTGATGCTGGCCATCGCGCCGGCTGACTTCCAGTATCACGACACCTATTTTGTGGTGGCACACTTCCACTACGTGCTGGTGCCGGGTTCGGTGTTCGGCATTATCGCCGGGGTCTATTACTGGCTGCCCAAATGGTGCGGCAAGATGTATGACGAAAAGCTCGGCCAGTGGCACTTCTGGCTGTCCTTTATCGGCGTTAACCTGACCTTCTTCCCGATGCATTTTGTCGGCCTGGCTGGGATGCCAAGACGTATTCCCGATTATGCCCTGCAGTTTGCCGATTTCAATATGCTGACCAGCCTTGGTGCATTCCTGTTCGGTACCACTCAGCTTCTGTTCGTTTATATCATCGTCAAAACGGTGCGTAATGGAAAACCCGCAGAACAACTGCCCTGGGAGGGCGCTACAGGTCTGGAGTGGACGGTACCGACTCCCGCGCCCTACCACACGTTCAGCACGCCACCGGTATTGGGTGAGAAATGAAACGCTGGCTTAAACCGTCGACACCCACGGGGCTGATGCTTATCGTAGTCCTGATGTTTGGCTTCGGTTTCATGCTGGTGCCGCTTTATGATGTGTTTTGTGAAATTACCGGCCTCAATGGCAAAACTCAGGGACCTTATCAGGGCGAAGTCACCGCAGCACCACCCCAGAACCAGCGTAAAGTAACGATTCAGTTTGTCGCCAACCGTAATGACAATCTGCCATGGCGGTTTGCCCCCGAGCAGGAAGAAATACAGCTGCAGCTCGGTGAACGCAAACAAACCACTTTCCACGTCAGCAATACTTACGATCAAGCCGTGGTAGCTCAGGCAATACCCAGCGTTTCACCGGCTCGTGCTGCCGATTATCTGAACAAGGTGGAGTGCTTCTGTTTTCAGAGGCAACCCCTTGAAGCTGGTCAGGCAAAAGATTTTCCACTGGTGTTTTTTATCGACCCGGATCTACCGGCCGATATCAGCAAGTTGACCTTGTCGTATACCTTGTTTGATATCAGCAATCCGGCTTCAGCCCGACCGCACTAACAACGCGCCCACAAGGGAGGAAACACGTTATGGCACAGTCTCATCAGGCCTATTACGTTCCGGCACAAAGTTACTGGCCGATTATCGGTGCTGCCGGATTGTTTTTCACGCTGGGTGGAACTGCCCTGCTGTTATATTCAATGCAACAGGAACAGTCCAGTCTGTTCAGCCAGATCATGCTGTTATCGGGAGTTCTTATTCTGATCGGAATGATGATAGGCTGGTTTGCCGCCGTTATCGCAGAAACCCGTCAGGGTTTATATTCGCCGCAACTGGATAAATCGTTTCGCTATGGCATGTCCTGGTTCATTTTTTCCGAGGTCATGTTCTTTTTCGCCTTTTTTGGCGTCCTGTTTTATATCCGGGTGTTTGCTGTTCCGTGGCTTGGAGGCGAGGGTGATAAAGGGCTTGCCAGTATGCTGTGGCCTGACTTCAATGCTGTCTGGCCGTTATTGGCAGCGCCCAATACCGAGCAGTTTCTGCCTATCAAGGACATCATCGATCCCTGGCATGTGCCGTTTATCAACACCATCCTGCTGGTAACCTCAAGCTTTACCCTGCTGGCAGCACACAAAGCCCTCAAACGTGGTGATCGTGACCGCATCAAAATCTGGCTGGGTATCACTATCTTGCTGGGGCTGTCATTCCTCGCGCTACAGGTGATGGAATATTTTGAAGCCTATAACGAACTGGATCTGACGCTCAACTCCGGTATTTATGGTGCAACCTTTTTCATGCTGACCGGCTTTCACGGTGCTCATGTGACGATCGGCACCATTATCCTGATCGTCTTGCTTTTAAGGGTGTTCAAAGGGCACTTCAGTGCGGATAAGCACTTTGCCTTTGAGGCCGGATCCTGGTACTGGCATTTTGTTGATGTCGTCTGGATTCTGCTGTTTACAACGGTGTATCTGTTGTAAGTAAGGAGCCGTTCTCAACGCCGCAGGGGGCACAGTGATAACAAAACGCGTTACCTTGAATTGGTTTGGCTGGCAGTTATCCGTGCAATTGATGTTTTTTATTTTTATCTGCTGCGCGGTGGCCATCTGCCTGATGTTGTCACACTGGCAGTGGCAAAGAGCCCAGGGTGCTGAGCAGCGTTACCAGACTTATCTGTCACGGACCGAGCAAACGCCGGTTGTCCTGTCCAGCAGCGTCAAGGATTATCAGCAGGTTGAGGCTCGCGGCAGCATTGAGCGACTGTTGTTATTGGATAATCAAATCCGCGACGGGGTGGTCGGCTGGCATGTTCTTGCCGTGCTGAAAACCGAACAGTTTCCGGTGCTGGTCAACCTGGGCTGGCAAGCGACCACTGATACAACACCGACAATCGACCTACTACCGACAAACATATCGGTAAGAGGACGAGTCAACCAGCCCGAGGTCGGCCTGATGCTGGCGCCGGCTAAACAGGATCCTGCCTGGCCGGGCATCATGCAACAAATTGATATCCCTTTGCTCAATTCTCATCTGGACACACAGCTTGCCCCGTTTGTTATCTATGACAATAAAGGTCTGCTTGGCCTTGCCCCGGTTTCCGTGGCACCTGAAAACAAATATCCCATGCATATCGGTTACACCGTGCAATGGTTGCTGATTGCAGTGGCCTTTGTAATCGGATTTATTTTTGCCTGTCGACAGGAGTCAGCTTAATGAATCGTTCCAAGTGGTTATTTCGTACTGTCTGGTTAATTGCCCTTATTCCTTTGGTAGTTGCCTGGAGCCTGGCCTTTTTTGGCAGTGATCTGGGCTACAAAACCAAGAATTATGGAGAACTGGCACCGAACGGACTCCATGTCCCGACCGAACTGCTGGAAAGTCTGGACGGGAAATGGGGACTGCTGGTGTTAAGTCAGCAATGTGAAGATGTTTGCCAGAACCAACTCTATCGCATGCAACAACTGCATACTGCTATGGGCCGGGATTACCAGCGCCTGCAACCCATTTGGCTGGCAGCACAACAAACGGCAGTCATGGCCGCGGAGATCGACCCAAAGCAAGTCAAAACCGTTACCCGGCCCGAGCTTGTGAACTGGTTCAGTGAACAACAGTTGGCATGGCAGGATCACAGTATCTGGGTCATCGATCCCAGCGGTGTCGTCGTTATGCGCTTCGCGCCGGATTTGAGCGGCAAGCAGATCCTGTCTGATATTGACTGGCTGTTAAAAGTCTCACACATAGGATGATCGGATGACCATCAGAGCGCTTATCAGAATCGCATTTATCCTGGCTTTTATTGTGATTACGCTGGGCGCTTTGACCCGTTTACTGGATGCCGGGCTGGGCTGCCCTGACTGGCCGGGCTGTTATGGAGAGTTGGTTCCTCCCACTCAAACCACCTTAAGTGAGCCCACGGTCATGGACAGCGGCAAAGCCTGGATGGAAATGATCCATCGTTACGCTGCCGGTCTGCTGGGACTGATCCTACTGCTTGTCAGCCTGAA
>CBFHWI010000018.1:0-33017 GCA_965659475.1 Methylophaga sp.
ACCAGCGATTGTAGTAAAACCCATGGTATGGATGGATGAAAGGATCATAGTAAATTGTTGATGGCTGTGTTTTATAAGCCTGCCAGCGATAGCTATCAGTTACATTAACAATTGGAAGGATGACCTGTTTTTCATCAATACGACGTTGTGTTGTCTCGGTCGTTGCATTCCCAGTAAAAGTTATTAAACTGCCTGCTTTATAAACAACTGGATCAAAAAAATCAGTTGTTCTGGCCATAAACCGGCCTAAACTATTTTTATCGGTCATCGGTTTACCATAGTGATTCAGTGGGAACTGCACCACTTGAATCATAGAGAAATCAGCAGTATTTTCGATGTCGACAATTTCACCGCCCCAACGAATTGGCTTACCTTCAGTGCTTTGTTTGTCGGCCATAACCTGATTAAGCTGAACCTCGCTGGCAGAAGGGGATTTGATGTTTTTAGGGACGTTGCTGCAGGCACTGACGGCCATTAGTAAAAAGACTGCGAGACCAAAACGCATCTCTATCTCTCCTGATAAATCTACATAATCGTTAAGACAAGAAAAAGTAGTGTTAATTGCATTTTGTTGTTAAATTTCAGATCAACCAAAATAATTTTATTGGGTCGTGTGCTAGACGTGCCGTTACAATGCTGTTATGCTTGCCGACAGTTTCCCGATGCAACCTCCAAAATACATAACTAACGCCCAGCTCTGTGCGTTTATCAAGGCTTTTCTAAATCAAAATTCCCACTTTAGGTAATACATGAATCTGACAGAACTCAAACGCCAATCAGCTGCTGAGCTGATGGAACTCGCGCTTTCAATGAATTTGGAAGGGCTTGCCAGAAATCGTAAACAAGAACTCATTTTTGCTTTGGTCAAAGCACATGCCAAGTTAGGCGACGATGTTTATACGACTGGTGTACTTGAATTATTACCTGATGGATTTGGTTTCTTAAGATCACCTGAAGACTCCTATGTTGCTGGTCCGGATGATATTTATGTTTCACCTAGTCAGATTAGACGCTTTCACCTTCGCACCGGTGACACGATTAAAGGTAAGATACGACCGCCTAAAGACAGTGAGCGTTATTTTGCGCTGGTCAAAGTTGATGAAATCAACTACGAAAAACCCGAAGCTTCTCGCAATAAAGTCCCATTCGAAAACTTAACACCATTATTTCCGAATGAACGTTTTAATCTGGAACGAGGTAATGGTAGTACTGAAGATCTGACGGCGCGCGTGCTTGATTTAGCCTCGCCCCTGGGTAAAGGCCAGCGTGGTCTGATTGTGGCACCGCCGAAATCTGGTAAAACGATGATTCTGCAAGCGATTGCCCAATCAATTGCTTCTAACTATCCCGAAAGTACATTGATTGTATTACTGATTGATGAGCGGCCTGAAGAAGTAACTGAAATGCAGCGTTCGGTGCGTGGTGAAGTCGTTTCCAGTACTTTTGATGAACCCGCAACCCGCCATGTGCAAGTGGCTGAAATGGTTATCGAAAAGGCTAAGCGTTTAGTTGAACATAAACATGACGTGGTGATCTTACTCGATTCGATTACCCGTTTAGCACGTGCTTATAACACCGTTGCACCATCATCCGGTAAGGTTTTGACCGGTGGTGTGGATGCCAATGCTTTGCAACGGCCTAAACGCTTTTTCGGTGCGGCACGTAATATTGAAGAAGGCGGTAGTTTAACGATTATTGCCACCGCACTTATCGAAACCGGCTCGCGTATGGACGAAGTCATATTCGAAGAGTTTAAAGGTACTGGTAACATGGAGTCGCTGCTGGAACGTAAGTTGGCTGATCGCCGGATGTATCCAGCAATCAATGTCACCCGTTCGGGTACGCGTCGTGAAGAGTTGCTGACCAACGAAGAAGATCTGCAGAAGTTATGGATTTTACGTAAAATTCTTGCCCCAATGGATCCGGTTGAAGCGATGGAATTCTTGATGGATCGTTTGAAATCAACCAAAACCAATGCCGAGTTTTTTGACTCGATGAAACAAGGTTAATTATTTCAGCATTAAATTTTTCCACGCTGCCGGCCATTTTTTTGATGGGGCCGACCGCTTCTGGTAAAACCGATCTGGCCATGGCGATTGCTCGTGAGTTACCGGTCGAAATTATTAGTGTCGATTCTGCTTTAGTATACCGGGACATGGATATTGGCACGGCCAAGCCCTCATTAGCAGAGCGTCAGCAAGTACCGCATCATTTAATTGATATTCTCGATCCCACTGATGTTTATTCAGTGGGTCAGTTTCGTGAAGATGCGTTGCGTTTAATGTCAGAAATTACCGCCTGTAATAAAATTCCGTTGCTGGTTGGCGGTACCATGTTGTATTTCAATAGTTTGCAACGTGGCCTTGCCGATTTGCCGCCAGCTAATGCTGAGATTCGCCAGCGTTTGGATCAGGAAGCAGCTGAATATGGGCTGGATTATTTGCATCAACGTTTGCAAGAAGTCGACCCGCAAAGTGCAACCCGAATTCGTCATACCGATCCACAACGCCTGCAACGCGCTCTGGAAGTCTATGAACTGACCGGCACACCGATGAGTCAGTTAATTGCACAAACCCAGACAAATTTACCTTATCGATTGATAAATATCGTCCTGGCACCATTTCAAAGAAAGGTTTTGCATGCAAGGATTGCCGCGCGTTATCAGCAGATGATGGCTAACGGTTTTCTGGATGAAGTGCGGAAATTACTGGCGCGTGGTGATTGCCATGATAACCTGCCGGCCATACGGGCGGTCGGTTATCGGCAAGCATGGGCGCATTTACACGATGAGTATGACGAAGCAACGTTTATCGAAAAAGCCATTATTGCCACCCGGCAAATGGCCAAACGACAAATTACCTGGCTACGAGCCCAACAGAATGCAACCTGGTTTGATAGCGGGCCGGGACTGCCAGTATCTGAAGTGATGCAGTATTTGCACCAGCAGTTGCAGTCTGACGATAAAGCTTGACGATTCTGTGCAGCCTTTTAGAATGCTGTAACAGTAAGCTGTTTAACAATAATAACAATGTTGGAGTCGCCCCATGGCTAAAGCCCAATCCTTACAAGATCCCTTTTTGAATGCCTTGCGCCGTGAAAATGTGCCGGTTTCAATTTACCTGGTCAATGGCATCAAGTTACAGGGACAGATTGATTCTTTTGATCAATTTGTGATTTTGTTGAAAAACTCAGTCAATCAAATGGTTTATAAACATGCTATTTCAACGATTGTACCAGCACGTAATGTGACTATCACAGCTGAAGAATAGGAGATAACTGATTGTTAGACCGCCCTGATAGTAAAGCGGCTTTTTCCGAAAGTGAGCAGCAAGATGCCGTCGTTTTAGTGCATCTGAATTTCAATGAACTGGCTTTTGATGAAACCCACGAAGAATTCATCGAACTGGTCAATTCAACGGGTGCTCAAATTGCTGCCGATATTTCTGGCAAGCGGCACCGACCGGATGCCAAATTATTTGCCGGCTCAGGTAAAGCTGATGAAATCGGTATGGCCGTTGATGATAACCATGCCACTTTGGTGATTTTTAATCACGAGCTGTCACCCAGTCAGGAACGTAATCTGGAGCAAAAATTAAAATGCCGGGTGTTAGGCCGTACTGGTTTGATTCTGGATATTTTTGCTCGCCGGGCGCGATCTCACGAAGGCAAATTACAGGTCGAGCTGGCGCAGCTGCAGCATTTATCAACACGATTGGTTCGTGGCTGGACGCATTTGGAGCGTCAAAAAGGTGGTATTGGTTTGCGTGGGCCGGGCGAAACCCAGCTGGAAACCGATCGGCGTTTACTGGGCGCACGGATTAAATCACTGAAGAAACGGCTTGAAAGAGTCCGTTCGCAACGAGAACAAGGTCGTCGCTCAAGGCAGCGGAGCGGTACACCTGTCGTTTCTCTGGTGGGATATACCAACGTCGGCAAATCGACTTTATTTAATAAAATGACCTCTGCTGAAGTCTATGCTGATGATCGTTTATTCGCGACGCTGGATCCAACCTTACGACGATTAAGATTAGTTAACACCGAGCAACTTATTCTGGCCGATACGGTCGGTTTTATCAGACAATTGCCTCACGACCTGGTTGAGTCATTTAGTTCAACATTAGAAGAAACCCGTGATGCGACTTTATTGGTGCATGTTGTCGATGCCGCAGCGGTGGATCGGGAAGAGTTAATGCAACATGTTGATGAGGTGTTACAACAAATCGGTGCGCAAGATGTCCCACAATTGATTGTCTACAATAAAATAGACAAGTTGGATGATGCAATGCCGCGTTTGGAGCGTGATCAACATGGACAGATCCGAAGGATCTGGTTATCAGCCCACACCGGTGCGGGTTTAGCGCTTTTAAGGCAAGCCTTGCAGGAATACTTTCCGGCAGATGCACCTTATGCAGAACCTGTGAATTGACAGTGGTTTTGGTTGCCATCGGCAGCCATCTCCGTAAAATAGCAACGTTGAAAACCTAACTCAGAATTTATTTCTCTTGGAGCAGTACATGGCTTGGAATGAACCCGGTAACGGCGACAAAGATCCATGGGGTAAACGCGGTAATGATGGACCGCCGGATCTCGATGAAGTCATCCGGAATATACAGCGTAAACTCGGTGGTTTGTTTGGCGGTAACCGTGGTAGCCAACAACCTGACAATAACCAAAGCAGCGGTGGTGGTTCTATTGGGCTGGGGCTGATTGCAGCGATCATTTTTGTGGTCTGGTTATTATCCGGTATTTATATTGTCGAGCCAGCTGAACGTGGCGTAGTACTTCGTTTTGGTCAATTTCAAGCGACGACCATGCCAGGACCGCATTGGCATTTTCCCTATCCAATAGATCGGGTTGAAGTCGTCAATGTTGAAAGCATTCGCACCGTCGAAATCGGTTATCGTAGCTCCGGTTCGCGTCCAGAAAGTAATGTCCTGTCAGAATCACTGATGCTGACCAACGATGAAAATATCGTCGATTTAAAAATCGCCGGCCAGTATCGTGTTAAGGATGCCGCGCAATATCTGTTTAACGTTCGTTCTGCTGATATTATTTTGCGACAAATGATGGAAAGCGCGGTGCGTGAAGTTGTCGGCCAGTCAAATATGGATTTTGTATTGACTGAAGGCCGAAGTGAAGTTGCTACCCGTACTGAGCAAGCACTGCAGGAAATGCTCGATGATCATGGCACCGGTTTGAGTGTGACCAGTGTCAGCATGCAGGATGTGCAGCCACCTGAGCAGGTGCAGGCATCATTCGCTGACGTTGTTAAAGCACGTGAGGATGAAGTTCGGCAGAAAAATGAAGCCGAGGCCTATTCAAACGATATTATTCCCCGAGCACGTGGTCAGGCTTTCCGTATTATTCAGGAAGCCGAAGCTTATAAAAGCCAGATTGTCGCCAAAGCGAATGGTGATACCAGCCGTTTCCTACAAGTTATGAATGAGTACAATAAAGCACCATTCATTACCGAAGAGCGGCTATATCTGGACGCGATGGAATCGGTTTATTCGCGTACTAATAAAGTGATGGTTGACGTTGAAGGTAATGGCAATAACGTACTGTATTTGCCGCTGGACCGAATGGGTAATCGCAACAGTTCGTCGAGCAACAACCCTGCACGCGTTGATATGGACTCACTCAATTATCCCGCAGGCAACAGCAGCTCAAGCAGCAGTAACAGTAGCAATACTGCCAATGATGCACGTAGCCGGGGAGGACGTTAATCATGCAATCACGTTTTAACTTATTTATTTTTATTACGGTATTGGTAGCGATAACTGTCAGTGCTTCGTTGTTTTTTGTTGATGAACGTGAACGCGTTATTTTGCTGAAGCTGGGTCAAATCGAGCACGCTGATTATGAGCCGGGTCTGCACTTTAAAATTCCGTTTGTTAACCAGGTTCGCCGTTTCGATGGACGTATCCTCAGTTTGGATGCTTCACCAGCGCGTTACTTAACGGGCGAAAAGAAAAACGTTATTGTTGACTCCTTCATTTTGTGGCGTATTTCTGACGTGGCGCAGTATTTCCGTGCTATGGGCGGCGACGAAGAAAGTGCTAAATTGCGTTTGTCACAAATTATCAAAGATGGCCTTCGGGCTGAGTTTGGCCGACGCAGTATTCAGGAAGTGGTTTCTGGTGATCGGGATGATATGGTTGCCGGATTAATGGCTGAAGCGAATAAAACTGCTGAAGGCTTTGGTATAAAAATCGTTAACGTTCGTATCAAACGAATTGATTTGCCGCAAGAAGTCAGTGCTTCGGTATTTGCCCGGATGCAGGCGGAACGGGAGCGGGTAGCCAAAGATTTGCGTTCACGCGGTGCTGAAGAAGCAGAAAAAATCCGTTCAGATGCTGATCGTCAGCGTACTGTCATTTTGGCAGAAGCTCGCCGGCAAGCGGAGAGCTTGCGTGGTGACGGTGACGCTACCGCCACTGAAATTTATGCCGATGCATATGGCCAGAACGAAGATTTTTACTCTCTGTATCGTCGATTAAACGCTTATCAGAATATCTTCCAGGGCGATGACTTGTTGGTGATCGAGCCTAAAGGGGATTTCTTTAATCGTTTCGGTGACACTGAAAAATCAGCTGAGTGAGTGATTCACTGATTCACAGCCTGTGGTTGGCAACGGCATTGATGCTGGTGATTGAAGGCATCATGCCGTTTGCCAATCCATCAGCATTTCGTCGGGCACTGATCCAAATCAGTACAATACCGGATACGCAGCTACGCTGGATTGGCCTCATCAGCATGCTGATTGGTCTGGCCATCTTATATTGGATAAATTGACGTTATGAGCATCAGAGAAAGTTGGCTATTGCCGGAAGGTATCGACGAGTTGATGCCCAATGAAGCAGCGCAACTTGAAAAAATGCACCGTTTACTGGTCGATCGCATGCAAAGTTGGGGTTACCAGTTGGTCGTGCCACCATTGGTTGAATATCTCGACTCCTTACTGACCGGTACGGCCAAGACGCTTGATTTGCAGACATTCAAGCTGATTGATCAATTATCTGGTCGTCTGCTGGGTATCCGTGCTGACATGACGCCACAAGTGGCACGCATTGCGGCGCACCGGCTGCGTGGTGAGTCAGATATTTTGCGTCTGTGTTATATCGGTAGCGTATTGCATACCTTGCCGGAAGGGCAGGCAACGTCACGAAATCCAATTCAACTAGGTGCTGAGATTTACGGTCATGCTGGGCCAGAAAGTGATATGGAAAGCATGCAGTTGATGGTCGAACTGCTGAAAATAAGTGGTCTGCACGGTCCGTTATCACTGGATATTGGCCATGTTGGCATTTATCGTGGTTTGGCAGATGCCGCCGGACTCGATGAGCAACAAGAACAAGCCTTATTTTCTGCCTTACAGCGCAAAGCCAGTGCCGAAATTGAACAATTGCTCCGTGACTTTAACTTGCCAGAAAATCAGCGAAATATGCTGCGCGCTTTATCAGAATTAAATGGCGACAGCGTAATTTTGAAGCAAGCCGAAAAGCTGTTGGCTGATGCGCCGGCCTCGGTGAAAAGTGCGCTGGAGACTTTGCAATCACTGGCGGCTATGTTGGCGATTCGGCTGCCAGATTTACGGGTAAACTTTGATCTGGCGGAGCTGCGTGGATATCACTATCATACTGGCGTCGTTTTTGCGGCCTATCAGCCAAATTCAGCTCAGGCAATTGCGCTTGGTGGCCGTTACGATGATATCGGTGAAGACTTTGGTTATGCCCAACCGGCAACCGGCTTTAGTTTAGATTTAAAGAAACTGGTTACCCAATTTCCAGAAAACGGTGATAGCCGCAATAAAATTTCAGTGGTCTGGGCCGATGATAACGCTCAGCATGACGCTGTCAGATCGTTACGCGAAGCTGGGCAAATTGTGATTTACGATTTGCCCGGACAAAGCGCAGCATGCAACAAACAATTGATCCAACAAAATGGCCACTGGCAAGTGGTCACAACAGGAAATGTACGTGGCTAAAAATATTGTAGTGATCGGCTCGCAGTGGGGCGATGAAGGTAAAGGCAAGGTTGTTGATTTATTAACCGACAGCGTCTCAGCAGTGGTACGTTTCCAGGGTGGCCATAATGCCGGTCATACATTGGTTATTGATGGCAAAAAAACCATCCTGCATTTGATCCCGTCCGGCATTCTACGCAGTCATGTGCAGTGTTTGATTGGTAATGGTGTGGTGTTATCACCAGAGGCCTTGTTAAAAGAAATCAATGCGCTGGAAGCCAATGGTATTCCAGTGAAAGACCGCCTGAAAATCAGTGCGGCCTGTCCGTTAATTTTGTCGTATCACGTGGCGTTGGATCAGGCACGTGAGGCCCGCCGTGGTAAAGACGCGATTGGCACTACCGGACGTGGCATTGGTCCGGCTTATGAAGATAAAGTCGCTCGCCGTGGTTTGCGTGTTGGTGACTTGGTCGATATCGATAGTTTTACCGAAAAATTGCGCGAAGTGGTCAGCTTCCATAATTTTGCGCTGATTAATTACTACCAGGCAGCGCCGGTCGATTTTCAGCAGGTTCTATCAGAAACGCTGGCAATTCGTGACACCTTATTGGCTATGGTTGCAGACATTCCGGCTTTACTGCAGCAATATCATTTGAATGGCGATCGGGTGATGTTCGAAGGTGCGCAAGGTGCATTGCTTGATATCGACCATGGCACTTATCCATATGTGACTTCATCTAATACCACAGCAGGTGGCAGTGCCACTGGCGCCGGTGTGGGGCCTTGTCATATCGATTATGTTTTGGGTATTACCAAAGCTTACGCAACCCGCGTCGGTGCAGGTCCATTTCCTTCAGAATTAGGCTGTGACATTGGTAAACGGCTTGCAGAACGCGGTCATGAAAAAGGTTCTACGACCGGCCGTGATCGCCGATGCGGTTGGCTGGATATGGTGGCGTTGAATCGCGCCAGCTGGATCAACAGTATTACCGGTTTATGTTTGACTAAACTCGATGTGTTGGATGGTCTGGATACCATTCGTTTATGTGTTGCTTATCAGCGTGATGGCAAATCGGTAGACGTGCTGCCGCTCAGTGCAGATGAATTCAAAGGTTGTGAACCAGTTTATGTCGATATGCCTGGCTGGCAGGAATCAACCTTAGGTATCACTGATTTCGATAAACTGCCGGAAAATGCCCGTAATTATATTATTAAGGTCGAAGAGTTGGCGGGCGTACCTATTGATATTATTTCTACCGGTCCGGATAGGATAGAAACCATTATCCGCCGCGATTTATTCGCCATTTAACAAATATGCCCGCGACCGCGGGCATTTTTTTATTTACGATCCGGTGATACTGCTGCATAGATCGCTGAGTAATCGGTATTATCCAGCCCCATTGATACTGTTTTATCCAGTAATTTAATAATGCCTTCCAAACCACTGGCGTCCAGTCGAAATTTTTCGGCGACATCCAGAAACAGACGACTGTCTTTGGCTAAATGTTTGGTCGGAAAATTGGGATTAGCAAAATCCCGTTCGCGCATCCGCTCTAATTTTTTATCAAACGTTGGCGCATACAATGCACTGTCACGTAATAACGACATAAACTGATCGCTATCGATACCCTGGCTTTCAACCAGCGAAAGACTGAGTGAAAAACTGGCCGTCAATCCTGCAATAAGCTGATTCATCGCCAATTTCATTGCCGCACCCTGGCCAACTTCGCCGATAAAGTGTGGCTGTTTACCCAGCAGTTTAAACACCGGCAAAGCAGCTTCAAAATCATCTTGCTGACCGCCAGCCATTAAAATTAATGTGCCGCTACGTGCTTCTGGCAAGCTGCCGAGCACCGGACATTCCAGATAATTTGCATTCTGCAGTTGACAGCGAACAGCAATGCTTTGCGATTGTTCTGGACTGATAGTGCCCATTTGTATGATGAGCTTGCCAGATAGATTGTCGGCGCTGATGGTTGCCAGCACGGATGCAATCGCCGCTGCATCACTTAGCAGCAGCAGAATGATTTCTGCATGCGTGACCGCTTGTCCGGCGTCATCGGTAATGTTAGCGCCAAGTTCTGTTAATGAGCGAATTTTGTCGAGACTACGGTTAAATACCGTGACATTTTGTTGTTCGGATAACAGGCGTTCTGCAATAGCTTGTCCCATCAGGCCACCCCCCAGAATGGTAATTTGCATAATTATTCCTTTATCAAAAATTTAAAAAAACCATTCTGACATAGATGCTGTCAGTGTTGTGGGATACAATACGCAAGCATTTTATAGACGTGACAGGGGATTACCGTGTACAAAAAAAACATGCGCATCGCAGACTTTGACGATGAAGTGTTTAAGGCCATTGCTGCTGAAGTTCAACGCCAGGAAGATCATATCGAGCTGATTGCCTCAGAAAACTATACCAGCCCACGGGTGATGGAAGCGCAAGGCAGTTTGCTGACCAATAAATACGCTGAGGGTTATCCCGGTAAGCGCTATTATGGTGGTTGCGAGCATGTGGATACAGTAGAAGACTTGGCAATTGATCGGGCTAAAGCTTTATTCGGCGCTGACTATGCTAACGTCCAGCCGCATTCTGGTTCACAGGCTAATGCAGCCGTTTATCTGGCCTTGTTACAGCCTGGGGATACTATTTTGGGGATGAGTTTGGCGCATGGCGGCCATTTGACTCACGGTGCCAAAGTCAGTGCGTCTGGCAAGATCTATAATTCTGTTGCTTACGGTATCAATACCGAAACTGGTGAAATTGACTACGACGAAGTGGCACGGCTTGCTAAAGAGCATCAGCCAAAAATGGTCGTCGCTGGTTTTTCAGCTTATTCACGAATCATTGATTGGCAAAAATTCCGCGACATCGCCGATTCAGTGGGAGCTTTTTTGCTGGTCGATATGGCGCATATCGCCGGTTTGGTGGCAGCAGGCTTGTACCCGAGCCCTGTGAAAATTGCTGATGTGGTGACGACAACGACCCATAAAACCCTACGTGGTCCGCGCGGTGGTTTGATTCTGGCCAAAGCCAATCCAGAAATTGAGAAAAAACTCAATTCCGCGGTATTTCCCGGGTTTCAGGGCGGTCCGTTGATGCATGTTATCGCTGCCAAAGCGGTTGCTTTTAAAGAAGCCATGCTGCCTGAATTCAAAAGTTATCAGCAGCAAGTTATCGACAATGCCCGTGCGATGGCTAAAGTCTTTATGGCGCGTGGTTATGATGTGATTTCTAAAGGTACCGATGATCACCTGTTTCTGGTGAGTTTTATCGAAGCCGGTCTGACCGGTAAAGCAGTCGATGCCTGGCTCGGTGATGCACACATTACGGTTAATAAAAATGCTGTACCTAATGATCCGCAATCACCCTTCGTGACGTCAGGGATCCGTATTGGTACGCCTGCGGTGACAACGCGTGGCTTTAATGCGCAGGACTGTACCGATTTAGCGGGTTGGATGTGTGACGTTATCGACAGCCATGGTGATGCCCAGGTGATAGAAACCGCACGGGCTAAAGTCAGTGAGATTTGTGCTCGTCTGCCCGTTTACGCATAAGCTGGGGTAACAACGATGCGTTGCCCATTCTGCGGTACAGCCGACTCCAAAGTGGTGGATTCCCGGCTGTCCGCTGAAGGCGACGCTATTCGCCGGCGGCGTATGTGTGTCAGTTGTAGTGAACGCTTTACCACCTACGAAACCGCTGAATTAAGTTTGCCGCGATTGGTCAAACGTGATGCGTCGCGGGAAGTGTTTGACGAGCAAAAGCTGCGTGCTGGCATTCTGCGCGCGCTGGAAAAACGCCCGGTTAGTATGGATGCTATTGATAATGCAGTGAAAACTATTACCCGTAAATTGTGGGCAACGGGCGAGCGTGAAGTACAAAGCCGTTTGGTAGGCGATTGGGTGATGGCTGCGCTGCGTGAACTTGATGAAGTTGCCTATGTGCGCTTTGCTTCGGTGTATCGTAGTTTTCAAGATGTAAATGCGTTTCGTGAAGAAATTGCGCGCATGGAAAATCGTGACGATACTAATAACAATTCATAAAGCATTATCAGCAAACCAAATACCGCTGGTGCGGCGCGTCAAATCAGGCATCTCAGGAGTCATTCAGCATGAGTCAACATGAACAACATATGGCCCATGCACTACAACTTGCAAAACGCGGCCTGTACACCACTGATCCCAATCCGCGGGTTGGTTGTGTAATTGTCAAAAAAGATCGGGTGATTGGTGAAAGCTGGCATCATCGCGCTGGCGAAGCCCATGCCGAAATCATTGCTTTGAATATGGCTGGCACAGCTGCACAGGGTGCTGATTGTTATGTCACCCTTGAACCTTGCAGTCATTTTGGTCGTACGCCGCCTTGCTCTGAAGCATTGATCCGCGCTGGTATTAAACGCGTGTTTGTCGCAATGTCAGATCCCAACCCGATTGTTGCCGGCACCGGTTTAGCGCGTTTACGTCAGGCGGGTATTGAAGTGCATGAAGGTTTGTTTGCGATGCAGTCTGAGCAGTTGAATCCTGGATTTTGTCAGCGGATGCGCATTGGCCGGCCATTTGTACGCAGCAAAATCGCTATGAGCCTCGATGGTCGCACAGCGATGGCCTCCGGCGAAAGTAAGTGGATCACCGGGCCAGAAGCGCGTCACGATGTACAAAAGTTAAGGGCTCGCAGCAGTGCCATTCTGACTGGTATTGGCACGGTACTGGCTGACGATCCGATGCTGAATGTCCGGCCGCAGGGCGATTGGTATCCCGATCCTGATCATATCCGGCAACCTCTTCGGGTGGTGGTTGATAGTGATTTACGGATGCCGGTCAAAGCCAAAATTCTCGGCGGTGATAAAGTATTATTGGCTACCGCCGGTGACAAAGTAATGCGCGCCGATATTGAAACGGTGGTATTGCCGACAGCCGATAAACAAGTGGATTTAACAGCGCTGATGACTGTATTGGCCAAACGAGAAATCAATGAAGTTATGGTCGAGGCCGGCGCTGATTTAAATGGCGCTTTATTACGCGCCCAGTTGATTGATGAGCTGATTTTTTACGTGGCCCCTAAATTAATGGGCAGTGATGCCAGGGCGGTATTTAACCTGCCGGATATGCTGCGTATGGACCAGAATATTGATTTGCAGGTTACCGATATGCGGCCGATTGGCAAAGACTGGCGGATAACTGCTACACCGACTTATAACGAGGCGTTTTAATATGTTTACCGGAATTATTGCCGCGTTGGGCGATGTCAAAGCATTACAACCCAAAGGGGGGGATCTGAGGTTGCTGATTGATGCCGGCAAGCTCGATTGCAGTGATGTCAAACTCGGCGATAGTATTGCCATCAACGGTGTTTGCCTGACCGTAGTCAGCTTGCAGGGCGAGCAATTAGCATTTGATGTGTCGCAAGAAACGATCAGTCGCAGCAGTCTGACAGACCTGAAAACCGGCGGCCAAGTCAACCTTGAAAAAGCGCTTGCAGTTGGTGACCGGTTGGGTGGCCATTTTGTCAGTGGCCACGTTGATGGCTTGGGACAAATCAGTAGCATTAAAGATGTCGCCCGGTCCTGGCAGATGGCCGTTAACGTGCCGGCAGAACTACAGCGGTATATCGCTGAAAAAGGCTCAATTTGTATTGATGGCGCCAGTTTAACGGTCAATAAAGTGACAGCCAGTGGCTTTGAGGTCAATATTATTCCGCATACGCTTCAGGAAACGATTATTAAAGATTATCAGGTAGGTAGCAAAGTCAACCTGGAAGTCGATTTGATCGCCCGTTACCTTGAGCGGTTACTGCCAGCACATGACAGCAAACTGACGCCGGATTTTTTGCAACAGCACGGCTATCTGACAACATGAAGTTAAACAGCACCGAAGACATTCTCGCCGACCTCAAAGCCGGCAAAATGGTCATTATTATGGATGATGAAGACCGCGAAAATGAAGGCGATCTGGTCATGGCTGCCGAGAAGGTCACGCCGGAAGCTATTAATTTTATGGCGAAGTTCGGTCGCGGCCTGATTTGCCTGACCCTGACTGAAGAACGCACCCGGCAGCTGCGTTTACCGCTGATGGTGTCGGATAATCAAACGCCTTACTCGACTAACTTTACCGTATCGATTGAAGCGGCCGAGGGCGTTACGACCGGTATTTCCGCAGCTGATCGGGCGCTGACTATTCAAAAAGCCGTAGCTCCTGAGGCCAAACCCGAAGATTTAGTGCAGCCGGGGCATATTTTCCCGCTGAAAGCGCAGGCCGGCGGTGTATTAACCCGTGCTGGGCATACTGAAGCTGGTTGTGATTTAGCGCATCTGGCCGGTTTGTCACAGGCGGCTGTAATTGTCGAAATCCTCAATGATGATGGCAGTATGGCGCGGCGACCGGATCTGGAGGTTTTTGCTCAGACGCATCAATTAAAAATTGGCACCATCGCAGATCTCATCAGTTACCGTCTGCAAAATGAAATGACCATCAAGCCCTTATCACAGTGTCAGTTTCCGACTGAATACGGTGATTTTGTGCTGCATAGTTATCAGGATGGGGTTAATGCGCAGGTGCATCTGGCTCTGGTTTACGGTGATATCAGCGCTGATATTGAAACGCTGGTCAGGGTGCATATGGCGGATCCGTTGTCTGATTTACTGTCGTCGATGCGTGAACCGGCGCATTGGCCGCTGCCGGACGTAATGCGCCGCATTCAACAAGCTGGTAAGGGTGTATTGGTCGTGCTTAGACAGCCAGAACAGAACAAACAAATGGCCACTAAAATCGCCCGTTACCAACAGCAGGATTCAGGACAAACCCAAACAATTGCCAAAGCCGGCTGGGATATGCGGACCTTTGGTGTGGGCGCACAAATTCTGGCTGATTTGGGTGTTAAGAAAATGCGCGTGATTGGCACACCCACCAAACTGACCGGCGTTTCCGGTTTTGGCCTCGAACTTGTGGGCTATTTAGAGGATTAACCATGGCGGAGAATCGGCAGATTTTTATTGTTGCCGGTGAAGCGTCGGGAGATGCCCATGCTGCGCGGCTGGTTGCGGCGATGAAACAACATGCGCCACAGTTATATATCGGTGGTATCGGCGGTGATGCGATGCGCGCGGCCGGTGCCGATATTGTTCAGGATTTTTCCGATTTAGCGGTGATGGGCCTGTTTGAAGTCCTGAAAAGTTATTCACGCATCAAAGCTATTTTTAATCAGACTGTCAGCCGGCTGAAACGTGAACAACCGGATTTATTGATTCTTGTTGATTATCCCGGCTTTAATCTCAAACTCGCCAAACAGGCCAAAAAACTGGGCATTCCGGTGTTGTATTACATCAGCCCCAAAGTCTGGGCATGGCGGGCAGGACGCGTAAAACAAATCCAGCAAACGGTCGATCACATGGCGGTATTATTCCCATTTGAAGTGCCGATCTATGAGCAGGCAGGCGTGCCAGTCACCTGTGTCGGTCATCCACTGGTCGATGCGGTTAAAAGTGATTTGGATAATGCAGCGGCCAAAGCCAAATTTAAACTGGATCCGGAGCATCGGGTGATTGGCTTATTTCCTGGCAGCCGGCGCAGTGAAATTAACGCCTTATTACCGGTGATGCTGGCTGCCGCTGAGCGGATTCAACAGCGGCATTTTGATGTCAGTGTGGTTTTGCCATTGGCGCCAGGTATTTCGCTGGATTACATCAAGTCGTTTACCGATAAAAGCCGTTTGCCGATTCAGGTGGTACCGGGTGATTTTTACAATTTAATTAAAGCCTGTGATGCGATTGTTGCCGCCTCAGGCACCGTGACCCTGGAAATCGCGCTGCTGGGCACACCGCATTTAATTGCCTATAAAGTCTCACCATGGAGTTACCGGATTCTGAAGCGGCTGGTGAAAATTCCTTATGTGGGGTTATGTAATATCGTTAGTGGTGAGCCACTGATAACCGAATTATTGCAAGATGAGGTCACCGAAGTGCGTTTGGATCAATTACTGACTGATCTGCTGACGCATCCGCAAAGCAGTCAGCGCGCCGAAAAAATTGAGCAAAAAGTGCGTAGTGCTTTGGGCCCGGCTGGCGGTGCCGACAATGCGGCTAAACTGGTGTTAAAACTTATCGGCACTGATACCTGATGTTGATTGCCGGTGTTGATGAGGTCGGGCGTGGCCCTCTGGCCGGGCCAGTCGTGACGGCGGCCGTGATTTTAGATCCCCGAAAACCTATTGATGGCCTGACAGATTCCAAAAAGCTTTCCAAAAAACGTCGTGAAGCACTGGTGCCGCTGATTCAGGAACGTGCTTTATGCTGGGCACTGGGCCGCGCTGAAGTTGATGAAATTGATCAAATGAATATTTTGCAGGCCAGTCTGTTAGCAATGCGTCGTGCGGTGTTGGCTTTAGCCATTCAGCCAGAAAAAGTCCATGTTGATGGTATTCATGCACCTGAATTGCCGTATCCAGTTTTGACGATTATCAAAGGTGATTTATATGATCAGGCGATTGCTGCTGCGTCGATCCTTGCCAAAGTCGCCCGTGATCAGGAAATGCTGATTCTCGATAAGCAATACCCCGGTTATGATCTTGGCAAACACAAGGGATATCCGACAGCAGTACATCAACAGGCGTTGATGCAACTGGGGCCTTCAGCCATCCACCGCAAATCATTCAAACCGGTGCAACTTGCCTTGCAATTGTTGTAAATAATGCAGCGCAAATTGCTGTTAAAACGGCGTAGCATGGTATTATTCGGCGCTTATGTTCTCATTTAATAATATTGTAAATAAATTCAAACAGGTTAAAGCCGGCAAAAAAAGCCGCGCTGCTGCAGCTGGCGCGCCACCGCTGATCGTGCCGCGAGCTGATCATAATATTTCCCGTAAAGTTATTAGTCCCAGTGCTTTAAAAGTGTTATATACCCTTAAAGATGCTGGTTTTGAAGCTTATCTGGTTGGCGGTTGTGTCCGGGATTTATTGTTGGGCTATGAGCCAAAAGATTTTGATATCAGCACCAATGCTTTGCCCGAACAGGTGCATAAGCTGTTTCGGCGCAGCCAGCTGATTGGCCGCCGTTTTAAATTAGTGCATGTCCGCTTTGGCCGTGATGAAATCATTGAGGTCGCGACTTTCCGGGCACCACCAGAAGCCGAAAATCAGGTTGATGGCCGCATCATGCAGGACAATGTCTACGGCACCCTGGAGCAGGACGCCTGGCGACGTGACTTCACCATAAATGCCCTGTATTACAATATTGCTGATTTTACGATTATCGATTACACCGGTGGTATTGCTGATTTACAGCAAGGGCTGATTCGTCTGATTGGCGATAAACAAGTCCGCTATCGTGAAGATCCAGTGCGGATGCTGCGGGCACTGCGCTTTATGGCCAAACTGGGCCTGAAACTGGAATCAGAAACAGAAGCGTTGATCACAGAATTGGCGCCGCTATTAAGTAATATCCCGCCAGCGCGTTTGTTTGATGAAACCCTGAAATTGTATATGAGTGGTCAGGCGGCGATGACGCATGAATTGCTCTGTCATTATCGTGTATTCGACCATCTGTATCCACAAACGGCCGTTTTATTACATCATCAAGTCGATGATTATCCCCGCACTTTGTTGATGAAAGCACTGCAAAACACAGATAAACGATTGGCCGACGGTAAACCTGTGACCCCGGCATTTTTATTTGCCGCCTTGCTTTGGGAACCGCTGCGAAAACGCTGGCAGGAGTTAAGCCAGCAAATGCCGGAAATTCCGGCGATGCAGCGGGCGGCAGGGGAGGTTCTGAGTGAACAAATCCAAACTGTGGCGATTCCCAAGCGATTCAGTCTGGTCACCCGTGATATCTGGACGTTGCAGCCGCGTTTAATGCGCCGCCAGGGTAAACGGGCTTTTGCCTTGTTGCTGCACCCTAAATTCCGTGCCGGCTATGATTTTCTGGCTTTGCGCGCTGAATCCGGTGAGCCGTTGCAGGAACTGACTGACTGGTGGACTGAATTTCAGCAAACGACAGCGACCAAACAAGCTGAAATGGTTAATGGCTTAAGCAAAACTGACGCCGCCGCACCCAAAGGCCGGCCACGTCGCCGCCGGCGGCGCAAACCGGCAAACCAACAGGAAGATTGATGCTGGCATATATTGGCCTTGGCAGTAATCTTGAAGCACCTGTCGAGCAAATTAAGACGGCGTTAACTGACTTACAGTCTTTACCGGCAACACAATTGCTGAAAACCTCGTCGCTTTATGCCAGCCCACCAATGGGGCCACAAGATCAGCCAGATTACATCAATGCTGTGGCCTTACTGGACACCAGTTTGTCTGCGCATGATCTGCTGGATGCGTTGCAAGCCATTGAACAGCAACATGGCCGGCAACGGAAACGGCATTGGGGTGAGCGCACATTGGATTTGGATATCTTGCTCTACGGCCAGCAAATGATAGAAGATGAACGCCTGAGCGTGCCACACCTGGGACTGACGCAGCGGGCTTTTGTGGTGCATCCGCTGCTGGAAATCGCTGGTGATATGCCCATTCCGGGGCAGGGCTCACTCCAAGTCATTGCTTCGCGATGTTCGCGCGGCGCATTAAAAATAGTGGAAAACCATCAGCTATGAGAAATTTGCCACATCATTACATTGTTGTCGAAGGGCCGATTGGCGTCGGTAAAACTCATCTGGTCAAGCGGTTGGCAGAAAGTTTTGCAGGTAATACTTTGATGGAAGCACCCGAGCAAAATCCGTTTCTGGAAAAGTTTTATCTGCACCCTAAACAATCAGCATTGCCCACCCAACTCAGCTTTTTGATGCAGCGCGTTAAGCTTGCGAAAACACTGCAACAGGATGATTTGTTTACCAGCCTGCATGTTGCCGATTTTATGCTGGAAAAAGACCGGTTGTTTGCTCAGATTTCATTGGATGACGATGAGTTAGCCTTGTACAACATGGTGTATGACAATATGACTTTGCATCACCGTACGCCAGATCTGGTCATTTATTTGCAAGCCCCGCTGCAGGTGCTGAAAAGTCGTATCAGCCAGCGTGGTATTGCCTATGAGCAGTATGTTGAAGATGCCTATCTCAAACGGCTGGCCGATGCATATGCCGACTTTTTTCATTATTACGATGCGTCGCCGCTGCTTATTGTCAATGCCGAGCAGATTGATCTGGTTAATAGTGAAGCTGACTACCAGCAGTTACTAGACCAAATCTGCACGTTGCAAAGTGGCCGTCAATATTACAATCCCTTACCAGTTAAAGAAGCCAAAGCATGAGCCGGTTATCGCTTAGCAGTCTGCGTAAAATGAAAGCGGCTGGCGAAAAAATCGCCGTGCTGACCGCTTATGATGCCAGTTTTGCACATGTCCTGGAGCAGGCCGGTGTCGAGGTGATTCTGGTTGGTGATTCGCTGGGCATGGTGATTCAGGGGCAGGAAAGTACAGTGCCGGTCACCGTCAACGATATGGTTTATCACAGCCGAAATGTCGTCCGTGGCAGCGAAAAAGCCTTCGTTATGGCTGATTTACCATTTATGAGTTACGCCAATGTCGATCAGGCGATCCATAATGCTGCGCGGCTGATGGCCGAGGGCGGTGTGCAAATGGTCAAATTGGAAGGTGGTGCTGATTTTCAGCCAATAATCAAAGCGCTGACTGCGCGGGGTATTCCGGTTTGTGCCCATTTAGGTTTACTACCGCAATCTGTGCATCGTCTGGGCGGTTATTTTGTCCAGGGCCGGGAAGCAGAATCCGCTGCGAAAATGGTGCAAGATGCCAAATTACTGCAGCAAGCCGGCGCCGATATGTTGGTACTGGAATGTGTGCCGGCGGCATTGGCCACAAATATCAGCCAGTCACTGAACATTCCGGTGATTGGCATTGGCGCGGGTAAAGACTGTGATGGTCAGGTGCTGGTGTTATACGACATGTTAGGACTGACACCAGGGAAACGGCCACGTTTCAGTCATGACTTTCTGGCTGATGCCGAGCATATTCCTGCTGCGATCACGGCTTATGTTGAAGCCGTTAAACAAGGCACTTTTCCGACGGCTGAGCAGCAGTTTTAATGCAAATTGAGGACAGCCTCAGTGGTCTGCGTGCCCAACTGAAAAGCTGGCGCGAGCAACATCAGACGATTGCTTTTGTGCCAACGATGGGCAGCCTGCATGACGGCCATATCTCACTGCTGAAAAAAGCCCGCACACTGGCTGATAAAGTGGTGGTCAGTATTTATGTTAATCCACTGCAGTTCGATGATCCGCAGGATCTGGCCAATTATCCGCGTACGCTGAAAAATGATATTCAAAAACTGACCAATGCGGGTTGTGATTTGTTATTCACCCCGGATAACGCGCTGATGTACCCGTTCGGGGGGGAATCTCACAGTTATGTGCATGTGCCTGGTATGGATGACAAACTCTGTGGTCTCGCGCGTCCCGGTCATTTTGACGGTGTCGCCACCGTGGTCAGTAAGTTATTTAACATGGTGCAGCCCGACTTAGCGGTATTTGGTGAAAAGGATTACCAGCAGCTTTTGCTCATTTGTAAATTGGTTGAAGATTTTAACCTGCCTATGAAAGTTGTCGCGGCGGCCACTTGCCGGGAAGTGGATGGTTTGGCGATGAGTTCACGTAATCAGAGGCTGACGCCGACCCAGCGTTCTGTTGCTGCCATCTTATATCAGCAGTTATCAGTGCTTAAATGCCAGCTGGAACAAGGTCAGCGGGATGTTGCTACTAGGATTGAAGAGGCAACAAAAAACCTCAATAAGGCCGGATTTTCAGTCGATTATCTCGAGATTCGTCGTGCTGAAGACTTATTGCTGCCCGATTTTCATCAGGATCAAAAATTACGGATTTTGGTTGCGGCGCGGTTAGATGATGTTCGACTGATCGACAATATTGCGGTTAACTTGTCGGCGCGTCCGTAAAAAGCGATAATGTGCGGTCTATTTTAAAGATTTATTTGCCATGCAACTGACTTTATTAAAAGCCAAATTACATCGCGCCTGTGTCACGCATTCCGAATTAGAATACGAAGGTAGCTGTGCGATTGACGGCAAATTGCTGGCCGCTGCCGGTATTCGTGAATATGAACAAATTCATATTTACAACGTCGGCAATGGTGAACGTTTTGTGACATACGCTATTCGTGCTGAAGATGGCTCTAATATTATTTCAGTGAATGGCGCTGCAGCGCATAAGGCCTCGCCGGGCGATCGGATAATCATTTGCGCTTACACCGCACTGGATACCAATGAAGTTGAAAATTTCAAACCGACGTTGGTTTATCTTGACGAAAATAATGACATCACCCATATGCGTCACGCCATTCCCGTACAGGCTGCCTGAGCCAAAGTAAATCTGGACAGCAGTCGCTGTCATCTGCCTGTCACCAAAACGTTATCAAACGGTCACATTGCTGCTCTAAGCTACTTTTATTAAATAGCTTAGAGCGCTTCAATGCTGAATATCGAACAAGCCGTTCAACAAAAATTCCCAAAATTCGAACACACTAAACCTTGGTTTAAAAAGTCGACACTAAGCTTTCTGCGTCGTATCACACATGAGCAGGAAGTGAATCACTTCCTCGAGCAACACTCGCAACTGACGGGGTTTGATTTCATTGATGAAGTGCTCGATTATTTTAATTTCAGTTACAGTATTTCCCACCGACACCGTAACAATATTCCGGCAAGCGGCCGCGTAGTGATTGTTGCCAATCATCCACTTGGTGCGCTGGATGGTTTATCACTGTTGAAAATGGTCGGTGAAGTACGCCGTGATGTAAAAATTGTCGCCAACGATATGTTGCTTAACTTTGCGGCATTGAAATCGTTGTTTTTGCCAGTTGATAACTTAACCAAGTCCACTCGAAAAAGCAGTATTGCCACCATCATTGATAGCCTGAATCGCGATGAGGCGATTATTGTCTTTCCGGCCGGTGAAGTCTCACGTATCAGGCCGAGTGGCGTTCGCGATGGCAAATGGAACAGCGGCTTTCTCAATTTCGCCAAAAAAACCAATTCGCCGATATTGCCAGTGTTTGTGGGGGCGCGTAATTCATCATTGTTTTACAGTGCGTCAATGGTCTACAAACCATTGTCAGGCATGATGCTGGCGCGCGAAATGTTTAATAAAAATTCTAAAACCATTCAGTTGTGTATTGGTGAGCCGATCCCTTACCAGCAAATTGAAGCACTGCCGCTAGTCAAAGCTGAAAAAGCCAAATTGTTACGCCGGCATTTATATCGTTTGGCCAAAGGCAAAAAACCACTGTTCGCAACAGAGCATACGATTGCCCATCCACAAGATCGCCGGGCGATTAAACAGGAATTGAAAAACGCCTTATTACTGGGCGAAACAGCTGATCAGAAAAAGATTTATTTATTTGATTACCGTTCCGATTCAGCCGTCATGCAGGAAATTGGCCGCTTGCGGGAAATGACCTTTCGTCAGGTCGGCGAGGGGACTGGCAAGCGCCGCGATTTAGACCAATACGATCGTGATTACCGACATCTGATTTTATGGGATGAACAAGAACTAGAAATTGCCGGCGCATATCGGATTGGTGAAGTGGCGCGGATCCAGCAAAGTGGTCGGCAGGTTTATTCTGAGGAATTGTTTGATTATCAGCCGGCGATGCAGCCGTATTTTGCCAAAGGCATTGAGCTGGGCCGCAGTTTTGTCAGCCCAAAATACTGGGGCAAACGCAGCCTGGATTACTTGTGGTATGGCATTGGCGCATACTTAAAACAGTATCCGGAAGTGCGTTATTTATTTGGTCCAGTCAGCCTTAGTAATAGTTATCCTGCCTATGGTCAGGCGCTGATTGTTGAATATTATCGCCGCTATTATCAGGACAATGAAAAGCTGGCATTGGCTCGCACACCACATCACACGGATGCTGAAACTTTGCAGCGTATCAATGCGACTTTCACCGGTGATGCCGAGTCTGATTTTTCAGTGCTACGCGAGCAATTAGCCCATATGCAGGTGACAGTGCCGACTTTATACAAACAATATGCTGATATCTGTGAGCCAGGCGGGGTACGGTTTATTGATTTTAATATTGATGCCAATTTTGGTTATTGCATCGACGGTTTGGTCATGATCGACTTGCAGCAACTGAAAGCTAATAAACGCAAACGCTATCTGGGTGCATAATCAGCGGCCGTGACACTGTTTAAATTTACGGCCGCTGCCACAAATGCAAGGCTCGTTGCGCGGTAGTTTTACCGTTGGTAAAAACTGACCATCCACATAAAACCATTGATCATCCTGATAGATAAAGCGGGATTGCTCATGTAACTGCCCCATTGGCTGATCTTCATAAAACGCCACAAATTCCACTTCAGCCTGATGACCTTGACTTTGTGTTTTAATGATTTTTAATCCCAACCATTGGGTGGTTTGGCAGGTTTGTTGTAATGCCTGCCGGTCATCTGCACGGCGCTGATCCGGGTGCAGCGTATTGATAAGATAATCAATATCCTGTTTTACAAATGCACAAAAACGCGAGCGCATTAATGTGGCCGCATCAGCTGCAACTTGTTTTCCAAGATGTAACGGCTGACAGCAATTTTCATAGTTTTGGGGCTGACCACAGGGACAATTTGAGGCTGTCATCAAAACTGAATTTGCATTAAATCGGGGTGATGAAACCGGTAACCAAGCTGCTGTTTAACTTTGTTATTACTAACAATTTTAAATTGTGAATGGTCAGTATTAGCACAATCCGGTGCCGGTAAACCCAGCAATGTTCGGGCATAACTATAAAATTCGCGTTTGCTGGGATGGCTGTCGGCACTGGCATTAAACACTTCGTCCCAGGCTTGTTGCTTAATAATGGTGTCGATAATACCGATGACATCATCAATGTGTACCAGATTCACTGGTGCATCGGGTTGTTGCACCTGTTTGCCATGCCGGAAAAACCGGCCGGGATGCCGGCGGCTGTCGATTAAACCACTGCAACGCAAGATGGTTGTCTGGAATGTTGGGTTTTGCCGAAACAGCTGTTCTATCTGGAATAACACACTATCCGGATTTTCAGCCGCTTCATCTTCACTGACTTCACGCTGTAAATTCTGATACACCGAGCTGGAACTGACCAATAAAACCTCTTTCACCAGACTAGATTCAATTTGTCTTATTAGATTTTGAAATGAGCCAATATTTTTGCAGGTTATGTTGATAATCAAGATGTGGCAATTAAGGAATGCGCCGCGATCATTGGCGCAATCAATATCCACCAAAAAAGGAGTGGCGCCAGCGGCTTCAATTTCCGGAAAGCGTCTTACTTGTCGGGTGGATGCTGCCACATCATGGCCTTGTTGGTGGAGGTGCCGGACCAGTGGCAAACCCAGCCAGCCACTGCCTAATAATGCGATATCAAATTTTTTCATAAGGTTCATTATAAATCGCTGGATGTATCGCTGTCCGTGTTAGTGAAATATTGTGTATGACTTTATTGTCAAAGTTGCTTGTGCATAAAATGCAGCAAAACTGCCATCAGGAATAACAATGACTGAACGACCTGAAAAAACACTCTGGCATAGTCAGGACATGCAGCAATCTTTGCAGCTAATGACATGCAGTGAGAAAGGTTTGTCAGATGATGCTGTGATAGCGCGCCGGCAACAATATGGTCTAAATCAATTACCGGTCGCCAAGCCGGTGAGTCCGTTAAATCGGTTGCTAAGACAATTCAATAGCGTGTTGATTATTGTGCTGATGGTGGCCGCGACGGTGACAGCACTATTGGATCACTGGCTGGATAGTTACGTCATTATGATTGTGGTGGTGGTTAACACCGTTGTCGGATTTGTTCAGGAAGGCAAGGCTGAGCATGCTTTGCAGGCGATTGCACATATGTTGGCGCCAAATGCCACCGTTTTACGTAATGGCAAACGACAAGAAATTCCAGCTGTTGATGTGGTGCCGGGCGACATTATGGTCCTGACGGCAGGGGACCGGGTGGCTGCTGATCTGCGATTAATGGAAGCTAAAAACCTGCAAATTCAGGAAGCGGTTTTGACTGGTGAGTCGTTAGCCGTCGAAAAAGATACCGCAGCGATTGCTGAAAACATGCCACTAGGCGATCGCAGTTGTATGGCATATTCCGGTACCTTAGTCAGCCGTGGTCATGGTCTGGGATTGGTTGTCGCAACTGGAATCAATACCGAAATTGGTCGTATCAGTGGCTTGATGGCCAATGTTCAACAATTAAGTACACCGTTATTGCAGCAGATGACGTACTTCTCCAGATGGTTAACGGTAGTCATTATCTTTTTTGCAGGGCTCATATTTGCTTACGGCACATTTTTGCAGCAAACCGCCGTTGCCGAAATGTTTATTAACGTTATTGGTTTTGCGGTTGCGGCGATTCCCGAAGGGCTGCCGGCGATATTAACAATTACCCTGGCCATCGGGGTACAACGTATGGCGGGCCGCAGAGCCATTATTCGCCGTTTGCCGGTCGTAGAAACATTAGGTGCTGTGTCGGTGATTTGCTCTGATAAAACCGGCACTTTGACCCGTAATGAAATGACGGTAACCGAGCTGGTAACGGCTGATAAGGCTTTTAATCTCACTGGCGTCGGCTATGAGCCATCCGGTACCCTGCAAGACAGCAATCAGCCGATTGACCTTGATATGGCGTCAACTGTCATCTCGTTGATTCGCAGTGCTGCACTTTGTAATGATGCCACCCTGCATCATCAACAAGGTCAGTGGCAAATGACCGGGGATCCGATGGAAGTGGCTATTTTGGTATCTGCCATTAAAGTGAATCTGCAACCAGAGGAGCTACACAGCCAGTTTCCACGCCATGATGTTATCCCGTTTGATGCGCAGCATCGGTTTATGGCGACCTTAAATCATGACCATCAGCAACATCACTTTATTGTCGTCAAAGGCGCGCCGGAACAGTTGCTGGCAGATTGTCAGTGGCAACAAACAGCAGCCGGTGAGCGTGCGCCTTTAAATAGCGAATATTGGCATCAGCAAATGCACAAGTTGGCCAGTCAGGGGCAACGGGTGCTGGCGGTGGCGATAAAAACAACCGCCGCTGAGCAAACGACACTTAACTTTGCTGATTTAGAGGCTGATTTGGTTTTCCTGGGCTTGCTGGGCTTTATGGATCCACCGCGGGAAGAGGCAGTCAGAGCCATTGCCGACTGCGCTGCTGCCGGTATTCAGGTCAAAATGATAACAGGCGATCACGCGGCAACAGCCAGTGCGATTGCCGCTCAGTTGGGACTGAAAAATCCTGCCGGCGTTATTACCGGCAGCGAACTGGACCAACTCAGCGATGCTGAGCTGAGTCAGCAGATTGATCATATTTCGGTGTTTGCCCGCACTTCACCAGAACACAAATTACGGTTGGTATCGGCATTACAAAGTCAGCGACATATCGTTGCCATGACTGGTGATGGCGTCAATGATGCGCCGGCGCTGAAACGCGCCGATGTGGGTATTGCTATGGGTAAGTCTGGTACGGAAGCGGCCAAGGAGGCGGCAGGAATGGTGCTGACAGATGATAATTTTGCCTCTATCGTGCAGGCCGTTAGTGAAGGCCGGACGGTATTCGACAATCTGAAAAAAGCCATTTTATTTTTGGTGCCAATTAATGGTGGTGAGTCACTGAGTATTATTGCTGCGGTGCTGGCAGGACTAACGTTGCCTATTAGTGCCATCCAGATCCTCTGGGTCAATATGGTCAGCTCGGTGGCTTTGGCCATGGCTTTGGCTTTTGAACCAGCTGAAGAAAATGCCATGCAACGACAACCACGGCAACGTGATGAGAAAATGTTATCTGGTTTGCTGGTGTGGCGAATTAGTCTGGTTTCAGTGCTGTTTCTGGCCGGTATTTATGGCATTTTTGCCTGGAGTCAAGCACAGGGAGCGAGTTTGGAACAATCCCGAACCTATGCTGTGAATACGCTGGTGGTGATGGAGGTATTTTATCTATTCAATGTGCGCTGTTTAAATGTGGCGTCATGGTCAGTCAGACAATGGTTTACGTCAAAAATCGCTTGGCTGTCTTTGCTGCTGGTCATATTTTTGCAACTGGCTTTTACTTATCAGCCTGTGATGCAAACTTTATTTAACTCGAAGCCAGTATCAATAGACTATTGGCTGATTATTATCGGCATTGGCCTTGCGGTTTATACATTGCTGGAAATTGAAAAAGCGCTGCGCAGTGCTATAAATAGGCGAGTCATTGGGTAACGCCTATACTTAAAGGTCTTCAGCAGCTAACATCGAACAATCGAAATCCGCGAGTTATTGCCACTCATGAGTATTCTTATCGCGTTTGCGATACTGTCAATTGTTGTTTCTTTTATTTGTTCTATCCTTGAAGCCACTTTGCTTTCTGTTACGCCGAGTTATATCGCGCAGCAGAAAGATACGCATCCCAAACTGTATAGGCAGTTAAATCAGCTGAAAGATCAGATTGACCAGCCTTTGGCGGCGATCCTGACCTTGAATACCGTTGCCCATACCTTTGGTGCACTGGGTGTGGGGGCTCAGGTGACCGTGGTTTTCGGTAATGGTTATTTGGGTATCGCTTCTGCTGTGATGACTATTTTGATTCTGGTGTTTTCAGAGATTTTGCCGAAAACCATCGGTGCCCGTTTCTGGCGGGGTATTGCACCAATCATGCCGGCTGTTCTGAATTTTTTGATCATAGTATTAAAGCCATTCATTTGGATCTCGGATTGGATGATGCGGTTGCTTGGTGACAGTAGCTATCAAGGTGATATTCGCTCAGAAATCAAGGCAATGACCCTGCTGGGTCGGGAAGTTAATGAACTGGACGATGATGAAGTGCGGGTCATTACCAATGTCCTGGATCTGCATAATATAAAAGTACGTGAGATTATGACGCCGCGCACCGTCTGTGAATATGTAGCTCCGAAAAAAACCGTTGCCGATTTTATGGCGCAATATGCACGCGGCCAGTTTTCGCGTTATCCAGTGATTGAGCCGGAAGACGAATCACCGTTGGGTGTGGTGTTCCGCCGCGATATTATTAGTGTTGATGACGATAAACTGATGTCAGAGGTGATGATGAAATCGCCGCTGGTGGTAGCCGACCAAACGAATGTTGAAACGGTGATGGGGCAATTGATGCGTGAGCAGCAGCATATGGCGATGGTCTACGACGAATACGGCACTTGGATGGGGATCGTCACCATGGAGGATGTTTTTGAAACACTGATTGGTAAATCCATCGTTGATGAAACCGATGATATTCCCAATATGCGCCGGTTTGCGCGTAAACGATGGGAAAAACGCCAGCGTAATAGCACCGTTAATCAGGGCGATTAATCTGCTGACCGCCGGGGGCGTTGCCAATATCGCAGCAAGGCAAGAATCCCCAGTAATATACCGGCCAATATGGCCATCACTGGCCATGGCGCCGCAAACGGTGTTGGATTGACTGGGGAGGCTGTCTGCATGCTCTCAGGCAGCGTTTGTGGCGGTAATTCGATACTCACCCAGTCATCACGATTGGCCGGTGTGATATCCAAATATTCCTGAAAGCTGAAAACCGGTGCATCGCCCAGAGCCCGACTGGAAGGTATCTGTGGAATGCGCACCAACCATAATGCATCAATCTGTTGGGCCAGCTGTTGTTCAAAAACACTTAGCTTGCGTTCACTGCGATTTTCGACGAGGTTAATAAGATCATTACTTAAAACATCAAAAGCCACCGCAGGAAATAAGCGCGTAGTCTCAGTCATTAGATAATCATATAGCTGCCGGGCATCGGTAAAATGCCGATCAGTAAACAGGCTGTAAAAATAAGCGCCAATGGCGATGAGCATGCCGTTACTGCCACGCTCAGGCAGATCCCAGCCCAGTGCTTTCAGAGCATCAATACTGATGCCGGTGCAATTCATATCGGCATGCTGATATTGAAAACTATGACGGTAAAAGTGCTGCATGATTTGATTCATCGAAAACTGGATCTGCTTGACAGCTGTGCTGTCATTCAATGTCGCCACCAACATATATGATGGTCGGTAATAATTCTGGCCACTGTTTAAATCAGTCAGATATTTATCCATTGGCGTCACGGCTGCGATGATGCCTTTTTCACTGGCCACATCGAGACTGTAAAAATTGTTTACCAGCCAGTTGTAATATTGGCCATCGGCATTAAATTCGCCGGTCACTAAGGCAATGTGGCCGGCCAAAGCTTCATGATCGTCCCCTTGGGCACCGTTCAGCATGATTCCCAAAACTGGTTTGCCAGCTGCATTAACCGCTGCGTTTTCGTGGCGTTGCCAAACCAGCCGGTTAGTATGCGGCTGATCGACACCACCCTGATCAGCGCGCACCCAGTCTTCAATAGTTTCATCGTCAGCAAGTGGTAGTAGGTGATAGTTGTCGATGACAAAATCCATTGGCCATATTGTTTGGGCAATAAACTGTCCATTACTTGATTCGCCGCGCATCCGTAATGCTTTATCAGCAAAAAAATCGGCAGTGTCGGTATTCCAATAGCTTTTATTTTGTGGGATTTTGTCGACGATTTGCCAGTTTTGCCGTTGACCGTGTGCCCAGCGAATTTGCTGATTGGGCCAGTCCAGTACGACGTTGTTGGCAACGTCTGGTTTGCCCAACCAAACTGGCGGTGGCGATTCAATAAAAGGCGCATCTGCCAGCCAATCCGGTAAGGGTGGGGCATTGTCCACCTCGAACTGTTCATAGCTAATAGCCAGCCATTCATTAGCAAAATACCACTTACTCTGTGTTAATAAGGGGCATATACGACAGTCGCCGGTCAGTAATCTTGGCTGTGGGTCATCCGACCAATACGGATAAGATGTTTGATCAGTTTGCGGTTGCGCCTGAACGTTTGTCAGACCCATCAATAAACCCATAAAAATAATCGTTTTCAGCGGCATGCGCTGAGCATATCACGCTAGTGCTTGTTTTTTTGCGGTGCGGATTTCAGCCTTAAGTGCTTGACCGATACCGGCCAGTTTGCTGGTGTAAAATTGATTGGCAGTATAGTCGTTCTTTATCTTCCTGCTGGCGATAATGGCCAGCAACTTTAAACAAGATGATAAGCTCAGATAATCAAATGAATATTAATTTAGCCAGACAAACCGGTGCCAGCAATACGATGACCATTATTTTCTGGTTGTTGTTCATGGGGTCGCTGACGTTATTTTTCAATGGCTTTATTGAGCAGCGTGATAATCCCAACCGGCATTTGGTCGCGGTCGAAATGGATGGTGAACGAGAAGTCGTTCTGCAACGCAACCGCGCTGGTCATTATGTGGCCCCCGGTTTTATTAACGGTCATGAAGTGACATTTTTATTGGATACCGGCGCCACCAATATCAGCGTGCCAGCCGGCATTGCAGAAGACGCCCGATTACAGCAAGGCCGGCCGGCAATGGTTGGCACTGCCAATGGGGTTATTACCGTTTATCAAACACAACTGGATACCGTGCAACTTGGCGGCATTACTCTGCAGGATATTGCTGCGAATATTAATCCGCATATGCCTGATGAGATCGTCTTACTGGGTATGAGCTTTATGAAACATATAGAAATGACCCAGCGAGAGGGGATGTTAACTCTACGGGTGCCCTAAACAGCTGAAATGCTGTTGAGAACACATTTAAGATACAGACATAAAAAAGTTCATAATCAATGCTTAATGAGGCTTTTAAATATCATTGGATCCCCGAGTTGGACTCGAACCAGCGACCCAATGATTAACAGTCATCTGTTCGCTACCGTTTCCATCCTCAAAAAGCTGGTCAAATCGCTTGCCTATCAATGCAATCGCCTGTTTTAAATGGGCTTTGTATCGAGCCTTTATTTGTCGTTAGTTATATTCATACTTGAGATTGTGGGATACTATTGGGTTACTAATTCACAATGATTCTTTAGGAGGTCGACATGGGAGTTAAGCAGTCAGTTTCTGGGAGAAAGATAAGCTTCAACGAGCGTCATAAAATAACTGACAAACTTAAATATATGGTGAAAGCAAAAGAATACTTCATTGTTGATACTGAGTTGAGCGGGTTTTGGGTGAAGGTCACGCCTGCTGGTAACAGTTTCTATTTGGTTAACTCAAAGCCTCAGGGTAGTCGAAAGTCAATGAGGAAAGTAATAGGCTCAACCAGTCTCTATAAAGCCTCCGAGGCTAGAGCAATTGCTAGAGGATGGATTCAAAAGATTAAGCAAGGCATTGACCCAAAGAGCGAAGTAAGGCGGCAGTATGCCGAGGCACAACTTCTGGAGAGTGCGTTTGAGCACTATATTAAGGCTAAGGCTGAGCTGGGCAAGCTTGGTTATTACAGTATCAGGAACTACAGGGCTGATATGAGGGGCTTCCTAAAACCATTAATGGGCCGGCAAATTAACTCCATCACTGAAGATATGTGCCTGGCTTGGTACAAGCGATATAGTAAAAAGGCATCAGCACAGACGGATAGGGCTTTCAGAGAGCTACATGCTGTTATGAAGTATCATGTTGAAATAGGTAATATCGAGAGTAATCCATGCAGACTCATAAAGGCTCTTGGTGTACGAGCGAAGCCTAAGGTCCGGACTGGCTCACTTACAACGTCTGAAATAGGAAGGCTGATCTTTGAGCTACCCCAATTTAAAAAAATACGAACATCCTCCATTACTCAGGGCAACTTGTGGTTCTTTAGTATTCTCACGGGACTTCGGGAAAGCTCTATATACAATCTAAGGTGGTCGCAAGTTAAGTTTAGAGACCAAATAGAGTTTAGTACTACAAAAAATAGCGAGAGCTATGTTTTGCCTCTAACACCATTGCTTAATGATATTTTTGAGGAGCAAAGAAAGACAGTAGATGCTAGCCAAAATCCTGAGTGTGAATTTGTGTTTCCTAACGTTTATTTTTCTGGACCTATTGTTGACCCCAGAAAATCAATGGCAAAGTTCTACAAAATGGCTGGGGTTGATAAGGTATTTAGAGATCATGATATTCGAAGAGCCTTCTCCTCGATAGCTGACCTCGCTGGTGTGTCATACACTGACGTGAAGCATCTCATGGTTCACAAAAAGTCAGACATCACTGAGAAATATATGCAGAGCCAGCAAATCAAAGCTCGAAACAATTACGAAACTATAGCTAAGTTGGTAGCCTCGGAAACGCTAATCGCTTTTAATTTGTCAGAAGATGGTAATGAAGTTGCTCATGCAGCAACAGTCGACATACTCAGGTTTGTGCTATTTGGAAAGGGCAAGCTGACTCAGCACCCACACAGGGAGGATGCAGACTTTCTTCTCGAGGTGTCTGAAGAGTTTTATTGCTCAGAGCGGGGCGAGATGAAAGACTGGTAGTTTTTGGGTTAACCCTCAACCAGGTGAAGTGCTCTTAGCTAATGAGTGTTGACTGCCGCCGGTGTTAAATTAATTCAGGATGGGCGATTTTTGCTACCCGTCCAAAAGGTCGCGCGATGGGTTTATGCAGCTCAAATCACTTGTAAAACCACTATTATTGGTCAGGTCCTTATCTATCTCAACATTTTCCCTAGCGCTTCAGATGGCTTTGCACCAATACGTTCAGCCTCTAACTTTTTCACCCAGCGACGCAATGCAGACTCACCCAAATCTAACGCCCTGCAGGCTTCAGGAATACTGTAGTTTTGAGCGACAACCCAGCTGGCTGCTTCTAACTTGAACTCCGGAGTAAAACTTCTTCTTTCTCTTGTCATTGAACACCTCGTTCGAGGTCATATTACCTCCTAAAATGGTGTCCGGGATCAGTAAATAATTACATACAAAAACTTTACAAATTTTTACAAGTATGGTAACTGATAAAGAAAAGATAAAAATTATAGTGGTGTGCTCTTAGTTAGTTTCCTTATAGCGGGGGGGTGGATGTAATTTACCAAAGAGAGACTTAATTCTAGCGTTGCTGTTTTAACCTCTAACGACAAGACCTTGGCGAGCTTGTTCGTTAACCGCTACAAATCGCTAATAAGTGAATAACCAAAGTTCTGAAGACCCTATAAAAGTTGTAAATTAAGTTTGCCCAAGGGAACGCGGTCTGCAGTTTGG
>CBFHWI010000018.1:33027-36028 GCA_965659475.1 Methylophaga sp.
AAATAATAATAATGAGTCTCTTTTAATGTTGAACACACGCTCTTTGATGTGGCTCGGTTTGGCTGCATTTTTCACTTTGCTGTTACTCGGCTGGCAAAAGCTGCGGCAGCAAGAATTTTTGAATGCAGAAAAAACCTTTGATGTTCTGGTTAATAATGCAAACGACCGGTTAATCAATCGCATGTTGGATTATGAGGGAGTTCTCAAAGGAGCTAGAGGGCTCTTTTTAGCCAGCGACAACATTAATCGCAATGAGTGGGAAGCCTATTATCGAGCACTTCAGCTAGACCTATCACTGACAGGAATTCAAGGGCTAGGATACTCAGTGATATTTCCAAAGCCTGAACTAGCGGCATTTGAAGAGCAAGTTCGTGCCCAAGGCTATCCCGAGTTCTCTGTGTATCCAGACGGGGACAGGTCTATTTATAGTGCAATTGTCTATATCGAGCCTTTTAGTTCTCGAAATTTAAGAGCCTTTGGTTACGATATGTATTCCGAGCCAATTCGCCGAAAAGCGATGGACCGAGCAATTTCAACCGCTCTCCCATCTTGGTCAGGCAAGGTAGAACTGGTTCAGGAGTTTGATATAGACATTCAGCCAGGGCTTTTGGTTTACCTTCCCATCTACAAGAAGGGCTACCCCACACGATCAGAAAACGAGCGTCAAGACGCCATACAGGGGTTTGTCTACTCTGCGTTTCGTGCTGAAGATTTGTTGTCACAAGTTTTTGATTACACTAATCGGCAACTTGAATTGCAGTTGTACGATCAACAAGTCGGTATGGACAACTTACTTTACAGCACGGTTGAGGCAGTTGAGGACACAACGTTAAACAAGACTATTGAGATTAAAATCGGCGGTGCAACCTGGATTGGGGTATTTACAAGCAATCAGCAATTTGAAAATGAACTGGACTACTCGGTCGCAAATACTGTTCTCGTTGCAGGTCTTTTTGTACTGCTCGTATTGCTGATTTCTCTGATAGTTGATGAACGTAAACGTAGGAAGCTAGTTGAAACTAGCCACTTACTTGAGAGTCGCTTTGAAAATTCTGTTAAAACGGCCGAATTGACAAAGCTGTTACAAAGCTGCTCGGACATTGAGGAGGCGTTTCCGATTATCGCTTCGGTTCTGAGCACCATGCTGCCAAGCCTCTCGGGTGTTTGCTACATGCTTAACAACTCAGAGACATTGCTAATTTCCAAACGCAATTGGGGCGACCAAAATTTCTTTGCAGAAACCTGTGCGCCTCAAGAATGCTGGGCGGTTAAACGCAGTGCTCCTCATCTTTACAGATACAATGTGCTTGCAGAAGTTCGTTGTCGTCACCTTACTGAGCCGAGTGAAACCATATGCGCCCCTTTAGTAACTCAGGGCAGGTTAATCGGTGTGCTGAGTTTTGCAGCCTTTTCAAGTAATGGTCGAGCATCAAATATTTCGAAACACGAGGTTGAGTTAATCTCATCGGTTTCTGAAATAATAAGTCTTGCACTCGCAAACTTAATATTACGGGAATCTTTGCGAGAAAGCTCTGTGAGGGACTCGCTGACTGGCTTGTTCAACCGCCGCGTTATGGAAGAGATTTTGAATCGAGAGCTAGATAGAAGTCGCAGAATAGGTTCAAACATAGCCCTCGCGATGCTCGATCTTGATCATTTTAAACTTATAAATGACTCCTATGGGCATACCGCTGGGGACAAAGTCCTAAAAGCTGTGAGTGAGCTAATGGCTGGTTTTAGGTCAGGTTCAGACTATGTTGCCCGCTATGGTGGTGAAGAGTTCTTGTTAGTTTTGACTGATATATCTCGAGAAGAGGCCTCTGAGCGTCTGGAGCATCTGCGACAGTCCATAGAGAGATTGAAGGTCGAGGCAGAGGGTTACGTTATAGAGAACATCACTCTATCTATTGGCGTAGCAATGTTCCCTCAGATGGGGGAGCAACTAGAGGAGCTATTGAGCCGGTCAGATCAGGCTCTCTATGAGGCAAAACGCAACGGGCGCAACCAAGTCGTTTTCTACAGTGAAAACGCCTCTGACATTGATTTTTAGGATGTTGTGATTTACAAATCCCAGACACTATTTTAGGAGGTGATATGACCACCAACGAGGTGTTTAAAAGCAAGATAAAAAAATTTTAATTCTAAGTTCAAACTAGAGGAAGCCAATATGGCTTCTGTAAATATTGGCAGCGATTGTGGCGCTATCGGATGACAAAAAGCATGAGCCGCTGTGGTAATTGTTGGGACAATTCGCCAATGGAAAGGTTGTTTTGGAGCTTGAAGTCTGAATGGCTGCCAAGTCTCCGATATCGGGTACTGAGCGAAGAAATGAGTGATGTAAGCTACTACTTGATGGACTATTATAACTCTGGCAGCGGTCACATCAATTTGATGATGGATCGCCGCCTGCAAAAGTGGAAGATCTGTCTAAATCAGTATTCGGAATTAGTTGATCACTACAGGAAGTATTTAGAAAATAAGTGACGATTCACCCAGAGATTTTATGTCTCCACCGGTCCTGAATTTATCAACAACAAACAAAACAAGTGCGACTTCTAGCCTGATGGCTCTATAACATGGCCCTATTGCTGAACAGAAATAAGGCATCCTCGGTGCATGGGGTGGTTTCCAGGTATATGACCCAAACGATCTGACCGAAACTTGAGGGTCTCAACATGGCCCACAAACTCTGGCTCGCCCTTTTCGTTGGGCATAACCCTTGCGCCTAAACCAGATACCTTACAACTCCAGACATCATTGTTGTGATCCAACAGGTAAGAGCGCTCTTCCTTGTTGACCAAGCTACCGGTTGCTGCGGTAACGAAATGCCCATTAACCGTTGTCTTATCAATCTTGGTGCCATTCTTACTGTTCAAACCATAGGTTAGCGACACAGTTTTTGGCTTGTTTGTTGGAGCAATTCCTTGCGGCACCAAAACCTTCTGGTTCGGCTGTTGCCCCAAGGGCTTGGGCATGACCGCGGCGGTTCCAGGCTGTGTCA
>CBFHWI010000019.1:0-31798 GCA_965659475.1 Methylophaga sp.
CCACCATCCAAGAAGGCTTTGACGATATTAGGGGAACGGCCCAAGTTTTTTTTTGTATGGTAATAATCGCTGAGGGTGGCCGAAGCGTTCTCGGCAGCCTCACCTACCTTGAGCAAATCACCTAATGTTTCTATTTCATCGAGTATTTTCGACAAATCCTCAGGTTTTGTGATGATGATCTGCATTGACCATGCTTCAAACTCTCTCGCAGGAATCGGCTCCATTAGCAGTAGCGTGACTTTAGCGTGGCGTGGGTCTTCACAAATCGACTCATAAAGACGCCTGAGTTGTGTCTCTCTACCCTCTAATACCTGCAAAAAATGCATTCCATCAAAAATAAGAAGCCCCGTTACCTCATTCCTGTTATTACTCTCCTGAATTTTTAGTTTAAGTTCATTTAGATGTTTGACGTTAAAACTAGAGGTCGCATCGCTTTTGTAAATGAGTTGGTAAAGCTGCATGGTGATTCGACTCTCTGTAATTCAACTTTTTACATATTGATTAACTAACAACTTAAACTTAAAGCTCAATCAATTCATAATTTTTTGGCGAAATTTTCTTGATCGAAGCAAGCGCTTCCTCAACAACATCATGACGTCCAGCTCGGTACGCCATAGGTATAACACAATAATAGGCATCAAGATATCCTGGTGCGAGCTCAATGATTTGCCGCAAGGTTTTGATTGCTTGTTGAATATTATTCATGTCCTTTGACAACTGTCCCTTCAGATAAAGCGCCGCGATATCAGTTTTGTATTGCTGCAAATGCATTTCAAGGTTTTCAGATGCGGCCTTAAATTGTTTTAAATGAATTAATTCACGGACTTCATTCAGCTTGGCATGCCACATGCAATGGTCAATCAATTCTGAGTATGCACTGCTAGCCTGCTCATATTGGCCCTCTGCAGTGAGGTTGTTGGCATGCCATCTTATTGAATCCATCAAAAATCGTCTAATCAAACTACTCTTCGGTTTACGTTCACACATTAACCTAGCAGTAGTCATGGTTTCTCTTGACTGGCTAAGTGAGGAGTTATTTTGATTTTGTGTAGCGCCCATATTTCACTTTTCTGGAAATATAAAAATATATACCAGAAATAGTATTTGTATTTGTCCGCTAGTTCAACAAGTTCCGGGTAAACAAATCATTTTGGGCAGCAAATGTTAATTACAGTCCTGCTGAAAATATCAGGCTGTTATTTTTAGTTATACGAGGCCCGTCGCTTAATTACATCAACGATTTATAAATAAAAGCGCTTCCTCCAAGCACAGTAAGTTTAATCAGCAAGGCGCTTTATGGTCCGAAAAACCAGCCGCTTAACACCTGCCGCTTGAGCCATGGCCATAACTTCTGCAACAAGACCATGGTTTACTGATTTATCTGCGTCAATAATGAGGCTGCTGTTCGTTTGCAATGCAATATCAGCTAACCAATCCGAGAGCGCTTCATCCGCTAACGTCCTGGATTTCGTTTTTACCAATCCTGTAGCCGTCACTAGCAGTTGATGCTTAACCATTTCACTGGCTGATGTGGTTTCAACCGTCTCTGACAATTCAATGCCCAGCGTTTGGGGGACAATTAATAGGGCTGCGATAATGAATACGATTAACAAAACCAACATAATGTCCACCATTGGCGTCATATTGATTTCTGCTAATGATTCAGTGTGCTTTGGTTCCATCACGAATGCTCCAATTTTATTGCGTCGTCGAATGCAGTTGTAACTACTGAAAGTAGCTTACTCCACCACGTTGAGCCATCTGCTGATGATTTATTCAAGTCAAAAACACGATCGCGGGCATAGACTGACTCATCAGAGATCATTATCCAGTCAACTCATTAGCCTTATACAGGCCCATTGCCACAAGAGCGATTGGCTGGCACGGCAACATCCATCATTTTTGGATTGGGCAGATTCAGGTTGTCCATGATCTGCTTATATGCCATGGCATTGCTGACTTGCAGACGTGGATTATGGCGTTTTTCTTCCATAATGCTACTGACCATCCAGCCTTTGTAGTCATGGCCCGGATAGACTAGCGTGTGATCCGGCAGTTTCAACAATACGTCAAACAAACTGTGATACGCATCGAGCGCATTGCCGTTTTGAAAGTCGGTCCGGCCAGTGCCACGAATTAATAAGGTATCACCGCTGAATAAGTAGGTCTGGCCAGCATTTTCCAGCACAAAACTGTAGGAGTCATCGGTATGACCTGGCGTGTGAAATGCCTTAATCGCCAGTTTGCCAACGTTGATAACTTGCTGATCAGTAAACTGACCACTGGCACAATCTGAACCAGCCTGCTGCCCAATTAAAGTAACGCAGCCAGTGGCATCCCGTAACTTGCCGAGCGCGGTAATATGATCGGCATGAGTATGCGTATCCATGGCAACTTTTAACTGTAAATCCAGTTCGTTAAGCAACTTCAGATAATTGTCGGTTTCGTCAATAACCGGATCAATCATGACGGCCTCGCGACTGTCTTCGTTACCCAGCAAATAGGTATAAGTGCTCGAGTTTTTATCAAATAACTGTCTAAAAATCATTGCCCTACTCCTGCACAAAAAAATGAAAAACCATCATCGTCACAGCCATCAGGCCAAGCCCCACCGCAAATATTTTTTGTAAACGGGCATTGGCAATTTTGGGGGTTAGCTTTTGCCCTAAATACATCCCGACAATTCCGCCAACGAGCATCCAGAACAGCCAGGCAACTGGCAAGATCACGCCATTTTGCCAATTGAGCAGAATATGACTTATAAAGCCGATACTGCTGATAATGCTAATGACAATCAGTGAGGTACTGACCGCCTGCATCATATTGACCTGACTGACGAATAACAGCAGCGGCACAATCAAAAATCCACCGCCAACACCGAACAAACCCGACAATAATCCGACCAACATGCCGCCAACAAATAAACCACTGATACAACGGGGTCGCATATGAAATTGACCGGTGGAACTGAATCGGCATAGCAAGCCCTCGCCATCAGCCTCACTCAAATTACTGGCCCGTGTGACTGCCGCCAATTGCGGCTGCTTCACCGATAAATACCACATTCGGGCTGCGATCAGCATCGCCAACCCACCAAAACCTGTTATCAATAAGGTTTCTGAAAGTTGTGATGCCAACCATTGACCAACGGGGACGACAGCCATCCCGGAAACCGACAAGATGATGGCGGGTAGCCATAACACCTGTTGCCGTTTGCCATAGCGAATGCTGCCGAAAATGGCACTGGCGGCCACCGCCAGCAAAGATAAACCAATTGCCTGATGAATATCCAAACCGGCCATCACGATTAATAACGGCACCGCGAATACCGAGCCTCCGGCGCCGGTCAAGCCAAGCATCAGGCCAATTAAAATACCGATGACTAGCAACATAACGTGTCAGCCCGGCTTACCGGTTCCAGGGCGCTTTGGCAATCAGCGTCCCCATCGCACAGCTATCGGTAATGCCTGAAAACATCAGCCCGGCACCGACAAAGGCACTAAGGGCAAAAAAGCCGGCATGCACAGTAAAGCCCAGAATGATCCCCAACATAATTAATGCGCCTGCAGCAATTCGCACCTGTCGTTCCAGACTGATCATTGGCGTGTGACTTTGCAGATAACTGATACCGGTTTGTTTGATGGCATTCATACCGCCTTCAACAATAATCACTGGCTGGCGGACTTTGCCAACCAGTTTGTCGGCGGCCAACTGTGCCCGTTTACCCGACTGACATATCAAATAAATCGGTTGATCGCCTTGCGAGCGGCTATCAATCAGTGCCTGCAACTTATCAGCATCGAGTTTATCCAGTGGCATGGTAATAATGTTCGGCAACGCCTCGCCCCTAACCTCTGCTGCCGTTCGCACATCTACCAGACACAAATCCTCTGGCGCGTGCTGTTTAAATAAGTCACTGGCATTAATGTTAGTGCTCATGATGTTGTTCCTGTTTCAATATTTACGATGATGCGTTTGGCATTTCCGGACAATAAATCTGCTGCAATACAGCAATGACACGGGTCGCCGAATCGCCTTGTAATTGGTAATAAACGGTTTGGCCATCCTTGCGGGTTTGCACCAATTTCGCTTTACGCAAACTGGCCAGATGTTGCGACAAAGCCGACTGGCTGAGTGGCACTTTCTGATTGAGCGCAGTTACCGATAATTCACCCGATGCTAGTGTGCAGAGGATCATCAGTCGGTGCGGATTACTCATTTTTTTTAATAAATCGGCAGCTGCCTGAGAATGTTTTTCTAACTGCTCCATGGCTGGACTGCCCGGCATAAGGGTTTGCATAGATATATCTCTCTTAGTTTGGGTCAATATATTAGATATATCTAAATTAGTAAAGTCTAATTTAATGTGCCAAAAAAATAGGGCCGTTAAGGCATTAAACGTTTAATTCAGGATAAGCGTCAGCGTGACGCCAACAGCGGCACTGATGATAAGTGGCAACGACGCTTTGATGGCCAACTCACGACCACCAATCATGCCAGCCATCAATGCTTTGAGCAGATTATTGGTCGCTGCAGCAATCACGCAGCCGAGCACAAATAATTGACTGCTAATAGCATCTGCCATGCCGACCAACGACAACACAATGGCATCGACATCAGCAATACCTGAGACCGCCGACAAAATCAGCAGACCAGCATCGCCAACGGTTTCACGCAAAAACACCCCGAGAAACATCACCACCGCCAGCAACAACCCGAACCCCAACGCCGTGCGAATTTCCAGCGGGTTCGACATTGCCGACACGGACCCGGCAATATGATGGCCATCGCGACGCCACCAGAATAATGACGGTAGATAAGTCAACACCGCCATCACCGTGATCGGTAGCCACAAATCAGGCAGCAAACTACTATTGAGGATGGTCACCAAAATCAACATACGGATATACATGGTGCCGCAGGCAATCAGCACGGCGCTGGCAATCACCGAACGGATTTCGCTGGCCTGTTTGCCAAGCTTTGATAAATGTAGTGTGACTGCGGTAGATGACGCCAGACCGCCAAACAAGCCGGTAAACAAAATCCCCCGACGAGTACCGCCGATTTTCATCGCGAAATAACCAACAAACGAGATGCTGGCAATCAGCACGACCATCCACCAGATTTTATATGGATTAAGTACCTGCCAGGGACCATAGCCCTGGTCCGGCAACACCGGTAATAAGACCACCGACATCAGTAATAACTGGATGGCAGCTTTTAATTCACCGGCTTCAAGCTTTCTGATCCAACCATGTAATATAGGCTTATTACTGAGTAATAACACCATCACGACCGCCAGAGATGATGCGATGATGGCCTGGCCGGTTACCGCTAAAGCGCCGAGCAAATACACCAGAAGGGCTGCGACCAGGCTGGTAATGCTCCAATTGCCCTGCGGTAGCTGTTTGGCCAGAAAAAAAGCACCCAATAACAGAAACAGCCCCATTAGCCCGAGGCCGATTATCAATGGGCCAAAATTTACCGACAATACGCCAAGCACGCCGCCAAGCAGGCCAATCAGTCCATAAGTGCGCACACCAGCAACACGCTGCCCTTCCTGGCTATCACGCTCCTGCCAACCACGCTCAACACCGATCAATAAGCCGATGGCCAGCGCCACTAGTAGCAGATAAAAGGTTGATAACTCGCCGTTCATGTAGGCTTCCAGCAGTGTTTCTTATTATCCTGCTGGATTCGAGCCGACCATGCAATGCTTAGCACTTGTTGCGCGTCGCTCACCGTTAAAGCAATGACTCAATTGCTTTGCTAAGTTCGTCACTTTGTGGAGACACCTTGCTGGGAAATGCTGCAACGACTTTGCCCTCGGAATCGATCAAGTACTTACTGAAATTCCAGCCAGGCGCGTTACTTTGCTGGTTGATTTCCTGAAAGACCGGATTGGCACGTTGGCCTGTCACGTAGCTGGGGGCAATCATAGTAAAGGTCACACCGAAATTTTCCCGGCAGACACGATTGGCTTCTGCTTCGGTTTGCGCTTCCTGATTGAAATCATTGCTGGCAAACCCGACCACCATCAGGCCCTGGTCTTTATATTTTTTATGCAGAGCTTCCAGACCTTCAAACTGCTGGGTATAACCACAATGGCTTGCAGTGTTCACCACCAGAATGGGTTGATTAGCAGCCACGTCACATAAATTTACGGTGTCTTTGGAATGCAACTTGGGTAAATCGTAATCCAAAAATGCCGGACATTGACTGTCCGCATGACTTGAAAAAGATAACAACATTAACGCAGCGAAAGCACAAACACGCATCATCAGTTTTCCCTCAGTATCAACATAAATATTTATAACAAGACGATGAACTGCTGACTGTGAAAAATATGTCGAGCTATCTTTCGACCCTGGCCTGTGAGGGAGTTGCCGTCAGGCGGCTGGCACCCCAACAGTGACGCATGCGAACAATAAAGCCGGCGCAGGACACAAGCCCCACGCCTTTTAAAATGGACTGTCTTAACTAAGCCAACTCCACCTGTACCAGATTATCAGTAAAAGTCGGTGCATTACCCATATCCACCAGCTCTGCTGAGCTGACGCAATTCACCGTACCTTTGTTAAGTTGCCGCCAATACCCCAGCGTGGCGACCACCAGACCGGAATTCACGTCATCGGTGATTTGTGCCACACCCTCAAAAGCGCCGCGGTCATTAAATACCCTGACCTTGTCACCATTTTGCACATTACGTAGATCGGCATCACGGGCATTAATCAGCACAAACTGCTCACCCTGGACTTTCAGTTTCGTGTCCATATTGGCGTAACTGGAATTGATAAAGCCATGACTTTTTGGCGAAATAATATTCAGCGGGAACCTTTCAGCCAGTTCTGGATTGGTCTGCGGTGTTTCTCTGGACGCCACATAATCTGGCAGGCTATCGAGTGCTTCACCCGGCTGGAAGCCTTCGTACATCTGCCGGAACGGACCGGCGACAAAATTGGTTGCACCTTCGACCTGAAAGTGGCATTTGCCGGTCGGTGTCGGGAAATTACCGTTTTTATGTGGCGCCCTATTATCACGGGTACCAACATTGAGTCGCGCGTAACCATGCTGGCGTAAATATTCAAGATCAATGCCCTCACAGGCCGGTGCATCCCAGTCAACATAGTTTTCCAGACATTCACTGTCTGACCATTTGAAGTTGTCTTCGGTGTAGCCCATTTTTTCTGCCAGCCGGCGGAAAATTTCCTGATTGGGAATCGCTTCACCGGGCGCTTCGACACATTTTTCGTTATAGGTCAGATATAAATGGCCCCACGACAAAATCATATCTTCATGCTCGGCACCCATGGTGGCCGGCAAAACGATATCGGCATAAGACGCCGTATCAGACAAGAAATGCTCAGCCGAAACCATAAACAAATCGTCGCGCATTAAGCCTTGAACAATTTTGTCGGTTTCAGCTGCCTGGGTAACCGGATTGGCATTCCAGCAGATCATGGATTTAATCGGCACTTTCAAATCCATTTCACCGGTCAAAGCCCGGCCAATTTGAATGGCATTTACGACTTGGGTGCCTTCCGGAATTAAATCCGGCCGGCAAATGACATCAAATTTATAGGGATGCTCCCAAACCGGGAATTGCAACGCACCGCCCCCGACATGGCGCCAGGCACCGGTTAACGCTGGCAAGCAGGTAATGGCACGAATCGCCTGACCACCGCCATAGTTACGTTCCAGCGCTACACCCAAACGAATCGCCGCGGGTTGGGTGGTGGCAAATTCCATTGCAAATTTGCGAATATCTTCTGCTGGAATACCGGTAATTTCTGTGGCCCATTCCGGGGTCCGGGTTTTTACGCGTTCAGCAAGTGCGTCATAACCTTCAGTGTAGTTATCAACGTAATCCTGATCCTGCAAACCCTGTTCAATAATGGTGTGCATCATCGCCATCGCCAATGCGCCATCAGTCCCGGGACGCGGCGCAATATGCCAGTCTGCTTCTTTAGCAGTACGTGATTTATACGGATCAATAACGACCACTTTGGCACCACGTTTTTGCGCGTCTTTTACGATATGCCAGTGATGCAGATTGGTACTGACGGAATTACAGCCCCAAATCACAATATATTTAGAGTGAATAAAGCTTTCCGGATCAACACCGGCAGTCGGGCCAACGGTCAATAACCAAGCCGTGCAAGAGCCTTCTCCACAAAATGTCCGTTCACAAACGGTGGCACCCATTTTATTGAAAAACGCATCGGCACCATTCAGGCCATGAACTAACCCCTGATTGCCAAGGTAGCTATAAGGAATGATTGCCTGTGGGCCATGTTCTTCAATAATGGTTTGCCAGCGTGAAGTGATTTCATCAAGGGCTTCATCCCAGCTGATTCGCTCAAACTGACCGCTACCTTTAGGGCCAACGCGGCGCATCGGATGCAATAAACGATCGGGATGGTAATGACGTTGTTCGTAATCTTTCAGTTTGACGCAGAGACCGCCGCGGGTCATAGGATGCTCGGTATTGCCTTTAACGCTTATTAATTTGCCGTTTTCAACTTCGTACACCATTGCGCAAGTGTCAGGGCAATCATGCGGACAACCGCCGTGGTGAGTTGTTTTTAACACACTGGCCATATCTCTCTCCTGTGGTTTTTAATAATTTTTTATTATTAATCCGACTATACACCAGCCCAAGACGGGAAATTTGCCCAATTTTTCATCACTTTATAGGTCATTTCCCTCTGACGTTCCCAGCAATTGGCGGATATCTGGCAGCGCTTTTTGTACCGCATGTTCACCGGCTTCAATCGCCTCACTGGCGCGGTAAAATTCCAGCAAACCAATTTTTGCTAATCTGGGTTGTAATAAAATTTCCGGTGGATCGCCGGCCATACGACTGCGCGTTATTCGATCCTGAGTGATATTCACAGATGCGGCGATCGCATCAAATAAATTCGGTGGGTCATCGCGGTTTTTATCGCCATTAAAAAAGTTACTGGTATAACTGCTGACAAACTCTGTTATACGATCGGCAAAGCCAGTATTTTCGATATGATTTGCCGCAACGGGTGGTTGTATATGTTTGCCGAGAATATCGCCATTGAGGTTAACGGCAATAACAATATCAGCGCCTAACGCCCTGCACACTGAGACCGGCACCGGATTAACCAGCCCCCCATCTATTAGCCAACGATCATGTTGCTTAATGGCCGGGAATAATCCCGGTAAGGAAATCGATGACCAGACTGCTTCCAGCACATTACCCTGGGTATTCCAGACTTCACGGCCGGAATGTAAATGCGTGGCAACACTGCCATAAGCCGCCGGTAAATCGGCAATTTGCATATCGGCGGGTGCCACATATTGTGTTAAAAAATCATGTAATCGTGATTTATTGACCAGACCGTTAAATGATGCAGATAATTTAAAAAAACGAGCGGTTTCGAGGCGGTTTAGTTCACCCAACCAGCCTTCTAGTTGCTCAATACGCCCCGATAAATAAGCCGCGCCAACCAGGGCGCCAATCGAGGTACCAACAACAATATCGGCTTTAATGCCGGCTTTTTCCAGCGCTTTTAAAACGCCAATATGGGCCCAGCCACGCGCTGCGCCGCCACCCAACGCCAAACCAACTTTTAATGCTGATTGCATACATGCCCCTGTCAGCTGAATCCTTGCAGTTTACTGGTGGATGTCACAACTGACCAGCGGCATTATCATTAACGCTTAATTTTAATTAAAGTTATTTAAAATCAATCCGCTACTGGTTTATATCAGCTTTAATTTGAGTAGCGAGTATGATTGAAATACCGCGCGTATACAGACACAGCTATCGTTATTCGCCGCCCAATAACAGTGTGCGTCAGCCTAAATCTCTAACCACTGATAATCCGTGGGTGATCAATGAAGATCGGCGCAGACGCCGTGATCGGCGAAAGAAAAATCAAAAACCTTTAATTGATCGTCGAGTCGCCGCCGAGCGTCGTGGGCCAAACTTTGAGGCGGAAGCCTAGGCCTCAATTTATCTTTTACAGCCACCACAGCGGGTAGCTTTTTGCGTCCCATGAGTCAGACATACGGTATTAATTAGTTCTATTAATAAACCCTAACCAGTTTTCCGCCTGGCTTTAATCCTAATCGGCCGGTTTTTACCGCATGTCGTCTGATGCCAATCGCTGGTGCGATATAAAACATATCGCCATTCTGGCCAAGCAATTGCTGGCGTACGCCAACCGCTTTGGCAATATTGGCATTGGCTTTCATATGCAACATTTCCCCATGGACCGGAATCGCACAGTCCGGCTGAACCCATTGATACATGGCTTTTAATTCATCGGCCGCCGGATGCCCTGAGGCGTGAATCGGCAATGCGCTGTTATTTTCATCAATGACATCAATTTGCATAGCTTTGAGGCGTTCAATCAGTGCTTCAATTGCCTGCTCATTACCCGGGATCACCTTCGAGCTGAAAATCACGGTATCGCCCGGTTCTAATTGCAAATCCCGAAAGCTATTTAAACTGAGACGATTAAGCGCCGTGCGGGGCTCACCCTGACTGCCGGTGGCAATAAGTAACACGGTGTGTTTTGGCAAATAGGCAAGATGTGCCGAATCCACCAATGTTTCGGCGCCATTCCAAAACCCCGTAGCTTTGGCCGCTGACATCGTATTAAGCAGAGAGCGGCCTAATAAACCGATATGCCGGCCGGTTTGCTGGGCAATATTGGCCAGCGTATGTAATCGGGCAATATTGCTGCCAAAACAGGTGACCACTACCCGGCCTTTGGCTTGTTCGATATGTTTCAGCAAGCCTTTATGCAAACTGGCCTCAGTCGCTGACCAGCCCTGCACATTGGCATTGGTTGAATCACAGACCATGGCATTGACTTCGACTTTGGCCAGTTCCTGAAAATCTGAGGCGTTATAAGGCAAACCGAGTACCGGCGCTTTATCAAGCTTCCAATCAGCGGTATGAAACACTTTCCCTGCCGGCGTGCTTATCAATAAAGCAAATGGCTCCGGAATAGAATGCGTCAAACGTAACCAGCGCAATTCGAATACACCAATCTGTCTTGTTTCAGACGGATCGACGATAACCAGCGGCACTTGATCCAGCAGATTGGCTTCAGCCAATTTACGTCGCAAAATTTCAGCAGTAAACGCGGTGGTGTAGACCGGGCATTTCAACTGTGGCCACAAATAAGCCACCGCGCCAACGTGATCTTCATGGGCATGGGTAATCACTAAACCATCTAATAGCTGATGGCGTTCGGTAATAAATTGTGGATCAGCCATTTGCACATGGGCGCGGCCGGCCATCGGCAGACCATCGATATCGGTTTCAGACTCAAAAGTGACCCCGCAATCAACCATTAGCCAACGACCATTGTGGCCATACAGGTTCAAATTCATGCCAATTTCCCCGCAGCCACCTAAAGGCAAAAACCATAAATCATCGCTGCCGGGGGTCATATTGAGTTTTACTCCTGCTGTTATGAAACTGAATTCAGTATAGGACTGCACAGAATTTTCGCCAGTTCATTTTACAGTCAGAAATTATTCAGTCATTGGTTGACCATTTTATGAACTACTGCAAATATCAGCCCGCTGGGTATTGCGTTCTGAAATAGGTCAAGCCGTTCAAGAATGCTATAATGCGCGGCTGTTTTGGTTTAACTATCTGATCCCGAAAGTGATTTATTGAAATTGAGTTTGGATAGTTAAGCCGTCCTGATAGCGGAGACGGATAATGAATGCAGACAACTTTGTCGCTGAAGGCTTAAATCTCATGCTGATTGGCATGGGCTTTGTTTTTATATTTTTAACCCTACTGGTGCTGGCGACAGCGCTAATGTCGCGGGTAATTACCTTTTACGAAAAACGCGTGGGCATGCTGCCCGCTGAGGGCATTCCTGCCCCCACCGCTGTATTGGGAATTTCCGCTGAACCCAGTAGCGCCGCCAAAGACGCCAACCTCATCAGCGTATTATCCGGTGCCATTCACCGTTTTCGTGCCAAGCATAAATAAATGCTTTCGCCGTCACTGAATTTTCTTTAAGGCCCCGTCATGACTGATAAAAAGCAAGCTCTGGGAATCACTGATGTCGTGCTGCGCGACGCTCATCAATCTTTATTTGCCACCCGGCTACGGCTCGACGATATGCTGCCAATTGCCGACAAACTGGATCAGGTTGGTTTCTGGTCAGTTGAAAGCTGGGGCGGCGCTACTTTTGATGCCTGTATTCGTTATCTAGGCGAAGATCCCTGGCATCGCATCCGCAGTCTGAAACAAGCCATGCCCAACACCCGGCAACAAATGTTGCTTCGCGGTCAGAATTTGTTGGGTTACCGGCATTATGCCGATGATGTTGTGGCTAAATTCGTAGAGCGTGCCGCCATTAACGGCGTTGATGTATTCCGTGTGTTTGATGCCATGAATGATCCACGCAATCTGGAAGTTGCCATTAAGGCGGTATTAGAGACCGGCAAACACGCACAAGGCACCATGGCCTACACATTAAGCCCGGTTCACGATTTACAAATGTGGCTGGATATGGCCAAACGGATTGAAGAAATGGGCGCTGATTCTTTAGCCATTAAAGATATGGCCGGTTTGTTAACACCGTATAAAGCGTTTGAACTGGTTACCCGTCTTAAAGAAACCATCTCTATCCCCATCCATATGCAATCCCATGCCACCACCGGTTTGTCGACCGCCACCATTATGAAATGTGTGGAAGCTGGTATTGATAATGTCGACAGCGCCATTTCATCAATGTCGATGACCTATGGCCACTCGGCTACCGAATCCGTCGTTGCTATTTTTAAAGACACTGATCGTGATACGGGTCTGAATATCGAATTACTGGAAGAAATCGCCACTTACTTCCGTGAGGTGCGTAAAAAATATGCTGCCTTTGAAGGCTCACTGCGCGGTGTTGATGCCCGTATCCTGGTCGCACAAGTACCGGGCGGTATGCTGACCAATATGGAAAGCCAGCTGCGTGAACAAAATGCGCTGGATCGTATGGATGAAGTGCTGAAAGAAATACCTCGGGTTCGTGAAGATCTTGGTTTTATCCCGCTGGTCACCCCTACCTCACAAATCGTTGGCACTCAGGCGGTCATCAATGTATTGACCGGTGAGCGCTACAAAACGATTACTGAAGAAACGCAGGCCCTGCTCCGTGGTGAATATGGCGCGGCACCTGCATCTTTCAATAAAGAATTACAAGATCGGGTTCTGGAAGGTGCACAACCGATTACTTGCCGCCCTGCTGACAAGCTGGCACCGGAGCTGGAAACATTGACCTCGGCGCTGGATAAGCTGGCAGCTGAAGACGGCTTTGAACTCACCGAAGGTGAGCAAAAAGTTGACGATGTGCTGACCTATGCCCTGTTCAATCAAACCGCACTGAAATTCCTGAAAAACCGTCATAATCCGGAAGCCTTCGAACCCGCGCCAACATTAGAATCTGCCACAGCAGCCACCGCTTCAAGAACCACTACTGCCGGTTCAGAAACCTACACAATTAATGTCAATGGCGAACAATATGTCGTTGAAGTAAACGAAGGCGGTGATATTAGTCAGGTTGCCAATCAACCCAAAGCTGCACCGGTTGGTGACGGCGAGCCGGTTAAAGCACCGTTGTCCGGCAATATCTGGAAAGTGATGGTATCGGCCGGTCAAAAAGTTGAAGAAGGTGATGTGCTTTTGATTTTGGAAGCCATGAAAATGGAAACCCAAATCGTTTCTGAAAAAGCCGGCACCGTTGCAGGTGTATTTGTTAAACCGGGCGATACCACCAAAGTCGGTGACGTCCTTGTGACCATCGCATAAAGGCTGAACATGGAAAAACTACAACTACTCTGGAATGCCACCGGCCTGCATCAAATAGAGATCGGCCAAGGTGTGATGATCTTGATCGGCATGCTGCTGCTGTACCTGGCGATTAAGAAAAACTTTGAGCCATTACTGTTAGTGCCGATTGGTTTTGGCGGTGTGCTGGCCAATATTCCCGGTGCCGGTCTGGCCGAAGCCGGTGGTATTTTGCATATTTTCTATACTGTCGGTATCGAAAGTGGTGCGTTTCCGCTGATTATCTTTATGGGCGTTGGTGCCATGACCGATTTTGGTCCGCTGTTAGCCAATCCGAAAACGTTATTTCTGGGTGCTGCCGCACAGTTCGGGATTTTTGCCACGTTAATGGGCGCGGTATTACTGTCAGCCTTTGGTATTTTTGATTTCAGTCTGGCTGATGCCGCCGCAATCGGTATTATCGGTGGTGCGGATGGCCCGACTTCAATCTATGTTGCCAGTAAATTAGCGCCAGATCTGCTCGGTGCGATTGCCGTGGCTTCATACTCCTATATGGCGTTAGTGCCACTGATTCAGCCACCGATTATGCGTGCTTTGACGACCGAAAAAGAACGCAAAATCCGCATGCATCAGCAGCGTGAAGTCTCACAACGGGAAAAAATTGTTTTCCCATTATTATTGCTGATCCTGGTGGCATTTATCCTACCTGATGCCGCGCCGCTATTAGGTATGTTCTGTTTTGGTAATTTGATGAAAGAATGTGCCGTTGTCGATCGTCTGAGCAACACTACGCAAAATTCGCTGATCAATACCGTTACGATTTTCCTGGGCTTAGCGGTTGGCTCCAAGCTCAATGCTGAATCGTTTTTAAATGCAACCACCCTGGGTATTTTATTACTGGGTATGGTGGCCTTTTCTATCGGTACGGCGTCCGGTGTCATTATGGCGAAGATTTTGAATAAGTTAATCAAAGAACCGATTAACCCATTAATTGGTTCTGCCGGTGTATCTGCTGTACCGATGGCCGCACGGGTATCGAACAAGTTAGGTCTGGAAGCCGATAAACATAACTTCCTGCTGATGCATGCGATGGGACCAAATGTGGCCGGTGTGATTGGCTCAGCGGTTGCGGCTGGTATACTGATTAATTACGCATCCAGCGCTCTTTAGGATTAACGCGGATATATCTTTAAGGTGTATCCGCGCCTTCAATTATTCGGGCCGAAGCCATTTTTTTGCCCAGACCTTTGATATCACAAGTAAGTCCGGCAAATGACGCCCGGGACATAATCTGCAAATGCCATTTATCGGAATCGGCTGATGGTTTCTCACGCCATTTCAGATAATATTGATTAGCTTCAGCGATAATCTCTTCTGCCGGCATTCCGATAACAAACCCATTACACATTTTTTCAATTTTGTCGGTTTCCCACATATAAAAAAACGGGTATATCAATACGGCAATAATCAACAATTGCATTAAATTAACGATAAGTTTCATAGCCAATCCTTTGATACTGAAATGATTATGCGCTTATCTTTATTTGAAAATATAGCTGCCATTTGGCATTTCCCCTGATTTAAGGTGCCCCCTATGTCCGAATCCATTACTGAAGTAACCCTGCTCAGCAGCCCGGTGGCTTTATTTAAAGTGCTGAAATTTGAAGGTCTAGCCAGAAGTGGCGCCGAAGCCAAACAATTGGTTGCCGAGGGCCATGTCACCGTAAACGGTGAAATTGAAACCCGTAAAGCCCGCAAGCTGGTTGCCGGCGATCAAATCCAGTTAGGTGAACAAATTCTGAAATTAATCGATTGACATTCGATTTTCCATATATATGATATTTCGTATATTAATGACGAAATTGATGATATGGAATTGCTACAACTGCATAAAGCACTGGCCGATGACACACGGCTACGCTGTGTTCAACTGATTGCAGATCAAGGGGAGCTATGCGTCTGTGATCTGACGCAGGCCCTTGATACCAGCCAACCCAAAATCTCAAGACATTTAGCGCTATTACGCGATGCCAATCTACTGATGGATCGCCGGCAAGGGCACTGGGTGTTTTATCAACTACACCCGGATTTGCCCGACTGGGCACTGACCATTATCCAAACCGGTTTACAAGGTGATAACGCTAAATTAGCCGTTGACCGCCAAGCATGCTCACCTCGCAGTCACTGCTGCTAAACAAGGCATAAAAATGAGTTTGTTTGAACGTTATTTATCACTTTGGGTAGCGTTAAGCATTATCCTCGGGATGTTGCTGGGCGTGGCTTTCCCTGACTTGTTTGCCAAAATCGCTGGTCTTGAGTGGGCACATGTCAATCTTCTGGTCGCCCTGCTTATCTGGATGATGATTTATCCGATGATGGTACAGGTCGACTTCAGTGCGATTCGCCGAATTGGCTGGCAGCCGCAGGGCATGATTTTGACGCTGGTGGTTAACTGGCTGATTAAACCGTTCACCATGGCTGCACTTGGCTGGTTATTTTTTAAAGTTGTGTTTGCCGGATGGGTCGATCCACAAACCGCCAATGAATATATTGCCGGTATGATTTTATTGGGCGTTGCCCCTTGCACAGCAATGGTTTTTGTCTGGAGCCAGCTGACCAAAGGTGATGCGACCTTTACCCTGCTGCAAGTCTCGTTAAACGACATCATTATGATTTTTGCCTTCGCACCGATTGCCGCTTTATTGCTCGGTCTGACTGAATTAACGGTGCCTTGGGAAACACTGCTTTTATCGGTGATGCTCTATGTTGTTTTGCCGTTGGCTGCCGGCATTGTGACTCGACATCAATTCCTGAAACGACAACATGACATCAGTGATTTGCAGACCTTTTTGGTCAAGCTTAAGCCGTGGTCAATATTTGGTTTACTGGCCATGGTGGTATTGCTGTTTGGCTTTCAGGCCGACAGTATTTTGCAGCAGCCGGTGGCGATTGTGCTGATCGCTATTCCTTTGCTGATTCAAGCCTATGGCATTTTTGCCATCAGTTATCTGGCGGCATTCAAACTGCAATTACCGCATCAGATCGCAGCCCCTGCCTGCCTGATTGGTACCTCCAACTTTTTTGAACTATCGGTCGCGGTAGCGATATCGTTGTTTGGGCTGCATTCTGGCGCAGCATTGGCAACCGTGGTCGGCGTGTTGGTCGAAGTACCCGTGATGTTGTCTTTGGTCTGGCTGGCCAATCGCACCCGCGGCTTTTTTCCTGATTTATATCAAAAGGATCTCAAATGAAATTGAAGATTGGTATTAATGGTTTTGGCAGGATTGGTCGTTTATGTATGCGCGCTGCGTGGGATTGGCCAGATATTGAATTTGTGCAAATTAATGATCCAGCTGCCGATGCAGCCACCCTCGCCCATTTACTGAATTTCGATTCCGTGCATGGTCGCTGGCAATATGAAGCGAACAGTGATGATCAACATTTGTTGGTGAGTGATAAAAAGATACGTTTTACGGCCAATAAAGCCATCAGTGATACTGATTGGTCAGAGTGTGATGTGGTCATTGAAGCGTCCGGCAAAATGCGTGATACGGCGCTGTTACAACACTATCTGGATCAGGGTGTTAAACGCGTGGTGGTCACCGCCCCGATCAAACAAGCCGGTGTTTTAAATGTGGTGATGGGCGTCAATGATCATTTATTTGATCCAGCATCCCATCAGCTTGTCACTGCCGCGTCTTGTACTACCAACTGTCTGGCACCGGTGGTCAAAGTCATTCACGAACAACTGGGCATTGAGCATGGCATGATCACGACTATTCATGATTTGACCAATACCCAGTCCATTCTGGATACCCCGCATAAAGATCTGCGCCGGGCGCGGATGTCGGGCAATAATTTGATCCCCACCACCACTGGCAGTGCCACGGCGATTACCGAAATTTTTCCTGAGCTTAAAGGCCGCCTGAATGGCCATGCAGTCCGGGTCCCGCTGGCCAATGCATCACTGACCGACTGTGTGTTTGAAGTAAAGCAGAAAACCACTGTCAAAGCCGTCAATCAGTTACTCGAAACAGCCGCTCAGACGTACTTGAAAGATGTTCTTGGCTATGAAGAAAGACCATTGGTTTCCAGCGATTTCCGCGGTGATCCACGCTCCAGCATTATTGATGCGCTGTCCACTATGGTCACCCATGATACGCAGGTGAAAATATTTTCCTGGTATGACAATGAGTGGGGTTACAGCATGCGTACCATGGAATTAGCACACAAAGTAGGTGCTGTCTAGGGCTTGTTTATCTCTCATCTCCGCCTCTGTTGCGAACTGAAAAAGCGTCAATCAAGGCGCGAGGAGAGCCGTTTAGTTATTCTAAACAAACAACGAGCAACGCTGAGTGACGCTTTTTCAGTCACAACCCGCAGGGCTGGGACTATTTTTGTGCCCGGCGGCGTTGTCAATCACTTATGTAGAAAAACTACACTGCGCGCTTTCCGCCTTGCCGGACACAAAAATAGCCGCCAGCAGTGGTGGATATGAGAGATAAACAAGCCCTAAAGCGCCCTGCGAAATGTCAGATTAATCCGGCGGGCACCGAATAACGGGTGCTCGCCGTTTTTTAATGGCAGCACACCATGATAATGCAGCCTTTTTTGGCGCCCCCAGACAATCACATCGCCGTGCGATAACACGATATTTTGTTTACCATCCCCGCGTTTTTCACCGCCGAACTGAAAGGTCACAGGCAGTCCCAGTGAAAACGACACAATCGGCTGACTGAAATCTTGCTCATCCTTATCCTGATGCAAGCCCATTTTGGCGCCTGGGACATACTCATTTATCAAACAGGCATCGGGCTGAAAATTGGCAAAACCAGCAAGCGCTGCCGCCTTATTTGCTAACTGCTGAAATAACGCTGGCATGGCCGGCCACGGCTTGCCAGTTACAGGGTCAACGTCACTGTAACGATACCCCTGCCGATCCGTCGCCCAACCAAGTGGCCCACAATTGGTGATACGCGCCGACATCATATAGCCGCCCGGCGTTTGCATTTGCCGCGGCGGCGCTTGGGAGAAAATGTCATTTATCGCCGACAAAATTTTCGCCGCATCATTTGTCACAAATTGTTTAAGCAAATAGACATCGCTGGCAATTTCAAGACAGGGCGTATCTTGTGCAAATAAATCAGTCGTTTGCAATTATTGACCTACCTCACGGTTTTGCAGCGCCTGTTTTGTCTCTGTGCCCCAGTAGTAACCGGATGCGTTGCCGGATTTATGCACCACCCGATGACAAGGCACCAATACGGCAATGGGATTGCGGGCACAGGCATTGGCTACTGCGCGATAGGCTCTCGGTTTGCCGAGTTGCGCTGCAATTTGTGAGTAACTGCGTTTTTCGCCCGGCAGAATAGCCAGCAAAGCCCGCCAAACTTGTTGCTGAAATTCACTGCCCTGCATATCAAGCGGCAAAGTCATTGGCTGATTCGGCGATTCAATAAAATTAATCACCTGCTGCAATGTTTGGCTGAGATGGCTGTTGTTAGCAGGTTTAGCATCAGGAAACCGTCTCAGCAAATCGGCCTCTAATGTCGGTTCCGCTGCACTGAACAATACGGCGCAAATCCCTTTATCGGTCATGGCAACCAAAACCGGGCCAAGGCTACCCAGGCCGGTTTGATAAACAATATTGCCAGCAGTTTTCATACTATGAAGTTTACGCCGTCATTCAGTCAGCGTTAAGCCCGCTGATACCACAATGTGCACAAAAACCCTGCATGGGCTGTAATATAGACAAATAAAAAGATCACTTATTGGGAGAACAGAATGAAAATCTGGGCACTGCTTTTAATGTTAATCCCTGGCATCAGTCAGGCCGGCGCGATATCACAGCTGGGTGAAGGTGATCCGCTTAAATTGGTGTTTGTTGAAATGAAGTACTTGTATCAGGCTGGTATGGAAATACAACAGCAATACACAGATAAAGACGATCCGATTCAAATGATGCAATGTAAAGGCCAGTATGACTTTATCCTGACCCGCGCCCGATCGATGATTGGGACCGCCGGTCAAATTGAAAATCAGGCATTGCGGGACAAAGTGATTGATGCCAGTTGGCATGCCTACGCCTGTGCCAGTTGTATGAAACCGGCCAGCAGCTGCGATCCAGTGCCGGAGAATCTTGAATTTATTAAACAGGAAATCCTTGATCAGGAAGCAACAGCCTCAGATAGCGAAGCCACTGAACAATAAGCTTTTGTTTGACAGTTAGTTCTAACTGAAATTATTATAGTTCTAGTTAGAACTATTTTTCAGGTTTATGTCGCAAACCGCTTTTTTTGAAACGTTACGGGAACTGGCGCGTTGTTATCAACGTTTTGAGTGTTTTGCTGCGCATGACATACGTCAGTTTGAACTGACGCCGGCACAATTCGATGTCCTTGCAACACTGGGCAATACCGAGGGCATGACGCCCAAACAGCTTTGCGAAAAAACGCTGATCACTAAAGGCACGTTAACCGGTGTTGTTGATCGGCTGATTGCAAAATCGCTGGTCAACCGCCAGCAAAGCAAGCAAGACAAGCGCAGTTTTATTGTTTGCCTGACACCGGCTGGACAGACGTTGTTTGAACACATTTTTCCGTTACACGTCAAAACGCTGCAACACGTTTTCGCTAATTTTAGTGAAAACGATTTCCAGACAATGAATGCTTCATTAAGAAAGCTAGGTGACGCTTTTACGCATCCAGATTCATCTCATTTCAAGAGGTAATACATGAACGATATCACTCTGCTGTCGCCAATTAAAATCGGCGACTTAACGCTAAAAAATCGCATGGTTATGGCGCCTTTAACACGTAACCGCGCCACGCCGGGCATTCTCAGCCCCAATGATATGAATGTTGAATATTACCGCCAACGAGCCAGCGCCGGGCTGATTATCAGCGAAGGTTCGCAAATTGCAAATGATGCATTGGGTTATCCATTAACGCCAGGCATTCACAGTGAAGAACAAGTCGCTGGCTGGAAAAAAGTCACTGATGCCGTCCATCAGGCCGGTGGCCTGATTTATATGCAGCTGTGGCATTGTGGCCGCGTTTCACATAGCAGTATGTTGCCTGGCAATATGCTGCCACTGGCGCCATCAGCCATTAAACCGGCTGGTGAAGTTTATACCTACGAAGGCATGCAGCCATACGAAACACCACAAGCCATCAAAACCGAAGATATTCCACACATTATTGAACAATACCGTCATGCCGCACGTTGTGCGATTGAAGCCGGTTTTGATGGCGTTGAAATTCACGGTGCCAATGGCTATTTACTGGACCAGTTCCTGCGTGATGGCACCAATAAACGTGACGATCAATACGGTGGCAGCATTGAAAACCGCGCCCGTTTGCTGATGGAAGTCACTGAAGCTGTTTGTGAAATTTGGGATCCAAAACGGGTCGGCCTGCGCCTGTCACCGTTACAGCCATTTAACGATTTGTATGATTCCAATCCTGAAGCGACTTTCAGCTATGTTGTAAAAGCCCTGAATAAATTCAACCTTGGCTATTTGCATGTCACCGAAATGGGCGCTGAAAAACCTGGTGTGGCCGGCCTCCACTTTGAAATCAGCGCACTACGTGCATTGTGGAATGGTATCTATATGACCAATAGCCAATACGATCATGAAACCGGCAATCAAGCATTGGCAGAAGGCAAAGCTGATCTGATTTCCTTTGGTCAGCTATTTATTGCCAACCCGGATTTGCCGGAGCGTTTCGCCAAACAAGCGCCGCTTAATCAACCGGATCCAGAGAGCTTTTACGGTGGAGACGAAAAAGGTTATATCGATTATCCGTTCTTAGATAAAGCTTCATAACGTTTTACTGTTTGATTAAAACAGCCCGGTTCGCCGGGCTTTTTTGTATCTACTTCACCGGTAAATTCAGATAAACATCCATCACGCCGTTAATGACAAACTGCACGGCAATCACCGCCAGAATAATCCCGAAAATACGAGTGACAATTTCTTTCCCGGTATCGCCCAATAAGCGCACTAAATAATTCGAATACACCATGGCAAAATAACAGGTAACGGTCGTCAGAATAATGGCCAGAAATACCAAGACCAAATGCCAGGCTGTCGGCGCTTCGCTGGTCAGAATCATTACTGTGGCAATGGCCCCCGGCCCACTCATAAACGGAATCGCCAGCGGAATCACCGAAATATCCCGTGCCAACTTGCCTTCATGTGCCGGGTCTAAGTTACTGGCCGTTTCACCTTCATCCATGCCTTTATGAATCATCGACATGGCAATACCAAACAGAATCAAACCACCGGCAATCCGAAATGCTTCAAGCGTTATCCCAAAAAGCTTGAAAATCACACCACCCAACACGGCGAACACAAAAAACACACCGGTGGCGATCAACGTCGACCGCTTAGCCACTGCTTTACGTGTCGTTTCCGTGGTTCGGGGCAATAAAGACAAAAACATAAATGCTGTGGTCAACGGATTAACGATCACAAACATCGCTGCGATGGTGATAAACCAGTAATCCAGTAACAACCCAGCATTCATAAGGCTTCTCCACGTCGTTCACATTAAAAATATTATTGCGCAGGCCGACCAGAAAAGTATTCCTTGCTATAGCAAACGAATAAGCCCGGCGAACCGGGCTTCATCCTATCAGGCAAAACGGCCATTGCGATAATCATCAAAGGCTTGTTCCAACTCCGCCCGGGTGTTCATAACAAATGGCCCGGCACGTTCTACTGGTTCATTGATGGGTTTACCAGCAACCACAATATAAACACTGTCGGCTTTGGCATGAATTTTCACGGCATCGCCGTCAGTTAATACCGCCAAAGCATTTTCTGGCACTGCTGTGGCGTTATCACCTATTTGCACCCGGCCTTTAGCGACGTATACAAAAGCGTTATGCCCTGTCGGAATCGTATCTTCAAATACCGAATCAATTGGTGCATTCAGTACAAAATACAACGGCTCAACAAAGCTGTTATCGATAACGCCTTGTGTGCCCTGACGAGTTTCGCCTGCCACTACCCGAATTTGCAAATCACCTTCACGTTTTTCTTCGGCAATGTCTTCAGCCGCTTTTTCCTGATAACGTGGTGCCATCATTTTTTGCTCAGCAGGCAGATTCACCCATAACTGAAATCCGGCCAGTAAACCTTCTTCCTGTTCGGGTTTTTCAGAGTGAATAATGCCACTGCCAGCGGTCATCCACTGTACGCCACCAGTTTCAATGACACCGGCATTACCGGCGCTATCTTCATGGCGCATTTTACCGGCCAGCATATAAGTTACCGTTTCAAAACCACGATGTGGATGCGGCGGAAAACCAGCGATATAGTCATCCGGATTACTGCTGCCGAAGGCGTCAAACAGCAAGAATGGATCGAGCATGTCCAATTCCTGCGAAGCGATCAGACGCCTTAAGCTGACACCGGCCCCATCCGAAGTCATTTGTCCGCGGATCCATTTTTTAACTTCACGTACTTGTGTCATATCTCGCTCCTTATGCTGCCTGCAAATCGGCCAATTGCCGTTGCCGATCGTTTTGTTTTAACCACTGATTGGCATCAATGACGGTAACATCGTTAATCCCCAAGAATCCTAATACCTGACGTAAATATCCGGTGGCAAAATCCAGTTCACTGCCAATCGGTACACCACCCGAAGCGGCGAACAGATAGGCTTGTTCTATTTTCAGCAAACCTTCTGGTCCGTTCTCGGTATAACGAAATGTTTCCCATGCCCGTGCAACCAAATCAATCCATGATTTTAATGTCTCTGGAATACTAAAATTATAAACCGGTACGCCAAGTCCGACTCATCCTCGATATTGATTTTATCAGCCGTAACTGAAGCTCTAATTGACCAGCCACCGTTGCAAATACACGAATCATTTGCCGACAGGGTCCACACCATGTTGCACAGAAATCGACCTTTATGGTGACGGATCTTCCTGCTGCAATCTGCTGAACCATCCACCATCCACCATCCACCATCCAACATTCAAATCTACCCATCATGAAAATTGCAAAATTGCTGATAGAAATTACATTGCACGCGACTGTTATCACGCTTATACCGCTTGCGAGCCAGATGAAATCCATGCCCATCAAGGGCTGACGTCAGTGTCGCACCCATGACCAATTCTCTTGTTAAAACAGAGAGTTGAAATTATCTGAAAGGGAGAAGATACTCAGTGATCCGATGCTCGGAAATGGCCAGAATAGACTTTCCGGCATGGAAGCTGTCCAGCCGGGAACACATTGCCGGCACAGCTTTTGTTTTACGCCAGAATGAGGAGGATTGTCATGAATACGACTCGCCCGACCATTCGCCCAAGTGCCGTTGCTGGTTTATTTTATCCTGCACGGGTCACTGAGCTGGAAACCCTGCTTAGCGAGCAATTTGAATCTCTGCCCGACAGCAATCATCAATATCCCAAAGCGTTGATTGTGCCCCATGCCGGTTATGTTTATTCCGGTAAGGTGGCAGCCAAAGCCTATCAATCACTCCGGCATCTCGCCGACCGCATTCATCGCGTAGTATTAGTCGGACCGTCGCATCGTGTAACATTTCGCGGCATCGCTATTTCCAGTGCGGATTATTTTGCAACGCCATTGGGCAGTATTGCGGTTGATAAAGCTGCGGTGGCCAGATTAGCGGCGATCGATGACGTAGAGTTTTTAGATATAGCCCACGATAATGAACATAGTCTGGAAGTCCAATTGCCTTTTTTGCAGTTTGTCCTCGAACAATTTTCTATTGTGCCCGTTGTCACCGGTGATGCCAGTCCTGAACTGGTTGCAAATGTTATTGAGGCCGCTATAAATGATGCTGATGATGCTTTAATTGTGATTAGCTCTGATTTAAGCCATTATCTAGATTATGAAAGTGCTCGCAAAATTGATCAGTTCACTACACAGGCCATTATCAGTCTCGATAAGCATGATATTGATCCATACCGTGCCTGTGGCTGTGTCGGTATTCGCGGATTTCTGGCATATGCGCGCCAGCAGCAATTCCAAGGCAAAGTTATCAGCTTGTGCAATTCCGGTGATACTGCCGGCAAAAAAGACAGCGTGGTGGGTTATGGGGCGTATTTATTTGAATGATAATAAACTATGAACACCTTAACACTGGCCGAGCAACACCAATTAAAAGCAATCACGGCGGCGGCAATTGAGTTCGGTCTGCAATATGACCGACCGCCAAAGCCTGATATCAGTCACCTGCCATCGGCTTTACGGAAAGTTGGTGCTTGTTTTGTCAGCATTTATAAACAAAATGAATTACGCGGCTGCACCGGTAGCTTGATAGCAAATCGGCCACTGGCCGAAGATGCCAACCACAATGGTTTTTCGGCGGCCTTCAATGACGAACGTTTTGCGCCACTGTCACCGACAGAATGGACTCATTGCCAACTGCATATAGCGGTGCTCGACGAGCCCCAACCTTTATTTGTAAAAGATCAGCAGGATTTGCTTAATAAACTCACGCCGGGGGTGGATGGGGTGATTTTGTCCTCTGGCAATAAACGGGCATCGTTTCTACCGCATGTTTGGCAGCAACTGCCTGACAAACAACAATTTATAAACCATCTGAAACAAAAAGCCGGTCTCGGCCCCGATGAATGGCCCGTTAACCTGCAAATTCAGTTATATCAAACACAATCATTCTGATCCTGCAGCCGTTGTATAGCGGCAACGACATCGCCTGCTAGCCAACCATTGCTGCCTTGCAGTTGCTTTTCATCACCGGGCTGATACTTACCCGTTTGCACCAGGCACGCATTCAGACCGGCCGCCAATGCACCTAATACATCGGCTTCCACGTCATCACCAATCATTAAAACTTCAGCCGCCGTGCACGATAATGACGCCACTGCTGCCTGAAAAAAACCAGCTGACGGTTTACCAAAAATTTCGGCTTCAACGTTAGCGGCATACTCCAAAGCAGTGATAAATGGGCCGGCATCCAGCTGCAAAGCGCCGCCGCTTTTAAAATAACGGTTACGGCCAATGGCTAATAATGGCGCGCCTTCCATCAGCAACTTAAAAGCCCGGTTCATATGCACATAATCAAAGCGCTCTGCCGCATCCGCCACCACCACAGCGTTGGGCTGCTGCTGGTCGATATCAGCAAATTCCGCTTCCAGATCTGGATGGATCAAAAAAAATGGCCGAAGTTTTCGCGTCAGCAGTGCCTGGCGAACGGCGCCCGGTGCAGTGAAAATTTGTTCAGCTTTGACCTGAAAGTCCATTTTTTGAAGGGCTGTCAAGGTTTGTTGGCTGGTCGTGCGGGAGGTGTTGGTGACAAATCGTAGTTGCAGATCGCTCTGTTGCAAGCGAGCAAGCATCCTGACAGTGCCAGGTAAAGCCTCTTGGTCAACATGCAATACACCGCTGATATCAAATAAAATCGCTTTTATCATCTGTGCCGTCTCCGGTGATGTAGCGTTAATTTAAGTATGCGCCTGTCGGCGGCCCGGAACAACGCAGCGGACAAGACGGCCAGCTTAAAACCCGTTAAACTACGCGCCACTTTTTGTTTTGCAGGTCAAGCACATGAAAGCCCCTCAAGTCGGATTTGTCAGTCTCGGTTGTCCCAAAGCACTAGTTGACAGCGAGCGCATTATTACCAAATTGCGCGCCGAAGGTTATGACATTTCCAATAGCTATGATGATGCCGATTTAGTGGTGGTCAATACTTGTGGTTTTATTGATTCAGCTGTTGAAGAGTCACTGGACAGTATCGGCGAAGCCATTGCCAAAAACGGCAAGGTGATCGTCACTGGCTGTTTGGGCAGTCGCGATAACAGTATTCGTGAAAAACACCCGCAGGTGCTGGAAATCACTGGTGCCCATGCGCTTGAAGAAGTGGTCAGTGCCGTGCATAAACATCTGCCACAACCACATGACCCATTTACCAGTCTGGTGCCGCCTGAAGGCATCAAACTGACACCGCGGCATTATGCCTATCTGAAGATTTCTGAGGGCTGTAATCACCGTTGCACGTTCTGCATCATTCCATCGATGCGGGGGGATCTGGTCAGCCGGCCAGTCAATCAGGTGATTGCAGAAGCCAAACGGCTGGCCGATGCCGGTGTTAAAGAAATTATGGTCATTTCGCAAGACACCAGCGCCTATGGTGTGGATCTGAAATATGCTGAATATCCATGGCAAGGCGAGCAAATCGCCACCCGTTTTACGGCGCTCGCCAAAGCACTGGGCGAACTCGGTATCTGGGTACGGATGCATTATGTTTACCCCTACCCGCATGTTGATGATGTCATCCCGTTGATGGCTGAAGGCAAAATTCTGCCTTACTTAGATATTCCGTTTCAGCATGCAAGCCCGCGTATTCTGAAACTGATGAAACGGCCTGCTTCTACTCAAAATAATCTGGAACGCATTCAGGCATGGCGCAAAATCTGCCCGGAAATCACCTTGCGCAGCACGTTTATAGTTGGTTTCCCTGGAGAAACTGAAGCCGAGTTTGAAGAATTACTCGATTTCCTAGAGGTCGCGCAACTCGACAAAGCTGGCGCGTTCAAATATTCACCCGTTGATGGCGCGGTTGCCAATGATTTACCGGATCCGGTGCCAGAAGACATTAAAGAACAAAGGCTGGCCCGGTTTATGGCTAAACAAGCTGAAATCAGCGCGCAACGCCTGCAACAGAAAATCGGCAAACGTGACTGGGTGATCATCGACGAGGTTGTTGAAGAAGGTGCTGTCGGTCGCAGCCGCGCCGATGCGCCGGATATCGATGGCTTAGTGTTTATCGATAACGCAACGCATCTGACCATTGGCGATATCGTGCAAGTCGAATTTGAAGATGCCGACGAACACGATATGTGGGCACATCTGATTTAGGCTGATTTAACCCTAGTTTTCCAGCACGATCCGGTAGCGGGCTTTGCCATCACGCAGGTGTTGAATCGCCTGATTGATATCGCGCATCGCAAACGTTTCGATTTGCGGCTTGATATCGTGACGTCGGGCAAAATCGAGCATTTTCCGGGTGGTTTCCGGGCTGCCTACGGGCGAACCTGACACACTGCGCTGCGCCATAATCAGATTAAATACATTCAGATCCAAAGGTGCCAGTGTCGCGCCAACAAAATGCAGGCGGCCTTTTGGTGCCAGCGTATTTAAATAGGCATTCCAGTCCAACTTGACGGCAACAGTGGAAATAATCAGATCAAACTGCCCTGCCGCATCTTCCAATGCTTTTGGATCTCGGGAATTAATCGTGTGATGGGCGCCCAGTGATTTGGCTTCTTGCTGCTTGGCTTCACTGGAAGTAAATGCCGTCACCTCACAGCCCCAGGCATTTAAAAATTGCAAAGCAATATGGCCAAGGCCGCCAATCCCAATGACGCCCACTTTACTGGTCGGTGGCAAATTAAATTGCACCAGTGGATTAAACACGGTGATACCACCGCAAAACATCGGCCCGGCACTGTGCGGATCAATCCCGTCCGGCAATACCACTACCGAATTGGCCTTAGCGCGGACTTTATCGGCAAAACCACCGTGGTGACCCACAATGGTCATATCTGAAGCCGCGCACAAATTATGGTCACCCTGCTGGCAGGCCTGACAATGATTACAAAAGCCTTTAAACCAGCCAAGTCCGACACGTTGGCCAATTTTAAACTGACTGACTGCAGCGCCTTTGTCACGAATAAGACCCACCACTTCATGACCGGCAATCAGTGGGTAAGTCGTCATCCCCCATTCATTATCGATCATGCTCAGATCGCTATGGCAGATCCCGCAGTTTTCAACGTCGATTTCAACTTCATCAGCGCCAATCGGACTTGGATCAAATTCGATTAATTCCAGTTCGGCTCCTGCTTGCATGGCAGCATACGCTTCAAACATATTGCCTCCCCTTTGATGATTTTAGAATTATAAAATGACTGTGGTAACAAGATAGGTTGTGTACGCAACAAATGCGGTGAGTAATAGACCACCCTCAATGCGATTGATACGTCCCGGACCGCGAAAGCCATAAGCAAAAATAAACAAAAGAATGGTCAAACCAGCCATCACTGCGACATCACGCCGGAGAATCTCTGGATCTACCGCCATTGGACTGATCAAACCCGCAATACCGACAACAGTTAAGGTATTGAACATATTAGAGCCAATGACATTACCAATGGCCATATCATGTTCGCCTTTTTTAATCGCCATTAAAGACGATGCCAATTCTGGAAGAGACGTGCCGATGGCGACAATGGTCAGGCCAATAATCAAATCACTGACGCCCAGTGCCACAGCAATATCTACTGCGCCCCAAACTAATAGCCGTGAACTGAGTACCAAAACCACCAATCCGACGATCAGCCAAAAAATAGCCTTTTTCAGCGGCATACTATAAGCATCTACTTCGCCTTGCATTTCATTGCCCAGCGTATCGTCTTTGCCGGTCATACCCTGATAAACACTCCACCCCATCAGCATAAAAAACACCGCCATCAGCACGATTGCATCCATTCGTGACAATTGCCCGTCGGCCAGCTGGAAAGCCGCCAGAGCAGTTATTGCAATCAATACCGGCATTTCCTTACGCAGCACCTGCGAATGCACCAAGATCGGACTGATAACGGCGGTCAGCCCCAGAATCAGCGCAATATTAGTAATATTTGAGCCATAGGCATTACCGAGCGCAATCCCCGGATTGCCCTGCATCGATGCCAAAGCCGAGACCACCATTTCTGGCGCCGAGGTGCCAAAACCAACAATAACCATACCGATAAGCAATGGTGACATACCGAAATGCTTGGCAGTGACGGCCGCCCCTTCAATAAATTTGTCGGCACTCCAGACCAGAAATATTAAACCCACAACAATTGCTGCAAATGCCAAACTCATTTTTTACTCCGGGAAAATAAAGATACTGCCTATTATCGTGGCTGAGAGCCTTGCTCGGCAAATATGATTAATGGCGGCTGTTCAGCCTTACATGGCGTCGTAAAATTCGCTGGCTTTCCTGTTTTACCGCAATGTTTTTGCGCCATGCCCACAACGCATCCCGCGCCTGTTTGCTGCTTTGTTTTAAATCAACCACCGGTTGCGGATAATCACGCCCCAGACTTACGCCATACAACTGACTTTCCATTGGCGTTAATTGCCAAGGCATATGTATCAATTCATCGGGTAATTCGGTCAGCTCCGGACACCACTGGCGAATAAACTCGCCTTGTGGATCTTGTTCCTGCGATTGTTTAACCGGGTTATAAATACGAATAGTGTTGGTCCCGGTAACGCCAGCCTGCATCTGAAACTGCGGGTAATGAATACCCGGTTCAAAATCCAGAAATAATCGCGCCAGATGCTCGACGCCCCGCCGCCAGTCGAGCAGCAATTGATGACATAAAAAACTGACCAGCATGGCGCGCATCCGGAAATTAATATAACCGGTTGCCTGTAAACAGCGCATACAGGCATCGACCAGCGGATACCCTGTTGTGCCCTGCTCCCAGGCCAGATAATCCTGATCAGCCTGCTTGCCACTGCGCCACGGAAAATCTGCATAGCCACGATTCACCGGCCGGAATTGCATGTCACATTCGCTTTCAAATTTCTGAATAAAATGACAATGCCAATGCAGGCGTGATGACAAAGCTGATAACGGCCGCCGCCATCCGGGTCGTTGCCAGTCTGCTAATAACCGCCGATACATTTGCCGCAAACTGATATTGCCCCAGGCTAAATATGGCGACAACTGCGAACACGCTTCCCGGCTTAACGACGGGCTGGAAATATGCCGATGATAATGCTGGCCGCGTTCACTGAAAAAATCTTCCAGCACCTGCCAGGCTTGCTTTTCACCGCCCATCTGCATTTGCGGTTCGGGCTGCTGCCAGCTATCCGGTGCTGAAAAAGCAGGCAAACAATCCGTCTTAACAAATTGCACCTGCTTTAGGGCAGGTGCTGCCATCTCAGCGCGCATGACTTTTTGCCAGTGTTTGTCCCAATCATCGCGATGACTGGCTGCACGCATCACGGCGCCCAAAGGTGTTTCCTGCCAATCAATACCCTGTTGTAGACAAAAAGCAGTCATGGCTTTATCACGCTGAAAAGTATTGGCTAAGCCAATCTCCTGATGACTGAACAGTGTTTTGATTTGGTAGGTCTTCTGAATGCTTTCAAATACAGCAATAGCATCTTCACTAACAATACAAACTGAGGTATCGAAGCGCTGTAAACGCCGATTTATATCAGCTAAGGATTGCCAGACAAAGCGCCAGTGTCTTTCGCTGAAATGCGGATCATTGAGCAACATCGGCTCAAAGGTATATAACAGTAAAACTGGTATATCTTGTTGGCAGGCGGCTGCCAGTGGCTGATGATCACTGAGCCTTAAATCGCGCTTCAGCCAGACAACATTTATCGCCGGTTTGGTCATTACGGCATTATCGGCCAATCAGCAGCATCAACAGAGTCCAATGGCTGATTACCAGCATCGCCGTGCCATTTTTTGACAAAGTCGCCATCAGGATCGTATTGCCGAGTTTGTTTGTCGATATTAAAATGCCGCCCCCCACGCGGATCAGCGCCGACGCCAGCAATATACTGCCAATTGCCCCAATTACTGGCGACATCATAATCCAGCAGTTGCTGCTCAAAATATGCTGCGCCAAATCGCCAGTCGAGCTGCAAATCGTAAATAAAACAGCTGGCAGCAATCTGCCGGCCGCGATTACTCATATAACCGGTTTCATTGAGCTGATGCATCAGCGCATTGACCAGCGGGTATGGTGTATTGCCATGACACCATTTCTGGTAACGCTCGGGATAATAACAGCGGCGGCTGGTTTTATTACTGATACCGTTAAAACGAAACAGCCGTGCGCCATAACGTTGTGCATACCACTGAAAATACTCACGCCACAGCAGCTCGAAAAAAATCCAGTAGGTCGAGTCATTGGCAACGACTTTCCTCTCATAATCGCGCAGACGACTGAGCAGCGTTCTGACCGATAAACTGCCCTGCGCCAGCCACGGTG
>CBFHWI010000020.1:0-28190 GCA_965659475.1 Methylophaga sp.
ATTACGCACGGTCAGCAGTTGCTGGCCTTTTTTGACGTTGTCGCCGGTGTTGACATACACCGCTTCAACAATGCCCGGATACGGTGCATAAACCCGAAACTGCCGGTCTTCCGCAGGGGCAATAACACCATACAAATTATTGGTGATATTCAGGGTTTGCGGGCCGGCTATTTCGGTCTGAATGTCTGATGCTTCGATTATTCTTGGCGTCAGTGTTGCCCTGCCCTCAAAGCTTTGATAATGCCAGTGATAATCTTTGCCATTAAAGCTGGCGGCGATTTCCAGTTCATAGGAATGTGGTTCAGTGATTTCGGTATCACCCAGCAGATAATCTTGCTCGGGCATAAAATCAATCAGGTCCTGCTGACCGCCAAGCCGGTTTAAGGTAACGGTCAGATTAAAATCCTGCGGGGCCAACAACTGGTCTTTTTGATAGGCATAAACGCGCATTTCCGGCGGTACGCCCTGCTCATATATGGTGATTTCCAAAGCAAAATCTTCCGCTTGTAATAAGCGTCCATGATGTGGTCCTTCTGCAACTTCCGTTTCAGCTGAATCATGTTCGTGACCACCTGCGGCGTAAATGACCGGACTCAATAACAGCACCAGTACAAACAAAAATGGATAAGATTTCATCGGTTATTCCTGTAAATTGTTGGCAGCTGAAGATTGACTGAGCACATTGCCCGTCAGGCGTTCCAACTCGAGCATTTGCATATGCACGGCGGCTTGCGCTTCAATCAGTTCTCGCTCAACGGTAAATAATTCACTCTGGGCATCCACCCATTGCAATACGCTGTATTGTCCCAGTTCATAACCTTTGGCCGTGCTGTCTAGCAGCGCTTTGGCAATGGGCTGTATATCGTTTTGCAGAGACTGGCTCAGTGACAAGTTGTTTTGCATGGCCCGATGAATTTCTGTCAGCGCCAGTTCAATCTCGGTGACCGTTAATTGCATGGCTTGCAGCTCTTGCTGATATTCAACATTGGCGCGAGCGATATTGCCCTGATTACGATTGTTCCATTGCAGTGGCATCGAAAAGCTAAATACCAGCGCATTATCATTGACGCCTTCCAACCGTCGAATACCGGCACCAACAGTGATATCGGCCTCTGATTCCGCTTCAGCCAATGATATTTGTGCTTCCCGCAAACGCGATAAGGCATGCACCTGCAAATACACCGGTGTTTGCGAAATCGCCTGCTTCAACATTTCCGTTGCCGGTACGGCGGGCAAAATTGCTAAATCGCCTGTTAAGGTCTCAAAGTCCACCTTGCCCGCCCAATTAGCCGCTAACTTCTGATAAGCCAGTTGCCGTTCATTGCGTAATTGCTTTTGCTGATTTTCAGAACGGGCCAGCCGTAATTGCATGCGCAGTACATCGGCACTACCAACGGCACCGGCATCAGCGCGGTGGCTAATCACTGTTAAAGCTGCCTGTTCTTTGTCAATGCGTCGCTGATTCCAGTCGAGCATGGCATCCAGTCGCAGCGCCTGGTAAAAATGCCGCAATGTTTGTGCGACCACATCTAATCGCTGCACTTCGTATTGTTGTTGTAATGCCGGCATCCGGGCATTGGCAACATTGATTCGCCGCTGGCGTTTGTCGCCCATTTCGATCAATTGGCTCAGTGACAAGGTCAGTTCAGCGCCGCTTAGAAAGCGACTATCCCCGGTGCCCAACACATTTTCTAAATCAGCTTGTATCACTGGATTGGGCTTTAATCCAGCTTGTAAGGCATCGGCTTCAAGTGCTCGTTGTTGATAGGGAAATCCTTGTAAAGCGGGGCTACTTAACAGGGTTTTTTCAACGGCAACTTGTGGTGTCAGTGTGTCGGCGATAACGACGCTGGTGCAACTGACACCTACGATCAATATAGCCAGTAGCCGGAAAACGGCACTCGGACGGAACGGGTTATTAGGCATGGGGTTTCTCCATAAAGCTGATGACCAAAAGTCTCAGCAAAAAACTGAAAACAGCTTAAATTTATGGATCAGACGTTGGGAGGTGGAATGGGGGGTGCGTAAGCCAGCGAGCAAAGTCTCTGACTGATTTCCTGTGCAGTTGCCTGCAAATTATCATCGGCACTCAATGCCGGATGACTGACTAAATCACCCACCATGTGCAGGTGGAAGTGATGGTCGTGATCTTTATCTTGATGATTATGCTGCTGGGCCTCAGCTTCATGGAGATGCGACAAGCTCGGCTCTGGACTAGGATCATGCTCTCCAATATGCATGTAAGCGTTGGCGCTGCTGGTAAACACCAGACACAACACCAATAAAAACCCACGAAACATGGAAAGTTGATTAGCCATTGAACATCCTAAATCATAGAAGCTTATATTAGCCGTGACCGCAGCTAAATTGCAAAACTTCGCGATAAATTGCCAACCGTGGCCCAACCGATCGCTATCGAATCATTAAGAAACGAGCAGCAGATTTCGCCGGATAAACATATTGACCATAATGGCCAAGCAAGCCAGACCTATCGCAGCCGGAAACAATATGGTTACGGCTGAATAGTGCTCAAGTGCCAGCAACACCAATACATTACGCACGGCGAATAAAGCAAAGAAAATCACTGATTCAGAATACGGGTCGCGGTTAATTTTTCGCAAAGTTGGTATAAATCCGCTCAAATCGTTGAGTGTCAGAATGATCACCACATACAACGGCTCCGCCGTCAGATACCAGATCGGTATTGCCATCAGGCTAACACTCAATGTCAGCTTATCTTTGCCGTCTATTTTAGTATCCGCTCGATGCACAAATGCTAATGAAGCAACACTTAGAGTCAGCGCAGCCGAGATGCCAATAGGCCAGGCACCCACCCCTGCATCATCGAGCAGCTGGGCAACGAAAATTACCGTGGTTGAGATACCCCAGATCAACCATGAAATGACATGTGGGCGCACTTTTCCTTTAAAAATCTGCAGGATATACGGCACGAATGCCAGAACAGTCAGTGTCATCGCCAGATTACTGAACAAGATTTTAGTCACCTTGGTTCACTTCGCTGCAGTTAAGAAACAGTAACGTTTGGCGATTTTAAATCGGTCTGGGTATTTCATGCTAGGCTTTGACATTGTTTTTAAATCGTCTGTAGACTCCGGATTGTATGCGCCAATATTTAACGCTCGCTCTACTGCTGTTTTCCAGCTTTCAAGTTTATGCCAACGCCACTTTCTCGCATCCTGCAATGGCTACAAAACCGGTGCCCGAAGGGGCTGATATTGCTTTATATGTTGTAGACGCTGACACAGGCAAGGCTATTTATGCCGAACGTGCAGAATTATTTCAGCAACCTGCCAGTGTTCAAAAACTGGTCACTGCGCTAGCGACCAAACTGTATTTACCAGACGATTTTCGCTTCTCCACCACGCTGGAAACCCATCAGGATGATGTGATTCTGCGGTTTAGCGGTGATCCCAGTTTTACCCGTACCCATTTAAGAATCTTGATCGAAAAACTCAAAATTAACAATCACACCATTAACGGCAATCTTTATCTGAATGGTGGCGTTTTCGATAGTTTTGAACGGGCGATTGGCGTGCCATGGGATATCATGGGTGTTTGTTACAGTGCGCCCTCTAGCAGTCTGTCGATGAATGGCAACTGTGTTTACGGCAAATTAGAAGCGACGACTGGCCCCCCAATTAAATCCGTCAAAGCTAGTGCATCTGACCTGGTTACCATGGATGCCGGCAGCATTATTTTGCGCGAGGGGCTGAATACGCAAAAAATCGACTGCGATCTTAAATTGTCAGTTAATGACAATAACCATTACACCGTAGGCGGCTGCGTCGGCACACATCGTTTGCCGGTAAAATTTCATCTGGCCATACAAAACCCAACAGAATTAATGATCAAGGTGTTGTATGAAGAATTAAAGCGCGCCGGTATTACGCTCAATGGCGCGATTATTCGTAACGACCAGGTCAATGGTAAAGAAATTGCCCGCCATCAATCCGGCCCGTTGACACAACTTGTTGACGAGATGGTTAAAGAATCCGACAACTTAATTGCTGACAATCTGATGAAAACATTAGGAAACCAGTATTTTAATCAGCCCGGCAGCTATGAAAATGGTGCTGCCGCTATCAAGGCTATCCTCCAGGAAAAAGCTGGCATCGATATCGACAAAGCAGTCATTGTCGATGGCTCAGGTTTGTCACGTAATAACAAAATGTCGGCCAAGCAATTAATGCAGGTGGTGCAATATATTTTCAGCCATCCCGAAGCGGGTGTGGCAGAGCTCCTGCCGGTGTCAGGTGTGTCTGGCACCTTGCAATGGCGGCCTAGTCTGGTCAATGCGCCGCTGAAAGGTCAGGTAACGGCCAAAACAGGCACGATTTATGGTGTTTATAATTTGGCCGGGCGCATTAAAACCCGCTCTGGCAAATCATTGCTGTTTGTGCAAATCATCAGCAATTACCACCCGAACAGCACCAACCGCAATGTCGCCCGTAGACCTATCCGGATGTTTGAACGCAGCCTTTACGAAAGCCTCTATAACGATCATTAAAAACCGGCCTTGGTCGTTGGAGTGTTATTGGTTATTTAAACCGATTAAGGTTCAATGAGCGTTGGCTGGTGCTCAAGGTCACGGCGACGAGACTGCTCTGCCAAGGCCAGAGCAAATAATATCGCTTCAATCACAATACCGACATCGACTGCCCGATAGGTCCAGATCGAGTAAGGCACAATATTAGCCACCGATAACGCAGTGATGCTCGCTGTTAAAGCCGCGATAACCGTAGCTGGCAAAAAAATCTTCGCCGAAGGTTGGCCCGCCCGACACGCCAAAACACCCAGTAAAACCATTACCAAGCTAGACAGCACGATAAACACAAACGCTGATTTCAGAGCTGTCTGAATTTGCGCTGCATAGTAACTGCCACCCAGCCCCAACAATATGATTAAGCACAATCCCAAAACCGACCATTGTAATGTTGGCAGGGTTTGTCGGATCTTTAAAAAACTGCTGGCAAAGACTAAACCGCTGATCCCAACAACAATCATCAATACTGAATTTGCCCACTGCTGCCAAACAATGGCTTGTGGCCACAACCAGCGAAAACCATGACCGGTATAAGCCAGATTACAGGCAATAAAACTTGCTAAATACAGTGAATAAAATAGGTGCGGCGCGCTGTGTAAACGTATAAAAAGAATCAGGTTATACAACAGTAACGTCGCCAGTACACCGTACAAAAATCCGTAACTATAATCTTGAAACTCAAAGCGTTTGTGAAATGCTGCGCTATCATCCAGATAGATAGGCAACAACATTGAATCACTGCCGGCTACACGCAGATAAATTGATGTTTTGCCGGGTTTAAAAGCATATTCAACCGCATAAAAACGGCTGTCGATGGGCCGATCGGTTTGCACCAGGCTATCCCCCATTGCATATTCAGCCTGCTGCTTACCGTCTTGATAGATATAAACAGCGAGATTATCCAGCCAGGCTGTTTCCACTGAGAACACTTTATTAATGGTCGTTTCAGTGGGGTTATCAACAACAAAGTTTAACCAATGGGGTTCTGCGCCAATGCCAAAATTCAAGATACTGCTATCAGCCTTTATCCCGGCATTATCGGCAAACAAGCTGCGCACTTCTTCAATTGCCATGCGATCGCCGGGTTCAAAGAACACGTCTGCATATTCACCAATGGCACTGCCGCTGACACGGCTGATCGGAATAGGATCAGCTTGTAAGCTGCCAACAACCAGCATCAACACAAACCAACAAGCGGTGATAAAGCGTCTGTCTGTCACAACCAACGGCCAACAACAGCAAATAAAATAACAGCTGACAAGATGGTCTCCAACACCGTCCAGGGGGGCTAAAACAAGCAAAAAAGCATCATAGCACAGGCTTTCACAATAGCCTGCTGACGCATTTTTTCACGGCGAAACCGACTGTATGCCACTTTCCGGCAGACTGTTGATTGTTAATAAAAATCGTCATTGACTATTGGCCGAACTGGCCCATAGTTTGCGTGTATTTTCATAAATCACTTATACAAAACCGCGCATATCCGCTTGTTTTAAATAAAATCACCAAACGCTGGGGAGCTGGATTTTCTGATGCAGCAATCAAAGTAAATCTAGTTTTCATAACGCTTTCCCCCTCAGGTATAAGCATAATTTGCCAGAAAATTCACTTTAAATTTTACGTTGCCAGCGATTGAACTGACTATGACAAAGATCACACTGTCCACCAATCAACACCTCAGGGCACCAGCCACTGAAAACTATTGGCGCTCAGCAATGCACGCTGATGGCCGGCTTGAGACAATGCCAACCAGTCGATTTGTTTGACTGTTGCAACAATCACCGCAAAATTCGGGGTCTCTGCTCTGCCAATCACTTTATCGGGCAATTCGCTGCCCGGCGGTTGCAACGATAAATAATCATCGGCTGCTGACGTCACAGCAATTTGTTGCCAGATTCGTTCAACCAAAGGGCCTGCGGTCAGCAATTGATAATCTACAGTCGCGCGCAGTTGCCATTTTAAAACCGGGCACCAGAATAATAATTCACCGCTGGGCTTCGCTTCTATTTGCTGGCATTTGGTACTGCGTTTATCGGTATAAAAATGACATTGCCATTTATCGGCATCCACATCACGCAGCACGACAGTCCGCATTGTTGGCTGTCCGTCTGTCGTTTGGGTTGCTAGCACGGGTGTTCGCCAGGCATGGTCTTTATTATGCGCTGCAGCCGTTAATTCGGCCCAAATTTTTGCGGGTAGTATTGATTGGCTTTCTGTCATGTTTAATTTAAATCTGCCAGCCAATGCGGGCCACCAAGCCGGCGTTGCTGTTCCAGATTCCATACCGCACGCTGATAAATATGATCGTCAGGTCGCGCCGGATCATAGCGCAGTGGACTTGGCAAAGTAGATGCCAATAAAGCCGCCTGCATCGGCGATAACTGACCCGCCGATTGACCAAAATGATAATGACTGGCAGCCTGCAAACCAAATATCCCCGGCCCCCATTCAGCAATATTCAGATATACCTCGAGAATTCGCTGTTTGCCCCACACCCACTCGAGCAACAAGGTAAACCAGGCTTCAATACCTTTACGCAGCCAACTGCGCCCTGTCCACAGATACATATTGCGGGCTACTTGTTGGCTAATGGTACTGGCACCACGTAATTCACCGCGGCGCGTGCGCTCTTTGATCGCCTGTTGAATTGCTTCAACATCAAAGCCTATATGCTGAGGGAACAGCTGATCTTCTGAAGTCACCACGGCCAATGCCGCGTGCCTCGGAATATCATCCCAGCGCAGCCATTGTTTCTGGATTTGGAAGTCATCTTCTGATGATAACCAACGCTCCGCCATCACCATGGTCAGCGGCGGGTTCAGCCATTTAAACGGCAAGACCATCAACAGACTGAGCAGCAACAAGGCTGCTATCAAAATTAGAAAATAACGCCCTAAACGGCGGAAAAACGCGCGCACACTATCTCTCTTTGTAAACACTCCGCGCGCATCATACGATAAAGCCTTGATAGCGCCTCAAATATTTCAGTGGATTCACAATCGCAGCTGGGTGTTTAGTTGGTCGACCACTTCCGCCCAATCTGAATCCTCGGCAAGACATTCACTGATAAAAGCGGCCTGAGCAGGTGTCCAGAAGGACGCATTCTCGATGGTTTCATTATCTTGCAAACGATGAATATCAACAAATCGCCGGATAGCCAGCGAGTCGTTATCCAACCCTAACTGTAGAAACAAATTCTCCATAGTATGAAACTGACTATCCATATTTTGCCCTCCTGATTGCTTCAATCATTAATCTAGTTAATCTCAGTGATTATTCCAAACGTCGCAATAACAGCATGGGTGAGACGGTCAGCACCGGCCTTAACTGCCAGCGGCCCAATAAAGCCAGTAACATACTGCTCAGCAATGGCAAGATAATCAGCACCGGCCAATGCCAGCGAAATTCACCGTCAAACATCCGGTATTGCAATGCCCAGACGGCAGCTTCTGCTGCCAATACCCCCAATATACCCGCCAGCAGACCAATCAGGGCAAATTCCAGCATAGTCGCTTTCACCAGCAATTTTTGTTGCGCACCCAATGTGCGTAGTAACGCGCCTTCGCGCTGTCGTTCACTCATCGTCGCACTGACTACCGCCACCATAACCGCCAGTGCTGCCAGCAAAATCAGCAGTAAAATTGCTTCTACGGCCTGGGTTACCTGCTGAATAATGTCCTGGATGCGCTCGATAATATGGTCAATTTCCAACACTGACACGGTTGGGAACTGCCGGACAAAATCATTCAACAACGTTTTATCGCCGGGATCCAGATAAAAACTGGACAGGTAAGTCGCCGGTAAATCCTTAATCGCGCCATTTTCAGGAAACATAATAAAAAAGTTAGGTTGCATGCTGTCCCACTGGACACTGCGGATGCTGGTGACCCTGGCACTGAAGCTATCACTGCCCGCGGTAAAGCCTAATTTATCACCGAGCTTGATCCCCAGGGATTCGGCCAACGACTGTTCAATCGATAAACCCTCAGTCTCACCATCAGCGAACCACTGGCCAGCAATGATTTTATTATCATCGGGGTAACTTGCCGCTGCCGTCAGATTCAGTTCACGACGCAGTTCATCATCGTCAGGATTTAATGCCACTTGTTTGGCCGGCTGGTCATTAATTTCTGTCAGACGTCCCCGCACCATTGGATATAACGGACTGCGTTGTAATTGTTCACTGGCCAGGAAGGTATCGACGTCATCGACGGTTTCCGGGGCAATATTGACCAGAAAATGATTAGGCGCATCCTCAGGCAACTGTGCCTGCCAGTCGGCTAACAAAGATGAACGCACCAGCACCAGAGTGGCCGCCAGCATCATGGTCATGGCAAACACCGCCAGTTGTGACAGCGTTGCCCGCTTATGCCGATGCAAGGCAACAATGGCGCTACGCCATGCGGTGCTGCCGCCTTTAAAGGATCGGACACTGCTGACAAACAACCAGCCAAACAGCAGCAAGACAACCAGTAATACCGCAAGCCCGGCAAGCAAAGACAACACCAGTTTCAGTTCACCGGCAAACAGCCATAACAAGCCAAATACCAGCCCCCCGGCAAACACCAAATCCTTGGCAAAAAAGCCCTTATCAAGCTGCGGCAAACTGCGCAGCACCTGCATGGCCGGTGTTTTTCGCAGCCGGTCTATCGGGGGTAAAGCAAAGGCAAACAGCACCAATAAAGCCGTCAACAACGCAGGCCATAACGTCCAGATTTGTAACGAAAAGGCTAACGGTTGTGCCATTAACTGTGCAGTCATTGCCGACAAAAACCAGGCAAATGGCACTGCAATCAGTAACCCCGCCAGTGTTGCCAATAAGCCCCAGAACAGCAAGCGGGTGGCATATAAGCGGCGAATAGCGCTACTGGTAAGCCCCAGCGTTTTTAACAGGGCGACGGTATCACGCTGTTGCAACGCATATTCCCGACTGGCAACGGCAATTGCCACCACTGCCAGTAACACTGCCAAACTGCCGCCCAGTAGCAAGAAGTTTTCCGCTTTATTCAGTGATTCGCCAACCGTGTCACCATCACGGGCATCGCGCCAGCGGTAATCACCACTGTCAATGACTGGCTGAACGGTATTCTTAAAATCATTTAGCAGGTTTTCATCGCCGGCCAGTAATAATTTATGCCTGACCCGGCTACCGGGTTGAATGACGTTGGTTGCCGGTACATCAGCAAAATGCATCATGGCGCGTGGCGCAAAGGCCGAGAAACTAAAACTACTGTCTGGTTCACGCAGTAACAAACCACTCACCGTCAGCCGGGCTTCACCAATGGTGACTTGTTCGCCAATAGCGATATCCAGTAAACGTAGCAATCTGGGATTTAACCAGATCTCACCTGGCGCCGGCCCCTGATGCAGCATTTGTCTGGATGCCTGCAAACTGGCCTGCCATTCAATTTGACCGCGCAGTGGATAATTACTGTCTACCGCTTTTACCGATGTCAGCTGAAAGGCACCTCCGGCCGATAACATCGTTGAAAACTGACTGATTTCGCTGGTTTTCAAACCGATTTCGCTGGCTGCTTGTTGCCATTGCTCAGCAACAGGCTGAGTACTGCGGGTAATCAGTTGCCGATCGGCAGCCAGAAAACTACTGGCCGATTGCATTAAAGTTTGTTGTAAATGCCCGGCAAACAGATTGATGGTGGCCACCGTGGCAACGGCGATCATCACCGCTGCCAGCATGACTTTGACCTGACGTAGTCGTAAATCCCGGCGGATCGCTGTTTGTTGTAGTGCCTTAATCATTGGGATTGCACACGGCCGGCATCAATGTGGAATTGCCGGTCACAACGCGCCGCCAATTGGGCATCATGAGTAACCATCACTAAGGTGGTGCCCTGCTGCTTATTCAGCGTCATCAATAAATCAGTGATTTCTGCACCAGTCTGGCTATCAAGGTTGCCGGTTGGCTCATCGGCAAACAGCACCCGCGGTGTGACCGCAAAAGCCCGGGCAATCGCCACCCGTTGTTGTTCACCACCCGATAATTGTCGTGGTGTGTGATTAATGCGTGATGCCAAACCGACCTGCTGCAATAAATCGACAGCTTGTTGCCGGGCATGATCAATGCCGGCCAACTCCAATGGCAACAAGACATTTTCCAGAGCCGTTAATGACGGTAATAACTGAAATGATTGAAATACAAAGCCGACCCGGGCCGCCCGCAACCGGGCGCGCTCATCTTCGCTTAAACAATTGATTTGTTCGCCATCGAGATAAATCGCCCCACTGCTGGGCACATCAAGCCCGGCCATCAGACCGAGTAAGGTAGTTTTACCAGAACCACTGCGCCCGACAATCGCCGCTGACTGACCGCGCTGAATTTGCATGGTCACATCCTGTAAAATCTGTAAGGGCTGACCGCCCGGTGTGACCTGATGATTGACCGATTGAATATAAATCATGCAGTCATCAGCGCTTTTTGCCGGTCTATCAAGGGCTTGTTTATCTTTCATCTCCACCTCACTACCTCATTGGGATATTTATCTGGCTATGAGAACCCATCTGTTACGACAAAAGTTCATTTGTTTACTGACTTTAACTTACATGTTGGTGGCGGCACCTTTATTTGCCGATGACAAGCCAACAGTACTGGTCATGGGTGACAGCCTCAGTGCAGCCTATGGTATTGATAACGATGCAGGCTGGGTTGATCTGCTGCGCCAACGCCTCAACGGTAACTCAACTGACTGGCAAGTAATTAACGCCAGTATCAGTGGTGAAACCACAGACGGTGGCTTGCGCCGGCTGCCGGATTTACTGAGCAAACATCAACCGGAAGTGGTCATTATCGCTCTCGGTGGCAATGATGGTCTGCGTGGTTTTCAACCGTTGGCCGTGAAACAACGCTTAGCCGATATGATTGAATTATCACAGGTTGAAGCTGAAGTGTTGTTACTGGGCATCGAAATCCCCCCGAATTATGGCGCAACCTATACCAACGCTTTTCGCGATATTTACAGCAGTCTGGCCGCAGAATATGACACCGCTTTACTGCCCTTTATGCTCGATAATGTCTATGACGGCGACGGCATGATGCAGGCTGATGGTTTACATCCTACCGCACAGGCACAGCCAAAAATTCTCGATAATATCTGGCCGGCATTATCACCACTGCTACGGTAAGTTTAGGTGCCGACACTGGCCAAATATTGATCGTCTAAACGAGGCACCGCTGCCAATAAAGTCCGGGTGTAATCACTTTTCGGCGCCTGCATCACAGAATCAGTGTCGCCACTTTCGACAAATTGCGCTTTGTGCATGACCAGCATGCGGTCCGCCAGATAATCAACAACGCCCATATTATGGGTAATAAACAACATACCGATATTATCTTCATCGACCAGTTGCCGTAGCAATTTTAAAATACCCGCTTGGACAGAGACATCCAGCGCCGACGTGATTTCATCACATAAAATAAACTTTGGCTCCAACACCAAAGCACGGGCTATCGCCAGACGCTGCCGCTGACCACCCGAAAATTCATGCGGATAACGCCACAGACTATCAGTGGGCATCTCCACCCGTTCTAAAAATGCCGCTGCCCGCTCGGTACGTTCAGTATCGTTGGCACCAATCCCCTGCACCCGCATCGGTTCGACCAGTGACGTGTGGATCGGGAGCCTCGGATTTAAACTGGATCCCGGATCTTGAAACACTACCTGCATTTGCCTGCGCAAAGGTCGCATCTCTTTAGCCGATAAATGGGTTATATCCTGACCATTTAGCAAAATCTGGCCGCGCGTGACATCCTGCAACCGCAAAATTGCCCGGCCCAGCGTCGTTTTACCACAACCGGATTCACCGACCAAGGCGACGATTTCACCGGCATTGACCTGAAATGACACACCATCAACTGCCCGAAAATGATCGACAACCCGTCTTAACAATCCCCGGCGCACCGGAAAATGCACTGCAACGTCATTAATTTCAAGTAAGGGCTGATGGGCTTTTTCGGGACGTAATGGTCGCGGCAATCGTTCCGGCAAGGCAGCGATCAGACTTTGGGTATAGGCATGCTGTGGATTCCGTAATACTTCTGACGTCGGACCGGTCTCAACCAATTCGCCATAGCGCATTACGCCAACGATATCGGCAATTTGCGCGACCACACCAAAATCATGAGTGATAAACAACATGCCCATGCCGTAGCGACGTTGTAAATCGCGCATTAATTTAAGAATTTCGGCCTGCACCGTGACATCCAGTGCAGTGGTCGGCTCATCGGCAATCAGTAACGCCGGCTCACAAATCAGTGCCATGGCAATCATTACCCGCTGCCGCTGCCCCCCGGATAAACGATGCGGATATTCTTTGATCCGGCTTTCCGGCTCGGGAATCATGACTTCTTTAAGTGCTGCTAAAATCCGCTCGTTGCGCTGCTGATCGGTCCAATCCGGCCGGTGAATCTGCAATGCTTCATCCAATTGATCGCCGATAGTTTGCACCGGGTTCAGTGAGGTCATCGGCTCCTGAAAAATCATAGCAATTTTGCCGCCACGGACGCTGCGCATCAACGCATTATCAGCGCCCAGCAATTCCAAGCCGGCTGCGCTATTCTCATCAAACAATTTGATGCTGCCAGAGGGATGTCGAAATTTCGTTTCAGGTAACAAGCCCATCATCGATAACGCAGTCACCGATTTACCACTACCCGATTCTCCCACCAGACAATAGGTTTGCCCGGGTTCAATGGTCAGGTTGATATGTTTGACCACCGATTGCCATTGGCCTTCGCCGCCCAAATCGGTACTTAAATCGCGGATTTCCAGCAGTTTCATGCTTGCCGGCTCCGGTTGGTGTGTGGATCCACGGCATCACGCAACGCTTCACCCAACAGGTTATAGGCAAATACCGTCATAAAAATTGCACCGCCCGGAAATACCGCTAGCCACCAATTAAAGGTAGATGATTGCACCGCCTGATTCAGTAACTGGCCCCACGAAGGATCATCAATTAACCCCAGGCCTAAAAAGCTCAAGGTCGCTTCGGCCAGAATCGCAGAGGCAACACCAAAACTGGTCGCGACCAGCAGTGGCGCCAAGCCATTTGGCAACATATGCCTGAATAAAATTGAACGCAAAGGTAAACCACAAGCGACCGCTGCCTGAACAAAATCCTGCTGCCGTAATTTTAAAAATTCAGCGCGCACATACCGGGCGTAACCAGACCAGGCGGTTATGCCGATAATCACCATCATCATGTATATCGAACGGCCAAAAAAAGCGACAAATGACAACAACAAAAATAAGGTCGGGATCGCTTCAAAAATTTCCACCAAACGCATGCCAATAATATCAACAATGCCGGAGAAATAGCCCATTAAACCACCGATAATGGTGCCAATTACCAGAGCAATGCCAGTAGCAATAAACCCAATGCCCAGCGCAATCCGTGACGCATGAATCATCCGCGAGGCAACATCAGCACCATTCTCATCGGTACCAAACCAGTGGGTTCGTTCTGCCGCTTCAAGCGGTGCCTCAACACCAGTATCAGCATAATCACGTAAATAATCTTTGGCTGAATATGGGATCGGTGCATAAATCACCGTGTCTAATTGTCCGGCGGCCTGCATTTCCCGGTATTGCTCATAAATAATCAATATCGGTGGCGATGCCAGGGCATTGGCCACCACTGCACTAACCGCCACCAGGCCCAGCCATAACAATAATTTCTGCCAAAATGGCCGCGTCCATTTCGCCAGCGCCACCGTAAAAATAAATGCCGCCAGCCATACCCAATCCTGAACGCTCAAATGAGCCAACAATGGACTGCTAACCTCGCCATCGGCCACCATATAAAGTGGATGGCTGCTGGCCAGAAACGGTGAAAACGTGGCAATGACCACCAGAATACCGATCCAAATCAAACCGATCCGCGCACTATGGCGTTTTGACAATGCCGTCAACACCTGTTTACCCCAGGGTTTGGAACGTTGTTGTTGGTGACGCGTTAAAGCTTGCTCAGTCATAACTGACCCTCGGATCGACAATCGCATAGGCAATATCCGCCAGCAAATAGCCGAACAGCGTTAATAGCCCTGAAATCAGCGTTACTGACAGCACCAATTCCCGATCACGGGTTTGCACCGCTTCAACGGCCAATTTGCCCATACCATCAATGCTGAAAATACTTTCGATAATCACTGAACCTGCCAGCAAACTGGGCAGTAACGTGGCCGATACCGTGATCAACGGCAGCAAGGAATTACGAAATACATGCCGCCATAACACTGATTCTTCGTCGACGCCCTTGGCGCGTGCCGTACGGGCATAATCAGCGGCCAGGTTTTCCAATAACGAAGAACGGGTCAGCTTGGCTAAAAACGCCAGACCACCATAGGAAAGCGCAATAATCGGTAATACCAGATGCCAGATGCGGTCCATTAAATAGCCGTTTTGCAATGCGCTAACACCGAAAAATGCTGCAAACCACAAACCCAATGCCAGCCCTAAACCACCAGCAACCATCAAACGCAGCGACAAGTTTTGCAACCCACAAAGACTGCGCATCAATAGCGCCAATAAAACCATCAACACAATATGCAACACACCAAACCACTGGCCATGCAGATCCAACGCCATCAAATACCCCATACCGGTACCCACAATCACACCCAGCCATTGTCGGTTGGCAGTGGTTAAACGACCCAGCAATTGCATTAACAACAGTATTAAAACCGCCACACAGGCGAGCGCTATCAATACATCACTGAAGGTGGCAAATAACGGTAAAAACGTTTCACTGGCGGTTTCGCGACGCATCAAACCGCCCGTTGGAAACCATCGCCAATATTGTTCCGAAGCAAAAAAACCAATAAATAACACGCCGGCCAACATACTGGGCACCGACCACAACCCGAGCAGAAAAATATTGGAGCTGACATCAAAGCGCCCGCCCCGGTCTCGGGCCGCTTGTACCCCGATACCAATGGCCAGCGCATAAATCAGTGGTATAGAAATTAAATTGAGTAGTAAAGTAATTGGCAAGCGCTCAGCCAACAAATCAGTCACCGCCCGACCATAACGAAAACTGGTGCCGAGATCACTGCCTTTAAACAAGGAAAAAGCGCCCAATGTGCCATCGGCATTACGTTCAAAACCAACCGGTGAAATATTATTTAACCAGCGTAAATACTGCACCGGTGCCGGCTGATCCAAACCATAAAGTTTATTGTAATAATCTTCCAGGGCCTGGCGGCTTTCCGGCTCTAACTCCATGCCATCGACCAGCGTTTGGGCACTGATACCACCGGGAGCAGCAGCCATCACCACAAACACAACCAACGTGATGCCCAATAAAGTGGGCACCATTAACAACAAACGGCGCAGCAAATAATTCAGCATGTTTGGTTATCGCTGCAATTGCAGATCAGCCGGTACGAAAATCTCCACCGGCACTGACATCAGGTTTAGCCCCAAACCGGTTTTTTCGAGGTTTTTAATGCGGTTATCGACAAAGGCCATGGTATTGCGACGGAACAAGAAAGTGTAGGGCTGATCCTCAACCAAAATCCGTTCGGCTTTATGCCACAACTGCATACGTTTGGCTTCATCAACTTCGGCACGGGCTGCATCAATGACTTTATCCAACTCAGGGTTTTGATAATTTATGAAGTTATCGCCGCCTTCAACGGTTTGACTGGAATGAAACATCTGGAAAATATCGATTTCGATACCCGAGGTCCAGGCCAGTGTTATCGCATCAAAGTTCTTCTGCTGAATGTTTTCCACCATAATCGACCACTCAGTCGGCTTGGGTTTTAAAACAATGCCGGCACGCGCATAAATATCTCTTAAAAACAGCACCATACGACGGGTATCGTCACTGTCCTGGAAAAACGTCAATTCAAATTCAAAGGCTACGCCATCGGCTGACTCAAGAATGCCGTCACCATTACGGTCCTTAAATCCCGCGTCCTCAAGTAACGCTTTTGCCTTGGCTATATCATGCGGTATCGGCAAAATCGCAGGATCATGCTGATCTGAGCCATCGGTAAACGGACTCGCTGCAGGCTTACCGTAGCCCAAGAAAATTTCGTCTAATACCCGATCGACATCGGTTAACAAAGACATGGCTTCCCGAACGCGCTTATCGGCAAAACGCGTATCTTTGCCACCGCGTGATTGATTCCAGGCAATAAAGCTATAGCCGGCCGTTGGGCTCATATACTCAAAATGCTGGCTTCGATCGGTAATGTTTTTATCTTCGCGTAAGGTCTCAAATTCACGAGGCAGCGCGTTATAAACATCAAGATCGCCGTTACGGAAAGTGGTCAGGCGGGCGCTGTCATTTTCAATAATCCGCCACATAATGCGATCAAATGACGGATCCACGGGTCCCCAGTAACGTGGGTTACGCAGCAGTTCTACGGCACCTATATCAGGTGTCCAGTTTTCAGGATCAGCCAATCGGTATGGACCAGAGCCCATCAAAATGCCACGGCTTTCATTAAAGGTTTGCGGGTCTTCAAGATAGCGACTGTAAAAATGTTCGGGCATAACTTCCAGACTGCCTGCCAGCTGTAAACTATTAAAGTACGGCTCACTGAACACAAACTCGACGGTGTATTCATCCAATGCTTTCACACTGGCAATGCGCGATAAATAAGCCCGTGCCCGCGGCGCTGCAATCGCATCGTTCATAATAAAATCAAAGGTAAAGGCGACATCTTTGGCAGTTAGCGGCGCACCATCCGAAAAATTAATACCACGCTTTAACGTAAAGGTAATGGTCAGACCATCTTCAGAAATTTGCCAGTCATCAGCCAGTAAACCACGCCATTCCAAGGTATCCGGATCGCGAACCAGCAAAGTTTCCATGACATAATTTTGCACATCGGCTGAATAAGCATCGGCAGAGACCAGCGGTGTTAATGTTTTCAAACCACTGGCAAACGCCAGTCTTAACCAGTCACCTTGCGCAAAATCCGGCGCATTCATCGCTTTGCGGGCACGATCAAAGGCATCGCCATCACTGCCAGAATCATCCGCTGTCTGCGCCATATTGTCGGTATTAAATTGACCACTGCGCAGCGTCTTCTCAAGTTCACGTAACACACTGCGGCTGCTGCGAATGTCCTGTGCCTGTTCATCCATGATTCGCCGCATATCATCCATACGCGTCCATTGCCGGTCGATTTGCACCATCAGCAAAATCAGCAATATGACTAACAGACTGATTGCTAACCAAAAGCTTGAACGACTGATCCCTGACTGTCCGTTTTTCATATTGTTATATGCCTTAGTCACGTTTTATTGAACGGTTTTTTATTTTGCAGATTGACCGGCAACCATCAACAAGGTTTCCAGAAATGTACTATTTTTGGTGTTGTTCGCAGCCAGAAAATACTTTGGCTTCAACATCCGACTCTTGCAAGCCATCCGGAAAAGTATAGGCAAGATTGATCGCCAGATCGGTGATGCGGATAAATTCATCGTTCATAAAATCCGGCCTCTGGGTTTGTTTTACTTGCTCTTTGCTTTTGCCAGATTGTTTTTGGTGATAAAAATCACCGGCCAGCGCCGAAATCATTTCACATTGTTTATTATCCGGCTCACCCAGCCCCATCGATGGCTGCGCCATTGCCGGCAACAACATTAAGATACCAACAATAATCAGCATCCCGGAAAGAAATTTTTTCATAGCGGGCTCCCAGAGTGTTTTTTAACATTACGTCGACTGACGCAAGTTTTAGCTAGGACTCGTCTGTTTCAGGAAATATCCCGCTGACGAATAACCCGGTGGATAAAATCTACTGCTTAGTCGGTAACGGCGTCAATTTATTGGTAAAAATTCGCACCACTTCGCCATTTTTCAAAACCACATGGGTTTCTGGTAACCCCTCTGGATGCACCAACCATTTATGAAAAACATCCGGGTCGCCATCTCGACGCGAGCGAACATGTTCACTAACATAACTTGGCTGCCAGGCTTTACCACACTGACTTTTGACATCATCATGCGTCATGCCGACTTCAATTACTGATGTCACACCGCAACTGACAGAGGACACTTCATTGCTACCACCGGCCATTAGCATTGAACTGCCGAGTAACAGCGCCCAACCAGAAAAAATTTGCGTACGCATTTTTTTGGCCCTCTTGACACTTAAAGTCGTCAATATGCGACGCCAAACCGATAGCGTCAACGGCTTACGTCACAGAAATCGAATTGGGTGTTAGCTTATAGATTTGTATACTGAGGTTAATCGACGCCAAGGAACTGATATGACTGTTCGCCCAAAGCAGGAATGCATTTACATCCCCTATGCCGGTCCGCAATTACTGGCGACTTCTTTATTGAATAAAGACACGGCATTTTCTGCCAGTGAGCGGCGCGAATTCAATTTAGCCGGTCTTATTCCCGCACGTTATGAAACGCTTGATGATCAGGCGCAGCGTGCCTATTTGCAGTTCCAGAGCTTTGCAGAGCCTATCAATCAGCATATTTACCTGCGTACAGTGCAAGACACCAACGAAACGCTGTTTTATCACTTGGTCAACCAGCATCTTGAAGAAATGATGCCGATTATTTACACACCGACCGTCGGTGATGCCTGTGAACGGTTTTCTGAAATTTATCGACGTGCACGGGGTTTGTTTATCAGCTATCCGGATCGTCATGATCTTGATGCCATTCTTCACAACGCCACTAAACGCCATATCAAAGTGATTGTGGTAACCGATGGCAGCCGTATTCTGGGGCTCGGTGATCAGGGTGTCGGTGGTATGGGCATTCCGATTGGCAAATTGTCTTTATATACCGTCTGCGGCGGTATCAGCCCGGCTTATACCCTGCCAATCATGCTCGATGTCGGTACCAACAACAAAGTGCTACTCGATGATCCGCACTATATCGGGTGGAAAAACCCGCGCATCAGTGGCGCTGAGTACGATGAATTTGTCGAATTATTTGTCAAAGCACTGCAAAAACGCTGGCCAGAGGCATTGCTGCAATTTGAAGACTTTGAACAAAACAAAGCTTTGCCACTGCTCCATCGTTACCGTGATCAAATGTGCTGTTTTAATGACGATATTCAAGGCACTGCTGCGGTAGCTGTCGGCACTTTACTGTCCGCCTGTCGCCACAAAAATGAAACGCTTGCCGAGCAAACCATTGTCTTTGCCGGTGCCGGATCAGCGGGTTGTGGCATTGCCGAGCAAATTATCCGGCAAATGCAGGTGGAAGGTTTAAACGAAGCAGCTGCCCGGGCAAGAATTTTTATGATCGACCGGCAAGGACTGCTTACCGAAGACATGGAAGGATTAGCAGATTTTCAGCAATTACTTGCCAGTCAGCACTCGCAATTAAACGCGTTAAATGTATCAGCCGGTGCGGATATTCACGCCGTGGTCGAGGCCGTTAAACCAACCGTATTAATTGGCGTTTCCGGCAAAGCCGGTTTATTTGATGAATCGCTGATGAAAACAATGCAGCAACACTGTCCACAGCCGATTGTATTTCCACTCAGCAACCCGTCTAAACAGATTGAAGCCCATCCTGCCGATATTATGCGTTGGACGCAGGGTAAGGCACTGGTCGCGACTGGCAGTCCTTTTAAAGCCGTTGAGATCGATGGCAGAGAACATCCCATCTCGCAGTGTAATAACAGCTATATTTTCCCCGGGCTGGGTCTGGCGGTCGTTGCCGCGCAAATCAGTCGCCTGCCCGACAGTTTATTAATGATCGCCAGTGATGTCCTGGCAGAAGCCGCACAACAATCGACCCACGAAGGTTTATTGCCACCACTGACCGAAAGTCGGGTTATTAGTGAAAAAATTGCCTTTGCTGTCGCCAAACAAGCTATCAAAGAAAAGTTCGCGCCGGCTAAAACCGATACCGAGTTAAAGCTGGCTATTGCCGAGAGTTTCTGGGAACCCGCTTATCGTGACTATCGCCGGATTAGTGTTTAGTACTGACACAATTTTTCTGGTCTATGATAATTCTGAAGATAGCTTTTGTCTTTGTGTCCGCATTAAATTAACTACTTTAAAACAAGATAATGCCAAAGCGTTTTACAACCATTGCCAACAGCGCAAAAACCACCACGGTGACCGGCACTGACACGCCCATCGCTGTCCAGAAACCATAACGGTGCAGCAACCATGGAAACAACAAAAACATCGGCAGCGTCGGTAACACATACCAAAAGGTATGCTGGGCATAACTGGCAATTTTATCTGTCGGCTGCCGTTCAAAATACAGCCACATCAATGTCAAAATTGCGACCAACGGCATTGCGGTAATCAGTGCCCCTAACTTTTCACTGCGTTTGGCAATTTCGGAAATCAGCACCACCAACCCCGCCGTGATCAAATATTTACTGAGTAGCCAAGCCATGTTTTGCCCCTGTGAATTGGAAATTTCTCCACCGACGACGCTGGTTTTTGCTATTATTTGCCGGTCATTTGCTGACACGCCTGCGTTGCGGGCAGCCTGCGCTTTACAGCGCAGACCTTCAATTTAAGCACTTCAGGATTGTTATGCCAGAAATTATTATTGAGAAAAACATTAGCCCGGCGCAACTGCAGGAAAGAGGCATCCCCGGTTGGGAAATTTGGGATTGCCCGGTTACTGAATTCCGTCTGGATTTTGATGAAACCGAAAAAGCTTACATTCTGGAAGGCGAAATTGTCGTCACCCCGGATGGCGGCGAGCCAGTCACAATTGTACCGGGTGATTATGTCGAGTTTCCGACAGGCCTGAAAAGTATGTGGCAAGTTACCAAAACACTGAAAAAACACTACAGCTACGATTAAACCCTGCTGTATTACCCGATCAAAAAAGGCATCCGAGGATGCCTTTTTTGTATCTTAATTAAGCGATTGTTATCAGGCTGTTGCCAAATCAATTGCTTCAGCCGCTAAACGGGAAATTTCATCCCAATTTTCAGCTTCCACAAGACTGGCCGCGCACATCCACGAACCACCGACGCAAGCAACGTTGGGCAAACTGTAATAAGACTTAACGTTTTTTTGACTGACGCCACCGGTCGGGCAAAAAGTGATCTGCGGTATTGGTGCACCAATCGATTTCAACATCGGCACACCACCTGCGGCTTCCGCCGGGAAGAATTTCATTGCAGTAATGCCCCGCTCCAACAAACGCATGGCTTCACTAGGATTGGCAACGCCAGGTAACAATGGCACACCAGTTTTTAACGCCGCATCAATCAGCGTGTCGGTGGTACCCGGGCTGACAATAAATTCTGCGCCGGCGTCAATCGCCGCATTTAACGTATCGATATTGATAATGGTACCGGCACCCACTATGGCATCTGGTACTTCGGCTTTAATCCGGCGAATCGATTCCAGCGCCGCATCGGTACGTAGCGTGATTTCCAACACTTTCAGGCCACCTTTAACCAGCGCTTTGGCCAATGGCACCGCATGTTTTACATCATTGATCACCATCACCGGCACAATCGGTGAGATCTTCATAATGTCGTGAATCGTTCTACTCATTTAATTTATCCTGATTATTCGGTGGGTTATTCGACATTAAACATATTGATGGCACCCTCTTCCGCAGAAGAGACACCGGCACGGAAGCTGTCAAACAACTCACGGCCACAACCGTAATGATGTTCGGTGTTAGCCATCATGCAAGACATACGGGCATTGAACTCCTGATCATCAACCAAAACGTTCATGATGCCTTTTTCGGTATCCAAATGAATGATATCGCCATCTTTAACACGGGTCAGTGGACCGCCTTCAGCGGATTCCGGACACATTTGGATAGCTGATGGGATTTTACCCGATGCGCCTGACATCCGGCCATCGGTAACCAGCGCCACTTTAAAGCCGCGATCCTGCAATACGCCTAATGGTGAACTCAGTTTATGCAACTCAGGCATACCGTTGGATTTCGGTCCCTGGAATCGTAAGACAACAATAACGTCTTTTTCCATTTCGCCGCGTTTAAACGCAGCAACCGCATCATCCTGGTCATCAAATACCATCGCAGGGGCTTCAACCACACGATGCTCTGGCTCAACGGCGGAAATTTTCGACACACCGCGGCCCAGGTTACCTTTAATAAGGTGAACGCCGCCAGATTTCGAGAACGGCTCGGCAACACTGCCGATGACTTCCGGATCCAATGATTTTTCAGGTGCTTCCTGCCAGGCCAGCTTGCCGTCTTTTAATTTAGGCTCTTGCGTATATTGGCTCAGACCTTTGCCATTACCGACAGTCATAATATCTTCGTGTAATAAACCTTCCGATAACAACTCACGGATCAGCACACCCATACCACCTGCGGCCTGAAAGTGATTTACGTCAGCACTGCCGTTTGGATAAATTTTGGTCATTTGCGGAATGATTTGTGACAAACGATCGAAGTCATCCCAACTGATGATAATGCCGGCTGCGCGGGCAATAGCGACAATGTGCATCGTATGATTTGTTGAACCGCCGGTTGCCAGCAGGCCAATAATGGCGTTCATGATGGCCTTTTCATCAATCATATGACCGATAGGCCGATAGTCGTTACCCAACGCTGTAAATTTCAGTACCTGACGTGTCGCTTCTTTAGTCAACTCATCGCGCAGAGGCGTATTCGGATTGATAAAAGTACCGCCCGGTAAATGCAGCCCCATGATTTCGACCATCATCTGGTTACTATTGGCGGTGCCATAGAACGTACAGGTACCCGGACTATGATAAGACTCGGATTCGGCTTTCAATAACTCTTCACGGCCAACTTTACCTTCGGCATATAACTGACGGATCCGGACTTTTTCTTTATTTGGCAAGCCGCTTGGCATCGGACCTGCCGGGACAAAAATCGTCGGTAAATGGCCAAAGCTCAAAGCGCCAATTAATAAGCCCGGGACAATCTTGTCGCAAACACCGAGCATCATGGAAGCATCAAACATGTTATGACTGAGGCCAACGGCTGTTGCCATTGCGATAACGTCACGGCTGAACAGTGATAAATCCATGCCTGGCTGACCTTGAGTCACACCATCGCACATCGCTGGCACACCGCCGGCAACCTGGGCAACACCACCCGCTTCACGTGCGGCTTCTTTGATTATCTCTGGAAAATCCTTGTACGGTTGATGCGCTGACAACATGTCATTGTAAGAAGTCACAATGCCAATATTGGCTTTGACGCTACCGGTCAAGTCAGATTTTTCAGTGGCGGGACAAGCAGCAAAACCATGTGCCAGGTTGCCACAGCCCAACGTCAGGCGATGCGGGCCTTGGCCAGCCGCTTCATCAACACGCGCCAAATAGGCGGCGCGCGACTTTTTACTGCGTTCGATCACTTCATTGGTAAGCGAATCTAAAACCGGATTAACCATGTTATGTCTCTCTCGTAGCTTGTGTTTTCGTAGTTTTGGATTCGAGGCCGCATACGGACAGCGGCGCTAATCCATCAGAACTGTCAAATCAGACAAAATATTATAGCCTCTGACAGCAAAATTGGCACGATCAACCCTATTCTGACTGGCAAAATGGGCGCTGGCAATGCTTGTTAAAGATTGATTTCAAGAGAGTTAAGCAGTGACATGCGCTTATGGCATTTCTGACCGACAATAACTTCAATCGGTTATCATATGCGGCATTTTTGTGAATGGCAAAACCCTTATGCAAATCGAAAAACCCCGACGTGAAATCAAGTCTTTTGTTCGCCGTGAAGGCCGCCTGACGCCAGGTCAACAAAAAGCCCTGGATAGCTTGTGGCCGCAATGGGGCATTGATGAGGCCGAAACGCCGCTAGACCTCAATGCCTTGTTTGGCCGCGATAATCCAAAAGTATTGGAAATCGGCTTTGGCAACGGTGCCTCGCTGGCTGAAATGGCGGCTAATCAGCCAGAGCTGGATTTTATCGGTGTTGAAGTGCATCGTCCCGGTGTCGGCCAGTTATTAAAAGCTATCGATGACCGACAACTCAGTAATTTGCGGGTCGCCGAAACGGATGCCGTCGCTTTACTGAAAAAGCGTATTGCTGATGGGGCTTTGCACAGGGTGCAATTGTATTTTCCCGACCCTTGGCATAAAAAGCGCCATCACAAGCGGCGGATTATCCAGCCCGCATTTGTCGCGGTATTAGCCGCTAAAATTGAAGCCGGTGGCACACTGCATATGGCAACTGATTGGCAAGATTACGCGGAGCAAATGCGCCAAGATCTTGCTGCCAGCAATGACTTTAAAAACCTCGGTAACAACGATGGATTTATTGCCCGACCGGATTACCGGCCCCTCACCAAATTTGAGCAACGTGGCCACCGCTTGGGTCATGGCGTCTGGGATTTATTGTTCCAACGCCAGAAATAAAACTTGCACTGAACCGGTGCTTGGATTAGCGTAGACGAAAGTTTAATTATTTTCGAGGTTTATACGCCATGTCTCTGTCTAAATTGGCTTTATTGGTTTTTTTAGGCGCTGGCGCCTCGACTGTGCATGCCGCCGGTTATGCGTTGATTGAACAAAGCATTACCGGGTTGGGACGTGCCTTCTCTGGCAGTGCAGCGGTCGCTGATGATGCCAGCACTATATTCTTTAATCCGGCCGGCTTGACCCAACTGGACAGCGCAGAATTGAACGTGGGCATGAATTTTATCGCACCTTATTCCAAATTTGATAATCAGGGGTCGTCACTGCCATCAACATTAGGTGGTGGCATAATCAATGGTGGCGATAATGGCAATGCTGCAGATAGCGCCCTGTTGCCTAACTTTTATTACGCACATCCAGTGAACGACAGATTAGTTGTGGGTTTAGGTATCGGCGCACCATTCGGCTTGGTCACCGATTACAGTGACGACTGGGTTGGTCGTTACCATGCCCGCAAATCAGACTTAAAAACCATTAATATCAATCCCTCTTTTGGCTTTAAAGCGACCGATAAATTATCCCTCGGCGCCGGCATTAATTTGCAATATGCCGATATTGAGTTATCGCAGGCAGTAGATTTTGGCGCTGTTTGCGCTGCCGCCATGGTCGCCGCCTGTGCACAGCCCCAAAACTTTGATGGTCAAGTGAAAGTACTGGCTGATGACTGGAGCTGGGGTTACAACCTCGGCCTGACCTATCAATTTACCGATGCCACGCGTGTCGGGTTGAGCTATCGTTCAAAAGTTACCCACGATTTGGAAGGCAAAGGCAAATTCCGGGTGCCAAATGATCCCAATGTCGAAGCGGTTGCCACTAATACCGGTTTTCAGAATGGCGATGCAAAAGGCCAGGTCACCTTACCTGAGTCGGTTTCGTTGGCCCTGCATCATCAGATTAATAGCCAATGGGCAGTGATGGCAGATGCCAGCTGGACCCGCTGGAGCCAGTTTGATGAATTGCGGATCGAATCTGATGTACAGCGCTTAAACTCAGAAAAACCTCAGGATTGGGACAATGCCGTGCGTTACGGCTTGGGTCTGGAATATCAGCATAATGAAAAATGGGCCTGGCGCGCCGGTGTTGCTTATGATGAATCGCCGGTGCCCAACGCGCAGCGCAGAACACCTCGGATCCCTGATACCGACCGCAAATGGGTCGCCTTTGGTGCCAGTTATGCCTACAGTGAAAATCTGATTATTGATGCGGCTTATGCGCATTTATTTATGTCAGACAGCAAGATTGATGACCGCAATGAACAGGATTATCGTCTGGTGGGCCAATACCAAAGCCATGTTGATATTGTCGGCGTGCAGATGCGTTGGTTATTCAATTAATTAGCTCATGTCACAAAATACTGACTATATTTCACCCGATACAGCTGTCACCTTACCCGGTTTGTTTTTTGAGCGGCTGCGGCGTAGTCCCAGGCAACCGGCCTATCGTTTTTTTCATGCTGATGAAAACACCTGGCAGAGCCTGAACTGGCAGCAAGCCGCATTTCAAATCGCCCGCTGGCAACAAGCCCTATTAGCCGAAAAGCTGCAAGCCGGTGACCGGGTTGCGCTGAATTTACGTAACTGTAAAGAATGGGTGTTTTTTGATCTGGCCGCAATGAGTCTGGGTCTGGTAGTTGTACCGTTATATCCTGATGACCGGCCAGATAATATGGCGTTTATTCTGGAAGATGCCGATGTTAAATTGGCCTTATTGCAATCCGGCCGGCAATGGCAATTACTGAAATCAGCGCTCAGTGAGCAGCCTGCCCTGAAAAAAGTCGTTTTGTTCAATCCCGATCAAAATGATCATGGCGATATCGCAACTGTCAGCATGAACGACTTTCTCAGTCAGCCGACCCGCCCCTTGCAGCAACCACTCCTTGATGGCCACAAGCTGGCATCGATTATTTACACTTCCGGCACAACGGGTCGGCCTAAAGGGGTCATGCTTAGCCACCAGAATATGTTGTCAGTTGCTTATGGCGCTTTGCAGTTTTTTGAGATTTATCAGGACGACTTGTTTTTATCGTTTTTGCCCCTCTCGCATACACTGGAACGGACCGGTGGCTATTATTTGCCTATCATGGCCGGTGCCAGTGTCGCTTATTCGCGCAGTATTCCTTTATTAGCTGAAGATATGCAGCAAGTGCAACCGACTATATTGATTGCAGTACCGCGGATTTTTGAGCGGATTCACGATCGGTTTCAACAACAGCTGCACCAGCAATCAAGCATTAAACGACTGATTTTTAAACTCACCGTCAGCACCGGCTGGCAACGTTTCCAATGGCAGCAGGGCCGTCAGCGCTGGTCGCCACAACAATTGCTGTGGCCATTGTTAAGCAAGCTGGTTATTCACATATTCCAGCAACGGCTGGGCGGTAAATTACGTTTGGCTGTCAGTGGCGGAGCGCCCCTGCCCAGTCATGCTGCGCGATTATTTATCGGTTTACAGCTCAATTTGTTGCAAGGCTATGGCTTAACTGAAACCAGCCCGGTTATCAGTGTTAACCCACCGGATCGTAACGATCCGACCAGTGTCGGATTGCCCATTAAAGGTGTGCAGGTAAAAATTGGCGAACAGCAGGAACTGTTGACCAAAGGCCCGGGCAATATGCTGGGTTACTGGAATAATCATAAAGCCACAGCACAAACCATTGATCCGCAGGGCTGGTTACATACCGGCGATCAGGCGCGCATTGGTGACAGTGGTCATATTTATATCACTGGACGCATCAAAGATATTCTGGTGCTAAGTAATGGCGAAAAAATACCGCCAGCAGATATCGAGGCCACGATCCTCAGCCACGCCTTATTTGAACAGGCTTTGGTGGTCGGTGAAGGTCAGTCACATCTGGCAGCAGTGTTGGTGTTTGACGGTGAACAATGGCCGGAACTTGCACAGTCATTGGGCCTTGACCCGATGCAAAACAGTAGTCTGAGCGATAAAAAATTACATCAGTACGTGATTAAACTGCTGCGTCAGTCATTACATAATTTCCCGGCCCATGCGCGGATCCGCCGGGTCAGTCTCAGTTTACAGCCCTGGACAATTGAAAACGGCTTATTAACACCGACCTTAAAGGTCAAACGACCAGCGGTTATGGCCCGTTATCAGCAGGAAATAAAAGACTTGTTTGATAACAAGGACTAGGGCTTGTTTATCTTTCATCTCCACCTCTGTTGTGAGCTGAAAGAATGCCAATCAAGGCGCGAGGAGAGCCGTTTAGTCATTCTAAACAAATGACGAGCAACGCGGAG
>CBFHWI010000021.1:0-28012 GCA_965659475.1 Methylophaga sp.
AATTGTCAGGTTAAAGTTGAAATCCCAAGTCGATTGGGTGGTATCACTATTGAATCAACACAATTAAATATTGGTACTCACACCTACATTAGATCTAATACCGAGTGCTTAGATGTTTCTGAGATCGGTAGATACTGTTCAATTGGTAGACATGTAATTTTAGGGCAGGATCCGCGAAATCATCCTGTTGACTGGATAACAACTAGCCCACAATTCAGCAAACATTATCAAAGTCCCACTATTCCCTTACATATAGGCCATGATGTCTGGATTGGTCATCGAGCAACAATTATGGCAGGAATAAAAATTGGTCATGGGGCAATTATCGGCTGCGACGCTGTTGTCACTAAAGATGTTCAACCTTATTCAATTGTTGCAGGAAATCCTGCCAAATTTATACGTTACCGCTTTGACGAAGAGATGATCTCAAAGCTCTTAAAAGTTGAATGGTGGAATGCACCATATGAATATTTACTTAAAATGGACTTTAGTGATATTGACTCCTTTTTAGCTAATTTTCACCCAACGGAAAACTACAAGCCTAGATATTTGAATATTTCAGGCAAAAGAGTAATGAAAAATGTATCGTGAATATCTATATATCTATGACCAGTTTTTCTTATATCTTGCTAAATCATCGTTGAGCTTGTGATTTGATAAGCAATTAATTTTTATTTGCCGCATCGCATCCAAATCTATTAACTTCACACAGTCATTTTTATCTATTAGCAAATTACTGGCTTTTAAATCGCCGTGATGCAATTGATACTTTGCCAGCAAACTAAAAATACACTCTATCTGCGAGGCGACGTCACCATCCGGAGGCAAATCAGGGTAGCACTTTGATAACTCTTCGGTGGCTGACCATTCTGTAATTAAATAGGCTTCTTTACGAAAGTAGCCCCAGCGTTTTTCGACAAAGCCCAGAGCTTTTGGCGTGGGCAAACCTATCAGTTCCAGTAACCTGCCAAATTTCCAGGCATTGGCTGCCCGGCTCGGCCGCCAGCAGCGTTTCAAAAAATGTCCGAAGGATTTCAGGTTATAACGCTTTATGACAAGTTCCTGACCGCCGAGCGTCACTTTAGCAACGGTGGCACTATTGCCGTCTTTTAGCAGTTCACCATCAGCGATCAGTTGATCCAGTTGGCCGATAAAATCCGTACCAACGGCATTGAGAAATTCCCGCCGGAATGCATATTCCCTGTTGGCGTGTCGCTGATAGGCGGTCATTGTGCAATCACGAAAACATTTCTTTAAATAGGCACGTTGGCGTTTTTGCCATGCTTTTTTTACTGCTTTCTCGAGCTGCGTCGATAGGTGTTCCGTTAATGGCCAGTGTCGCAAAGTGCAATAGTCTGCAAACTTACTGATTAAATACTGTTGGCCGGTATCGGTAAACTGCACGATGAGCAGCGCTAAATTATTCAGACTCGCTGTTACGTTAAGGGGCTTTTTTGCCAGTTGATTAACGGCTGCATAATCAACTAAATATAAGTTTTCAGCAGATATCAGCAGATTGTCCACATGTAAGTCATCATGCATTAAACCTGCCTGATGCAGATCGCCCATGAGCCGGAGCAATTGCTGGCAATAATCAGGATGCTGTAAATCCCTTTCGGTAAATGCGCGAGCATCGGGCAACCATTGATAAGCAATGGCCAGCAAACCCTCATTATCTTCTGACAAAAGTTCAATTGCCGGTAAGCGGAGATTCGCTGCCAACATTAATTGATGACCGGCCTGCTCTTCTGCCAATACTCGCTGGCCCTGACGACTATCAGTCATTAGCTTCAATAAAACCGGCTTAGTTTGAAACAGTGCTTTACCAACCAGTCGTTTGCCCGGCAAAAACCGTAAAACCGATTGCAGCTCAATTGGCCCTTGAGGTGATGACAGAGTCAGCGGCAAAGTTGGCAATTTAGCCAATGTGATCGACTCAGCCATGGTGCTTTTGCCATTTGGTAAGTAAAGCATCACTTCGCTTGGCAACCTTATCCCAAAAGTGTTTATCACGCTGAAAGCCCGCTTTTATTGACACGCCGGTGTAAGTCCGGATAAATCTTAATAAATCACGCTGGCTTAGCTTTAAGGCATGCGCTGAGAAATGCAGGGAACCAAGATCTTTAATTTGCCAGCGAGTCGGTACTTTGCGACGAATTTGTGCCCGGTGTAGATCAATTAAAAATAGCCTGGTGTCGTCATTAATAATGTTGTGCTCTGCAAATGACGCATCCAATAAAAAATGACACAGATAATAATCCCGATGGTTGATACCGGCCTGATGCATTTTACGGCTAATGGTGGCCAGCTTTTTAATCAGCAGACGCTTGCTGTGCAGGGTGGTGGGCTTTTGCTGCCATTGTTCCCCGACAAATTCGAGACTCATGGTGTCCGATAAGTCATCGGTAATGACAAAGGATTCACGATTTGCCGGATCCCTGCCGCGCTCGCCATACCCCGCCAGCGTCATCGTATCAATGCCGGCTTGTTGTAATGCCTGAATTGCCTGCCATTCATTACGAGCACTCACCACTGGCAGCCGGCCTTGCAGCAGATTTTTAATGATCTCGGCCCAGCCAACACCCTGATGGTGTTTTAGAAAATAGCTTTTGCCATTGTTGGTAAACCGCAAGGTACGACGACCTTCTTTATCACGAAACACTTCGCCATCAAGTTGCCGGACAAATGCAAATACATCACCATCAGCGCAAAGCGTATTCAGGTCATCACGTAAATAAATGGTTTCAGCCATGGTTAAGCCAACTTTCAATCTGATCGGCACAGAACAATGCCCGGGGTTTATCGCTGATTTTTGGGCTGCCCTGCCCGCGCGGCAAACCCCCATCATGTTGCGCGGCGCGACGTAATTGTTCAGTCAATGCCGGCAGCCAGTTTTTGCCCGGTAATATCGTTGACGCCGGATCATCTGCCGCGAGAAAACGATAACCGCAAACCGCTGAAATCACCACCGGCAATTTTGCTGCCAGCGCTTCGGCAATCACCATGCCCGCCGCTTCTTTACGGGCTGGATGCACCAGTAAATCGGCAGCAAAATAAAATAATGCCGTTGAAGTTTGTCCGCCCCAGAATTTGACGCTTAAGCCTTTGAGCTTATCGAGTGCTTTTTGATACTCATCCTGCTTACCGTTACCGACAATCCACAGCGCCAGTTTTTCACATTCACTTTTTTTAAGTTTTTTCAGCGCCAGAATGATCCGATCCAGGCCTTTGGTATCAAAATCGGCGGCAACAAATAACAACACTTGCCGATCTTTTTCCGGCTGCTGTTGTGCCCGCCAGTTACGACCGGTATTAAAAAGCGATGTTTTGAAATGAAATTCCGGCTCGACACTGACCGGCAGAATTTGTTGTTGATCTTTGGCCAGTGGAAAGTACTGCAAATACTGCGCCCGCTGGTCTTCGGTGAGAAAAAACACGTTCAGATCCGGATTGCTAAACATCTGTTTTTCGATGCCGGCATAAACATGGTAACGCGGCAGCAGTTTTTTCAGACCACGATAGCGGTTGGCGACAAAACTCGGATCAGCGGCAAAATAAATATCCAGTCCGGCCATCTTGGTAAAGCCGATAATTGCATCAAAGGTTTTATTTTGCTGAAACGCCAACAAGGTGTCAGACAGCGCCCGCAGCCGGCCATGATTGGTACGGAATTGTTTTTTATCGACAATGATTTTCTGCCAACCAGATGGAAACTCACCATGCCAGGCTGCCGTCACCACAGTAATCTGATGTCCGCGACGCGCCATTTCCGAAGCGACGGCAAAAAAATCACGCTGCGCCCCACCGAACGGAAAATATTCGGTTATGGCAAAAGCAAGTTGCATAGACTGTTCCCAACTTCCGGCGCACAAACCTGACAAGGGCGCGGCGCTGCACTAGAATAGAGGCATTAACGCGCTGAGCGCGTTGCCCGTTTTACGCGGGTCAGTTTATCACCGATTTCAAACAGACGAGGTAAGCCGTGTCATTCCATTCCACATTAAGTCGTCACCAGCAAATGGTCGACAGTTTGTTTGCCATGACGCCGCAACTCGACGTGCTACTGAGCCGCATTCGTGAATGCGTGCTGGCAGGCAATAAAGTCTTGTTTTTCGGTAATGGCGGCAGCGCCGCGGATGCGCAGCATATGGCCGCTGAATTTGTCATTCGTTATAAAGACGAACGCCAGCCACTTGGCGCCATTGCGCTGACCACTGACACCTCGATTCTGACCGCGCATAGCAATGATTACAGCTTTGATACGGTATTTGACAGGCAGATGTTGGCGCTCGGTAAAGCCGGCGATATTGCCATCGGTTTATCGACATCCGGCAATAGCAAAAATGTCATCAACGGCATTAAAGCCGCGCAATCCATTGGCATATACAGTGTCGCGTTTACCGGTGACAGCGGCGGCCAGTTGCTGGATATCGCCGATGAATGCGTCCGTATTCAAAGCACCGAAACCGCCCGCATTCAGGAAGGCCATATCATTATCGGCCACTGGCTTTGTGAAGCGTTGGATGCGCAATTAGTCAGCAAATGATGGTCAAAACACTCCAGGCAGACGTCGTCATTGTCGGCGCCGGCATTGCCGGTTTGTGGCTGCATCATCGTCTTAACCAATTGGGTTATCACGCCCTGCTGCTAGAAAAAGACCAAATCGGTCATGCGCAAACCTTGGCGGCCCAGGGTATTATTCATGGCGGCAGTAAGTACGCACTTAATGGCATTCTCTCTAATGCTGCGCAGGCCATCAGCGCCATGCCCGCGCGCTGGAAAGCGTGTCTCGATGGCCACGGTGAAATCGATTTAACTAACGTCCGCGTTTTTACCGAGCATCAATTGCTATGGTCTACTAAGAGTCTGTCATCAAAAATGCTGTCGTTTTTTGCCAGCAAAGCACTGCAAAGCCGGATGCAACCGGTGCCTAAAGCCCAACGCAGTGGCCTGTTTGCTGATTCCAGTTTCAAAGGCGCGTTATATCAGCTCGATGAACCGGTTTTGGATGTGCATAGTTTGCTGCAAAACTTAACGACGTCATTCAAAGATCGCATTCTCAAAACACCCGCATTACCCGTCACCTGCCAATTCGAAAACGGCCAGCTTAAGTCATTACGATATGGCAATGAACTGCAAATCAATGCTCAGCAATTTGTGTTTACTGCTGGTGAAGGCATGGCGGAATTATTGCCGCAACTGGCACTGAAAAAACCACAAATGCAAAAGCGACCGCTGCAAATGCTGCTTTGCAAAGCCAAAGATCCCAGCACGCCATTGCCGCAAATTTATGCCCATGGTCTGGGGAGCGGCAGCAAGCCAATCGCCACTATCAGCAGCCATCCCGATAAAACTGGCAATATCGTCTGGTATCTGGGCGGCAATATCGCTGAAGATGGTGTTGGCAAAGATCCTGATGTGCTGATTCAAGAAGCCAAAGCGCTGCTCAAACAAATTTTGCCGTGGTTTACACTGCCGGAACTGGATTGGGTCACCTACAACGTCAATCGCGCCGAACCCAAACAAAGTGGCTTTTCACGGCCAGATAGTGCCTTTGTCGAATCACATGGCAATGTGCATATCGCCTGGCCGACCAAATTGGCGCTAGCGCCGGATCTCAGTGACAAAGTCATTAACGCTTTGCAAATGCAAAACTTGCAAAAAACAGCGCCTGTTAATGACAATTTATTGCCCACTGCTGAGATTGCAGAGCCGCTGTGGGATCGGGCATTTCGATAATGCAAAAACTACCGAAAAAGATTATTGCCGGAACTGATCTAGAAGTCTCTGTTCTAGGTCTTGGCACCGTCAAACTTGGCCGTGATAAAGGCGTTAAATACCCAAACAGCTTTACCATTCCCGATGACCAGACGGCGTTGGCCTTACTGCAACAAGCATGGGATTTAGGCATTAACCTGATTGATACTGCCCCCGCCTACGGCAACAGCGAACAACGCCTCGGCGAATTGCTGCCACAACTGCCACACGACTTTGTTATTTGCAGCAAAGCTGGTGAGCACTTTGATAACGACAGCGGCGAATCGTTTTTTGATTTTTCCCGCGATGGTCTGATACGTAGTATTGAAAACAGCCTCAAACTGCTAAAACGCGATCTGCTCGATATTGTGCTGATTCATTCTGATGGCAACGATGTGTCAGTCATTGAACAATTCAAAGCACTGGAAACCCTGAACGAACTAAAATCCCAAGGCCTGATTCGTGCCACAGGCATGTCCACCAAAACGGTTGAAGGCGGTCTGCTGACCATCGACCAAGCCGATATCGTTATGGTTACCCATAATCTTGAATATCAGGGCGAACAAGCTGTGCTGGATGCGGCCGCTGAGAAAAATAAAGCCGTATTTATCAAAAAAGCCTTTGCCAGCGGCCACCTGTCAGTCAGAAGCGATGCGATATCTGAGAGCTTTAAACTGATTTTTGCCAATCCTGCTGTTGCCAGCGTAGTGGTCGGCACGATTAATCCGCTGCATTTAGCTGATAATGTGGCTAAAGCGATTCAGGTTTTAAATGATTAACCACAGAGGCGCAGAGGGCAAGGAGTTAAATAATCCACAGATTACGCAGATGATCGCAGATCAAAAATCCCTTCCCCCGCGCCGGGGGAAGGTTAGGATGGGGGCAATTTGAAATGAATCAAAGGTGTAAGGTTCTATTGACTTCATGTATCCCCCTGTCCGACCGTACGTATTGACGGACGTACTGTAAAGCGTACAATCTTTAGATACTTTAATGGAGATTGTTATGGTCGATATTACCGCTACTGAAGCCCGCAGTAATTTATACCGACTGATTGATGAAACTGCTGCATCGCATCAGCCAATTATTATCAATGGCAAACGTAATAAAGCGGTTTTGATTGCCGAGGAAGACTGGGCGGCAATTCAGGAAACACTGTTTCTACTATCCGTGCCGGGTATGCGAGAGTCCATTCGCGAGGGCATGGCAACATCGGTTGATGAATGTGACAAGGATCTGGACTGGTGACATGGCAACTGGTTTTCACCAAACAGGCACAAAAAGACGCAAAAAAGCTGGCCGCTTCTGGCCTGAAACCTAAAGCACAAGAATTACTTTCACTGCTGCAACAAGATCCGTTCGCCAAACCGCCACCTTTTGAAAAACTGATTGGTGATTTAGCCGGTGCTTATTCACGCCGGATTAATATCCAGCATCGGCTGGTTTACCAGACTCTGGAAAGCAAAAAAGTTGTTAAGGTATTGCGGCTTTGGAGTCATTACGAATAGGCACGTTTGCTTTTTAATAGTTGTTTGAGATTTCTCCACTACGGTCGAAATGACAACCAAAATAAGGCAGAAAGGATTTGATTTAATCTGTGACCATCTGCGAAATCTGCGGATATATTTTTAGATCTATGAATCATTTGTGTCTGACACCATTGATTGCAAGGGTATGAATACGCCGGTTAGTGAATGCAGTACAAAACTGGATTTTGATTAAACTCCGCGACGGATTACCCCCATCCTAACCTTCCCCCAACTCGGGAGAAGGGATTTTTTAATCTGCGACCATCTGCGAAATCTGCGGATTAATTTTTCTCCGTGCCCTCTGTGCCTCTGTGGTTAATTTTTTTGATTAATCTTATTCACAATCGCCGTTGTTGAGCAGTTTTCGGTCAACCCCATCACTTTAACTTCGCCGCCATAACCTTCAACAATTTCCCAGCCAACCACGCCTTTTTTGTCGTAATCGCCGCCTTTAACGAGGATATCGGGCTGGATTTCACGTAATAAATTCTCGGGGGTATCGCCTTCAAAGCAAGTGACCCAATCGACATCAGCCAAGCCCGCCAGCACGATTTGTCGGCGTTCGGCGGTATTAATTGGCCGGCCCGGACCTTTGAGCTTACTCACCGATTCATCGGTATTAATCGCCACTATTAGCCGATCGCCGAGGCTGCGGGCTTCATGTAAATAGCTGACATGGCCGGCGTGCAAAATATCAAAGCAGCCATTGGTAAAGACGATTTTTTCGCCGCGTTGTTTGGCTTGATCGACAGCGATTTTAAGTTGTTCAGCAGTTACCGCGCCAGCAAACGAATGATCGCTTGAGTGCGTGCCCTGATGACGTTGAAATTCGGCCTGTAATTCCGGACTGCTCACCGTTGCCGTGCCGAGCTTACTGACCACGATACTGGCCGCGACATTAGCAAGCGTCACCGCTTGTTCCAGACTTTGACCTGCTGCCAATGCGGCTGCCAAGGTGGCAATCACGGTGTCACCGGCACCGGTGACATCAGCGACTTCCTTGGCAATCGCTGGTAAATGTAATTCCGTTTGATCGGCGCGAATCAATGACATGCCATGTTCGCTGCGGGTAATCAGCAATGCGCCAAGATCCAAGTCAGCAATTAACGTTTGCGCCTTTTTTAATAAATCTGCTTCCGATGTAATTTCTCCGGCAACGGCTTCAAATTCGGTCATATTTGGCGTTAACAAATCGGCGCCGCGATATTTGCCAAAGTCCTGTCCTTTGGGGTCGACCAGCACTTGTAACCCAGCCGCTTTAGCGGCCTGAATCAAAGGCTGCGGATCGCTGAGCGTGCCTTTGTTGTAATCCGACAGCACTAATATTTTGCTTTGACCGAATAATGGCTGGCATTTAGCCAGTAGTTTTGCCGCATCTGCGGGCGTGAATAGCGTTTCAAAATCCATACGCAGCAATTGCTGATGGGCGCTGATAATACGTGATTTAATAATGGTCGGTTTATCACTGGTTTGGATATGACAGGCAATGCCCACCGAATGTAAACGCTGCGTTAAAACATCAGCGGCTTCATCAACACCGGTGATACCCGATAACTGACAACGGGCACCCAGCGAGGCAATATTCATAGCGACATTGGCCGCACCACCCGGGATATCTTCCAGTCGCTCAATGTTGACTACCGGCACTGGCGCTTCAGGAGAAATGCGTTTGGTTTTGCCAAAATAGAAGCGATCCAGCATCAGATCGCCGACGACCAATACCGGTGCCTGGAAAAAATCGGGAAAGGGCTGTTTCATTAATATCTGCCTGTATTTTGCGGGTCGTTTTTTATTACTTAATTCAGCTTGAACTAGATTCCCGCCTGCGCGGGAATGACAATCCTAGCGATTCTGCTTTGGTCTTTTCTTTGTCATTCCGGAAATCGCTTTTTGATTATCCGGCATCCAGTCCAGATTCCGATAATTTAACTCAGAAGCTGGATTCCCGCCTGCGCGGGAATGACAATCCTAGCGATTCTGCTTTTGTCTTTTCTTCGTCATTCCGGAAATCGCTTTTTGATTATCCGGCATCCAGTCCACATTCCAATAATTTAACTCAGCAGCTGGATTCCCACTTGCGCGGGAATGACAATTAAGATTATTTTGCGGCCAAAAGTGCCAGCAGTCCATGCCAGACCGTTTCCGGTGACATGTCATCCATACAAACCGGCTTACCGTCATCGGCTTCTTTAAGTGGGCAACTGCGTTTATAGCAAGGCGCACAGCTGAAATCGCTGACTAAATGTTGCTGATTTTTGCCGTAGGTACCGATTAAGGCAGTATCGGTCGCACCATAAATCGTCAGTGCCGGGGTGCCAGCAACCGCCGCTAAATGCGCTAGACCGGTATCACTGCATACCGCGCCAGTCGCCCGGTACATCAATGCGGCCATATTGTTTAACGACATTCTCGGCAAGGCATGCGCGACGTTATCGACGAAAGCAATTTGTTTGGCACGCTGGTATTCGGCATCATTGCCGCTGGGCAGCAGTACTGAAAAACCTGCTTCACGGGCAATTAATACCAACCGTTGCCAATGTTTAACCGGCCACATTTTGCTGAGCCAGCTGGCATTTTGCACGAAGATTAAATACTTGTCGGGCAACTCAAAGTCCAGTTCGGGCAACGCATAACGGCGGAAATCGACTGCATAATCAGCCGCTTTGTTTGGCAATGGATAATTCAGCGCTGTTGCCAGAATTTGCCGCATCCGGTCCACAGCATGTTGCTGTGGATTAACGTTAATCGGAAATTTATAGGCCAAATGTGCCGGTCGTTCGCGGCAGGAATCTTTATCTAAACCGGCCACAGGTCCCTGCCGCAGCCAACTGACCAGGGCGCTTTTCAGATTATTTTGCATATCAACGACGACATCGTAATCGCCGGCATTGAGTTCCTGATAAAAAGTGCGCAGCTCGCCACCAGTCACCGTTTGCCAGGTGGATTTTTTCCAGCGGCGATGTGAGGTGGTGATGATGTTTTTAACGGCCGGATGCCATTTCGGTACTTCGGCAAAAGCTTCATCAACTACCCAGTCAAATTCAATACCGGGAATCGCATTGGCGGCATCGGTCAGCGCCGGTAAGGCATGCATCAAATCGCCCATGGACGTGAGCTTGATGATCAAAACGCGCATCAGTGTGTCGTTATGCCATCAGTGGGCAGCGCCTGAGTTTGATGCTGACGCAGAATTCTTAAAAAGGCATCAGGATTTTTGATCTGGGTGATTTCGCCTTCACGGGGAAACAGCTGATCCTGCAAACGTGATAGCCAGAAACGCAGCGCCGCAGCGCGCAATATCAGATTCCAATTATCTTTTTCGGCCAGCGTCAGCGGCCGGCGTTTTAAATACGCTTGCATCAACGTCTGGTAACGCCCCATTTCCAACAAGCCACTATCATCAACACACCAGTCATTGACTGCCACCGCCAGATCGTAAAGCAGGTATTCATCACAGGCGTAATAAAAATCGATAATGCCTGATAAAACATCGCCGTCAAAAAGCGCGTTGTCACGAAATAAATCTGAATGGGTAACGCCCCAGGGCAGCTCTAAATCAGCATATTCTTTTTGAAATTCCAGCTCGTTTTTTAACAACTCGGCATGCTCAGCATCAAGATGCGGCAACAAGGCTTTGGCCATTTGTTTACGCCAATGCGGGCCGCGGGTGCTGGGCCGACGTGAGGCAAACTTTTGCCCAGCCAAATGCATTTGCGCCAACATATCACCGATGGCCGCACACTGACCCGTTGTAGCAACCTCATCAACCGTTTTACCGGGCAAGCGCAACACTAATGCCGCCGGTTTGCCGGCCAGTGTTTTCAGGTAGTGACCGTCACGATCTGCCGCCGGATGCGCAGAGGGAATACCCTGCTGGAAGAAAAACGTCATCACATCCAGAAAATAAGCCAGTTCGCTGAAATCATGCTGTTCAAACAGCGTCAGCACAAATTCACCCTGACTGGTAGTGACAAAGTAGTTGGTATTTTCGATTCCGGCGCTGATGCCCTGATAATCATGAAGATCACCCAGATCATAATCGCCGAGGAACGCAATCAGCTCATCGCGCCCGACTTCGGTATAAACAGACATGTAAACTCAGTTTAGTAGTGGCTTACCACTCAAGCAGGATCCAATTGGGGACTGCCGGATTGTCCAGCTCGTTGCGGGTTGTTTCCAGTGAACCGTCACCATCGGTATCCATCAGGTAGTAGGCTGGGCCAACAACGGGAATGACCTTGATCATATACAACTGACCATTGACGCGATATTCCTCAATGGTACGGTCATCCTGCTGGATGATATTAATATCGGGCTCGATGCTGTCACCGCTTTCCATCCGATCCGGTAATGTTGGTGGCTGCTCGATCAGTTCTTCATTTGCCCATACAGCTACTGTGATTAATACGCCTAATGCGCCTACAATAGCGATTTTGTTCAACATAGCTGCTTGCTCCCGATGACTTTTGCTAAAGATAGCATTTCCATTACGATGATTAAAGCAATCTATGTGCCCGCATATCAGGCTTTGTAACCTATGACGCAATCTGCACCGCTGATCCTCGTTGATGGATCGTCTTATTTATATCGCGCTTACCATGCGATGCCGCCATTGACGAATAGTGACGGCGAGTCGACCGGCACCATTTATGGCGTCATTAATATGCTACGTAAACTGATCCGCGATTATCAGCCTGAGCATATGGCCGTGGTGTTTGACGCCAAAGGTAAAACCTTCCGCAACGATTTATATGCCGAATACAAAGCCACCCGGCCGCCAATGCCTGATGAGTTGCGTGAACAAATTGCGCCCATTCATGAAATTGTTACGGCCATGGGCCTGCCGCTGTTGGTCATTGATGATGTTGAAGCCGATGATGTCATTGGCACACTGGCCAGACAAGCCACCGAACGCGGCATTGAAACCGTGGTTTCCACCGGTGATAAAGATATGGCGCAACTGGTCAGCGAGCATGTCACGCTGGTCAACACCATGAATAACACCAAGAGTGATATTGCCGCCGTCCATGAAAAATTTGGCCTGAAACCCGATCAAATTATCGACTACCTCGCCTTAATGGGCGACAAAGTCGATAACATTCCCGGCGTGGAAAGTGTTGGCCCGAAAACCGCCACCAAACTGCTGCAGGAATACGGCAGCTTAAAAGGTGTGATGGAAAACGCCGACAAGGTCAAAGGCAAGCTTGGCGAAAAACTGCGCGCTGCGCTGGATGCTTTACCGCTGTCTTATGAGCTTGCCACCATAAAACTGGATGTAGCGCTGGATTTCACGCCGGAAACGTTGGATATCCAAAAACCCGACACGCAAAAACTACGCGAATTATTCAAACGCTACGAATTCAGAAGCTGGTTGCAGGAAGTTGAGGCGACCGGCGATGTTGCCGAGGCGCCGGAAACCGGCCGTGCCGACAACAATGCTGAAACCGATTACCAAACCATTACCACCGAACAACAACTCAATGACTGGATTGACAGGCTGAAAAAAGCCGAGCTGTTTGCCTTTGATACCGAAACGACCAGCCTTAATTATTTACAGGCACGGGTTGTCGGCATGTCGTTTGCCATCAACGTCGGCGAAGCGGCTTATCTGCCACTGGCCCATGATTATCCGGGCGCACCCGATCAGCTGGATTTTGATAAAACCTTAGCGACATTAAAACCGCTGCTCGAAGATCCCAAAGCGCTGAAAATCGGCCAAAACCTTAAGTACGATCGCCATGTATTGCTCAATCATGGCATTGATTTACAAGGCATTGCCCACGACACCATGCTGCAATCCTATGTGCTGGACAGCACCGCGACCCGCCATGATATGGATTCGCTGGCCGACAAATATCTGGGTAAAAGCACCATTCATTTTGAAGACATTGCCGGCAAAGGCAAAAAACAACTGACCTTTAATGAAATCGGTCTCGACGAAGCTGCGCCCTACGCCTGTGAAGATGCCGATATCACCCTACAACTGCATCAGCAGCTGTGGCCAAAAATTCAGGCTATTCCCAGCCTGGAAACCGTTTACCGTGAGCTGGAAATGCCGCTGCTGCCGGTTTTGAACACGCTGGAACGTAACGGCGTGCATATCGATATTTTTATGCTGCAACAACAAAGTGATGCGCTTGCTCATGATATTGACCGGCTAGAAAAAGAAGCCCATGAAATTGCCGGCCAGAAATTTAACCTCGGCTCACCGAAACAACTGCAAGAAATTCTCTACGACAAACAAGCATTACCGGTATTGAAAAAAACCCCGAAAGGCCAGCCGTCGACCGCTGAAAATGTGTTGCAGGATTTAGCCGATCAGGGCTATCCGCTACCGCAGGTCATTATGCAATACCGCAGCCTCAGCAAACTGAAATCAACTTATACCGATAAATTGCCTCAGCAGGTCAATCAACAAACGGGCCGCGTGCATACCTCTTATCATCAGGCCGTAACCGCCACCGGCCGGCTGTCATCTTCCGATCCAAATTTACAGAATATTCCGATCCGCACCGAAACCGGCCGCAAGATTCGCGAGGCCTTTGTGCCGGAAAAAGGCTTTAAATTGCTAGCGGCTGACTATTCACAAATCGAACTGCGGATCATGGCGCATTTATCCAGTGATGCCAGCCTGCTGAAAGCGTTTGCCGAAGGCGAAGATATTCACCGCCATACTGCCGCTGAAATTTTTGGTGTACCGGCCGAAGATGTCACCAGCGATCAACGGCGCAGCGCCAAAGCCATTAACTTTGGTCTGATTTACGGCATGTCAGCGCATGGTTTATCGGTGCAGCTGGGTATCGAGCGTCATCAAGCAGCCAAATATATGGATACCTATTTTGAGCGTTATCCTGGCGTTCGCGATTACATGAACAACACGCGCGAACAGGCTAAACAGGATGGCTACGTCGAGACGATTTTCGGCCGGCGTTTATATCTGCCAGAAATCAATTCCAGCAACGGCCTGCGCCGCCAATACGCCGAGCGCACCGCCATTAATGCACCGATGCAAGGCAGCGCTGCCGATATTATCAAACGCGCCATGATCAACATTCACCGCTGGCTCAACGAGGCCGACACCGGTATCAGCATGATCATGCAAGTACATGACGAACTGGTATTTGAAGTCCCCGAAGATCAATTGGATTTTGCCAAAACCGAAATCGAAAAATTTATGGTTGAAGCGGCTGAACTGAAAGTGCCGCTGGAAGTGGGTTTAGGGGTAGGTGATAACTGGGAACAGGCGCATTAGCTAAATAATTAACCACAGAGGCACAGAGGGCACCGAGTTTTTAAAATAACCATCCATAAACTACGCAGGTCGGCGCAGATTAACTTATAGAGATATTTATCTAATCCTAGTGAAATAAATATGCAGATTTATATGATTACCTATCCGACTGGCAAAATTTATATCGGTAAGGACAAAATCGGTAGCCATCGTTATTTTGGAAGTCCTGATATGAATGTTGTAAATGAAGACTTCGCTAAGCTGCCAGCAGAGATACGTGCCGATTACACAGTAAGGAAACAGATTCTCTGGGAAAGCGATAATTGCTCAGAAACGGAGCGTGCGGCCAAGGAAGTTGCGTTTATTCGTAAATATCGATCAAATGATCCTGCAATTGGTTATAACCGCTGGCCTTTATTTCGCCCTTCCAAATAGTTTTGCCTTCACAAATCTTGGATCACTAACTAATCGTGATGTATCTATGTTCCCGTTATACGCTGACGAGTAGCGGCTTTTTGTCAGGATTAGAAACTTACCTGTCTGAGCGCAGCGAGTTTGGTAAGTTTCCCTGACAAAAAACGCAACGCAGTGGCGCCGCAGGCCAGCGTATCGGGTGTCTTTTCTTTTGGTTCGTTTTCTTTGGACAAGCAAAGAAAATGAACGCCCCGCGGCAGCGTTCGGATTGTTGGGTTTCGTACCTCAACCCAACCTACTAACTGAAAAAAATGATCTGCGGATAAATTCAATAGACTGCCACGGACAGCCACGGCAATAAAGCCGCCTCGCAGTGAGGCATCCATTTAAAACTCTGTGTCCTCTGTGCCTCTGTGGTTAATTTATCAGGAACGTTTTTTGGCCCGCGGATGCGCAGCATCATAAACCTTGGCGAGGTGCTGAAAATCAACATGGGTATAAATCTGCGTGGTGCTGATATCGGCATGGCCGAGCAATTCCTGCACGGCACGTAAATCGCCGCTGGATTCAAGCATATGCGAGGCAAACGCATGGCGCAGACGATGAGGATGCACATGCTGCGACAGACCGTGTTTTTTGCCCCAGTAAGCCAGGCGTTGCTGAATACTGCGCACGCCCAATCGACGTCCTTGCTGGGTGATAAACAGCGCGGTGGCCATAATCAGTCCTTGTTGTTCGCGCTTATCCAGCCAGTTTTTCAGCGCATCGATGGCTTTTCCACCCATGGGTAACAGGCGGTCTTTGCCGCCTTTGCCTTCTTTAACCTGCACCAGTTGCTGGCCAAAATCGATATCGCGCAGGTCCAATGCTGCCAGTTCAGCCAGTCGCAAACCTGATGAATAAAATAACTCCATCATCGCCCGATCCCGACAGGCTACAAAGGTGTCATTTGGCGTCAGATCCAGCAAAGCATTCATTTGATCAACATCAAAAGTTTTGGGCAGACGTTTTTCGGTTTTGGGGGCTTGCACCGATTGTGCCGGATTATGATCGGCCAGATCCTCGCGGATCAAAAACCGGTAAAAACTGCGTATTGCCGACAGCATGCGGTGAATGGTTCGCGCAGCGAGTCCCTGTCGATGCAGCTGGGCAATAAATTGCCGTAAATCGGCAGGTTTTATCGCCTGCCAGCTACTGATATTTTGCTGCTGACAGAACGCCAGCAATTGCAGGCAATCACGCTGATAATTATTGACGGTATGTATTGAAACGCGACGCTGCTGCGCCAGATGGTCGATAAACTGTTGCAGTGTCGCCTGCAACTCAGCTGTGCTGCCCATGATAAAAACGTCGCAACAGGCGCATAAAAACTTCGCCTAAAAAATGCAGATATTCTGTGCCCATATCGGCATGAAAGCGATTAGCATCTTGGCTAGCAATCGCCAATAATCCACCACAGGGCGCATGTCCAAGCGGCAGGCAGGCAATTGAATGCACTTTGTCGGCATCGTCTGCGAATAACAGTTGTTTCTGCGCTTTGGTCAGTCGGCCGCAAACAGGTTGCTGTTTATCGATCATATGATCAAAGGCTTTCAATTTAGGATCATCGGCGTGCAGTTCGGCAATGTTGGCATCAAGCTTTGGCAAAGCCAGCGGTTTGTCACCCTGGTAAAACAATCTTAAAGCCACTGCATCAGCGGCAAATTCCTGCTTTAATTTGCCCATCAGCGTGGTCAGTAATTCGCTACCATCCTGGCAATCAAGCAAATCCAGAACTAACTGATTGACCCGCGATTGCAGCGCGTTATTGCTGTGCGCATTGCCGATTAACGCATGCAGTTGATCTTGTAACTGGCGATTTTTGTTTTGCAATTGTTCTCGCTGACGCTGGGCCAGCGAAATTGTGCCGGGCGGAGTATCGGCTAATTCCAGTTGTTGCAGAACTTCCGGCTGGGTCAGCAGGAAATCTCTGTTTTGCTGCAAAAAAGCGCTGACTTGTTCGGCGCTCAGAGATTGTTCAGGGTTGCCCACGCTATTTCTCCATCAAACACATGTGTCGCTGGGCCAGTCATGGTGACACTGGCTTGCTCATTCGGCCAACTGATTTGTAATTGCCCGCCCGATAATTGCACTGTTACATCACGCGCCAATAAACCACGCCGGATACCACTGACGACGGCCGCACAAGCACCGGTACCGCAGGCACTGGTTTCGCCGGCGCCACGTTCATACACCCGTAATTTAATCGCATCATGACTGACCAGTTGCATAAAACCGACATTAACCCGCTCTGGAAATTGCGGATGCGCTTCAATCAACGGGCCGATTTCCAACACTGGCGCAGTATCGACATCATCAACTAGCATCACGGCATGAGGATTGCCCATTGATAAGGCAGCAATTTCCACCTGATGACCGGGCTCGATAGCCAGCATATAAGTGTTGGCTGCTTCAGCGACTCTAAATGGCACTTGTTCCGGCAAAAATCGTGGCTGGCCCATATCCACACTGATTTGACCATCATGCTGTAAGGTTGGATAAATGACGCCTGAACCGGTTTCTACGGCAATAGTGGTTTTTTTAGTCAGTTCATTGTCATAAACAAATTGGGCGAAACAACGCGCCCCATTACCACATTGCGACACTTCGCCGCCATCGGCATTAAAAATCCGATAACGAAAGTCCACATCGGCATGGTCGCTTTTTTCGACTAACAACAGCTGATCGCAACCAATACCAAAATGACGATCAGCCAGAAACCGCACCTGCGCCGTCGTCAGCGAAACCGACTGGCGAATGGCATCAATGACAATAAAGTCATTACCAAGGCCGTGCATTTTGCTGAATTTCAACATCAACTAATCCTGCAACAGATGTTCACCGTAATACAAACTCTCAATTGTTTCGCGCTCACGAACCACAATCGCCTTATCGCCATCGACCATGATCTCGGCAGCGCGCGGCCGTGAGTTGTAATTAGAACTCATTGTGAAACCATACGCCCCGGCTGAGCGAACTGCCAGCAAATCACCACTTTCAATAGCAAGCTGCCGGTCTTTACCGAGAAAATCACCGGTTTCACACACCGGGCCGACAATATCGTAGTTGAGCGGCGCAGTTTCGCGCGGTTTAACCGCTTCAATTGCCATCCATGATTGATACAAGGCTGGACGCAACAAATCATTCATCGCTGCATCAACAATGGCAAAACGTTTGTCATCGTTGACTTTAATATATTCCACTTTACTCAGTAAAATACCGGCATTACCCGCAATCGCCCGGCCCGGTTCCAGTAAAATTTCCAGCTGACGGTCTTTGAGTAAATCCTGCATGGCCGCTGCATATTCGGCTGGCGTGGGCGGCGTTTCATCTTTGTAGTGAATACCTAAGCCCCCGCCAATATCGAGATGATGAATCGGGATACCGTTCTCTGCCAGCTCGTCTATTAACTGCAATACGCGTTTCAACGCATCAACGAAGGGCGTGACCTTGGTCAGTTGCGAGCCGATATGGCAATCGACGCCAATCACCTGCAAATTGGTCATCACCGCTGCTTGCTGATACACCGCTGGCGCTAGATTAATATCAATGCCGAATTTATTTTCTTTAAGACCTGTGGAAATATAAGGATGCGTTTCGGCATCGACATCGGGATTAACACGTATCGAAATGGGCGCAATTTTGCCCAATTCACCGGCCACCTGATTAATACGCTCTAACTCAGCCACGGACTCAACATTAAAACAGCGTATCTCCTGTTCCAACGCATAGGCAATTTCCGTAGCTGTTTTGCCAACACCGGAAAACACCGTGCGATCGGCGCGGCCACCGGCGGCTAAAACCCGTGCTAATTCGCCAGCTGAGACAATATCGAATCCCGAGCCCAGCTTTGCCAGCACATTCAACACCGCCAGATTAGAATTGGCTTTAACGGCATAACACACCAGATGCGACTGACCGGTAAACGCGTCATCAAAAGCCCGCCAGTGGCGCTCTATCGTCGCCCGCGAGTAGATATAGGTCGGCGTGCCGTATTGGTCAGCAATCGCTGAAACGGCCACGTTTTCGGCGAATAGCTCGCTATTTTGATAATGAAAGTGATCCATGAAACTTACGCAACCTCAACAGTCTGCGCATTGCCCTCCGGTAAATATAAATCGCCTTTCAGGCCGCATGATGCCAAAAGCCCGACGGTGCATAACATGATAGCCAGCACTCGCCAGCCGGTAACTTTTCGCATGATATCTTCCCCATTAAGGTGAATAGCAGGCAGACTATACTTGAATGCATTGACCACCTGAATTAGAAACTAGAAATTATCGCGCAACTCCCCTACTATTGGCGCAGTGGAGATAGCGTTATGTTAAGGAATCCCAACTAGTCATGGCAAATATGGCGACACCTATCCGACTCAGTGGTTTGGCACGACGTCTTATAAGCGAAGGTCTGCTTAACGAGGAAGAAGCCCAATCCGCGCAAAGTGCGGCCAAACAAGCCAAACAATCGTTTGTCACCTATCTGGTCAATCATAAACTTTTGGCCAGTCATAAAATCGCTGATATTGCCTCACAGGAATTCGGCGTTCCACTATTCGATATCGAATCAATGAATCTGGAATTGGCACCCACCAGCCTATTTCAGGAAAAATTAATCCGCCAGCATCATGCGCTACCGGTGTTTCAGCGCGGCAAACGTCTCTATATAGCGGTCTCTGACCCCACCAATTTACAAGCGCTGGATGAATTTCAGTTTAATACCGCGCTCAATACTTATCCGATTCTGGTCGATGAACACAAATTATCACTGATCATCGAACAAGCGCTGGACAAACGCGAACAGCAACTTGATGAATTCGCCGATGCCGAACTCGATGATATTGACTTGGGTCCCAATGATGATATTGATCGCGGACAAGACGCCAGTGAGACCCATATTGATGACACACCGGTGGTGCGGTTTATCAACGGCATCATGACCCAGGCCATTAAAGCCGGTGCATCGGACATTCACTTTGAACCCTACGAGAAAAAATATCGGGTCCGTATCCGTATTGACGGTATTTTGCATGAGACCAAAACGGCACCAGTCGCGCTCAGTGGCCGGATCGCTGCGCGGTTAAAAGTGTTATCGCGGATGAATATTGCTGAGCGCCGGGTACCGCAAGATGGCCGGATGCGGCTGAAACTGTCCAAATCCAAAGCCATTGATTTCCGGGTAAATACCATCCCGACCTTATTCGGTGAAAAAATCGTTTTGCGGATTCTGGATCCGACTAGTGCGCAAATGGGGATTGATGCACTGGGTTATGAAGAAGATCAAAAACAAATCTTTATGGAAACCATGCATAAACCCTACGGCATGGTGTTGGTCACGGGCCCGACCGGGAGTGGTAAAACAGTTTCGCTATATACCGCTTTGAATATTCTGAATACCGACGATCGCAATATTTCCACCGCTGAAGATCCTGCTGAGATCAACTTACCTGGCATTAACCAAGTTAACGTGCACCCCCAGATTGGTTTGGGTTTTACTGAATGTTTACGGGCATTCCTGCGGCAGGATCCGGACATCATCATGGTTGGTGAGATCCGTGATTTGGAAACGGCTGAAATCGCAATTAAAGCAGCGCAAACTGGTCACATGGTGTTTTCGACTTTGCATACCAACGATGCGCCGCAAACCCTGACCCGGCTTGCCAATATGGGCGTACCAGCTTTTAATATTGCCTCAGCCGTTACCTTAATTATCGCCCAGCGGCTGGCGCGTCGTTTATGTTCTAAATGTAAGCAGGCTGATGAATTACCGAAAGAAACGCTACTCGAAGAAGGTTTTTCACAGGCGCAAATTGATAGTGATTTTAAAGTTTACCGAGCCATTGGCTGTGAACACTGCACCGCAGGTTATAAAGGCCGTGTCGGTATTTATCAGGTGATGCCGGTTTCTGATGCCATGGGCCGCATTATTATGGAAGGCGGTAATTCGATGCAGTTAGCCGATCAAGCCAAATTGGAAGGTGTTGATGATTTGCGGGCTTCCGGTTTGAAAAAAGTCATGTCAGGCATGACCAGCCTTGAAGAAATTAACCGCGTAATCAAGGAGTAAGTCATGGCGCAAGCTGCTGCTTCGGCGAGAAAAAAGAAAAAAGTTGTCGTGCCAACCATGTATTTATGGCAAGGCACCAATAGACAAGGCCGCCGCGTTAAAGGCGAAACCACTGGGGACAGTGTTCAGGCCATTCGAGCTGATTTGCGCCGTCAGGGGATCACACCGTTAAAAGTCCGCAAAAAACCTAAAGATTTATTTGCCGCGCGAAAACCGCCGATTAAACCGGCCGATATCGCCGTATTCAGCCGCATGCTGGCGACCATGATGTCATCTGGTGTGCCACTGATGCAATCGATGCAAATCATTGGTGAAGGCCATGAAAAAGTCTCGATGCAGGAAATGATTCTGGCGATAAAAGCGGATGTTGAATCCGGTACCAGCCTGGCCGAATCACTGGCCAAATTCCCGCTGTATTTTGATGATTTGTATGTCAGCTTGGTCAATGCCGGTGAACAATCCGGTACGCTGGAATCATTGCTCCACGAAATCGCCACCTATCAAGAAAAAACCGAAGCCTTAAAAGCGAAAATCCGTAAAGCACTGGTGTATCCAGCGGCGATTATTGTTGTGGCATTTATCGTTACTGCCATTTTGATGATTTTCGTTATTCCGCAGTTTGAATCGTTATTTAGCGGTTTTGGTGCTGATTTGCCGGGCCTGACCAAGTTGGTCATTCGGGTTTCGGAAATCTTTCAGGAAAAATGGTGGCTGATATTCGGAGTTTTGATTGGTACTGTGATGGGCTTTATGGCGGCCAAAAAACGCTCCCGTAAGATCCAGCATTTTCTCGATCGTATGTTGTTGAAATTACCGATTATCGGCGATGTTCTAACCAAAGGTGCCATTGCCCGTTTTGCCCGGACTTTTGCTGTTATGTTTAAGGCCGGTGTGCCGATGGTTGATGCCATGACTTCTGTAGCAGGTGCGACAGGTAATATTGTTTACTCTGAAGCGACTATTGTTATGCGCGATGATGTCTCCACTGGCACGCAGTTAAATAAAGCCATGGTTGAGACCCAACTGTTTCCCAATATGGTTATTCAGATGGTCGCCATTGGTGAGGAATCCGGTTCGTTAGATTCGATGTTGGCCAAAGTCGCGGACTTTTTTGAGCGCGAGGTCGATGATGCCGTGGATAATATGACGGCCCTGATGGAGCCGTTCATTATGGCGTTTCTCGGTGTGTTGATTGGTACGCTGGTTATCGCCATGTATTTGCCAATATTTAAGCTTGGCGCAGTCGTATAAATGCAGGTAGTCGAATTTCTGGCCGGTTCCGCGCCGGCCTTTATCAGCGTGATTTTTATTCTTGGTTTGCTGATTGGCAGCTTTCTCAATGTCGTCATCCACCGTCTGCCACTAATAATGCACCGTGAATGGCAGCAGCAATGTCATGAACTGATTGGCAGCGACGCGCCGGAAACTGCGCCGCTTACCTTAAGTACGCCACGCTCACGCTGTCCACATTGTGGCCATGCTATTAGCGCACTGGAAAACATCCCGGTTATTAGCTATCTGTTTCTCAGTGGCCGTTGCCGCGGTTGTCAGGCGCGTATCTCAGTACGTTACCCGTTAATTGAAGTATTAACCGGCTTGTTATCGGCTGTGGTAGCGTGGCATTTTGGCCTTAGTTGGATTTGTCTGGCCGCATTGCTGTTAACTTGGACGTTAATCGCATTAACGTTTATTGATGTTGATGAACAATTATTGCCGGACAGCATTACTCTGCCACTGTTATGGATCGGTTTATTTGTTAATTTATTTGGCAGTTTCACCACACTACAAAGTGCTGTGATTGGGGCACTCGCCGGTTATCTATCATTATGGCTGGTATTTCATGCCTTTCGTTTGGCGACTGGCAAGGAAGGCATGGGCTTTGGTGATTTTAAATTACTAGCGGCACTTGGCGCGTGGCTGGGCTGGGAATTTTTGCCCATCATTATTTTATTATCATCAGTGGTCGGCGCAGTGGTGGGTATTGGTCTGATTTTATTGCGCCAGCATCATCGTAGCCAACCGATACCGTTTGGCCCCTATCTCGCCGCCGCTGGCTGGCTGACTCTTATTTGGGGTGATGTTATCAATAGTGGCTATTTACGCTGGAGCGGCCTCAGTTAAATGCCTTTACACATTGGTCTGATGGGCGGCATTGCCAGCGGCAAAAGTACAGTATGTAACATATTTGCCAGGCTAGGAGCCGCTATAATTGATGCGGATATCATTGCAAGGGATGTTTGTAGACCAGGTATGCCGGCTTACCAGCAGATAGTCGCGCATTTTGGTAAAGACCTATTACAAGAAACCGGTGATTTGGATCGCTCCGCACTGCGGCAGATTATTTTCCAAGATGTTGATGCCAAAAAGGCTTTAGAAGCCATTGTTCATCCACAAGTCAGGCAGGTATTAACCGTGCAATTAAAGCAAAGCCCGGCTGCTGTGACCATTGCTGCCGTCCCGCTGCTGATTGAAGCCAACATGCGGGATCTGTTTGATCGTCTTTTGCTGGTAACGGCAACTCACAACACGCAAGTGACACGATTATTGGCGCGCGAAACGATTTCCGAGCAGCTAGCTGAGCAGATAATCAGCGCACAGATTGATGACCAGCAACGATTACACTATGCTGATGACATAATTGATAATAATGGTGGTGTTGAAAAACTCTCCGGGCAGATAGAAAAATTGATGAAAACCTATCAACAACTTGCTGCCAATAGCCCTTAATTTTTCAAACAGAAGCGACGTGTCAGCGACTACTACATACGAACAACCTCTCAACGAGCGCATCCGGACTTTTTTACGGCTGGAGTTTTTATTTGCGCGAGTTGATAGAGCTATGCAATTTGACGACGAGCTCAGCCACCGGGATGCCATTGATGCCATGCTCAGTATTTTGTCGGTATTTGAGCGTAATGACTTAAAGTTAGAGGTGTTAAAAGAGGTTGAGCGACTAATCACCAATCTCTCGGCGTTGGAAAATCTGGTGGGTGTCGATCGCACTGCTTTAGATAGTCTGCTTGGTGAACTGGATCAAACGCTGGATGCACTACAACTACGTAAATCGGGCGTTGGCCAGACGCTGAAAGAAAATGATTTTTTATACAGCATTCGTCAGCGTTCCAGCATTGCCGGTGGCACCTGTGATTTTGATTTGCCAGCCTACCATTTTTGGTTGCAGCACACGCCAGTTGCTGACCGAATCAGTCAGTTACAATTTTGGCTGGAGCAATTTGTCGCGGTCAGAGCAGCAATAGATATCAGTTTAAGGCTAATCCGCAGTAGTACCGGCTTTAGCGACGCACAAGCGGAAAACGGCTTTTTTCAGCGCAGTCTGGACAGCAATCAGCCAACACAACTCATTCGTGTGCAAATACCGGTGGATAGCCACTATTTTCCGGAGATAAGTGGCGGTAAACACCGGTTTACTGTGCGTTTTATGTTATTTGATATTAACCAGCGGCCGCAGCAAATCTCTGAAGATGTTGCCTTTCGGCTTAGCTGTTGCAGTATGTAATGATAATGAAAGTGAACTGCCCGACCTGCGGACGAAAAGTGATTTGGTCCGAAGACAATGCCTTCCGGCCGTTTTGCAGCGAACGTTGTAAGTTAATCGATCTAGGTGAGTGGGCAGCGGAAAATCACCGTATTGCCGGTGACCACGTTATCGATCCCAACGATCCAGAGTATGACAAACACTAGGGCTTATTTATCTCTTATCTCCACTACTGCTGGTGGCTATTTTTGTGTGCGACAAGGCGGAAATCGTGCTGTGTAGTTATTCTACATAAGCGATTGACAACGCAGTCGGACTGCAAAAATAGTCCCAGCCCTTCAGGTTGTGGCTGAAAAAAATACCACTTCGCGTTGCTCGTTGTTTGTTTAGAATGACTAAACGACTCTCCTCGCGCCTTGATTGGCGGTTTTTCAGCTCACAACATAAGCGGAGATGAGAGATAAATAAGCCCTAGACCTGAAAGTAATCTTTGATGGCTTTGACTATGGCGCCGTTGGCAGCCGGGAAATCATGCTGTTCTAGTTCTGCCAGCGGACACCACTTGATTTGCTGGCCCTCCCGGCCATGTACTTCACCACTGAAGCGCTCCACCAGCCAGACGTCTAACGTCACTTTTCGATCGGTATAATCATGATCGATTTGCAGTAAGTCCTGAGCGTCCAGTACCTGCAAGCCGACTTCTTCGTGTAATTCCCGCTGCAAAGCCGCCAAACGGCTTTCATCTGCTTCGCGTTTACCACCGGGAAATTCCCACAGGTCGCCCTGATGCTGATGCGCCTGACGGCGGGCGATTAGTATTTGTTTATCGGCGTTAATAATCACGCCGACCGCAACCTGCAAATACTGCATCAGTTTTTAACAAGTTTGAATAACGTGCCGCAGTAAGGGCAAAGCACTTGGTCTTGACCATCCAGTGACAAATAAACGCGTGGATGAGAATTCCACACCGCCATTTCCGGCAGTGGGCAACACAAAGGCAAGTCTTCCGGCCGGATTTGATAATACTTCTTATCAATATTGGCTTGTTTGGCGTCCATCATCCGCTCCAGAAAACTTAAATTGGCAAATCCAGCATCCGTTGCAGCGCCAATTTGGCCTGTGCGGCAGTTACTTCGTCAACTGACACCTGATTAACCACATGACCTTCGACCAGATTTTCCAGCACCCATGCTAAATGCTGTGGGTCTACACGGAACATGGTCGAGCACATGCAAACGGTCGGCGACATAAAGTGCACCGATTTGCCTTGTGACTCAAATTGCTCATGCAGCCGGTTAACCAGATTTAATTCGGTGCCCACCAACCAGCGCGTGCCTGGTTCGCTATCGGCAATTGTTCGCACAATATATTCGGTGGAACCGACAAAATCTGATTTCTGGCAGACTTCAAAACTGCATTCCGGATGTGAAATAACTTTGGTTTCCGGATATTTGGCCAAAAAGTTATCAATCTGTACCGGCTGAAACATCTGATGTACTGAGCAAAAGCCTTTCCAGAGGATCATTTTGGCGTTTTTCAGCGCTTCTGGCGTCAGACCACCGAGCGGCTTGTCGAAATCCCATACCACCATTTCATCAAGCGGAATGCCCATTCTAAAGCCGGTATTACGACCCAAATGCTGATCCGGAAAGAACAGGATTTTTTCGCGTTGATTAAATGCCCAATCAAGCACATGCGGCGCATTGGTAGACGTGCAGACGATACCGCCGTGTTTGCCGCAAAACGATTTCAGATCCGCTGCCGAATTAATATAGGTAATCGGCGTCACCATTTCATCAGGATCTAACACCTCGGCCATTTCCTGCCAGGCGCGATCAACATTGACCCGGTTGGCCATATCAGCCATCGAACAACCGGCCGCCAAATCCGGCAAAATCGCGATCTGATCCGGTCGCGACAAAATGTCGGCGACCTCTGCCATAAAATGCACACCACAAAACACGATGTACTTGGCATCGGATGCTGCCGCATTACGTGATAATTTCAGCGAATCACCGGAATAATCGGCATGTTTGAATACTTCATTACGCTGGTAATGATGGCCAAGAATCACCAAATCCTCACCGAGCGCCTGTTTGGCCTCGATAATGCGCTGATCGCATTCGCTATCATCCAGCGAAAAATATTCCTCAAAAGGAATTGGACTGCTTGCCAGTTCTGTTGCCACTTTCGTCCTCCTTATCCGCCGCTTACGAGAGTTGTCTTAACTTTCAACAACGGGCGCTTTACGCAGTCGGATATTCAGTTCTTTCAGTTGCTCATCGTTGACCGGGCTCGGCGCATTGGTCAACAAACAAGCTGCTGACTGGGTTTTTGGAAACGCCATCACATCGCGAATCGATGCTGAGCCCGTCATTAACATTGCCAGGCGATCCAGACCAAAGGCCAAACCACCATGCGGCGGGCAACCGAATTTTAATGCCTGCAACAAGAAACCAAATTTTTCTTCGGCTTCTTCAGCGCCAATGCCGAGTAATTCAAATACTTGTTTTTGCACATCACTTTTAAAGATACGCATTGAACCACCGCCCAATTCAGTACCATTAAGCACCATATCATAGGCTCTGGACAGGCATTTACCCGGATCGGTTTTCAGTAAATCCAAATCAGCTTCACGTGGCGCGGTAAACGGATGATGTAAGGCATACCAGCGCTGCGTTTTGTCATCCCATTCAAACATCGGGAATTCAATTACCCATAATGGCTGCCAGCCATGTGCCACCAGATCCAAATCATGTCCCAATTTGACACGCAAAGCGCCAAGAGATTCATTAACAACACTGGCTTTATCTGCACCGAAAAACACCAAATCGCCAGTTTGCGCTTCAACGCGCTGCATAATGGCATCAACGACATCGTCAGGCAGGAATTTCAGGATCGGTGATTGCAGGCCTTCGCGGCCAGCGGCCAAATCATTGACCTTGATGTAGGCCAGACCCTTGGCGCCATAAATACCGACATATTTGGTGTAGTCATCGATTTCTTTACGGCTCAGGCTATTGCCGCCCGGTACACGTAATGCGGTCACGCGACCATTGGGGTCTTGTGCAGGTGCCGAAAACACTTTGAAATCGACGCTTTGCATTAGATCACTGATTTCAACCAATTCCAATGGAATACGCAGATCCGGTTTGTCGCTACCAAAACGATCCATGGCTTCAGCATAGGTCATCCGCGGGAATGGATTAGGCAGTGACACTTCCAGTACATTGGCAAACAACTTACGGATCATCTCCTCCATCATAGTCATCAGATCTTCTTCTGAGACAAATGACGTTTCGATGTCCAGTTGAGTGAATTCTGGTTGGCGGTCAGCACGCAAATCTTCATCGCGGAAGCAGCGAACCACCTGATAATAACGATCCATGCCGGCGACCATCAGTAATTGTTTAAATAACTGTGGTGATTGCGGCAACGCAAAAAATTCGCCCGGATGGGTACGGCTGGGTACTAAATAATCAC
>CBFHWI010000022.1:0-1711 GCA_965659475.1 Methylophaga sp.
CCTTCTGTCCCTGTTGAGGTGGATAAAAAGGTCAAATTTGCTGCCGTGTTGGTATTTTTACTGCTGGTAGCCCAGATCACTCTAGGCGGCTGGACCAGCAGCCAGTATGCGGGACTTGCCTGCCCGGACTTTCCCGCTTGCCAGGGACGCTGGATACCTGACATGGATATGCAGCAGGCATTCAATATTACCGACTTTGTTGCCGCCAACCATGAAGGCGGGCTGCTTTCACTTGAAGCCAGAACCGCGATACAGGTAATACATCGTTTGTTTGCACTGTTGCTGACATTCAGCATCATCGCACTAAGCATTGCCATGTGGTCCTGTCCTCGCCTGAGGCGCACGGTCACCACCCTGATGGGCCTGACCGCATTACAACTCAGCCTGGGCATTGCAAACGCAGTGTTAATGCTGCCATTGCCACTGGCGCTTGCACATAATACCGGCGCAGCATTGTTACTGCTGTGCATGATCGACATTGTTTTCCGGCTGCAGTCACAGACGCATTCAGCTGTGACGCAGCACCATTCGCCGATCTCTCAATCTACGGGGTGATGTCATGCAAAATTCCACACTATCAATCAATGTGACCCACAGAGCCGGCTGGAAAGATTACCTGGCCATGTGTAAACCCAAGGTTGTGTTACTGATGTTACTCACCGCGCTGGTTGGCGCTTTTATGGCACCTCAATGGCCGGATATGGGACAACTATTGATCGCGTTGACGGGCATTGCCGCCTGTGCAGCCAGTGGGGCCACCATTAACAACCTGATCGATCACCGGCTGGATGCCAAAATGGCCAGAACACGTCAGCGGGCCGTGGCCCAAGGCCTGGTTTCCCCACTGCAGGCCTTGGGCTTTGCCTTGCTCCTAGCAGGCTTTGGACTTGGCCTGCTCTGGTTTCTGGTTAACCACATCACCATGTGGCTGACATTGTTTGCCCTGATTGGCTATGCGGTAATTTACACTCTGTTTCTGAAACGGGCGACACCACAGAATATTACCATCGGCGGACTTGCCGGCGCCATGCCACCGCTGCTGGGCTGGACGGCCGTCACCGGCAGTATCGATCCCAATGCATTGCTGCTGGTCCTGATCATTTTTGTCTGGACCCCGCCTCATTTCTGGGCGCTGGCCCTGCATAAAAAAGAAGAGTATGCCAAGGCCAACGTGCCCATGCTGCCGGTAACGCATGGCGACACTTTTACCCGCACACAGATTGTCCTCTATAGCCTGTTGATGTTTGCATGCACTTTGCTGCCATTTGTCACCGGTATGAGCGGCTGGCTTTACCTGGCGGGCATTCTGCTACTGAATACAGGTCAGTTTCGTCTGGTCTGGCGTTTATACGATCAGCAAGATGCCCTGGCACCCTGGCGACTGTTTAAATTTTCAATCCAATACCTGATGTGGCTTTTCCTGTTGTTACTGGTCGATCACGCACTATTCGGCTGAGCAAAAATTCGCCGCTTGAGAATAAGCTGACACGCTTGAACATGCTGAAAAAAGGGCATACAGTGAAGTCGAAGCGGTTTTGATGTGAGTATGCGATTAACGACCATGAGGAGGTCTGTTATGTATCACCACCGTAAACACTTCTGGGGGCTATTCACAGTGCCACGCGCCGAGTGGAAATCGATCAGCGACGAGACGCTTGGTATCACGCAATTCGGTCTATTGCGAATGGCCGTTTTATCTCTTGTCCCGGCC
>CBFHWI010000022.1:1809-27374 GCA_965659475.1 Methylophaga sp.
CGTCTCTTTTCTTATTGGCATTACGCAGATTGGCTGGAGTCTGGATGGCAGTGATTTCCATCAGATAGCATTGATGAGTGCTATTCCGATGGCAATAGCATTTTATGTGCTTATTATGGCTTTTACTTTGTTGATGGCCTACTTCACTTTTTCCATGGAAAAAACATTCGGCGACGAAGCGAATTTCGGGCGCTGCTTGCTGTTCGTGACCTATACCGCTACGCCGATGTGCATGGCCGGCCTGATCGGTTTTGTGCCCATCGTCTGGTTATGTATGATCATATTATTGCCTGCGGTCTGTTACAGCGTTTATTTGCTCTATCTTGGTATTCCTATCTATATGGATATCGATGAAGGCAAAGGCTACGTGGTCTCGACTTCGATTATTTCAGCGGGTTTGTGCATGCTGGTCGTATTCAACGTGATCACTGTGATCATGTGGACAACAATGCTTTAAACAAGATTGTGGAGAAATAGTAGATATAGCCGCTGGTAACACCAGCGGCTATATTTCTTTGCAATGATTGAGATGGCCATAAGCCGGGTTCTGTCGTGGACAATCATTCATCTGGGACAGATGTCGCCATCTGCCTCAAGCAACCTACCCGGGAACCATGCGGGCCACATGATGTGCATAAAGCACGTGTTCCCCTATTTGGTCTTGCTCCAGGTGGGGTTTACCTTGCCGTTGCTGTTACCAGCCGCGCGGTGCGCTCTTACCGCACCATTTCACCCTTACCCAACTCAAGAGTCGGGCGGTATCCTTTCTGTTGCACTTGCCGTGGACTCGCGTCCCCCAGGCGTTACCTGGCACCTCGCCCTATGGAGCCCGGACTTTCCTCACCAAAAATACATTCAGTGCGATTGCCTGGCCATCTCGGGGAGCTATTTTACGCAAAGCAGTTTATTTCTGCTGAAGTTTTAACGCCAGCTGATAGGCGACATTTTTACTGACCGATAACCACTCAGCGGTGATAGCAGCCGCTTTTTTGACCGGCATTTCTGGCAGAAGCAATGTTAACAGGCGCTGCATGGCTTGTTCATCAGCTGACACTGCTTCGGCGGCACCGGCGACCACTAGGACAATTTCGCCCTTTTGCTGATTATTATCAGCCGCAACCCACTGTGCTAATTCATGCAAAGGCTGGGTTTCAATGGTTTCGTGAATTTTGGTCAGTTCCCGCGCTAAACAGGCCTGACGCTCAGCGCCAAAAATCTGCTGCATATCATTTAATGTGCCAACAATACGTTTAGGGCTCTCATAAAAAATCAGTGTGCGGGTTTCATCTGACAGTAACGTTAATAGTTGTTGGCGAGCCCCCATCTTAGATGGTAAAAACCCCTCAAATGCAAACCGATCTGACGGCAAACCTGAAGCCGATATAGCCGCAATCAAAGCACTACTACCAGGGATAGGTATTACTTTGATGCCTGCGCTACGCACTAACGTGACTAATCTATAGCCCGGATCGCTAATCAACGGCGTACCGGCATCAGAAATCAACGCAATCGATTGCCCTTGCTGAAGTTTTTCTAACAACAGCTGGCTGCGCTGCTGTTCATTATGCTCATGCAGGGAAATGCTGGGCGTTGCGATTTGGTATTGATCCAGCAAATATTTACTGTGCCGGGTATCTTCTGCCGCAATTAAATCAACAATTTTCAGGGTCTCTATGGCCCGTAAGCTGATGTCGCCCAGATTGCCAATCGGCGTTGCCACAATATACAAACTGCCGGTTTCGGATACAGCCACAATGAATTCCTGAAGTGAGAAACGGTTCTGGTCGTAATATACGCGAACAGGTAAGATGATGCCTTTAATCCATTAACTTGATGCAGGCCATAATGCAACGAATTTCAGCTTTTCTGTTGGTACTGCTGGTGATGACACTGGCAGCCTGTCAACCAATGGCAATTGACCGTAAACAAAGTACTGTCACGGCTGAAAGTCTGATCTCAGAAACAGAAACCGCTGGTGATTTACAAGCGGCGGCTGATGATTACCTGGCCAAAGCAGCTAAAAGTGATGGTGCATTACAATCGGCCTACTATTTTCGCGCAGCCACCGTACTGTATGCATTAGAAGACTACCCTAGAGCTGAAGCAGTATTAGGCCAACTGGACAGTACAAAGTTAAATGTAACCGAACGAATTAATGCTGCTTTGCTGCGCGCTGAGATTGCTGTCATCCAGGAAGACCCAGCGGCAGCATTAACGGCGTTGAATAGTTTTGATAAGTCATCCGCCGACAATAAGCAGCGGGTGCAGTCGCTATCACTGCGTATTAAAGCCTATGCTCTGAGCGACAATATGCTCGACAAAGCACTGGCGCATATCGAACTGGATCCGTTACTCAGCGGCGGCGATCTGACTGATAACCGTGAACAACTATGGCAAGCGCTGATGTTGCTGGATACCCAGCAACTGGATTTATTTAATCCCGGCCAAGCACCCGCTGAAGATAGCGGCTGGTTTGCACTCGCTTATGCCATGAAAGCCTACGACAATAATCCTGAGGCGATGGATGTTGCCATAGAAGATTGGCAGCGTAGTTACCCGAATCATCCAGCCGATATAGACAGCCTCCGCCAGACCATCAAACCGGGGCTGCGTCTGCCCACTGATGTTAATAGCATTGCGGTATTGTTGCCCGAATCCGGCCCGATTGCCGGCGTTGCCCAAGCCGTCAAACAAGGCATCATTGCCGCGCATTTGACCAGTGGCAACAATCGCCAACTGACATTCTTTGATGTCAGAAATAATGCTGCCGCCGCATATCAGCAGGCGATTGAAGCAGGTGCCAGCATTGTTATTGGCCCGCTGGATAAACCATCGGTTGAACAGTTAGCCCGCGTCGACAGCCTGCCAATTCCGGTGATGGCATTAAATCGCATCACGCAACCGCACCAACATCGTAATTTATTTCAATTTGGTCTGGCACCTGAAGACGAAGCCCTCACGGCTGCCAAATTTGCCTCTGAGCAAGGTTATCGTCGCGCATTGGTATTGGGCCCCCGCAGTGATTGGGGCGAACGGGTCACTGAGGCATTTGCATCGGCATGGCGTGACGAAGGTGGCATCATCGTGCGCAGTAATGGTTATCGCGAATCAGCCAGTGATTTCAGCGAAGTTATTGTGCCGTTATTTGGCCTCAACGCAAGTGAACAGCGCGCCAAAACGCTGCAAAGTACGCTGGGCCACTCCCTGACCTATGAACCGCGTCGGCGTCAGGATGTGGACTTTATTTTTATGGTTGCCAAGCCTTTGAAAGCCCGTCAACTGGTGCCACAGTTTCGTTTTCACCGTTCCGGTAATTTACCAGTTATCAGTACCTCACATACCTATGATGGTCAAGCCAATGCCCGTCAGGATATTGATCTGAATGGCACCATTATCAGCGATATTCGGTGGATGATTGAGCCGTCAAATGATCCAGCCTACAAAGGCTTGTTGAATCATGCGTCTGACGACAAAGGCACCTTTTTACGCCTGGCTGCAATGGGCGTTGATGCATACCGGTTAATTGATCAGTTGGCTGAATTAAGCCGTAACGTTAATAACAGCTATGATGGTGTCACCGGCCGGCTGCAAATTAATCAGGCTGGTCATGTCCAGCGGCACATGTCGCAAGGGATTTTTAAAAATGGTCTGCTCGAACCCTTACCCACTGAGCAATGAGCCGCAACAGTGGACAACAAGCCGAACAAATCGCCTGCGATTACTTGCAGCAACAAGGGCTGCAACTCATAACCCAGAATTATCACTGTCGCCGCGGTGAGATTGATCTTATTATGCTTGATGCTGATACCTTGGTTTTTGTTGAAGTCCGCGCCCGGCGCAGTGATCGTTTTGGCAGTGCATTAGAAAGTATCACCGCTGATAAAAAATCGCGTATCGTTGCCACCGCCCAACAGTATTTGCAACAAAACCGGTCGCAACAAAATTGTCGTTTTGATGTGATTGCTGTGCGTATTCAAACGACAGAAGACAATCAAAGTCATCAAGTGAGTGACTGGATCCGTGATGCTTTTCAGCTTAATTGAGCCCGACAGCCTGTACACTGTCGATTGTTAAATTTCTCTTGAGACTATTCCCATGCGTCATTTTTATCTGATTACTTTTTTGCTCAGTTTATGTTTACTGCAAGGTTGTCCAGCAGCGGTCATAGGCGGTGCTGCAACGGGTGCTGTAGTCAATAATGATCGGCGGACTACTGGCGCCATGATTGATGATCAAGGTATTGAGTTCAAAGCCAGCTCAGCCATTTATCAAAACAAAAAAATCTATGATCAGAGTCATATCAATGTCACCAGTTTTAATGGTGTGGTACTGATCACTGGCGAAACGCCAGATGAAGCGTTAAAACAAGAAGTCACCAATCTCATCAAGGAGCTGCCTCAGGTGCGAAAGGTTTATAACGAACTGGCTATTCTGGCGCCAAGTGCAGTCCCTTCACGCACCAGTGATACTTGGATCACCTCCAAAGTAAAATCCAAATTACTGGCCGATAAAAATGTCGAAGGCCTGCATACCAAAGTCGTAACCGAACGCGGCATTGTTTATCTGATGGGCAAAATTCGTCGCGCGGAAGCCGACAAAGTGGTTAATGTCGTACGCAGCAGTGGCGGCGTACAAAAAGTCGTTAAAGTGTTTGAGTATATCGACTAAGTTGCCAAGACCTTGCCTATAAATAAGCCCCGCAATGCGGGGCTTTTTTGTTTAGAACGGTTTGACCACTGCCAGAATAACGATGGCGATTAACACCAGGACTGGCAATTCATTAAACCAGCGATAAAACACATGGCTGCGCTGGTTGGCATCATTAGCAAACTTCTTCAGATAACGGCCACAGATGTGATGATAGGCCAGTAATATCAACACTAGAGTCAGTTTGGCATGCAACCAGCCCATGCTTTTCAGCGTTTCCAGATCATAAAAACTCAGCAACCAAATACCAAATATGACCGTCAACAAGGCGCTTGGCGTCATGATGCCGCGATACAGTTTGCGTTCCATGACTTTAAAACGGGCATTACCTGCTTCATCATCAATTTGCGCGTGATAGACAAATAACCGTGGTAAATAAAACAACGCAGCAAACCAGGTCACGACAAAAATGATATGAAAAGCCTGAACCCACAACATAACGACTGTCTCCCAACAAAAAAACAATGATAGTATCGAATTTATCATCAAAGGAGACGCTGATGTCAGAATCTGAACACTCAAAACGACGCTTTCAGCGGATCCCGTTTTCTGCACAGGCCCATGTGCATGCTGATAAAGGCGAGTTGCACCTTAATTGTCACGTTGACGATGTCTCATTAAACGGTTTGTTAATTGAAAAACCAGCCGGTTGGTTGGGTATTAATGGCGATCAATATCAGGTGGATTTATTACTCAATGATGCTGATTTGGTCATTAAAATGCAGGCCAAAGTCGCGCATATTGATAACGGCTCGGTCGGCTTTCATTGTGAATTAATCGATCTCGATAGCATCACTCATTTGAAACGGTTGGTTGAGCTGAATCTTGGCGATGAAGCTTTATTACACCGCGAATTGGCGGCTTTATTACATGATGTATGACCCTTAAACCCAAGCGTTACGCAAGGCTTCAATCGCCGCAGATAAATGCTGCACGGGAATCACTTTCATATCTTTAATCGGTTTACGCGGCGCATTGGCTGCAGGCACTAAGGCATGGGTGAAACCATGTTTAGCGGCATCACGAATGCGTTCTTCACCCGCCTGCACTGGCCTGATTTCACCGGTCAAACCAACCTCACCAAACATCACCCAATCATGCGGCAGTGCTTTATTGCGCAAACTGGAAATTACCGCTGCCAATACTGATAAATCGGCACCGGTTTCACTGAGTTTGACGCCGCCCACCACATTAATAAACACATCCTGATCATGGCAGGTAATGCCACCATGACGATGTAAAATCGCTAGTAACATCGCCAGTCGATTTTGATCCAGCCCCACCGATACGCGCCGAGGATTACCAAGCGGACTCTCATCAACCAATGCCTGCACTTCGACCAGCATCGGCCGGCTGCCCTCGCGAATGACGGTAATCACACTGCCCGGCACCGCTTGTTCACCACGCGATAAAAAGATCGCCGACGGATTACTGACTTCGCGTAAGCCCAGTTCGGTCATGGCAAAAACGCCAAGTTCATTGACGGCGCCAAAACGGTTTTTCACCGCCCGTAAGATTCGGTAGCGCGTCGAGCTGTCACCTTCAAAATAGAGAACGGTATCAACCATATGCTCAAGCACGCGCGGCCCAGCTAAGGCGCCCTGCTTCGTCACATGACCGACTAAAATCATTGTGGTACCACTGGATTTGGCGAAGCGCACCAATTGTGCGGCACTTTCCCGGACTTGTGCCACGGTACCCGGTGCCGATTGCAGTAATTCGGTAAACACCGTTTGAATTGAATCTATGACCATCACCTGTGGCCGGCGCTGCTGGGCAATGTTAATCATTTGCTCAGCATGGGTTTCCGCCAGCAAATCAACCGGGGTGTCTTGTAATTGTAAGCGCTCAGCGCGCAATTTGATTTGTTGTAAGGATTCTTCACCACTTACATACAGAGGGCTGAGACCACTTGTTTTGGCCATCATTGCCATGGCTTGAAGCAATAAAGTGGATTTACCGATGCCAGGATCACCACCGATTAACACGACAGAGCCGGTCACTAAGCCGCCACCCAACACTCTGTCCAATTCCGGTAATCCGGTTGACCAGCGTACGGCCTGTTCGGACGTAATTTCTTTTAAGGTTTGAACGGTGTTTTGCTGTTGCCCTGCGTAACTACTGTGCCGGCTGATAGTAGCCTGGCTGCTGGCGGGTGCATGTACCTCTTCGGTCAAGCTATTCCAGGCACCACAATCACTACAACGGCCTGCCCATTGTGGTGTTTGCGCGCCGCATTCCCTGCACACATAAACCCGTTTAATTTTTGCCATGATGATACTCCCTGCCAACGCGGCCTGCCAATACGGTAGTCAGCTCATACGGGATGGTATCCGCCCTCAGTGCCTGACTTTCTACTGTTAAATCTTTATGCCCCCACAGCAACACTTCATCACCGGTTTGCGCTTCTGGGCAGTTTTCCAGTAATACACAAATAGTATCCATTGATACCCGGCCGATCACTGGCAACATTTTGTCACGGATAAGCACCTGACCGGTATTGGATAAATGCCGGCTAAAACCATCCCCATAACCAATACTTATAACGCCCATCCGGCAGGCTTGTGTTGCTGTCCATTCACCGCCATAACCAACCTCATCGCCAGCTTTCAGCATTTGTGTCGCAATCAGAATTGACGTTAATTGCATTGCCGGTTTCAAGCCCAAATCATGACCGGTTTTATCGGCAAACGGCGAAATCCCGTATAGCATTAGTCCTGGACGAACCCAGTCGGCATGTGATTCTGGCAGGCTGACCACTGCAGCCGAATTGGCCATACACACCGGCAGCCCGGTTTCAGTAGCGAGTTTTGTCATCACAGATAATTGGTTTTGATTACGCTCATCGCCAAGCAAATCGGAGTTGGCAAAATGGCTCATTAAACCGAGCTTGCCGTCATATCCGGGTATTGTGTGAATTGCCTCGCGAATAATAGCTTCCGGTAAGCCCAGGCGGTGCATACCGGTTTCCAGCATCAGCCAGATGAAAGGTAATGAGGGGCAGCCTTCCAGCCAATCAATATGTGCTGACTGATGAATGACGGGTTGCAGTTGAAATTGTTCAGCCACTTGCATTTCAGCCAGAGAATGTATGCCTTCCAGCAATACAATCGCTTGCTGAAAACCCAAATCGCGTAGCGCAACACCTTCACTGAGCCGGGCCACTGCAAAAGCATCACTGTCCGCAAGTGCCTGAGCAATCGCTTTAACACCATGCCCGTAGGCATCGGCTTTAATCACTGACATCACTTTACTGTGTGGGGCTAACCGCCGTACGCAGGCTAAATTGTGCTGGATAGCGTCAAGGCTAATTTCGGCGCGTGGATAAAGGCTCACGAATTGTCGTCACCATAATCTTGGTAATAGGCAGCTGCGAAATTATCAAAACGGGTGTATTTACCCTGAAAGGTCAGATCGATCTTACCGATCGGGCCATTACGTTGTTTACTAATAATGATTTCAGCTTTGCCTTTTTCGGCAGAATCTTCGTTATAAACTTCATCCCGATAAATAAAGACGATAATGTCGGCATCCTGCTCAATCGCGCCCGATTCACGCAGATCTGACATAACCGGGCGTTTATTAGGCCGTTGTTCCAGCGAGCGGTTGAGCTGTGATAAAGCAATGATCGGCACATTCAGCTCTTTGGCCAGTGCTTTTAATGACCGGGAAATTTCCGAAATTTCGGTGGCACGATTTTCAGCCTGACGACCATTACTGCTGCCCTGCATTAGTTGAAGATAATCGATAATTATCAGGCTCAGGCCATGTTCGCGTTTTAGACGCCTCGCCCGGGCGCGCAGTTCGGTTGGTGATAAACCGCCAGTATCGTCGATAAATAATGGCGCATCATTCAGCAATTGAATCGCTGAAGTTAATCTTGGCCAATCTTCATCATTCAATTTACCGGTCCGTAGTCGGTGCTGATCAATACGGCCCAGTGATGACAACATACGCATGGCTAAAGAATCTGCGGGCATTTCCATACTGAAAATCGCCACCGGGGCTTTAGCCTGAATCGCCGCATTTTCAGCGATATTCATCGCAAAGGTAGTTTTACCCATTGATGGCCGACCGGCAACAATAATCAAATCGGCAGGCTGCAGACCAGAAGTTTGCTCATCGAAATCAATAAAGCCGGTGGGCAGACCGGTAATACCACTGTCCTGCTCAAACAATTGATCAATACGATCAACAACACTGCTCAGCACTTCTTTCACCTGAACAAAACCACCGCCACGCTTGGCACCTTGTTCGGCGATCTCAAATACATGCCGTTCAGCAGTATCGAGCATTTCTTCGCTGTTGCGGCCTTCCGGCGTGAAGGCCATATTGGCAATATTGTTACCGATTTGGATCAGTTGCCGGAGAATCGAACGCTCGCGAACAATATTGGCATAGGCAGAAATATTAGCAGCGCTGGGCGTATTTCGGGCTAAGCTGCCGAGATAGGCAAGATCACCGACTTTATCCAGCTCACCGCGTTGATCGTGAAATTCCGCTAGGGTCACGACATCGACCGGCTGGGCTTTTTCCATCAATTGTTCGATGGCATTAAAAATAAGTTGGTGGTCGCGCCGGTAAAAGTCCTTCTCTACAAGGACATCAGCGACTTTTTCCCAAGCATTGTTATCGAGCATTAAACCACCCAAAACGGATTGTTCTGCTTCAATGGAATGCGGGGGGATCTTTAAAGCCTGCGTGGCATTATCCTGATAATCTTCGGGATAGGTAATCTGTTCCACAGGCAACACCCAGACTGGTTAAACACAATGTGACCGCAGCAGCGGCCAACAAAAACAAGACACAGGCCATTAAGACCTGTGTCTAATTTTATACTAGCCGAGCAGTTTATTCTTGCTCTTGTGCCTTGGCGATAGCTTCTTGCTCTTGGCGAGCCGCATCACGGGCTTTCTTAGCTTCTTCGCTAGCCGCTTTAGCTGCGATTTCAGCTTCTGAAGTGATGTTTACCGCAACGCTAACCAAAACATCAGCATGCAATTGCACATCGATTTGGTATTCGCCAGTGTGGCGCAGTGGGCCTGTTGGCAAACGCACTTCGTTACGATCAACGTCAGCACCGTTGGCATTTACTGCATCAGCAATATCAGCCGCAGTCACCGAACCAAACAGCTTACCTTCAACACCGGCATTGGCCATAATGTTAACGTCACCAGCCGCAACCAACTTAGCTTTACGTGCTTCAGCTTCACCCAGCAATTTAGCAGCTGCCGCTTCCAGTTCTTCGCGACGTGCTTCAAACTTTTCACGGTTCAGTTTGTTGGCTGGCAAGGCCTTACCTGTTGGTACCAGGAAGTTACGACCAAAGCCGGCTTTAACGCTAACTTCATCACCTAAATTACCCAGTCTTTGAACTTTTTCCAGCAAAATTACTTGCATCGTTCTACCCTCATTCGCAGTGTTTACTGCTTATCAATTGAATCCGCATCACCCTTTTGGTGTTTGCGAAAATTAAACCATTGTTCCGTAATGCCAAGTGTCGCCAACAAAGTGGCCATTTGCGGCAGCATAATCACCAGTAGCATATACATTACCACCAGCCAGGCAGTTGATTTTTGCCGTTCACGGACGATGGCATGAACCACCGCGATACCCTGAAACACAAATAACACCAACAGCACCGAAAAGCTGTCCACCAAAATCGGCAAGCTATCTGCCCATGGTGTGACAGAAATCAGCATCAATATTGCCGTAACCGTCGCCACTGGTTTACCCAACACAATGTGAGTAAATTCACGACGGAAGGCACCTGCATCATACAAACTTGCCTGCCATGCCCGGCCAATCAGCAATGCCACGATAATGTTAAAACTCATCGCCGCCGCGAGCAGTCCCGTCATGATACCGGCCAGATTAACAAACATCTGCTCGGTATCGGCATCATTAAGTTGCCAGCCGTCCTGTTCTGTCAGCAATTGCATGAACGGTGCCAGCGTTTGCTGCCACCATGCTGTCGGGTCTGCCAAAAACAGGTGCACCAGTAACACACCCAACAAACCAATTACTGCTGCCGTTTTCATGGCTTTCGCCAGTGACCGGGTATATCCCAGAACCAGTGTAACCAAATACACCGGCAACCATGCTGACAAAAACAATATTGCTGTCAGCCAGACCTGTTTAAATAACACTGCCGCTGCGATAGCAAAAACAATTAATGCCGCTGCTAACACCCGCACACCTTCCCGGGGTCCGGTGCGCAAGGTCGCCAAAGCAATAATACCACTAGCGAGATAATTGAGCGGCGGCACCAACATCGCTGCCACTGCCAGCAAGCTGGCCATCAATGCTGCCTGCCAGCGACCTTGCATGGCAAAATTAGCGAGTCCGCGCAGCATATTAATCTTTACACTTGGATTAATCGAAACTGCTTATTTGTGCATATCGCAATATGGCAGTAACGCCAAAAAGCGAGCTCGTTTTACACAAGTAGACAGCTGGCGTTGGTAACGGGCTTTAGTACCTGTAATACGGCTCGGCACAATTTTGCCGGTCTCAGTGATGTAATTTTTCAGCAAATTAACATCTTTATAATCGATTTGCTTCACGCCTTCGGCAGTGAAACGACAAAATTTTCTACGTCTGAAAAAACGTGCCATGGGAATTCTCCTGTTTACTGATTAAGATGCTTGACGTTCTTGCTTTTCGTCGTCTTTGCGCAGCATTGGTGAAGGCTCAGTTTGGGCTTCATCCATGTTGACAACTAAATGACGAATAACAGCATCGTTGAAACGGAAAGCAGTGGTGACTTCGTTAAGCTGGGCCACTTCACATTCCACATTCATCAGCACGTAATGCGCTTTGTGCACTTTATTGATTGGGTAAGCCAGTTGACGGCGACCCCAGTCTTCCAGACGGTGAACTTGACCACCGTTGGCAGTCAGCGTTTGTGTATAACGCTCGATCATGCCCGGTACTTGTTCGCTCTGATCAGGGTGGACCAGAAACACGATTTCGTAATGTCTCATTAGAGCTCCTCACGGTTTAATCAGCTTTCGACGCAGTGTCAAAAGCAAGGAGTTTCTGCCTGAAAATCAGTAACAAGGTTTACAGGCAATCGAGCATATTACTTTATTTTATGGGGTGCTCACAAGCTGCGTTGACGAAATGCCTCAAACAGGCAGACGCCGGCCGCCACTGAAACATTTAAACTCTCGGCCTGACCATGCATCGGGATATACACCACTGCATCACAATGATCGCGTGTTAAGCGGCGAATCCCCTTGCCTTCAGCGCCAAGAATCACACCCAAAGGACCAGTCAATTCAGCCTGATAGAGACTGGTATCACTGTCACCTGAAGTGCCGACCAGCCAAATGCCGCGTTGTTGTAATTCGCGCAGTACCCGTGCCAAATTGGTTACCTGTACAAAAGGCACTCGCTCGGCAGAACCACTGGAAATTTTAATCGCCGTCGTCGTTAAACTTGATGCGCGATCTTTGGGCGCTATGACTGCATGAGCCCCAGCCGCCTCGGCACTGCGTAAACATGCGCCTAAATTATGGGGATCCTGTACACCATCCAGAATAAGCAAAAATGGCGGTTTGCTCAGATTATCAAGTAACTGATCTAAATCAGTTTCCGATAACGGCTCGAGCGGCGTCACTCTCGCCACACATCCCTGATGATGGCCTTCCGGCACCATCAGGTCGAGTTCTTTACGGCTGATTTTGTGAGTGACTATGCCTTGATTCTGGGCAGCTGAAATAACCGTATTAACCCGACCGTCATGACGTTCATCGGCTAACCAGATTTCAGCCACACGCGATACCGGCGCTTCTAATGCCGCCTGTACCGCGTGTAAACCAAATAGCAGATCTGCGCTGGGCGCAGGGTTATCAGTAACCTTGCGGCGTTTGGTAGGCTTCAGACTCTTGTCCCTCTATAATTGGTTTAACAATAATTTCGACACGACGATTTAACTGACGACCAGCTTCAGTATCGTTGGTAGCACGTGGTTGCAGTTCACCACGACCGGTTGGTTTCAGACGTTCCATCAACACACCGCGCGACGCAAAATAGCTAACTACAGATTGCGCTCGGCGATCTGATAATTGCTGGTTATAGCTTTCTGAACCGGTACTGTCGGTATGACCGATGACATGAACCACCGTTTTCGGGTAACGCTGTAAAACATCGGCAACTTTATTTAAAGTCGGTTCAAATGCCGGTTTGATAGCTGAACTATCAATATCAAAAGAAACTTCATTGGCAATATCGATTTTCAGTGACTCATCCTGAAGTTGCTGGATCTGCAATTCATTACGGGCTTGTTCTTCAGCAAGTGCAGCGTTCATTTCTTTTTGCTGATTATCCATATAACGACCCACTCCGGCACCAGCTAAAGTACCTACTGCAGCACCCGCCAGTACACCACCGGCGCCATCATCAACGGCATAACCAACAACAGCACCCGCAGCTGCGCCAATGGCCGCACCGGCTTTAGTTCGTTTGTTCGGATCATCTGTTGCACAAGCAGCCAAAGCTGTCGCCATCAATGTCACCCAGACTAATTTTTTCATAGCATTTCTCCCTGCTGATGATTCCATTCTAGACCGTTGCAATTACTGTGACTATACTGGTTTTTTTTACAAATTGAACTGAGAACCTGTCGTCATGGCAAATGAATTTATTCCGGTCAACATCGCGGTTTTAACAATCTCTGACAGTCGTAGTGAAACCGATGACGTTTCTGGAAAGCTGCTACGCGACAGATTGTTGGCTGCGGGACATCAATTGGCTGACCAGCAGATTGTTCGCGATGATGTTTATCAAATCAGGGCACTGGTTTCAAAATGGATTGCTGATCCGGCTATTCACGTGGTGCTGACGACTGGTGGCACCGGCCTGACTGGTCGTGATGGCACGCCGGAAGCAGTCAGTGTGCTATTCGACAAAGCAATTGATGGCTTTGGCGAACTGTTCCGACAAATTTCCTACGGCATTATCAAAACCTCAACCATACAATCGCGGGCGATCGCCGGTGTGGCCAACGGTACCTTTATTTTTTGCTTGCCCGGCTCGTCAGGCGCCTGTAAAACTGCTTGGGATGACATCCTGCTGGCGCAACTCGATGCCCGGCATAAGCCATGTAATTTTGTCGATTTGATACCGCGCCTGCTGGAAAAATAATGACCGTCACCCTGTTCACCACCGCCGGGTGTCACTTGTGCGATTTAGCGCTTGAGCAATTACAAATCCTGCAACAGCAAATGTCTATTGATTTAAATCGTGTCGAAATCGGTGATGATGACGTACTTGTTACAGAATATGCCACCCGAATTCCGGTTGTGAAAGTCCCAAACAATGCCGAACTTGGCTGGCCATTTGAACTGTCAGAGCTACTTGCTTTTTTACAAGTCAATTGTGCGGAACTTTAATTTGTAGCAAAACCTCTTATCACACACGGTCTGTGAGTGACGGAGTTAACGTAAATGATTCGCTTGTTGCAACTATTTCTATTATTCAGCATCAGTTCTGCCAGTATTGCCAGTGATTTCCCGCCCGCCCCGGGGGAACGTTACGATGTCGGCGGTTATCAAATCCATATTTATTGCGTAGGCAAAGGTTCACCTACTGTTATTGTTGATGTGGGTCTGGGTGATGACTCCACTGACTGGCTGCCCGTTCAGGCCGGTGTATCAGGTAATAGTCGTATTTGTGTGTTTGACCGCCCGGGCTATGGCTGGAGTGATTTTGGCCCACAGCCTCGTAACAGCATGCGTATCGCCTTTGAGATGGAAACACTGTTAGCCCGCGCTGAAATCAAACCACCATATGTCATGGTCGGCCATTCATTTGGTGGCTATAACATTAGAATGTTTACCGCCAATCACCCGGAAAAAGTAAAAGGTATGGTGCTGGTCGACGCATCACATGAAGATCAGTACGACCGCTTTCAAATCAGCCTGCCGCAAAACTATAACCGGCGCAGCAATATCCTGGTATTACCCAAAACCTCGGGTGGTGAAAAGCATATGAATAAGCCACGTGTTTTACGTGAACGATCTTTTCATGCGGCGCGCGCCGAGATTTCATCATTAAGCCAGAGTGCCGAACAAGTGCAGCAAAACGGGTTATTCCCGGACATTCCATTGGTTATTGTCAGTCGTGGTAAACCGGAATGGTTTGGTGATCTCAGCCAGCAAACCCGAGAAAAGACCTGGACCGACTTGCAGCAAGACTTGTATTTATTATCAACCAAAAGTCAGCATGTGTTTGCCAACGAAAGTGGCCATGACATTCCACAGCAGCAGCCGCAAATTATCATCGACGCCATTAATAATGTTATCGAACAGTCCCGGAGCATAAACCCTGAAGGTTAAAACCGTTATACTGTCGGCTTTTTGCGCGGAATTATGACAGTTTTATATATCGATGATGCACCAGCGTTGGCGGCTTTTTGTCAGAAAATCCAATCAAGTGAATGGCTGGCCATTGATACCGAGTTTCTGCGTGAAAAGACTTACTATCCCCAACTTTGCCTGATCCAAATCGCTAATGATGATGTAATTGCGTGCGTCGATCCGTTGGCAATTGAAGATTTAAATCCCTTGTTGGACGTGCTTTACCAGCCTGATATGACGCTGGTATTCCATGCGGCAAAACAGGACTTGGAACTACTGTTAATGCTGCGTGGCGATTTGCCCAAACATATTTTTGATAGCCAGCTGGCCGCCACTGTTTTAGGTCTTGGCGATCAAATTGGTTATGGCAACTTGGTTAAAACCTGTCTTGATGTCGATTTGGATAAAGCCCATTCGCGCACTGACTGGACGCAGCGGCCACTGAGTGATGATCAACTTGATTATGCCGCCGATGATGTTCGTTATCTGCGCTCGCTCTATCATCAAATGTCATCTCAACTTAATGAATTAAATCGTCGTAGCTGGCTGGATGATGACTTTGCCACTTTATCTGATCCGCAAACTTACACTGCTGATCCTGAGGCTATCTGGCGTAAAATCCGCGGCGCCGGCAAACTCAAAGCTTCACAACTGGTCATTTTGCAGCAACTCGCCGCTTGGCGGGAACAACGGGCTATTGAACGTAATCGGCCTCGACGCTGGATTCTTAAAGACGAAGTAATGCTGGATTTGGCGAGGTTTGCACCGGATTCTAAAAACAAACTCAGTCAGATAAGAGGCCTCGAGCCGCGAGATATTGAACGCAGTGGCAATGCCATTATCGATATTATCGCCACCGCCAAAACCATTCCGGAAGCTGACTGGCCGATTTTGATAAAACCGGTGCCACTGACCAATCAGCAAGAAGCATTGATGGATGCTTTGATGGCATTATTACGTAAATACTGTGATGAACAATCCATCACACCGGTTGCCGTAGCCTCGCGTAAAGATATTGAACAACTGGTGCGTGGTGAGCGTGACAGTCAGTTATTGCAAGGTTGGCGTAAACGCATAGTCGGCCAGAAATTACTTGATTTTTTACATGGTGAGTTGGCGATTACAGCCAATAGCCAACAACTTTCTACACAAGAGGTTTAAGCATGTCCGTTTTGATTTGTGGTTCATTTGCCTACGACAACATTATGGTATTTCCGGATCAATTCAAAAATCACATTTTGCCAGATAAAGTGCATATGCTGAATGTCGCGTTCCTCGTGCCAGAATTGCGTCGAGAATTTGGTGGCTGCGCCGGTAATATTGCTTACAACCTGAAATTACTTGGCGACACCCCCGTTCCGATGGGCACCGTCGGCACTGATTTTGAACCGTATGCCCACTGGATGGATCAGCATGGTATCAACCGCCAGCATGTCCACGTAAAAGACGGTCACTACACAGCGCAGGCGTATATCACCACCGATATTGATGATAATCAAATCACGGCTTTTCATCCGGGCGCCATGAACTTGGCCCATGAAACACCGATCAGCGAAGCCAAAGATATCAAACTGGCGATTGTCGCGCCCGATGGCCGGGATGGCATGATTCAGCACGCCCAACAACTGGCTGATGCCAAAATCCCGTTTATTTTTGATCCGGGCCAGGGTTTGCCGATGTTTAACGGTGAAGAATTAATGCAGTTTGCAGAGCAGGCAACCTATATCGCCTTAAACGATTATGAAGCCCAGTTATTTATGGATCGCACAGGCTTGAATGAAACCGAAATCGCGAAACACGTTGAAGCACTGATTATTACCCGTGGCGCACAAGGCTCGCATATTTACACCGAAGGCAAACGGATTGATATCGCCTGTCAAAAAGCCGAACAAGTAGTCGATCCAACAGGCTGTGGTGATGCTTACCGTGCCGGTTTACTACACGGCATCTTAAATGGCAAAGACTGGCAAGAAACCGGCCGGATAGCATCCATGATGGGCGCGATTAAAATCGCCCATCATGGGACGCAGAATCACCAAATACCAGATAATATTATTCAATAATATCCTATGGCTGTTATGGCTCAACTATCAAATCAATAGTGGCTGTAGCTGTACTTGCAGATGTATAAACTTTCTTATCAACTACGCCATCATTAGAGGTGTAGATAATTGTTTGTACGGCTTCAGACGCATTAACGGTGGCAGGATAGAACATTCCTCGAGATAGATTCGTCTCACAGCCATTCTCAATTGCATCATTTGTCACATAGTTTCTGCCCGCTGGTGGACTTGCAGGGTTACAATTATTATCAACATTATCGTGACCACCAGATCCAGATGCTGGGTTCGCAGTGTAATCTGACGGAAATACAGTATCGTTTCTATCTGGGTTCCATCCCGCCAATTGAGTTAAGTTAACTTCTGTGAATGGAACCCTATCCAACGGTACTACATCTTCAGGGAAAGTAGCTGCAGCACAAGAGGCACAATCGCTGTAGATACCAACTGGAGGATAATCCATAAATACTGCTCTTGCCTGAAGTTGTCGGTTGTTAGCGACCCCCACGTTAAATGTTCTATGCAATATCAAATCAGCACCTTGGAAATCATCTGGTGCAAAATTTGTATCAACTCCAGAAGCATCAAAGGTAGCCTCATTAAGTTTTAACCTTGCTCTTACTAAATCAGTAACATAGTCAGAGTAAGTATCGATATTGTCCTGAGCAACAAGAGCAGACATATCAATTGTTGGCAGTGCGGCACTGGCATCAAAATATGACGCTGGAATGAGATTAAAAGCAATCATCTTCCACGGGTCATATAGCCGATAAATCCCATCAATTCTTTTTAGGCGGCAGGCTTTATAGTTACCTCCTGAAACATTGTCAGCGCTGTCCCGACAACAAACATCACAATCTACATCTTGTAGTTCACCTCCGGAATTATCAACCTTTGTTTTAGAAATAGTGCTTACTACATGATCCTCTGCCACGTCAGCAAGTTTCAGATTTTCACTATCCCAGACCGTTGTACCTTTAATGATTTGAGATGTTGGTGTTGCACCAGCACTGGTGCAAAGACATGCGACTGTTTTGAAGTCTTCCCTTCTGACAGTATCGAGGACGGTGTTGTATGTTACCGTTGAAAATTGAGTCGATGTACTGTCACCTTTTTTGCTGATATCTGGTAATGGCTTTGCGGTTTCTTTCTTCAGTCCATCATCTGTATCTAAGCTGACAGGAATTACATCCGGTGCTTGCTTGGGAGTGTATGGAATTATAGGCGCATTGCCACCCGTATTTGTGGCGTCATTTCCAGTGTTGACTGCGCTATAAGCATCAATAACAGTCGACAATTCCACGCTTGAAGTCACGCCGGTTTCATCTAGCCATGCTACTGTTACTGACACATCTTTAAACCTAGATACGACTGTAGCTGCCGCAGTACTTGCAGGGTTAGAAACCCCTTCATTGTAAAAATAAGGCGTCACATCCCAACTAAGCTGATAATCTAGCTCTCCAAATGAATATGCACCAGGAGCGATGATTCCGCCCTCATTATCATCAATAAACTCAAAGGATTGTTGCGATAAAGGCCAAGTGGCAGCTGAACTCCAACTATCAACCACGCCATCACCATTAACATCAGCCTTGAGTGTGGCAAAACTTTTTAAATCATCAACTTTTTTCTGCGCCAGACTTGCCGCAACACTTCTTTTATTAGCATCACTACCATTTCTGATCAGCGTGCCTTGCAGCTTAGATATTGCAAGGATTCCAAGAGCTAGCACTAACAAAGCAACCATAACTTCAATCAAACTAAATCCGCTATGGGCTGGTATTAATTTTTTATTAGTCTTCATGTCAAAAATCCCGCCAGCTGTATTTTAGTTTTCCTATATCCGTATTTATGGTGTCTTCCGCTAAAACATTTATCAGGTCTTCATCATAAACTTGAGTATAGCCACCGTTAGAAATATTTGCAGTTCCATCAGCAACCAAAGAACCATGCACTATTGCGGCACCATTGGATTGTACATTCGTGATAGAGATTAATAGCCCCCAAGCCTCTGTATTCGCATTGAGTTTCATATCACCTTCAACAACTAACAATACTGGTAAAGCTTGTGTACCAACACTAGGAACATCACAATCCCCTTCTACCCACACCCATGGTTTCGCCAGAGTTGCTAAATCGAGTGTGTCTAAACCTGTACAGTCACCTGGATAATACTTACCACTTTCTTGAAACCGTGGTTGGATTGTGTCAACTGTAGCTCCGGGTCCAAAAATGTATTCAAAGGGATCTGGAAAACCGGTTGGATCCGTATAAATATCAAGCATTTCATCAATTGGAACATCTTTATTACTAAGTGACTCTGTACATAGACAGCCACCCCAGTCATTTACATCGGTATACTGCTCCGTACAGATAGCAGAACCATCTCGATAGTCACCTGCATTACATGTTTGCCACGAACCTGTTCCTGAGGTATTGCTGGAGGTCCAGCCCGAAATGGGAACACCAGTCGTGCCAAGACCATTATTGGGATTCGCAACAATAGTAAAGTTACCATTAAGATTAAGCGTTGGCGCCATGACAGGTGGTATTTCACCCGGCGTAATCAAACTCCGCTTTACATACTCCACTTTTGCAACTGCAGCCCCAGTTTGATCATCAGATACACCTCTGCCTATCGCCAAGGTTGAGTCGGTCTTTTTCACCAGAAATGCGGATGCGTTACTCGTTATAATAGGTACTGATGTACTCAAAGTCTGAATGGCCCCTGAAGCATCAACTGTCGACGTTGACACCAGTACTTTTTGTGCATCTGTTTCATCACATGGAAAAACTGTGCTTCCTGCACAATCAACCCACCCATCAGCAGCATCGCCTGTATGCAGCTCAGGATTTGCCCTTAAGAAAGCAGCGGCTTGATCAAGTCCAGCTTCGGCATTCGTAAAAGCCTCTTTGTGTCTGACTTCATTCCCAGACATCCGTTGATCTTGTAGCCCTACTTGAGTGGCATAAATTACTACTAAAGTGACTGCGATCAGTAAAACAACTGAGATGACTAATACTGCTGCACCTTTCTGTGAGCCAATTTTAGGTTCTAAGCATTTTTCCATGATTCACCTCAATTGGCATCTTCATTTCTGACCCGGACAGTTTCGCGTATTCGTCTTATACCGGTTCCGGGATTTAGATCTACCTGACCTACAATCTCTATCTCAACATTCTCTATAAGAATCGATGCGCTTGCCGTGTTAATAGATGTTGGTGTGATGTTAAAAGCAGTAATCTGATTTGCCGCGGGGTTACTTAATTGGCTCCATGTCCCCGAGGTACAATTCAATGCAGTTCTATTTTGCGTCCATTCAATAGCGTTGTTTGCTAACTTGAACCCAAACCTTTCATCTGCATCCCTGACGCCATCTTCATCTGCATCGTAGGAATATAGTATGCAATCCGCTATGTCGGGATTGTATTCATTGATAAAGTCTGTTGATGTAGGGTCTGCAGAATATCCTGCTCTTTTTAGATCGTCAGCGATAAAGGTAATTATAGTTCTAAGCTCTTGGTTTAGATGAATCATCTTAATGTTTTCAGAGCTGGATTTCACATTACTTATAAAGATAGTCAAAATAGTGCCCATTACTATCGTAGCAAGCAATAAAGCAATCATCATTTCGATAAGGGTCAAGCCATCTTGTTTTTGATGATTCATAATCAGTTCACCGATACTCTGCCTATCAAATTGATGGACACCTGCTTAGTCTGCGAACCAATAGTCAAAATGAAGAGCCCGTCATCAGAGACCAACCCTCTCAGCGGATCAAACGTTAAGCTTGACCCCGTAAACGAGGCAGTAGTCATATTGACACCACTAAAGTCTTTATCGTTGTAGACTTTACTGACCCCGCTGATGGTACAACTTGCAGGATTTGTGCAATCACAATCAGCTCCTGTATCGTCGATTCCGTAACACCAAGCTCCCGTGTCAAATTGAAATTGAATCGTTTGATTCTGTTTAATCGCTTCGGAACGAGCATATAGAAGAGCTGCATACAAAGTATCTGATGCACCAACCAACTTTCTGCCGTCAATTATTGATTTGAAACCAGGCAAAGCTATGGCAGCAACGATTCCAATTACAGCAATAATTATCATCAACTCAATGAGCGTGAAGCCCTTGCTTTTGTCTTCCATAAGCATAAACTTTAAATCCCTTACTGCTTACTTTTGATTATAGACCTTCTCAATAAATAATTGCCAATCATTACAATCAATTAAGCGTTGTTTTTTTGTGATGCAGTCCTGACTTTTATGGTGACGCTAACTGCTTTTTTAGTTATTGTAAGTACATATATATTTTTGAGGGCATAAGGCCATGTTCATCGTGCGTAACCGTGGGTTTACTCTAATAGAACTAATGATAGTTGTAGTAGTAATAAGTGTTTTGGCAGCTATTGCGCTTCCTGCTTATCAAGGCTATGTTGAACGGGCCCGGCGTGCTGACGCTAAAGCAGGTCTCTTGTCATTGCAACTTGCCCAAGAAAAATTCAGAGCTAACTGTCGTTTTTATGCTGCCAATATTGGCAATATCAATGATTGTGGCACTAATGCAGGTGCCTCAACCCTGATTCATGACAATAACTCTCCGGATGGTCATTACAGCCTGTCAATGATAGCGGCTTCTGGTGCAACATACACGCTAACAGCGACGAGAGTGCCTGGTGGCAAACAAGCAAATGATACTAAGTGTGGTAACTTTAGTATTAACCAGAATAATGTCCAGTCTGTTACAGGTAGCTTATCTGCAGCCGAATGCTGGCAACGTTAGTTCTGGCTTAACATATTAGTGGTTCGCCGGCGCCATTTTCACCCGCTGGAGATATTCGGACCCTTGCCGTTTTGCTGACCACAACGGCTCGGGCAATTTTGGTATCGGCATTGTCCGGGCAAACAATAAATGTGCCGTTTTGTGCCAGTGTCATGCCGCGTGGTGTAAAACGAATATAATTATTTGATCCAAATGCTGTCCAGCTCACATTAATATTTTCAGAAATTTGGTTATGCGTGATGACGACTTCACTAATATTCATAGCGCCATCCTTGTTCTGATCAGCAAACATCAGCCAGCCATCTGACCAATTGCCACCACAATTTTGACCATCACTGCTTTTGCAAATGGTAACAACGCTGCTGCGTTTAATGGCTTCACTTCTGGCTAAATACAGCATTGAGAACAAGGCATTGGCCTGACCGTTTATTGCCTGACGGCGGAGCAGATCGTTAAATGAGGGCATCGCAATAGCTGCCAAAATGCCGACAATAGCAATGACTATCAACAGCTCAATGAGCGTCAATCCTTTGTTGTGCATGTTGAATATCCTTATTCAAATCAAGCATTTTTACTTTGCCACAGAATTTTAATGGCAGCAAATCTCTGCGTTATACAACCAAAAAAGCGATTATTTGCAGCACCAGTAACGCATAAACTCCGGCAATGACGTCATCAAGCATAATGCCCAGACCGCCATGCAGTTTTTGATCGGCGAGGCTGACCGGCCACGGTTTCCAGATATCAAAAATTCGGAATAATACAAAGCCCATAACTAACCATTGCCAGCCTGACGGCGCGGCAATCATAGTGATCAAAAAACCGACCACTTCGTCCCAGACGACTTCGGAGGGATCATCGCGATGGAAGATTTTGATGGCCTCAGCTGAAATCCAGATGCCCAGCACAAAAAACGCCGCCGTAATCAACAGATAACTCGGCATACTGAGATGCTGCATCCAGAGGAATAAGGGTATTGTTGCCAGTGTGCCGAACGTGCCGGGCGCCTTCGGAATAAGACCGGAACCTAGGCCACATGCCAATAATACGGCAGGCCGTTTGATGATGTCAGATAACGTCGGTTTAGCTGAAGTGGTCATAGCCGGGATTTATATCCAGATTTTGTTGGGCATTCTCGGGCAATAATTTTAAGCCTGTGAATGTCGTAATTTCACCAATACAGGTAATTTGTCCGTTCAGTGCAGCTTCCAGCCTGGCAGCTTTATTCGGTGGTACTGTAAAACACAGCTCATAATCATCACCGGCAGTCAGTGCCAATTTATTTGCCTGTTCTAGCGGCAGTTTTTGTAATGCTGCTGATAACGGTAAGGCAGCGGTATCAATGACAGCGCCAGCTTGGCTCGCTGTTAAAATATGCTGCAAATCTGCCAACAGGCCGTCGGAAATATCAATCGCAGATTGAGTCTGCCCAAGCAACTGACTGGCTAATGCATTTCTCGGCGTCGGTAACTCCAAACGATCCAGTAAAAATTGCTGATCAGATTCGGTCAAATTAGCCATCGGCAATTTGCCTTGCTTTAACAGCAAACCAGCACCGGCATCGCCGAGCGTACCACTGACATAGATCTTATCACCGGGTTTGGCAGCATCACGGCGGAAAGCTTTATCGGCAGTCACAAACCCAATGACTTGTATGGTTATTGCCAATGGACCGCGGGTGGTATCACCACCGACCAGTTGCAAATGATGTTGTTTTGCCAAATCAGCGATGCCTGCCGAAAAGGCTTTTAGCCAATCGGTATTGGCTTCAGGCAGCGTTAACGCAAGTGTAAACCAGGCCGGCGTCGCACCCATCGCAGCTAAATCGCTTAAATTTACCGCCAGTGCTTTTTGGCCCAGTCGATAGGCGTCCACATCAGCAAAGAAATGCACGCCTGAAACCAGGGTATCAACAGATGTTGCTAATAACTGGTCAGCCGGTGGTTTTAATAAGGCGCAGTCATCGCCAATACCCAACACCACATCTTCACGATCTGCTGTTAATGCTGAGAAATAAGCTTTTATCAGCGAAAATTCGGATGTTTGACTCACAATGGCTGACGCATCCGTCAGCTTTTTTTGGCGTCGCGTTTGGCTTTCGCGGCCTGATATTCAACGTTACGCAACCGAGCCCCCATTTTGTCGAGCACACCGTTAACGTATTTATGACCTTGTTCGCCACCAAATGATTTGGCTAATTCCACGGCTTCATTAAGGACCACGCGATAGGGAATATCCAGCCGATGCATATATTCAAACACTGCCAGGCGCAACACTGAAGCTTCGACCGGATCCACAGCTTTTAAATCACGATCAATGGCATGGCTAAGTTCACTATCAATTTCGTCGATATTTTTGATAACACCATCGACCAATAACTGAAAATAGTTTTTATCGATTTTATTGGCGTATTCCGCGGTGACAAAATCCAGTTCAGCTTTTTCCGGTGGCTGGTCATTGACCAAAGCTTGATACAGCGCCTGAACTGCTGCCCTTCGTGCCTGTGTTCTTGGTAAACCGGCTGCCACTATTTTGTAGCTCCGATTTGACGCAACACATTAACCATTTCAATGGTGCTCATCGCCGCTTCAGCACCTTTATTACCGGCTTTGGTACCAGCACGTTCAATTGCTTGCTCAATGGTATCAACGGTTAACACACCAAAAGCGATCGGCATATCGAGTTCCAGATTCAATTGGCCCAATCCTTTAGAACATTCACCAGCGACATATTCAAAATGCGGTGTACCGCCGCGAATCACGGCGCCCAAAGCAATAATCGCATCATATTTACCGGTTTTGCCCATGCGTTTGACCGCCAGTGGAATCTCCACAGCACCCGGCACCCGGGCAATTTCAATATCCTTTTCTTTAGCGCCATGACGCACCAATGTATCTACCGCACCATTAATCAGATGATCGACCACAAAATCGTTAAACCGGCCGGCAACGATACCCACCCGAATGCCTTGTGCTGAAAAATCACCTGAAAAGGTTTTGATATTGCTCATATTTTTAATATCCCGATGAATGCGTGTTGTTATTGTACTGTGTTTAAAAATGAATGCCCAACAGGCGCTTATAACCAGCGCTGCTTGTCGGCTGTGGTTTTATTGCGTGCTGCCGGCAAACCGGCTGGATCAGCTTCAACTGTCGTCCAGACAAAAGGTTTTTCATCAATGCGCACTGCCGTTAGCTGCTCGCCCCAAACGGCACCGCTATCCAGCGAAAACACATTGCCATACTGCCCCGTACCCAACTGCGACCAATGGCCAAAAACAAGACGATCATTGATAGTGGCACGCTCCTGCATATCAAACCATGGTTTTTGCTTGGCCGGTTTGTCTTTGGGCGCACCTTTGAATTTCAAAGCCAGCGAACCGTCTTCATTACAGTATCGAAGGCGGGTAAAACAATTGGTGATAAAACGTAGCCGATCCCAGCCAGTCAAATCCGGTGACCAGCTTTTGGGTTTATTGCCATACATATGCTGAAAAAAATCCCGCCAATTATCCCCACGGAGCACCGTTTCAACCTCCGCGGCTCGCTCCTGAGATTCGGCAATAGTCCATTGCGGCGGTAACCCCGCATGCACCATCGAAAACTGTAAATCGGCATCATGGTAAAACAATGGCTGGTGACGCAGCCA
>CBFHWI010000023.1:0-26825 GCA_965659475.1 Methylophaga sp.
TGATTACAGCAATTTTTTCAGTTTATACAGCTGCTCTAGAGCTTGCTTAGGCGTCAGTTCATCCGGGTCCAAGGCAGTTACAGCATCCAACAACGGCTGATGATCTTCTGTAGGCTGAAATAAATCGGCCTGTGGCTGGTTTATAGCGGTAGCGGATGTTGTCGTTTGGGATTGTTCCAGTGATTGTAATTTTTGACGGGCAGCCTTAATGACATCGCTGGGCACCCCCGCCAGCTGCGCCACTTGCAAGCCATAACTCTGACTGGCCGCGCCGGCTTTAAGCTGATGTAAAAAAACAATCTTGTCGCCGTGCTCAATGGCATCAAGATGTACATTAACGGCTTTGGGATACTGCGACGGCAATTGGGTCATCTCAAAATAATGGGTGGCAAATAAGCTATAGGCACCGATATCTCGCACCAGCTTTTCAGCGCAGCTCCAGGCTAACGCCAACCCATCAAAGGTGCTGGTGCCCCGGCCGACTTCATCCATCAATACCAGACTGTTTGTCGATGCATTATTAAGAATATTGGCCGCTTCATTCATTTCCACCATAAAGGTCGAACGGCCGGCTGCTAAATCATCACTGGCCCCAATTCGGGTAAAGATCTGATCCACAGGGCAAATTTCAGCGGCTTCAGCCGGCACAAAACTGCCCATGTACGCCAAAATAATAATCAGCGCTGTTTGCCGCATATAGGTCGATTTGCCGCCCATATTCGGGCCAGTAATCACCAATAATCTGGCTGCATCATCGAATTGCAAATCATTGGCACAAAATGGCGTGTTCTGCGCAACTTCCACCACCGGATGACGACCAGCAGTAATGCGGATCAACGGCTCTTCAACTAATTGCGGTTGGACATAGTTAAGCTGCTGCGCCCTTTCTGCCAGATTGGCAAACACATCCAACTGCGCCAGCGCTTGCGCAGATTGACTCAGCGCCGGTAAATCAACACTGATGTCATCGAATAATTGTTCATATAGTGCCTTTTCTAATGCCAGCGCTTTGTCCTGCGCACTAAGCACTTGTTCTTCGTATTGCTTCAACTCCGGCGTGATATAGCGCTCGGCGTTTTTTAACGTTTGCCGACGCTGATAATCCAACGGCAAATCAATGTCGTGCACCCGCCCCAGCTCAATATAAAAACCATGCACTTTGTTATAACCGACTTTCAGCGTATTGACACCGGTACGCTGACGCTCACGTTGTTCCAGTTCGCTCAAATATTCGTTGGCATTTAAATGCAGTGTGCGCAGCCGATCCAGCTCGGCATCAAAACCTTCTGCAATGACGCCACCATCCCGTATCAGTAATGGCGGCTCCTCAATAATCGCCCGCTCCAGCAAAGCCGATGTTTCTTTGAAATAACCGAGCTGCCGGTCAATTTGTTTCAACATGCCGCCGTCAAACACCGCCAGTTGCTGATGCAGATCCGGCAAGCTGCGCAGCATCAATCTTAATTGGGTAAAGTCTCTTGGCCTTGCGGTTCGCAAAGCTAGCCGGGTGTTAATACGCTCAATATCACCAATCGGTTTTAACAGTGTTTGCAGCGACGTCATCTGCTGCTGATCCAGCAAGGCCGCAATCGCGTGCTGCCGGCTTTGTAAAACAGTCAGTTGGCGGCTGGGCTGCAACAACCAACGTCTTAATAACCGCCCGCCCATTGGCGTGACTGTCTTATCGATGACTGCTAATAAGGTATGTTCTTTATGGCCCGCCAGATTGGTTTCCAGCTCCAGATTGCGGCGGGATTGCGGATCGATTTTGATAAAGTCGCTGAGCTGTTCAACGCTGAGACTGCGCAATTGCGGCAGCGCCGATTGCTGGGTTTGCTGCGCGTAATTTAATAAACAGCCGGCAGCCTGAATGGCCAACGTTAAATCATCACAGCCAAAGCCTTTTAAATCCTGCGTCGCAAAGTGATCGCATAAACGCCGCCGCGCCGCGTCGAGATCAAAATGCCATTCCGGCACCAGCCGCCATTGTTTTTCATAAAATTTAAGCTGCGCGCGCAAAGGTTCATCAGCCAGAATTTCAGCCGGTTTCAACCTTGCCAGTTCGGCTTGTAATACGGTGTCATCGGCAAGTTCAGTCACCCAGAAACGGCCACTGCTTAAATCAGCTGCTGCCAGACCAAAGCCAGACTTGCCACTGCTGATAGCCAGCAACAGATTGTCACGTTGTTTATCAAGCAACGCATCATCGGTCAGGGTTCCCGGCGTCAAAACGCGAACCACTTTACGTTCGACCGGGCCTTTGCTGGTTGCAGGATCCCCGATTTGTTCACAAATGGCCACTGAGACGCCAGATTTTAAAAGACGCGCCAGATAGCCATCCGCAGCGTGATATGGGACGCCGGCCATCGGGATGGGTGCGCCATTGCTGTTGCCGCGTGCCGTTAAAGTGATGTCCAGTAGTTCAGCCGCTTTGTGGGCATCATCAAAAAACAGCTCGTAAAAATCACCCATCCGGTAAAACAATAAAATGTCCGGGCGCTCAGCTTTGATGCGCAGATATTGCTGCATCATCGGGGTATGATTGGAAACATCTTTCATGAATTTTGTTCAGCGTATGCCAAAAATTGCAGATGTCACACTTTATCAACTCACAGAAGAACTGGCGACTGGCTTGTTAAATAAGCAGTGGCAGCTGGTCACTGCCGAATCCTGTACCGGTGGCTGGCTGGCCAAATGCTGCACCGATTTACCCGGCAGTTCGGCCTGGTTTGCCGGCGGTGTCGTCAGTTACTCCAATCCATTAAAACAATCCTTATTGGGCGTCAACGAAAACACCCTGGCTCAATTTGGCGCAGTCAGCGAACCGGTCGTTAAAGAAATGGCGCACGGCTGTATGGAAAAACTCGGCGGCCAAATCAGTGTTGCTATCAGCGGTATTGCTGGCCCGGATGGCGGCAGCGACCAAAAACCTGTTGGCTTGGTGTGGTTTGGTTTTGCCAGCGCCAAACAGTCGTTCTGTTGCCAACAACGCTTCGCCGGTGATCGCGAAGCGATTCGCCGTCAGGCGGTAGCTTTCGCACTTCGTAAACTTATCGAAATGTCAGTGTTTGTCTAACTTTATCTGCGCATCTGTTGTGAACAACATTAATGGCTATCAAAGTTAAACAAGCCCTAGAGTGATAGTCACTTGTGTGTGATAATCATCGGCTGTAAAAAATCATTATCAGGGGTATGCAAATGGATGAAAACAAAAAGAAAGCGCTGGGCGTTGCCTTAGGTCAAATTGAAAAACAATTTGGTAAAGGTGCCGTGATGCGTTTAGGCGATGGAAGCGCCTCCCGTGATATCGATGCCGTGTCTACCGGCTCGATTGGTCTGGACGTCGCACTCGGTATTGGCGGTTTGCCACGCGGCCGGGTAGTCGAAATTTATGGCCCGGAATCATCTGGTAAAACCACGCTGACATTACACGCGATTGCCGAAATGCAAAAACTGGGCGGCACCGCAGCATTTGTCGATGCCGAACATGCTTTAGATCCTTTATACGCTGAAAAACTGGGCGTTAATATTGATGATCTTTTGGTCTCTCAGCCCGACACCGGTGAACAAGCGTTAGAAATCACCGATATGTTAGTGCGCAGCGGCGCCGTTGATATCGTTGTCGTTGACTCCGTGGCAGCATTAACCCCTAAAGCTGAAATTGAAGGCGATATGGGCGACAGCCATATGGGTCTGCAAGCACGTTTGATGTCTCAAGCGCTGCGTAAACTGACGGCCAATATCAAGCGTTCTAATACGCTGGTCATTTTTATTAACCAAATCCGCATGAAAATTGGCGTGATGTTTGGTAACCCCGAAACCACCACCGGTGGTAATGCCCTGAAATTCTATGCCTCAGTTCGTTTGGATATTCGCCGGATTGGTGCCATCAAGAAAGGCGATGAAATTCTCGGTAATGAAACTCGCGTCAAAGTGGTTAAAAACAAAGTTGCACCACCGTTTAAACAAGTCGAATTCGATATTTTGTATGGTGAAGGTATTTCTCGAGAAGGTGAGCTGATTGATCTTGGTGTCAGTCAAGAAATCGTTGAAAAATCCGGTGCATGGTATAGCTATGACAGCAACCGCATTGGTCAGGGTAAAGACAATGTCCGGCAGTATTTGAAAGAAAACCCTGCGATTGCCGACGACATCGAAGCCAAGATCCGCGCCGTCATGTTGCCCCCTAAACCGGCAAGAGGCAGCAAAGCCGCCGACGAGGCAGATACTGAAATAGAAGCGTGAGTCCCCGCTCCTGTAACGAACATGCGGTGAGTTTACTGGCACGCCGCGAGCACAGTGTCAGTGAATTACGCAATAAGTTGCAGCAATACGATCATCAGCAAAACGAGATCGAAAAGACGCTGAAGTGGCTGGAAACAAATGACCTGCAAAGTGATCAGCGTTTCACGCAGAGTTATTTAAGACATCGCAGCCAACGGGGTTGTGGTGAGCTGAGAATAAAGCAGGAACTGAAACAACGCGGTGTCAATGACACCTTAATTGCCGAGGCTTTTAAATCGGCAGAAATTGATTGGTTTGCGCTTGCAGTTGCAGTACGATGCAAGCGTTTTGGCGAGCAGGTCCCCGCCGATTTTAAAGAACGTGCCAAGCAGTTACGTTTTTTACAGTATCGGGGTTTTACTCATGAACAAATTACAGAAAGTTTTAATCACACCCAATGAAGACAAGCGCTGAGATCCGCAAATTGTTCCTCGACTATTTCGCTGGCAAAGGCCACGAAATTATTGCCAGCAGCCCGTTGGTTCCGGCCAATGATCCGACGCTGTTGTTTACTAACGCCGGCATGGTGCAGTTTAAGGATTTATTCCTTGGCCTGGAAACCCGCAGATACACTCGCGCGACCAGCTCACAGCGCTGCGTACGGGCAGGTGGTAAACATAACGATCTTGAAAACGTCGGTTACACCGCGCGCCATCATACTTTCTTTGAAATGCTCGGCAATTTCAGCTTTGGTGATTATTTCAAACGTGAAGCCATTCAATATGCCTGGGAATTTTTAACCGTCACCCTCGCCCTGCCACCTGAAAAACTCTGGATCACGGTATTTGAAGAAGATCAGGAAGCCGCCGATATCTGGCTCAAAGAAATCGGCGTTGATCCACAGCGCTTTTCACGAATTGGCGCCAAAGATAATTTCTGGTCAATGGGTGATACCGGCCCTTGTGGTCCCTGCTCGGAAATCTTTTATGACCACGGCGCCGATGTTGCCGGTGGCCCACCCGGCACGCCGGAAGAAGATGGCGATCGTTATATCGAAATCTGGAACCTGGTATTTATGCAGTTTGACCGGGCAGCAGACGGTACATTAACCCCCCTGCCAAAACCCTCAGTCGATACCGGTATGGGTCTGGAGCGGTTAGCAGCAGTGTTACAGCACCAGCACAATAATTACGATATTGATTTATTCCAGAATCTGATTAAAGCCATCACTGACCTGGCTGGCATTGATGACACCAGCCACACCTCGGCACGTGTTGTTGCTGATCATATTCGCTCTTGTGCCTTTATGATTACCGATGGCGTGCAGCCATCCAATGAAGGCCGCGGTTATGTGCTGCGTCGCATTATCCGCCGCGCAATCCGTCATGGTCATAAGCTGGGATTAAAAGACGCATTCTTCTATAAATTGGTTGCGCCACTGGTCGCTGAAATGGGCGAAGCTTTCCCCGAACTTGCCAAAGCCCAGCCGCTGGTTGAACGTGCCCTGAAACTGGAAGAAGAACGTTTTGCCGACACCCTCGATCATGGCTTGAAAATTCTCGACCAGGCTATTGAAGCCATGGCTGATAAAGAAATTCCAGGTGAAACGGTATTTTTGCTTTACGACACATACGGTTTCCCAATTGATTTAACGGCGGATATTGCCCGTGAACGCAGTCTGACTATCGATGTCGCCGGTTTTGAACGACATATGGAAGCACAGCGTAATCGTGCCCGCAGTGCCAGCCAATTTGGTGGCGGCCTGTCAGAAAGTCTGGTTATTGATGGTGAAACTGTTTTCTGTGGTTACGACCACACTCAACATGATGCGACCGTCACCGCCATTTTGGTTGATGGTGAAAATGCCGTTCAATTAAAAGCCGGTCAACATGGCATCATCGTACTTGATAACACCCCTTTCTACGCCGAATCAGGTGGTCAGGTTGGTGATTTGGGCGAGATTAATTCTGCTGGTGCTCACTTTATTGTGACCGACACCCGCAAACAGGGCAAAGCGTTTACCCATATCGGTGAATGCAAACGTGGCAGCTTTGAAGTGGGTCAAAAAGTGCAGGCCCGTGTTGATGAAGACAATCGTCAGGCAACGGCCCTAAATCACTCTGCAACGCACTTATTACATGCGGCGCTGCGACAAGTTCTCGGCGATCATGTCAATCAAAAAGGGTCGCTGGTTGATTCACAACGGCTGCGTTTTGACTTCTCTCATTTTGAGCCGATGTCCGCCGAACAACTGCGTGATATTGAGCGATTGGTGAATCAGCAGATCCGAATTAACCATGCAGTTGAAACGCGTTTAATGCCAATTGAAAAAGCCCGCGAAAGTGGTGCAATGGCACTGTTCGGTGAAAAATACGACGATGAAGTCCGCGTCCTGAGCATGGGCGAATTTTCTATTGAGCTGTGCGGTGGTACCCATGTTGGTCGCACCGGCGATATCGGCATCTTCAAAATTATCGGCGAAGTCGGTATTGCCTCAGGCGTTCGCCGGATCGAAGCGGTCACCGGCGATATCGCGTTGAACTATATTGAAGACTCAGAAAACCGGCTGCGAAAAATCTCCGACTTGGTCAAAGCCAAAGCCGACAACGTTGAAGACAAGACTGCGCAAATGGTGCAACGCACCCGCCAGCTGGAAAAGGAACTGGAAGCCTTAAAAACCAAACTGGCCAGCAGCGCCGGTCAGGATTTGGCCGCCGAAGCCAAAGACATTAATGGCGTCAAAGTACTCGCTGCCAAATTGGATGGTGTTGATGCCAAAGCTCTGCGTGATGCGGTTGATCAGCTGAAAAACAAACTGGGTAGCGCTGCAATTGTCCTAGCGACCATTGAAGATGACAAAATCACATTAATTGCTGGTATCAGCCAAGATCAGACTGCTAAAATCCGCGCCGGTGATTTAGTTGCGCATGTCGCAACACAAGTCGGTGGTAAAGGTGGTGGTCGTCCAGATATGGCTCAGGGCGGCGGCAATCAACCAGAACATTTATCAAAAGCGCTTGATTCGGTAACCAATTGGGTTGCCAGCAAGCTGGAAAATTAAACATGGCGCTTATCGTACAAAAATACGGCGGAACCTCCGTCGGATCAATCGATCGTATTAAAGAAGTCGCAAAAAAAGTCATTCAATACCGCAATGATGGTCACGATATCGTGGTGGTTGTATCAGCGATGAGCGGCGAAACCAATCGCCTGGTAGCGCTGGCTAAAGACATAAATCCTAATCCCCGCGGACGGGAGCTGGATGTGTTACTTGCCACAGGTGAACAAGTCACCATTGCTCTGTTCAGTATGGCGTTGGCCGAACAAGGCATGCTCGCACAGTCTTACACCGGCTCGCAAGTACGCATCCTCACTGATGATGTTCACAATAAAGCCCGCATCATGGAAATTGATGATACCAAAATGCGTGGAGATTTAGCACAGGGCAAAGTTGTCGTTGTCGCCGGTTTTCAGGGGTGTGACGAACACGGCAATATCACTACGCTGGGTCGTGGTGGCAGTGATACCACTGCTGTCGCTTTGGCAGCCGCCTTAAAAGCCGACGAATGTCAGATTTATACCGATGTCGATGGTGTTTATACGACGGATCCGCGTGTTGTGCCTGAAGCCCGTCGTCTGGATCGCATTACCTTTGAAGAAATGCTGGAAATGGCCAGCCTGGGTGCCAAGGTTTTACAGATCCGCTCCGTTGAATTTGCCAGTAAATATAATGTCCCGTTACGCGTCCTGTCTTCGTTTACCGAAGGGGGTGGTACGCTGATAACGTCTGAGGAACAAGAAATGGAACAAGCACTTATTTCCGGTATTGCATTTAATCGTGATGAAGCCAAACTGACTATTTTGGGCGTGCCGGATCAACCGGGTGTCGCACACAAAATTCTCGGCCCTATCGCCAAACAAAATATCGAAGTCGATATGATCATCCAAAACACCGGTCATGATGCCACCACCGACTTTACCTTTACGGTACATCGTAATGATTACCAGACTGCGTTAAAAATGCTGCAGCAAATCGCCAGCGAATTGAATGCCCGTGAAGTTAATGGCAATGAACATATCGCTAAAATCTCACTGGTTGGTGTAGGTATGCGCTCGCATGCTGGTATCGCCAGCAGCATGTTTGAATCACTGGCCAATGAAAACATTAACATCAGTATGATTTCCACATCCGAAATCAAAATCTCAGTCGTGGTTGATGAAAAGTATCTGGAGCTTGGTGTACGGGCTTTGCACAAAGCTTTCAACCTTGAACAAGCCTAGTAAAGCATTGATATCAGGAAGTATTTCCTGTCGATCATGATTAGGCTTACTGCTATAATTGCACACAACACATTCGGATAGTTTTAGTTTAATAATTGTCTGAAGGTATCGTAAGAGGCGCTAAGACCTCTGATAAAGATAATAAACAGGAATCATGGCACGAGACCATTGAATGAAGGGAGTCCGCATCCCTAGCCTCGGAGCCTAAATTACAGAGTAAGGGGAATACCATGTTAATACTTACACGTCGCGTTGGAGAATCACTAATTATCGGTGATGATGTCGTTGTTAACGTTCTGGGGGTCAAAGGCAATCAAGTACGTATTGGTGTTGATGCACCCAAAGACGTCACCGTACATCGTGAAGAAATTTACGATCGTATTCAAGCAGAAAAAATTCCGACAACTGCCGGATAATCGGCATTTTGACTAGCCAAATCCATCATAGCTGGTATAATGCTTGGCTTTGATGGAGAGCTGGCCGAGTGGCTGAAGGCGCGCCCCTGCTAAGGGCGTATAGGCTAATACCCTATCGAGGGTTCGAATCCCTCGCTCTCCGCCAAATACTTACTTTTACCGTTGCCTGAACAGGTATATAAAAGTATAATTCAACGATTTACAGCGCCTGTAGCTCAGCTGGATAGAGTACCTGGCTACGAACCAGGCGGTCGCACGTTCGAATCGTGCCAGGCGCGCCAATTATTTATAAGTACATCAAGCAGTTATCGTTTTAAACGGTAGCTGCTTTTTTGTATCCACTGTTTGCTGTAGCCGAAACTGACACAAACTGCCTGCATAAGGTGTTAAATGCTCTAATGACAAATGGGCATAACGCTGCACAATACGAATATCAGACCAGCCAACTCTTGCAGTTAGTAACAACTACCGAGGAAAGCAGACGAGCTCTATTTGACTCTGCTGTCTTTCAACTTCACACCTTTCGCAACGATAATTCCATGTCCGTCACAACAAAATAGTTATGCAGCAATTACATTCTTATGAATTGTTAAATAGTCATCAGACCTGCTCATGCATAATGCCTTCAAGCCAGTGAGCTACCCATCCAGTTTTGGGTTTTGCTGCCACAGATGTGAAGATATCCCTCCATAACTGATAGGCAAGCAATGACTTTTACCGTCTTGCCATAGATTTTGAGCTACCGGCGTTTCAAGGTATCCTTTTCTACACTGATTTTGCCCTGAAACAAGGATCACCAAACCAATGAAAAAACTTACCTGGCTAATCGCCTTGATACTGCCTGTTGTACTGACTGCTTGTGGCAGTAATGAAGAATTTGAGGGCAGGTTTATTGCGCCGGACGGTTTGACCAGCTACCAATTTCTGCCCAAAGGTAAGGTGAATATCAACAAAGGTGGTGAAGATATCGGCACTGCGCAATATGAATATGACAGTGGCGATCAAACTCTCACATTGCGCGGTGATGTAGACCTCCCAACCGAGATGCTCACTGTAAATAACCAAGGCCATCTGGAAGCTGGCGATATCAGGCTGACACGCGGTGTTGATTACGGCATGTTGGCAGACTCCACCTGGATTGGTCATACGGGTCCCTACTCTTTTTCTTTAACGTTTACTGAAACTGAAGCAGGTATGGCGACGTTTTCTGAGCTAGTGACCTATTACGATGATGACAAGACTTATATGTCGCAAACCGATGACAGCATTACCCGCCTCAGTGGCAATATGCTGTTTGTCGACATGACTCAGTATGAAGTATCAGATGTGTCGCAACAGCAATTCAAGCTGACCATTTCTAACAGCAGTATGGTCTTTGAAAAACATCCGAAAGACACCCAAATCGAATACCGCGAGGGTTATCAATCAATTGATGAAGATGAGTAACGCTGTCCAGATGGTCATCTATTTTCGTTGTCTGGTATCCGCAGAAAATAATAAAGTTGGTCAAAACATAAACCTGTTTTATCCGGGAATGTGACATATGTGCGCTGGTCGCTTGTATTGGCCAGCGCTTATCCTTAAGTTTCATATCCACTGTTCAATATCCAACACACCATAAATTACGGTGCGGGTCTTAAAAGCATCTCGCCTATCATCCCTCAAGATGAACAACACCACCTTGAAAAGCTCAGAGCACTTAGCCCTGAGAAAGTGGTAGAAATCACCGATGCGATCGAAACCGATCGTCTAATCAGATCATTTAAAACCCATAGGGAACATATATGGCATGTTCAAAAGATCACAGTTGACAAACAAAATTCCCATCGGTGTCCAAAATATGGCAGCGAGATGTTGCTCAGAGAAACGAAAAAGGGTGAAAACGCAGGTAAGCAGTTCTGGGGCTGCTCAGCTTTTCCGAAATGCCGGACCGTCAGAAATGTTAATGAGTCGATGAATCATTGAAACAATGTGCCATGTACAATAACGCCTTTCGATTAAACAACGGAACGAGTCTGATATGAAAATCCAAAGCCATTTTGTTGATCTGGATACACCAACCGGTGTCATGCGTACCTATATTCACCGCCCAGTGGGTCAAGGCAGCTATCCGGTGATTTTGTTTTACTCAGAAATCTTTCAGCAAACCGGCCCGATTGAACGTGCTGCGCGTTTTATGGCCAGCCATGGTTATGCTGTGATGGTGCCTGAGGTATTTCATGAGTTGAACCCGATTGGCACAGTGCTGGGTTATGACGATGCCGGTCGTGAAAAAGGCAATAACGATAAAATGACCAAAGATGTTCAGGGTTATGATTCTGATAATGCTGCAGCGATTAAATACGCGCAACAGCAGGATTGGTGCAATGGTCACTTTGGTGCTATGGGTTATTGCATCGGCGGCCATTTAGCGTTCCGCGCGGCTTTACAGCCGGCAGTCAAAGGCACTGCGTGTTTTTACGCCACCGATTTACATAACCAGAATATTCCAAACCAGCCCGGTCAGCACAGCATGGAACGCCTAGACGACATCAAAGGCGAATTGCTGATGATTTGGGGCAAGCAGGATAACCACGTCCCCCGTGACGGCCTCGATAAAATCTACGTGACACTCAATAAAACCGATATCACCTTTACCTGGCATGAGTTTAATGCCGAACATGCATTTATGCGTGATGAAGGTGATGGCGGCCGTTATGACGCGCAAACGGCAGCGATTGGTTATCAACTGGCGCTGAATTTATTTAGCCGGACACTGCGTTAACAGTCTGATTAATCGGTGCAGGGATTTCTCGACTTCGCTCGAAATAACCGTGTTCTCTGATTTTAAGCCAAACTAGTGCTGGCAGAAAGTCAGCACTATTTGAAGAAACCTAAATTCCGGATAACTGTTAAGCAGCTTCCGGAATAACCCATTTTATATGTTGCTCGTCATCATGTTGTCCATCATGGGGTTATTTATTTTAGGATACTGATCCAGCATAAATCCTATTTAATGATGCACCTGAACGCTAGGAACCGTATAAAAACCATTATTTAAACGTTAGATAGATAACTACCTTCTCATTAATTTTTAGATACGCCCCTTTTGGGAAGCCGCATAGTTATTGATTGCTGGTCAATCATCCAGCCAATCGTTTTAGCGCTTGAAGCCGGGCGTTTGTGTCAAACGATAGTGTGGTTGGTTAGCACCGGTATTAAACACCTCCCCGCTATTATGATTATTTAATGTGCCGCTTAACTGTTTGTTACCGAACAGACGCAAAAAAAGATATGCAACAAGTTAAATAATAGGGTTGTCTCTATAATTGGGTGGATTTACTGTAAAGGCATTAATAACGTTACGCATCATTGATTTCAGCGGTGCTGACCCATTATCAGAAATGTCGTATGGCAACTGATTTCATTCATTTGGAGAGCAACTCATGCAAAAAAGATTGTTTTTGAGTGGCGTTATGACGGTCTTGATGCTGAGTCTGAATGCTTGTGCTGATAATGCCGCATTACCCAAAAATGCTGGTTTTGGCCCTAACCCGACATTGCCTGAGCCTAATCCGGGTTTGTTGCCAACCGTTAATATTGCGCCCGCCAAGGGCTGGTCAGAAGCTGACAAACCGATTGCCGCTGAGAGTCTTGCCGTAAACGCATTTGCCAAAGGATTGAATCACCCACGCTGGTTATATGTATTGCCCAATGGCGATGTGCTGGTCGCTGAAACCAATGCCCAGCCCAATCCAGATGCCGATAAAAGTCTTAAGTCTATGATCCAGGGCTGGTTTATGAAGCGGGCTGGCGCGGCAGTACCCAGTGCTGATCGCATTAGCTTATTGCGGGATAAAGATGGCGATGGTGTGGCCGAAAGCAAAACCACATTTATTGACAATCTGACTTCACCATTCGGCATGGTGCTGGTTGGTAATGATTTTTATGTTGCCAATACCGATGCGATTGTCCGTTTCCCATATCAACAAGATGCCACAGAAATTACCGCATCAGGTGAGCATATTGCCGATTTACCGGCCGGTAATATTAATTACCACTGGACCAAAAATATCATCGCCAGCCAGGATGGCAAAATGCTTTACGCCACGGTGGGGTCCAACAGCAATGTTGGCGAAAAAGGCATGGATAACGAATTCAACCGCGCCGCCATTTTGCAAATCAATCCTGAAACCGGTGACAGCCAATTGTTCGCGTCTGGTTTACGCAATCCTAATGGCCTTGCCTGGCAGCCGGTCACCGGCGAGCTCTGGACCACCGTCAATGAACGCGATGAACTTGGCGATCATCTGGTACCGGATTATATGACGTCGGTACAGGAAGGCGGTTTTTATGGCTGGCCGTATAGTTATTACGGACAAAATGTTGATAACCGGGTCGAGCCACAACGGCAGGATTTGGTAGAAAAAGCCATTGTCCCGGATTATGCTTTGGGGTCACATACTGCCTCGTTGGGCCTGGCCTTTTATCAAGCGGATTTATTACCGGCCCGATTTAAAGGCGGTGCTTTTATTGGTCAGCATGGTTCCTGGAACCGCGAACCACATAGTGGTTATAAAGTTATTTTTGTGCCATTTGAAAACGGTAAACCAGCAGGTCTGCCCGAAGATATTCTGACCGGATTTATCAATGAAGATGGAGATGCCCATGGCCGGCCGGTGGGTGTGGTAGTTGATAATAACGGTGCGCTGTTAGTTGCCGATGATGTTGGTAATGTTATTTGGCGAGTTACGCCAAAGAATTCTGCAAGCAATTAAATTTAAGATAAATCGAGCTACTGATTGATGATGACCTTATTGCACTGGAATATTTTGATTTTGCCTTCAGAGACCGAAATTTTTGTCGGGTTACGCCAGCGACCAGAAACGGTACCGCCGTTTTTGCCACCCGATGATGCCGATGCTTTACAGCCTTTTGTTTTGCATAACAGCAGCGAAATTGCCGAGTTCAACGCCCAAACCGGCGTAGGTTTTGATAAAGACGGTAAACGTTATGTTGTGCTTGGTAATCCCAACGACCCGACCAATATGATCCGCTTTAGCGTTAGTCAGATGCTGCCGGCTGACGATATTCGCTGGAAATATGCATTTATGGAATAACCTTCATCAGGGTGGCAGGGCCAGATAAGTACCCTCGTTCCGCTTGGTCAGCTCACGCATCAAAATACTGTAGCGATCAGTACTGCTGGGTGATAAAAAACCGATCCCATGAATTTTTGCCAAACGGCGGCCATCACTGAGTTGCCGATTTTGTTTGGTGATTTTGCCGATAACGGCATCGAATGAACCGCCGGTGTAATCATCACCAAACACATAAATCGATGTTGTGATATTGGGTTTGGCGTATTTTCTGAGCGCCGTTTCGATACCTTCCACAGGACTGCTATTAGACACCACCGCCCATTTACTAAATAACCGGATCGCACTGTCGCGGGTTGAGGGTGTATCGGACATCCAGCGGCCGTCATACCCGGAAATCATTGACGTGCCCATATCATTAAGGATTTGGAAACCTTTGACCTCTGGATGGATGTTCAGCACATTGACGACTTCACGGGTCACCCTTGACCAAATCTGCTGCATACTGCCCGAAGTATCGATAATAAACACCACATAATCACTATCAACCGGAATTCCGCCAACTTCTTCTGAGCGTTCACTGACAGGCGGGCGCGGTGTTGGCAATGCCGCCTGTTGCAACCGTGACTCCACCAGACTCAGCCCGGCAATATTGTCGGTCAATGCAGCATTGTCATCCTGGAGTGACTGCAACTGATTTTGTAACTGTGCTCTGGCGCGTTCAATGGCGGCTTGCTCGCCCGATAACGTATCGAGCCTAGACATTTCAGCTTGAATCTGTTGCTCGGTTTCGGTGACTGAATTTTGTAAACCAATCAACGATGCCAGCAAACTGCTGATATTTTCCTGCCCGGCGTCCGAGACATCGACATCGGTTTTGGAGATCAAAATCAGCATGATCACCGCGCCAAAAGCGCAGGAAATTACGTCCAGGAAAGACAGACTGAAAATATCCAATTCTTTTTTGCGAAATCTCATGGCCAGTTACTCGCCGGGCTAATCATCAAGCCACCGGTCACTGCGGCCCAGAGCCAATATTGATTAACCGCATCGGGATCGCCTTCCAGTGGCAGTAAAATCACATCAACTTGTGTCCCCTGCCGGTTACTTTCCTGAATCGTTTGCTGGAATAAACGCTTACGACAGTCGCCAGAAATCGTCTGGGCATTACCCGTCAACGAATTACATTTGGCAAACGGATTAAGGCTGCGATATTGCGACTCACCTTTGGTCGGTAAACCATCGGTAATGACATATAAATTGCTTGGTGCAAATTGATTAATGGCATTCAGACCTTTTTGCAGATTGGTGCCGCCCTGCGGTGTCAGGCTGTTTAAATCCTGCATAATTCGGTTAACATTTGCGGGCGAAGCCGATTGCATGCTGCTATTGCCCAGCGTCTTTGCGTCTTCGCTAAATGCCACGACCACAACTTCGCTGTTTGCCGGTAATCTCGCCAATAACCACTTAACCACATTTTTGGTTCTAATCCATTTGGCGGCTGTTTGTTTGGCCTGTTGTGAACGGCTTTTGGTCTGGATAATATCAATCAGTTTTTCATTGGTCATTGAGGCACTCATATCGACCAAAATACCAATTTTTCTGCCGGAGACTTTCAGACCCAACAGATAGTTTTCTTCGTTGACCTGATCGGTTTCTACCAAATCCTGCCGCTCAGGCACGTCAATCTCGACAATACTGGATTTCAATTCGTCTAAGGCTTGTTTGGCCTGTTCTACTGAAGCTTGTTGATTTGCCAACGCCGATTGCTGGGCATCTAACTCTTGGTTGCTTTGTTGCAGGCTGCTGTCTTCGCGTGCCAATTCAGCTCTGACCGAACTCAGCGTTTCGGCGGCTTCTGATTGGGCCTGTTCGAGGCTGGCAATATCTTCCTGGAGCTTGCCGACTTCAGTTGGCGCCTCCTCAAGGTTTTGCTTTACCAGAATAAACACCAGAATCACCGCGCCCAAACCACAGGCCATGATATCCAGAAAAGCCAGGTTAAAGCCGTCTGAGCGTTTACGCCGTCGCATGTTCGGTTACCGGATGCGTCTCAGCAGGTATTTATCACAGTAACTCTGGGTCTCAACAATCTGGCTGTCTTGCAGGCGCTGCAACTGATGAAATAAAAACATCAAAAAGATACTAATCAGTAACGCCACCAGGGTCGAGTTAAACGCCAGTCCCAGACTATCGACCATACCGGAAATATCTCCAGCCAAGGCTTCATCGGCTTGTGACAAAGCCTGACCAATACCGCGCACGGTGCCAATAAAACCAATCGACGGAATCGCCCAGATAAGATAACGGATCATGGTGTTTTCCGAGTCCTGACGCACTGCCAGCGCTTCTAAATTGCTTTCAATGGCATCCGATAAGTTCTGCACATTATTAGTGGAACTGTAACGCCACAACGAGGACCGCAGCGTTTGCACCAACGGCGAAGACAAACAATCTTTGGGGATTTCAGTATCCAGCCGGTGAATGATTTGATTCACGTCCAGCGTTTGCGGACTGTTACCTTCTGGCACTTGTGTGCCATCATCAATCAAATCAACGTTGTACAGATAATGGGTTTTCAAAATTTGCCGGTACGAGCTGAAAATCAAATAAAAGCCCCATAGCATCAAAATAAAACAAATTTCCTGTTCGTAATCTTTGACGATGACCACCAGATTACGTGGCAAAGATTGCTGCTGCTCAATGGCGATCGCAATATATTGGGCCGACTCGGGCCGGATATAGCCGATATAAATCATATGCACGACCACTATCGACACTATCAGCGCCGCAACACTTTTCATCATCTCAGTCATGGTTAAATATCCACCGGAAAGGAAACAGGCGAGTTCAGGCTGATAAACGGTTTGCCGGCATAAGCGTTATGCAGCATCAGTACAGATATCAGCAGCAATACTGCAGCCGCGCTGATTAATAATATTTTTTTCGCCCGATTCATTGTGGCGCTCCCCTATTCAAATAACGGCCAATCCGGAAACCTACATTATCACGCGGCTGACTGAGCCCGTCACGATACGCAGCGCGTAGCTCAGTTAACGAGCCGGATCGCCCGTTAGCGCCTTTGATGACACGAATATCAGCTCGGCTATTATCAAGTTGCTGCGGATAAATCTGTCCGGCCTTGGGGACCGTCAGCGTATAAGCATCATGCACCCATTCACTGACATTGCCACCCATATCAAACAAGCCGCTCAATTCCCTGCTAAAGCTTTTGACCGGCGCCACGCCGGCATAACCATCGTTATAACGCGGTACATAAGTACTGACCGCTGTTTTGGCAGATTCATCGGCAATATTGGCCGCATTTTTGGGAATAGTGGCGGCATCGCCCCAGACAAAACGAGTTGTTTGAGCCCGCCTGACTTTTCGGGCCAGCCATTCCCACTCTGCTTCGCTTAGCATTCGGTAGCCATTGGCATTAACGTTAATGCTGGCAAGCTGATTGCCCGAAATGTCATAAACCAACTGCAAATTTTCTTTTTCGCTGAGCCAGTTACAAAAGCTGGCCGCTTGCAGCCAACTGACGAATATTACGGGCAAACTGGCATCACCCGGATGATCGCTTTTAAATTGCTGATATTCACGATTAGTGACTTCATGCTCGCCGGCATAAAACGGCTTGGTAAGTTTTACCTGACGGAGAAATTCATTGGCCCGCTGACCCGCTTCATCTCTGGCCGCGCCCATGGTGAAGGTTTCATTGGGCGTAAATAACAGCATGTCACCGCCAGCAACCGTTTGATAAGTTCGTGGCGCTTCGGCAAGTTGCGCTTGCGCTTCTGGCAATAAGGTTACTGATACGGCTTTGGCTGACTGTGAGGATGGCGTCACCGTCTGACTAACGGCACGATAACCGGGCCGGCTTAAGGTGATTTGTTGTGGCACGGCTTGCAGGCTGAGATTGATTGGCGTGCTGCCGACTTCTTTACCATTAATCTTAACGGTCGCTTGCAGATTGGCATTAATCGATACCTCACCGTTTTCTTGCGGCAAATCAAAAACCAGCGTGGTTGATTGTTTGCTGTTTAAATTCGCTGTCTGCGTTTGGGAAAAATAGCCGGGTTTTTGGTAGGTAATTTTATGGGTTTTTCCAGCTTCAACCGACAGCCGTTCAGTAGCATTAACGGCAATACCATTGACGGTCAGCGTGCCGCCCGTGGGCTGTAGATCCAGCTTAATCGATGCCTGCTCTGCTTGCAGCCGGTAATGACGCTCCGTCGTTGTCGTTTGCTGGGTGATTTCAATGGTTTCGGTACTGGGGGCAAATTCTGGCATGGTGACCGCGACATTAATAAATCCCCCGGCAACCGTTAATTCTAATGGCGTTTCGCCAGCCGCTTTATCATCAATAGTGACGCTGGCGCGGCTGGGTGTGGATTCGATAATCAACTTGCCAGTCAGTGGCGTTAACAGAATAGTTTGCTCAAGCTGCTCACCTGCGGCCAAAGAAAAATCGATGGTTTCTGGGTGATAATGCGGATGGCTGACGGTCAGCGTGTAATCATCGGGTGGTAAGGTTTGTTCAAGCGTATCTGCCACGGCGACCACATCATCATTTACTTGCCATGAGGTTCGTCCATCTGATAACCCGGTTTTAAAAGAGACGCTAGACGGCAGCGGTTTTAATGTCACCGTTAATACCTTGCCCTGTTCAGCGGGCTGCAAAATCTGCTGATGCGGATAATAACGCTCGGCGGTCACACGAATGGTCGGTGACGCTGTTAATGAATAAACCGATCCAAATAACGCCATGCCCAAACCTTGCTCGACCTGAATTGACGCTGGTAATGCCGCATCAGGCTGCACAATAATTCGGGTACCGCGTGATATCAGTAACGCCGTCAGAATAACAACTACCAGCAACACAAAGCCGCTGAGCATTAGCAGGTTAAGTCGTTGCTGGCGTTTCTTCGCTTGCGCGATGGTCTGATTAAATGGCTTCATCACAAATCAGCGTGACTGAGATTGATGTTTTATCCAGTGGAACTTGCACTTCGATTAGCTTGGACTTATAACCGGTACGTCTGCCTTCAAACGTATAATTACCGGGCTTAAGCTGAATCGTTTTGCCATCCGTAACACCGACATTACCAACGCCGCGCACGCTGATAAAGGTTTGATTATCGGAGCGGACCTCAACGGCGACCGGTTGATTCGCTGCTGCTAATACGCTTGCCAACTGCTGACTTTTGGCAGCAAGCGTGGTGCTTTGATTTTGATAATGTCGCGCTTCCAAAAGCATTGCTTCAGCGTCACTGGCAGCAGACTGATTGGATAAACGCAATGGTGCGGCCAATGCGGCATCAATTTGCTTTTGTAATGAGACAATTTTATCGGCAACCGCCAGTTGATCGGCGTTGGCTTTATCAGCCGGAGTCAGTGACTGAATCTGTTGCCGGTGTTTCGCGACAGCAGCCCAGTTGTCTTCAGATGCCGCTTTGGCCGCAGCGGTTTGTAATTGACGTAGCTGTTGATTCTGCTGGGCTTGTTGAACGGCCTGATTTAAATCCCGTACCTCTGACCGATCGGGATACAGCTGTTTGGCTTTATCCAGTGCGCTTTGCGCCGCTGATAAATTAGCGTTTTCAAGCGCTTGATAGCCCTGATTAATCTGCTGCTGAAAGTTATCGTTATTAATCGCAGTGGTTAACTGTTGGGCACGTTTTTTTAGGGCTTCACGTTCCGGCACCAGCTTTAATAACTGATTAATCAGATCCCGCTCCCGCTGGCGATTATTTTCAGCATTGGCGGTTTTGATTTGGCTGAGCAAATCATTAATTTCCGGCAACTGTACCACCCGCTCGGCCAGTTTTTTGGCATCCCCTGAACTGGTGTCTAATATCAGCGCTTTATCAATCGCCTGTTTGGCCTTGGGATAATCGTTATCATCAAAAGCGCTTTGCGCAGTCTGCATCGCCTCAGCAAATTGGCTTTGGCTATTCGCGATGGTCTCTTCGGCAAGCGTGATCAATTGCGTAATCGAGCTGTATGCCTTGGCGTAATGACTGGCAGCAAATTGCTGGACGGCCTGTTTTTCAATATTGTCGAGTTTTTCTGACAGTGGCTTATCCCGGGCGGGCAAATCAATTTTATTGAGCTGCGGGCTCAGTTCATTTTCAAACCGGGCTTAGGCTTCAAGATAAGCCTGTCTGAGTTCGTCATCATCTGCCGGCGGCGCTGGTTCTGCGATGTCAGCTGCTTCAGGTGCGGTTTCGGTTAAGGGCGTATCAAGCGCTTTCGGCTGCGAAGCCCAATAAATAATACCCAGCCCCAACAGGCTGAGTAGCAACACAAATAACAGCATCTGAAAAATATGCAGGCGTTTGGCCTGCTTGGCGGCGACTATCTTGTCGTTAATCATCTATCAAATTTACAATTGCACATCGGGCGTGGCTTCCAGTTGGTACATTCGATTTAAAAATGCCCGCCACTGCTGAAACTGATTTTCGATATCGCCGGTTAATTCAACTGATTGTTCTTCGTAAGTCATGACCTGTGGTGCCATTTCCAGATTAATGGATTCGCCCAGCTCATTAATGGCATCTTGATGGAATTTGGCCTCTTCTCTGGATTTAAAACCACTGGAAATCAAGACTGCACCACCGACACCACCGGCGATAACGGCTACATCCCGACCAACATTCGGCCGTGACGAACCACCATTGACGGCCGCTGCCACTGCTGCAGCCACTAAGGCAACCCCGCCGAGAATTTTCAGGGCGCTTTTGGTTCTGGCTTCTTTTCGTAATTGCAGCTCGGTGGCGCTGGCTTCCTGCCAGGCTAAATAACTGTCATCCATCTGCTCAGAAAAATTGCCGTAATTTTGCTGCAAGTTATCAACGAATAACTGCTCTCGCACCCGAATGGACTTAACCCGCTCAAACATGGGATCAGCATCGCTGGGTAAACCGAGCAGTTCAATTTGCCGGCCACTGGTGTCCAGATAATCGTTGAATGCTTCTTCGTTAAAACTACTGGCAAAGCGAAGATCAGCTATGGATTTTAATTGCGCCAGCTGACTTTGTTGTTGTTTGAGCAACGCTTCAATAATAACGGCTGCCGCTTTATCAAACACCGGCTGGTAAGGATCCAGACCTTCATTGCGGGGATTCTTATAAAACCCCTCGTGAACGTCATGATCAATAGTTTCATTCAGCCATTGTTTATTACTGGCATCAACAGCATTCAAACTGAATTCGACCTCCTAGCCATTGGATTCAATGATTTCACCGAGCACATATAAGTCACCCGACGCGGTGCTGTTGGGTGTGACGCGAACGGCGCCAAACATGCCACTGTCATCCAACGCTTGTTTCAGTTGATAGGCAAAGCGATTGGCTTCGGCGCGTCGTAACTCCGGCCAGATGCCTTCTTCTTCATAATTAGCTTCAGCATCAGAAAGACCCGGTGAAAATACCGGTATCACCACATCCAGTTTGACGCCCTGGTAGCGTTCGGCTTCAGACTGGTTATAACTGGATGATGGCTGCGGCCCGGTGGGCACTGATTTCACCGAGGATGGCGCACAGGCCACCAGCAAATGCATCGAAATAAACAAGTAAACCAGTAGCTTCAGCGGTGCTTTGATCATTTGGCTATTCAACAACTTTCAGCCCCTTATATTTGCGGTATTCATTCCAGAGTTTTTCGCGGATCTCCGGATCAGTTTCAGACTCGGCTGCCAGACGGATTTGTGCCGCAATGGCGTCATCATTGTTGGCAGCAGGAATATCTTCAGGAATGGCACCATTGCGAGCGCTGGCTGGTGATTGCGTCGTTCCGGACTCGGTATCTTGACTATCCTGTTCAGCCATTGGCGGCGGGATTTCTAACGTTGGATCTGTTCCCTGCATATCCTGACTGGCCGTGGCACTGTTTTCAGACAAACCCTCGCCCTGTCCGTCATCTCCACCGCCACCACCACTATTGTTGGCACTGGAAGATAACGACTGATTAGCGAGTTCACAGGCTTCAAAACGGTTAATCGAGTTATAAAAAGCCTTTTCCATCAGCTTAATCCGTTCGGCACGACTCAAAGACGGATCATCCAAATAGCGAATATCGGCCTGACCGCAATCGGGTTCGGCGGTTTTTTCGTCATCAGCCACCAGCATCAATGGCAGCAACAAAAATAATACAAAGCCGAGCCATAGACTGTTTGTTTTCAGTGTTTGGTCACTTGAGACTTGGTGTCCTGAATATGTCATTTATTCCCTTGTCGCGATATCGAAAAAGCGTGAAACCCTCTGTTAATTACCGCTTTAATTTTTGTCAGCAAAGTATTGTGATAAGTTTTCAGCAATCGTTCACTGATGTCTCAATCCTTATTCTATCGGCAATACGCTTATGCATCACGGTTGTTTACCTGATTTTTCGATGATTAGCCCGGTAAGGTCTTATGGTGATACATTATCGGCACGCTTAAGATTAAGTTAATGGAAGACAAATAATGAAACCACAGGCAATAATTGAAAAAACATCATCCACTGAACAAGACGGATTTACACTGCATGTTGAAGACAATGGCGAGCTGACTCAAATTGATAAGCCCTTCCACAGTTATCAGGCAGCACTGGACTACATACTGTCACAAGGCTGGCAATTAAAGCGTGAAGACCCTGCCGGCTCACTACATGTCGATATTCGCTTCAGAAAACCTTAGGGCTTGTTTATCTTTTATATCCACCACGACTTGAGCAATTTTGTGTCCGACAAGGCGGAAAGCGTGCAGTGTAGTCTTTATACATAAGCGATTGACAAAAATGGGGCTGGAGAACCCATTTGAGCAGCTTTGATGGCCACGAAGCGCTGAAGTACGGGGACGTATTTCATACAACGCGGCCAGACGCAAAAATAGCCCCAGCCCTAGATATTGCTGCCCAGCAATAATCTCAGCGCCAGCAACACAAAAATCAGCGCCGTCAGCCAGTTCAAATAAAGCTGTAGGGTTGGCTTTTGCCTGAGCCAATGACCAATCCCGGCGGCAATCATGGCAATACCGCTAAAAATCAACAACGACAACAAACAGAATACGGCACCAAGCAGAAAAATCTGCGGTGCCACTGGCCCAAGGCTGGCATCAGCAAACTGTGGCAAAAAAGCCAGAAAGAAAATACTGACCTTGGGATTGCTGATATTCATAATAATACCGCGCAGGTACAAGGCCTTATCACTTAAAGCAGTCTCATCAGCAGCAAGTGTTGGCAACGGACTTTTTAAGATATGCCAGGCGAGATACAGTAAGTAACTGGCACCCAGCACTTTTAAGACCACATATGCCCAGCTAAACGTCTGTAACAAAGTCGCAATGCCTAACACCACCAAACAGGTATGAAAAATCAGCCCGGTGCATAAACCCAGGGTAATCAAAATGCCACTGCGCTTACCGTATAGCGTCGATTGCGTCAGCACAAAAACATTGTCAGGCCCGGGCGCAATCGCCAACAATGCCGAGGCAACAATAAACGGTATTAATGATTCTGCTGGCAGCATTTAATTAAAGAACAGTAAAGTTAAATCGATAGTTTGCGACACTTCAAACGCTTCTGTTATCAATGCTTTTTGATGTGCTATTGATTGCGATAATACACCTGTGAATTACTAGCTGCTGGAACGATAATGGAAAGTTACATATTTGATGTTAATAATGATTACCTTGGCCATTGCTCGCCAGGCCATGCTAAAAAGGTCATTGCTGAGTTAGCGATTTAAAAGGGCCTGGTTCGGGCTATTTTATATTTAGCGTGAATGAATTTAGATTCATGCTTGTCATACGTTCAACTAAATCAATTTTAAGATCAAATAATGACCCGTATTGTTTTTGCCGTTTTATTCAGCTTGTTTATCACCGCGCCGCTGGCCGCAGAAATGCAACGCGGCACTATCACCAGTTGTGCTTATCAGGCCGGTACGGCATACGAAATTCAGAAAATCCGCCAAACCGAGGGGGATGACTGGCCCGCTTTTGAAGCCAACATCAAACAGATTTACAGTGAATCCCAAGGTCGTGATGATTTGTTGATTATCGCCAAACAGGTGTTTATTTATCCTGTCGATAAATCGCTTGAATTTATCCACGATGCAATCATGAATGCCTGTATTGCCCGCCAGCAAGGCACTGAGCCCAAGTTCTGATCAAAAACCCTATAATTGCAATATTGTCATGTAGTTAGCTTAGAATTCATATGGTATTGTGATCGAGGCCATTTCGGCGCATGTTTCATCAAATATAGATGAAGGATCATTATGCAAGCACCAGCAATTCCATCGAATGAACCGGAACGTTTGCAGGCCTTATATGCCAGCCAATTATTGGATTCTGAGTATGAGGCTATTTTTGATAATCTAACGGCATTGATCAGTAATGTGTTTGATATGCCCATTGTCGCTATTTCGTTGATTGATGGCGAACGCCAGTGGTTTAAATCTATTTATGGTCTGAAATTGTGTGAAAGCCCCCGGGATATCTCATTTTGTGGCCATGTCGTCGCTGAAAACCGTCATTTAATTGTTGAAAACGCCCCTAATGATGAGCGGTTTGCTGACAATCCGCTGGTCATCGATGGCCCCAAAATTATATTTTATGCCGGTATGCCATTACGGTTTACCCACGAAGGTCACACCTACAATATTGGCACATTATGCATTATCGATACGCAGCCTCGTCAGCTCAGCGACGATCAAATGAAAATGTTCAAGTCGTTTGCATATCAGGTTGAATCGTTAATAGAAATGCGGCTGCCCTGCATAAAATTCGAGTCCCTGCAAGATGACTTGGCGGCGGATGATGTCACCTTTGATATGATTCAGGACAATTTAAAAAAGCTACGCTCACTGTCTGATACCGATCCACTCACGGGCCTACGCAATCGCCGTTCTTTAGAACATTTTGTGCGAACCAGCTGGCAACAGGATAAACGCAAAAAAAATATTGCCATCATGCTTATTGATCTAGATGGCTTTAAGGCAGTTAATGATCAGTTTGGTCACAGCAATGGCGATAAGATGTTGATTTCTGTAGCCAAAAATCTGAAAAAACTGGTTCGCAAAAATAATGATTTCATTGCCCGTTATGGCGGTGATGAATTTGTTTTAATCGCGTTTGATATGGATAAGAAGTCGCTGGCCAAGCTACTGGAAAAGCTGAAATCCACTTTTAAACTCAGCGATGACAAATTGTCAGCGATTACCTTTTCGATTGGCGCGGTATTAACAGACAATAAAGAATACAGTTGCCAACAATTAATTCATCATGCTGATGAACAGCTTTATATCGCCAAAAAAGCCGGCAAAAACCGCTTTGAGATTGAGCTGCTATCTTAACGATCCTGGTGGCGCTGCTCGCGTTCAGTTAAGCGTTGATAGGCTTCGGCTTCATGATGCACATCATCAATCAGTCCACGGTGAATCGCCACCGATATCGCCTCCTGATTATGGAAACGGCCACCTTCCTTAAAAATTAAATCGAGTAACTGCCGTGCCGGCATATCCAGGTAACGTGACAGTTGTTGTGCTTCCTGCGAAAACTTATCCAGGACTTCTGGATGTGAATGCTGAATATTCAAAATCGCCAGATTATCGATGATACTGAGCTCTTTGAAGGTCTCATCGCTGAGGCCATTATTTTGCACAAACCGCAAACTGGTGAGCCCCGTCAGCTGGTGAAAAGTATTTTGCACCAGATTTAAGTCGGCACTGCGACCGGCCAAAGCCACTTTCAGCGCTTTCAACCGGTGGCGGGCCAGAATAATAATATTTTGTTCAAGTTGTTCATTCAGCATATCGGATGCAACTCGCAGACTTTAAATCCCTAAGACCTAGTTAACACAGTAACTTAAGATCGTACAGCATCACCGGTAAATCCTCTGCCAATTCCCTCTGAGAACGCACTTTAACTATAGTCGTTGATAATAAAAAGCCCCGCACACAGGCGGGGCTTGATTGTGCTAGATAAAGCTTATGCTACCAGGCTGATTCGCCAGTTTCCGGGTCATACATCTCATGGTGAATTTTATTGCGATTGGCAATCAGTTCATCAATTGACGGCGCACCACTCATTGCCCGTTTGATAGCCAGTTTCATCGCTTCATAGTTCGTGCGGTACAGATCTTTACGATCCACATCCGGATTGGCCACTGCATCGGGGGCAATCCACAGCATGGCAACAATACATAAATCATCAGCATGTTCTTTCGGGATAACGCCTTCAATGACACTATCCAACACCGCATCAGCAACAGCAGATTGCACCGGGCCACCAAATAACGCTACGTAAGCACCTGATTTAATCGTGACTTTGGGCACCATTAAAGTCGCCGGTTTGACTTGTTGATTGGTGGCACGGATGGCAAACATCCGGGTATGGCCTTCAGTTTGGCCCATCAAATTGGCAAATGCATGACCGGCCGGGCCTTTGGTGCTGCCAATTAAAATTTCCGGCATCGCATCGGTACCTTGATCATCACTGGCAAATACAGTGGCTTCCGCGGTTCTGAACCAGACAGGTTCTGACATAATTTGTTACTCCAAGAATTTAAGAAAACGCGCCATCATAGGTTGTGGCAGCGCAAGCGGCAAGCATTAACCATTGATATGTTCAACAGCAATCATCACGCCCACCAGAATCAAAATCAAGCCACCGAGGATTTCAGCTTTATCACCTACTTTCTGCCCCAATACCCTGCCCAACATCACGCCAATCGTCACCATCAAAAAGGTACAAAAACCAATTACTGCGGCGACCAAAAAAATATTCACCTCTAAAAACGCCAGGCCAACGCCAACTGCCATGGCATCAATACTGGTT